>CAZNQL010000001.1:0-259138 GCA_964575415.1 uncultured Propionivibrio sp.
CATGCTCAGGCCAGTTGTAGAGGGGATTCCCCCAGCGTTGGCCGGTGGTACTGAAATAATCGGGCGGGACGCCAGCAATCACCCGGGGACGGCCGTTGGCATTCAGATCGAATAATTTCTGGTTCGCCCAAACGTCGGAACTGTGCGCGGAAACAAAGATGGGAATATCGCCGACGATATCAATGCCGCGCGAATTCGCGTAGTCCTTGAGCCTTTGCCATTGTCCCTGAAATTGCCATTGGCAGAATTTCCAGAAGTTGCATTCCGCGGCGAGTTTTTCTGCGGCGGCGCGTAAGGTTTTCGGCTTACGTCGTACAAGATCTCCCGGCCAGTCCTGCCAGACCCTGCCTTCTCCGCCGTATTCCTTGTCCAGCGCCATGAAAAGCGCGTAGTCTTCGAGCCAGTCGGCTGTTTCGGCGCAGAAAGCCGAAAACGTGGCGTGGGTGTCTTGGTGGGCTTCAGCGAGGAAACGTGCCGCTGCTAGGCGCAGGCAGTTCATGCGGAATGGAATCACTGCGGGGAAATCGATTCGCCGGTCGTCGTTCCGCGGGGCGCTGGCAAGCTCGTCCTCACCCAGCCAGCCTGCCTCTTTGAGGTGGGCAAGATCGATCAGCAGTTCGTTGCCAGCGAAGGCCGATGGGCTCATGTAGGGCGAATTACCCGGGCCAATGCCGCCAAGGGGTAGAACTTGCCAGATTGACTGTTTCGCAGTGGCCAGCCAGTCGACGAAATGATAGGCGCTTGGACCCAAGTCTCCGGAACCGTGCGGTCCGGGCAGTGATGTCGGGTGAAGCAGGATGCCGCTGTGTCGTTGAAAGGGCATGCGTCTTTATTCCTGTGAAAAAATGGATACGCACGTGGCGTTCAAAGAGATGCGCCCGATGTGCCTGGAATTGGCGAAGGGCGTTTCGGCACTGGTATCGCAAAGTTGTTGCCAGCCGCCTTGCGGTAGGGTGAACCAGGTTTTCTCTTCGCCGCGGTTGAATACAAGCAGCAGCGTTTTTCCTGACGACTCGCTGGCCGGGAGGACGACGCCGAGGACATCGCCGTGTGTCGACTTCCAGTCGTCGGTGGTCATTTCGCGACCGTCAGGGTGCCACCAGAGAACATCGTATCCGTTGCCGTCGCTGTGTTTTCCGATGAGCCAGCGATCGCGTCGAAGTTGCGGAAAGCGTTGGCGTAGGGCGACGAGGCCGGCGGTAAAGTCTATCAGTGCTTCGTCAGCACGCGGCCAGTCGAGCCAGGTCAGAGGGTTGTCCTGACAGTAGGCGTTGTTGTTGCCTGCCTGGGTTCGGCCGAATTCGTCGCCGCCCTGCAACATGGGAACGCCAAGTGCAGTCAGCAATGTCGCCAATAAGGAGCGCTTCAGTCGCTTCCGTCGTTGCCGGATAACGACGTCCGAAGTTTCGCCTTCGATGCCGCAATTGCAGGACAGGTTGTGGTTATGGCCGTCGCGGTTACCTTCACCGTTTAGCTCGTTGTGCTTTTGCTGGTAAGTGACGAGGTCGTGCAGGGTAAACCCATCGTGCGCGGTGATGAAATTGATGCTTGCCAGCGGGCCGCGCCCGCTAGCGGCGAAAATTTCACTTGAACCGGCAAATCGCCGTGCCAACACGGCAGGAGGTGATTCTCCCGTCAGCCAGAAGGCGCGCACATCGTCGCGGAAGCGGTCGTTCCATTCGCTCCAGCCTATTGGGAAGCGTCCTAGGCGGTAACCGTCCGGTCCGAGATCCCAGGGCTCGGCAATCAGCTTGACATGGGCGAGTACGGGGTCTTGGCGGATGGCGGCGAGGAAGCCGCTGTCCCGTGTTAGTGCCGCGGCGAGGTCAAAGCGGAAGCCGTCGACGTGCATTTCCTGCACCCAGTAACGCAGCGAATCCATGACCAGTTGCAGGACACGTGGGTGAGCGAGATTCAGCGTGTTGCCGCAGCCGCTGAAATTCTCGTAACGCTCTGGAGCGTCGGCGGGGATTCTGTAATAACTGCGGTTGTCGATGCCGCGGAAGGCAACGGTCGGGCCGAATTCGTCGGTCTCGGCGGTATGGTTGAAAACGACATCAAGAATAACCTCGATGCCCGCTGCGTGGAGCGTGCGCACCATGGTGCGGAATTCGGCGATAGCCGATTGGCCGCCGATCCGCGCCGCGTAGCGGGGTTCCGGGGCGAAGAAGGCCAGCGTGTTGTAGCCCCAATAGTTAGAGAGTCTGCTCTGGAGCAGTCTTTCCTCGTCGAGAAAACAATGTACTGGGAGCAGGTTGACGGTGGTGACGCCGAGTTTTTTAAAGTGCGCCAGCATCGCCGGTGAGGCGAGTCCGGCGTAGGTGCCGCGCAAGCCCTTTGGAATACCAGGATGCCGGCGCGTCGCGCCCTTGACGTGAACCTCGTAGAGCACTGAGTCGGCCCACGGAATCGCGGGGGGCGCATCGTTCTGCCAGTCGAAGGGTTCGTCGACGACGCGTGCTTTCAGTCCATCTGGAGAGGATTGCCGATACGAGAAAACACCGGTAAATTCGCGTGCGTAGGGGTCGAGCAGCAGACGGTCGGGTTCGAAACGATGGCCGGGTCCGTCCGGCCCGAAGACACGAAAGGCGTAGCAGAGGTCGGCCGGCGCTTCGGGTAGGAAACCGTGCCAGACATCGTCCGTATGGCCGGGAAGCGGTAACTCCATCTCTTCTCCGTCGGCGAACAGGCACAGCACAACCTGCTCGGCGTGCGCCGAGAACAGGGCGAAATTGACGCCGTTGCCTTCACGATGGGCGCCGAGCGGCCAGTGACGGCCTTTCTCCAGAAGCGTACCCGCGCTCAGTGTTCCCATTCCAGGATCACGGTCGCCAACGGTGGCAAGGTCAGCGCGATCGACCAGTCTCGTCCGTGCGATGGCACTGGCTCGGCGTCGACCCGGCCGAAGGTATTGCCGACGTTGCTGCCACCGTAATACTCGGAGTCGGTATTGAGACGTTCGACGTAGGCCCCCGGACCCGGAGCGCCGATGCGGTAACCGTGACGGACGACCGGGGTGAAATTGCAAATGCAGAGTGTCGCGCGCGCGGTCGTGGCCCCGGCGCAGGAAGGCGATCACCGAATTGTCGGAATCGTTGGCCGAAATCCACTCGAATCCGGCCGGATCGAAGTCGATTTCATGCAGCGCCGGCGTGTTGCGATAGAGCCGGTTAAGATCACCGATCAGGCGTTTGACGCCTTCATGCATCGGGAAGTCGAGCAGGTTCCAGTCCAGCGATGCGGCGTCGTTCCACTCGTTCCACTGGGCGAATTCACCACCCATGAACAGCAGCTTCTTGCCCGGATGCGCCCACATGAAGCCGTAGAGCGCACGCAGGTTGGCGAATTTCTGCCAGTAGTCGCCGGGCATCTTGCTGATCAAGGAGCCTTTGCCGTGGACGACCTCATCGTGTGACAGGGGCAGGACGAAATTCTCGGTAAAGGCGTAAAGCAGGCCGAAGGTGAGCTGGTTGTGGTGATGGCGGCGATGTACCGGATCGTGCGATATGTAATCCAGCACGTCGTGCATTCACCCCATGTTCCATTTGAAATGGAAACCCAGGCCACCCATTTCGGTCGGCCGGCTGACCGATGGCCAGGCCGTCGATTCCTCGGCGTAGGTCATCGCGCCCGGGCATTCCTTGCCGATCACCTCGTTCATGCGGCGCAGGAATTGCACCGCCTCGAGGTTTTCGCGGCCGCCGTAGATGTTGGGAATCCATTCGCCGTGGGCGCGGCTGTAGTCGCGGTAGAGCATCGATGCGACGGCATCGACGCGCAGGCCGTCGATCCCATAGTGCTCGATCCAGAACAGGGCGTTGCCGACGAGATAGTTGAAGACCTCGTTGCGGCCGAAGTTATAGATCAGCGTGCCCCAATCCTGATGTTTGCCTTCGCGCGGGTCGGGGTGCTCATAGAGGGGCCGGCCGTCGAAACGCCCGAGCCCGTGCTCGTCGCTCGGGAAATGCGCGGGAACCCAGTCGATGATGACTTCGAGTCCGGCGGCGTGGCACGAGGAGACGAAATCGCAGAAGCCCTGCGGCGATCCGAAACGCGCCGTCGGCGCGTAGAGGCCGAGCGGTTGGTAGCCCCAGGAACCGTCAAACGGATGTTCGGAGATCGGTAGCAGCTCGAGATGCGTGAATCCGAGTTCGACGACGTAAGGGATCAGTGTTTCGGTCAGGCGTTGCCAGTCCGGGAAGCCGCCGTCGTCGTTGCGGCGCCAGGAGCCGAGATGGACTTCGTAGATGGATACCGGCGCATGCAGCTTGCTGACCGCATCGGACGGCTTGCGTGTCTTGCATTGCGGCAGTTCGCAGACCTTTGATGCCGTCGACGGACGCAACTCGGCGGCAAAGCCGTACGGGTCGGCCTTGTGTGGGAGCAGGTGGCCGTCGTGGGAGAGGAGTTCGTATTTGTAGCAGGCACCGGGTTCGATGCCCGGAATGAAGATTTCCCAGACGCCACATTAGCGGCGCAGGCGCATTGGATGACGGCGTCCGTCCCAGGTGTTGAAGTCGCCGATGACGCTGACGCGTTTTGCATCGGGCGCCCAGACGGCGAAGGCCGTTCCCCGGACGCCATCGATCTCGCGCAGGTGGGCACCCAGGCGTTCAAAGGGGCGAAGGTGCGAGCCTTCGGCCAGCAGCCAGACGTCGAGTTCGCCGAGAACCGTCGGAAAACGGTATGGATCGTCGATCTCCTGGATGCCGCCGGGGCAGGTGATCCGCAGGCGGTAGTTCAGGTTCTTGTTGCGGCCGAGAATCGACCCTTCAAAAAGTCCGGAAGCGTCTCCGAATCCCTCGAGCTTGCGTTGAGGCAGTTCGACCAGCACGTTCCCACTATCGGCGTCGACGACCGATACCGACAACGCTCCGGGCTGGAGGGTGCGCAGCCAGAGCCGGTCCTTGGCGTCGCAGTGCAGGCCGAGAACGGCAAACGGATCCCCGTGCTCGCCCCGGCAAAGGGCTTTGGCTTCGGTTTTGTTCAACATATCAGCCTCTCTCGAGCAGCGAGCTCATATTCCAGGTGTCGATGGCGTATTCGCGTATGGTCCGATCGGACGAGAACGGCCCCATGCCAGCAACATTGAGAATGGCTTTGCGCTGCCATTCGTCTGGCGTCAGGTAGAGCTTGTCGACAAGGTGCTGGGTGGCGACATAGTCGGCAAAATCAGCGAGCAGCATGTAATGGTCACCATAATTGACCAATGAGTTGAATAGGTCGTGATAACGCCGGCGGTCGTTGAGCGAGAAGAATCCACCATCGATCTTGCTCAACGTCTCGTTCAGAACCGGGTCGTTCTGGTAAATGGTTCTGGGGCCGTAACCACTTTTGCGCAGGGCGTCGACCTCTTGCGCGGAGTTGCCGAAAATGAAGATGTTTTCGGCGCCCACATGATCGCGGATTTCGATGTTGGCACCGTCTTCAGTCCCGATGGTCAGGGCGCCGTTGATCGAGAACTTCATGTTGCCAGTACCTGATGCCTCCGTTCCAGCCGTCGAGATCTGTTCGGAGAGATTGGCCGCCGGCATGATCAGTTCGGCGACCGAGACGCCGTAGTTCGGGATGAAGACAATCTTCAGTTTGTCCGAAGTGCGTGAATCGTTATTGATGACATTGGCGACATCGTGGATCAGCCGGATGATCTGCTTGGCCATATGGTACGACGAAGCCGCCTTGCCGGCGAAGATCACAGTGCGTGGTGCCGCGTCATTGGCCTGATCGTGCAGGAGCGCGTTGTAACGGGCAATGACGTGCAGGACATTGAGGAGTTGCCGCTTGTATTCGTGAATGCGCTTGACTTGGACGTCAAACATGCTGTCCGGGTCGATGACGATGCCAGTTTCGCGTTTGACGTAGTCGGCCAGACGAAGCTTGTTGCTCCGCTTGGCCGCAGCAAAGGCCGTCCGGAAATCCGCAACTTCGGCAGCAGGTTTGAGTTCCTGGAGGCGATCGAGATCGAGGCGCCAGTCTTTGCCAAGACGCGTGTCGATGAGCGCTGAAAGCTCCGGATTGGCCTGCGCCAGCCAGCGGCGCGGAGTGACGCCATTGGTTTTGTTATGGAAGCGCTCGGGGTAAAGCTTGGCAAAATCGGCAAAGATCGTTTGGGTCATGAGGTCCGAGTGCAACTGCGAGACGCCGTTGATCCGATGGCTGCCGACGATGCACAGGTGGGCCATGCGAATCCGCTTGTTTGCTTCGTTGCCGTCACCGTCGTCAATCAAGGAAAGGCGGCGGATCAGGTCGATGTCGCCCGGGTAGCGTAGGCCGACTTCGTTGAGGAATTCCTGGTTGATGCGGAAAATGATACGCATGTGACGAGGCAGAAGGTGTTGCATCAGCGGTACCGGCCACGTCTCAAGTGCTTCCGGCATCAGGGTGTGGTTGGTATAGGAGAAGATGCGCTTGCATTGGCTCCAGGCCTCGGCCCAGATCATGCCGTAGTCATCGCAAAGCAGGCGCATGAGTTCGGCAACGCCAATGGCCGGGTGCGTGTCGTTGAGGTGAATGGCGATCTGATCGGCCAGATTGTGGAGGCTGCCGTGCTCTTCCAAATGGTGGAAGATGATGTCCTGTAGTGACGCCGAGACGAAAAAATACTCTTGGCGCAGGCGCAGTTCGCGTCCGGCCGGCGTGCTGTCGTTCGGATAGAGTACCCAGGAGATATTCTCGAACCGGTTCTTAAATTCGGCGGTGCGGGCATAGTCTCCGGAATTGAAGGCGTTGAGGTCGATGTGGGCGGGGGCGCCGGCTTTCCACAGGCGCAGGGTGCTGACCCGTTCAGTGCCGTACCCGGGGATCACGATGTCATAGGCGCGGGCTTCGACGAGCTCGGCGGCGTTCCATTCTGCCCATTCACCGTGGTGTTCCGCCGAGCCGCCGTAGCGCACCGTGAAGTGCGTGCCGGGGCGCGGAAATTCCCAGGGAGTGCCGTCGACCAGCCAGGAGTCTGGATGCTCGACCTGAGCACCGTTGATGATTGACTGAGCGAACATGCCGTATTCATAGCGCATGCCGTACCCCCAGGACGGTAATTCCAGCGTCGCCATCGAGTCCAGGAAGCAGGCGGCAATGGCGCCCGAGGCCGCCATTGCCGAGCGCAGCGTCCGGCTCACATTCCAGCACTTCCGAGAGTGAAGGGCCGCCATTGCGGGCGAAGGCCGTTTCGGCTTGGTCGCGGAGGTCAAGCGCGGAGAGCGCATTGTTCAGCGCCCGACCGATCAGGAACTCCATCGACAGATAATAGATGCGACGCGTCTTGTTTTTCCGGTCTTCAACCTGGGTGTTGACCCAACGCCGCGCGAGTCGCTCGCGGGCGATTTGTGAAATGGCCTTGTAGATTTCCTTGGTGTTCGCCGTGATCGGTTCGGCGGCGACGCTGTCGAGTAATTTATCGTCGATCTGGGCGCGGAAAGTGGCGCCGTTATTCTCTGGGGCTTTGTTGAAAGCGGGCATCGGAAACCTCAATATTCAATTTGACTTCATTTGTTGAAGAAGTGTCGTGCAGCCACGCGGAGACAAGTCAGGAACAGCATTACACAAGATTCGGCGTCAGCCAATAGGTGATTTTGCGCAAGGTGGATTATCTACGACTGGGGTGCAGCGGCGTAACACAGGTACGGGGGCTTCAGCGATCGAACAGGTTCCAGACGATGCCGAGGCTCGAAGCAAACAGGTCGTCGATCGGCGAATCAAGCGAAAGGGGGCGTTTCACATGGCGTTGCTTTTCGGCGTTCAGCAGCGCGTCGGCCATGGCTTCCGGGGCGGGGGCGAACTGCTTCGTTTCCGCCTGCCGATAACCGGCAAGCGCCTTTTCGACGGCCGCCGGATCGAGAATCGAGATCGGTGCCTTGCAGTGGCTGCAGGCCGATTCGGTGCGGATGTCGACCGGTGCGCCGCAACTTGTGCAGTTGACCGTGCCGATACGGGCGGCGAGCGCCTTGATTTCAGCCGGGAAAAGCTGGCGTACGAAGCCCTTCTCGATCATGAATTGGGCAAAGACCGTGAACCGGCCGTGATTCTGGAGGCAGCGGTAATAATTGAAACGGCCATGTCGGGATATGTCCTGGCCGGACAGCAAGGCCTCTTCGCAACGTGGGCAATGGAGTTTGTTCGGGAGCGCTGAGCGTTCCATATCGCCATGAGCATGGATTTGCTTGAATAGCTCAATGATGCCTTGAGGGGCAAGCCCAATGCTTTCGAATCGGTCGAACCAGATGCCCCGACAGTTGAAGCAAAGATCGAGAGCGACCATGCCCGAAGTCTTGCGAGCGAATTCCATCCGGCTCATGGTTTGCCGGCAAGCGGGGCAGTGCGTTGTTTCGGTCGGGAAGGGAGGCATCGGGTGCGAGTGTCGATAGCGATCTTAAGAATTTTACCGTGTCTTACGCTGTTTTTTCTGAGGTGCCCAGTCAAGCTGAGCAGCGTATAGTAAGCGCATCGAATGAGGGAATGGAAATGCGCTATCTGGCCGGGAAATGGATGCACCATGCTGGCGATTTCTGGGGCGGATTTGCCGCCATGCTGGTTGCTTTACCGTCCGCCGTTGCTTTCGGCGTAACGGTCTATTCTTCCATCGATCCGCAATTCGCGGTTTTCGGGGCGCTGGCCGGTGTCCTTGGTGCTATCGCGCTCGGACTTGTCGCGCCAATTTTCGGGGGGACGGATCGGTTGATCAGTTCCCCCTGTGCGCCGGCAGCTGCTGTTCTTTCGGCCTTTGCCATCCAGCTTGTGGCGCAGGGTGTCGAACCGATGCCGATCGTCCTCATGATGACCGTTCTCGGGATACTGACCGGTGTGATCCAGATCTTCATCGGTTTTCTCGGTGTCGGTCAGCTGATCAAATACATTCCCTACCCGGTCGTCAGCGGTTATTTGAGCGGCGTTGGACTGATCATCATCGGTAGCCAGTTGCCGTTGTTTGCCGGTGCGTCTGCCGGAACCGCCTGGTTCGATGTCCTGGCTGAGCCAAATACGTGGGATTGGCGCGGTCTTGCGATCGGCGGGGTGACGGTCGTGACCATGCTGATTTCACCTCGGATCACCAAACGCGTGCCGGGCACAATCGTCGG
Organism: uncultured Propionivibrio sp.; assembly: GCA_964575415.1. Taxonomy (GTDB): domain Bacteria; phylum Pseudomonadota; class Gammaproteobacteria; order Burkholderiales; family Rhodocyclaceae; genus Propionivibrio. Next base: position 9,075 of record CAZNQL010000001.1, read on the forward strand.
TATCGCTAGCGGTGCGCTCACTTACGCGGTGATCGCCATTGCCGATCCGGCCCTGCGCGAGTTGTCTGGTAATCCGCTGGTCATCGGGGCGCTCGGAGCCAGCAACGATGGCTACGTCGATCTGATTACGCATCGCTGGTCAGAGATCGGGGAGCTTCGGTTGTCGCAAGTTGGGGCGCTGGTCGGCAGCGCACTGACGTTGGCTGCCCTGTTATCCATCGATACACTCAAAACCTGTGTCGTCCTCGACCAGATGACGCGCTCCAGCCACGATCCGGATCGCGAACTGGCAGCGCAAGGCCTCGCCAACGCGGTAGCGTCAACGATTGGCGGTATGCCGGGGGCAGGGACCATGGGGGCCAGTCTGGTCAACCTGACCAGTGGGGCGCAGACCCGGGTTTCTGGAATCATCGAGGGGGCGCTGACATTGGTGGCGGCATTGATGCTTGGTGCCTTCTTCGCATGGATTCCCGTCGCCGCCCTGAGTGCGTCCTGATCGTCGTTGGGCTGCGCATGATCGATACTGATCCGATGCGTTTCCTCGAATCGCGTTCGACGGTCATTGATTTTTCCGTCGTTCTGGCTGTGATTGGCGTGGCACTCTTCGTCGGATTGATTGCCGCCTCGGCGACGGGAGTGGTTCTGTCGATTCTGCTGTTTTTGCGCGAACAGGTCGGCGGCGAAGTGGTCCGCCGAAAAAGCTATGTGAGTCAACGCTCGTCGAGCTGGTATCGGCCGGAGGCCGAGATGCGCCGCCTTGAGCAAACGGGGCGGAGCGCGGTGATTTTCGAGTTGCAGGGCAGCCTTTTCTTCGGCACGACGCAGCGACTCTTCCGGACGCTTGAGCCCGAGTTGACGACCTCGAATTACTTGATTATCGACATGCAGCGCGTGCAGTCGGTCGATATGACGGCAGTGCACATGCTGACAACGGTGCGCGATATCCTCGCCGAACGTCAGGTGCCCTTGCTGATTTCAGGAGTTCGTGAGTTATTGCCGAATGGTCGCAATCTCAAGGAGTTTATCGAACTGGCCGGTCTGGTTTCCGATGGCGAGTCCGTCATCGTTCTTCCGAATCTTGTCTCGGCCATTGAATGGGTCGAGGAACGCCTGCTTGGGGATATTGGCCGGACGGGGGATGATCTCCCGCCACTGGAGTTGCACGAGGTCGGCCTGTTTAAAGGCAGCAAGCCGGATACGCTGACCGATCTTCTGGCCTGCATGGAAACGCGGGCATGCAAGGCTGGAGCAACGATCTATGCTCACGGCGACGACGATGCCAATCTTTATTTAATCCGCAAGGGCGAAATCCGTATCATGGGATGCGTCAGCGATGCACATCGGATGTGTCACATCGCGACCTTTGGACGCGGCGAATTTTTTGGTGGCCTTGGATTTCTGGATCGCCAGCCACGGGATAACGATGCCGTGGCTTCTGTCGATAGCGAACTCTATGTGTTGAGCTTCGAAAAGTTCAGCGTGCTGGCCGAGCAACACAAGCGGATCGCTTTCGTCCTGGTGTCGCAACTGGCACGTACGCTGGCATTGCGTCTGCGTCATGCAGATCAGGAACTGACCCTGCTGCAGGAGAACTGAAACTAGTTCTCCTGCAGTCAGCGAAGACCTTGACTTTGTTCATCCTGAACGTGCAGCACGGTCCGATGAACGTTGCCGGTCGGTGGCTTGTCTTCGATCGGTCAGCAGGCCTAACGGGATTTTGCTGAAACCTGAGTCGTCGATGAAGGCCAAGGACGTGAACGCAGGATGTTTTCCGTCTTCTTTCCCTCGTCGGAGGCATCCGTTTGTGCTTCGGTGCCGTTTCTGAAGTACTTCTCAACGAGTTCGACTTCGTTCTTCGAGCCCAGGATGACCGAGACGCGTTGATGCAGCTTGCTCGGCTGGATCTCCATGATGCGCTGCGTGCCGGTGGTTGCCGCGCCGCCGGCCTGCTCGATGATGAAGGCCATCGGGTTGGCCTCGTACATCAGGCGCAGCTTGCCGCCCTTGTCGCGAATGCGCTCGTCGATCGGGTAAAGAAAAATGCCGCCGCGGGCGATGATACGGTGCACGTCGGCAACCATCGAAGCGACCCAGCGCATGTTGAAGTCCTTGCCGCGCGGCCCCGTAGAACCCGCCAACAGGTCGTCGATGTAGCGCTTGATTGGTGCTTCCCAATGACGCGCGTTCGACATGTTGATGGCGAACTCTTTCGTTTCGGTTGGGATCTGGATGTTTTCCTCGGTCAGCACGAAGCAGCCGTACTCACGATCCAGTGTGAAGCAGACGACGCCGTCTCCGATCGTCAGCACCATCAGCGTCGTCGGCCCATAGACGACGTAGCCAGCGGCGACTTGCTGCGTGCCGGGTTGCAGGAATGTTTCGCATTTTTTCGGGTCTGCGCCATCCGGGCATCGCAAGACGGAAAAGATTGTGCCGACGGAGACGTTGATGTCAATGTTCGACGAGCCGTCGAGCGGATCGAACAACAGCAGGTATTCCCCCTGCGGATAACGATTCGGAATACAGTGCGGCAAGTCCATTTCTTCCGAAGCCATTCCCGCGAGGTGGCCCCCCCACTCGTTGGCGTGAAGCAGGATGTCGTTGGAAAGGACGTCGAGCTTCTTCTGCACTTCGCCTTGAATGTTTTCGCTGCCCGCATCGCCATAGATGCCGCCATTTTCGGCGGCTGCGCCTTTGCCGATAGCAATCGAGATGTGCTTGCAGGCCTGCGAGACGACCTCAAGAAGGTGGCGAAGTTTGGCGGTGATTTTGCCCGAGGTGCGCTGCTTTTCGATCAGGTAACGACTCAGTGTCACTCGATGCATGGTCGGATCTCCAGAAGTGATTGACGGGCCTGGTTGTTTTACGAATCTAGTGTGTCCGCCGGGTTTAGTCGAAATCGTTATCCGTTTCTCCATTTGATCGAGCAGCCGATGCTGGCGAACTGCTCGGTCGGGCCGATACCGGTTTCTGCGATCAGATGCATGGCCTCGACCAGTTCGCGACGGTTGTCCGCTGCCGCCGGCCGGCTTTCGCTGGAATCGAGCCGGCCCCGGTATTGCAGTTCGAGAGCTTGGTTGAATCCGAAGAAATCCGGCGTGCACGCAGCGCCGTAGGCGCGGGCGACATCTTGTGTCGCGTCAAAAAGATAGGGAAAAGAGAAGTTCAGCTGCTTCGCGAGCTTTTGCATGTTCGGAAAGGAGTCTTCCGGATAGGCACGCGGATCGTTGCTCATCACCGCGGCAACGCCGAAACCCATGGCCTGGATTTCGTGAGCGTCGTAACAAATCCGGTCCATGATCGCCTTGACGTAAGGGCAATGGTTGCAGATGAACATCACGACGAGTCCGCTGGGGCCGCGTACGGATTCGAGTTTGCGATGGATGCCGAAAGTGTCGGTCAGATCGAAGTCGGGGGCTTTCCAGCCCAGATTTCCGAGAGGGGCACTGATGGCCATGAATGAGTTGCTCCGCTGTTCTGTTGCAGGGTAAATATCTCAATATAATACCACCATGACCTTGCATCGCTTTTACTGTCCCTTGCCCCTGGCAACGGCTACACACCTTGACCTTCCGGAAAGCGCGGCGCGCCATGCCTGTCGCGTGTTGCGCCTGCGATCCGGTGACGATCTCGTGCTTTTCGATGGCTCCGGTGGTGAGTACGCGTGCCGGATCGACACGGTTGGGCGTGACCGCGTGACGGTCTTGGTCCTCGAATGGTTACCAGTCGAACGTGAGTCGCCGTTGGAAATTACGCTGGTCCAAGCGCTACAGGTGGGAGAGAAGATGGATATGACGGTCCAGAAAGCCGTCGAACTAGGCGTCTCGCGTATCGTTCCCGTGACATCGAGGCGTAGCGTCATGCGCCTCGAAGGTGAGCGAGCGCAGCGCCGGGTCGCGCACTGGCGTAGCATGGTGGCCTCGGCTTGCGAGCAATGTGGGCGGAATCGATTGCCGGAAGTTTCTGAAATCAGCGGCCTGGAATCCTGGTTGGCGACTCCGGTTCGGGAAGATACCTTGCGCTTGATGCTCGATCCCATTGCGTCGTGCTGCCTGGGTGATCTTGATGTCCCGTCAACAGGGCGAAAAATAGATATCCTGATCGGGTCGGAAGGCGGGCTTGCGCCCGAAGAATTGCGGGCGGCAGAGCAGGCTGGCTTCGTCGGGGTCCGTCTCGGGCCACGAGTATTGCGAACGGAAACGGCGGGGCTGGCGACCCTGTCCGCAATCCAAACCATTACGGCGCGATCTCAGGAGGGGCTGAGCATGCCCGAATCGGCAGAACTGGGTCACAAGATCGACAAGGCGAGCTACCGAGAAGAAGTGCCGAAACTGCGGGCGGCGCTGCTCGACGCGCAATTTGACCTGCGAGAGAACGGCCAGTTTCCGGTCGTCATCCTGATCAGCGGCGTTGATGGGGCGGGCAAGGGCGAAACCATCAACGTCCTCTATGAGTGGATGGACCCGCGCTACCTATCGACGCTGGCGTTTTCCGCGCCGACCGACGAGGAGCGCGAGCGCCCCTACATGTGGCGCTACTGGCGTGCGCTGCCGCCGAAAGGGCGGACCGGGATCTTCGCCGGCTCCTGGTATTCGAGTCCGATCGCCGAACGTATCGCCGGCGATTTGTCACGCGGCGATCTCGACCAGCGCATGGACCAGATCAACCGCTTCGAGGCGATGCTGGTTAACGAAGGAGCACTGGTGCTCAAGTTCTGGTTCCACCTGTCCAAGGACGGGCAGCGCCAGCGCTTGAAAAACCTCGAAAAGGATCCACGCACGGCCTGGCGGGTCACCAAGGAAAGCTGGGCGAGGCTAAAGACTTACGACAAGCTGCAGGAGGTGGCCGGTCACGTGCTGCGCATGACCAATACGCCCTGGGCGCCCTGGGTCGTCGTCGAGGGGACCGACGATCATTATCGTTCGCTGGCCGTCGGCAAGCTCTTGCTCGACGCCTTACAGAAGCGCCTAGCGGACAGGCGTGACCAGAACTCGCCGGTGGCGCCGCCGATTTCGCCGAAAATCGACAGTCTCGACGTGCTGTCGGCGCTTGACCTGACACAAAGCCTTGAAAAGAAGGTTTACGAAAAGCAGTTGGCGAAATGGCAGGGCCGGCTTTCCGAACTCGTGCGCCATCCCGAATTCAAGAAACGCTCCTTGATCCTGGCTTTCGAAGGCTCGGACGCGGCGGGTAAAGGAGGCAGCATCCGGCGCGTGACGGCGGCGATGGATGCCCGTCAGTACCAGATCGTTCCAGTGGCCGCGCCGACCGAGGAAGAACGCGCGCAGCCCTATTTGTGGCGTTTCTGGCGGCACATCCCGCGCAAGGGGCGGGTGACGATCTTCGACCGGACTTGGTACGGCCGTGTGCTCGTCGAACGGGTCGAAGGCTATTGTTCCGAAGCGGACTGGCTGCGCGCCTACGCCGAGATCAACGATTTCGAACATGAATTGCGCGAGGACGGTGCGATTGTGGTCAAATTCTGGCTGCAGATCAGTGACAAGGAACAACTGAAGCGATTCAAGGAGCGCGAGAAGATCGAGTTCAAGCGTTTCAAGATCACCGAGGAAGACTGGCGTAACCGCGAGAAGAGCCCGTTGTACCATGCGGCGGTGTGCGACATGGTCGACCGGACAAGCACGGCGAGCGCGCCATGGACGCTGGTCGAAGCCAACGACAAGAATTTCGCGCGGGTCAAGATCTTGCGCACAATCTGTGAACGGCTGGAAGCGGCGTTGGGAATCACCGGTGCTTCCGAAAAATCATCCGGGAAAAACGAGGATTGAAAAAGATATGTCAGAAGAATTGAGCCCCGCCCGGTTTGTGTCGTTATTCCGGTCGGTTGCGCCGTACGTCAACCTGTTCCGCAACAAGACCTTCGTCATCGCCTTCGGCGGCAAGGCAATCTCGGGACCGTTTGCGCGCACGCTGGCCTACGATGCCAATTTGCTGGCGGCGCTCGGCGTGCGCCTAGTGCTGGTGCATGGCGCGCGTCCGCAGATCGAACAGGAAATGCGCGAAAAAGGGCTCGAATCGAAATTCCATGCGGGCTATCGCGTCACCGACGCCGAGACGCTGGATTGCGTGATCGATGCTGTCGGCAGCGTCTATCTTGAAATCGATGCCTTGCTCTCGCAGGGCTTGCCCGACACGCCGATGGCCAACAGCACGATCCGCGTCGTCGCCGGAAACTTCATCACCGCCAAGCCGCTCGGCGTGCTTGATGGCGTCGACATGCAGTTCGCGGGCAGTGTGCGCAAGGTCGACGCCGATGGCATCAAGGCACAACTGGGTATCGGCAACATCGTTACCTTGTCGCCGCTCGGCGCAAGTCCGACCGGCGAGATTTTCAATTTGTCGATGGAAGAAGTCGCCGAATCGACCGCGGTCGCCATCGGCGCCGACAAGCTGATTTTCCTTACCGACAGCCAGGGCGTAATGGATAGTGACGGCCAGTTGCTCGACGAAATGACCTCGGATATGGCGGCCCGCCTGATGGCTTCCGGCGAGGGCTTGTCGACCGACATCAAGCGTTGTCTACCGAGTGCGATTCGTGCCAGCCGTTCCGGCGTCGGTCGCGTCCACCTGATCGGTTACGGTGAAGACGGCACCCTGTTGCGCGAATTGTTCTCTCGCGAAGGCGTCGGCACGATTATTACCAAGGAATCCCTCGAAATCTTGCGCGATGCTCGCCCCGACGACATCAGCGGCCTAGTGGCGCTTATCGAGCCGCTCGAAGAGGACGGCACCCTGGTGCGCCGTTCGCGCGAACTGCTCGAACGCGAGATCCCGCGCTTCTCGGTCGTCGAACACGATGGTCTGATCGTCGGCTGTGCGGCGCTCTATGCCTATGGCGAAGATCAGGCGGAACTTGCTTGCGTCGCTGTGCATCCAAACTACCGTCGCTGGGGGTACGGCGAAAAATTGATGAAGCGTATCGAGGCGCGGGCGAAAGCGATCGGTATCCGGAAGCTGTTCGTGCTGACGACGAAGACCTCGCACTGGTTTCGCGAACGCGGTTTCGTTGAACAATCGCTCGAAGAGTTGCCCGAAGAAAAACGCCTCGTCTATAACCTGCAGCGCCGGTCGAAGATTTTCGCCAAGCCCTTGTAGATCAGTGCGGCAACGCCCGGCGCTATAATCGGCGCAATTCAATTGCGCACGTGTTTATTTTTTGGAGTCGAACCCATGGCAAGAATGGTTAATTGCGTCAAGCTCGGTCGTGAGGCCGAAGGCATGGATTTCCCGCCGTATCCCGGCGAACTGGGCAAGCGGATTTTCGAGAACGTTTCCAAGGAAGCCTGGCAGCAATGGATCCGCATGCAGACGATGATCATCAACGAAAACCGCCTGAACCTGGCCGATCCGACGCACCGCAAATATCTGACCGAGCAAGTTGAAAAGTATTTCTTCGGTGAAGGTGCAGATCAAGTGCAAGGCTACGTGCCGCCGAAAGCCTGATCGTCCCGACGCTGACGCACCGTGGCTCCTTGCGGGGCCACTCTTTTTTGGAATTCACCCATGGCCGCCTTGCAACTTCGCGATCTTCGTCAGCGGCTGCGGGAGCTCGGCGCGAAACCCGCCCACGAACAACGCGTTCTGCGTGCCTGGCTGCAGGCGCGGTCCCTCGATAGCGGCGCGCGCCGGCACCGTGCCGAAGACTATCTGCCCATGACGCTGCGGACGGCCCTGCCCGATCTCGAAGGCGAGCTTCAGCAACTGGTTTCGCTGCGCTCGGAACATCCCGGAGCGGACGGTTCGTCGCGCCTGTTGCTGGCCTTGGGCGACGGGCAGACCATCGAGAGCGTCCTGCTGCCCAAGCAGGGGGTGTGCGTGTCCACGCAGGTCGGTTGCGCCGTCGGCTGCCGATTTTGCATGACCGGGCGCGATGGCCTGGAACGCCTGTTGGGCAGCGCCGAAATCGTCGCTCAGGTCGTGCTGGCGCGACGGCTGCGGCCGGTGAGCAAGGTCGTCTTCATGGGCATGGGCGAACCGGCGCACAATCTCGACAACGTGCTCGATGCTATCGACCTGCTCGGCCACGAGGGGGGCATCGGCCACAAGAACCTCGTCTTCTCGACCGTTGGTGATCGGCGCGTCTTCGAGCGCCTGCCGCAAATGACCGTCAAGCCGGCGCTGGCGATCTCGCTACACACCACCGATGCCGCCCTACGTGAGCATCTCCTGCCCAAGGCGCCGCGCATCGATCCAATCGAACTCGTGTCGCTCGGCGAAGCTTATGCCCGGGCGACCGGCTACCCGATCCAATACCAGTGGACACTGCTAGATGGCGTCAACGACAGCGACGCCGAAATCGAACGGCTGATCGGTCTGCTCGCCGGTAAATACGCGATGATGAATTTCATCCCCTTCAATACCGTGGAGGGGAGCGAATACCGGCGGCCTTCGCTCGACAAGGCGGCGGCGCTCGTCCTCCGCCTGCGCAGCCACGGCATCATCGCTACCTTGCGCGACTCCGCCGGGCAGGACGTCGAAGGCGGCTGCGGCCAGTTGCGTGGCCGCGTCAGCCGGGCCGCCTAAAACGCTTCAATCTTGATTCTGGGAAAAGCTGTAAACCACGGCGAACGTGCCCCGAAGGAAATTCCCTTGGGGGACAGCGGGCACGGCGAAAACCAAGAGCAGCAAGAGTCTCAATTCTTCGCCCACAGGCTAATTCGCAGGCAGTATCTAACTCTATGGTTTTTCGCTGTGTCCGCCGTCTTCGCCGTGGTTAACCAGATGTTTTCAGGTTGATCTTTGCGGCCACTGCGGCCACGCGCTGACCGAAACGTTTTGCCGTTTCGAGATCGCCCGGCAGCATCTCTTCCGGGCTACTGTCGGAGGGCGATTGCGCCATCGCGCCGCTGAACGAGCCGACGTAGTTGATGTCGTTGCGCGTCGCCGCCTTGGTGTTGCTGGGCATCATGCCCGTGCCGACCCAAATGCCGCTGTGCTGCATCGCCAGCGTAAACAGGTAATGCAAAGTCGAATGCTTGTCGCCGTTCATCGTGGCGCTGTTGGTGAAGCCAGCAAAGAGCTTGTCTTTCCAGTCCTGCCCGAACCAGGCTTTGGACGAAGCGTCGGCGAATTTCTTGAATTGCCAGCTCACGCTGCCCATGTAGGTCGGGCTGCCCATGATGATCGCGTCGGCCGCTTTCAGTGTGTCCCAGCCGTTTTCCGGCAGGTTGCCCTCGGCATCGATCGGGAGCAGGGTAGCACCGGCGCCCGCCGCCACCGATTCCGCCATGCGCTCGGTGTGCCCGTAGCCAGAGTGATAAACTACCACGATGTTCGCCATTTTTGCTTCTCCTTTGTCAGTTGAACCGAAAACTACTTTAGCCAATCAAGGGCGGAATTTCAGGCCGCCAAATCGAAAACCAGGACTTCGGCCGATTCGGCATGATCGAGTTCGATCCGGCTTTCCTTCTCGATGAGCGCCGCATCGCCGCTCGCCAGCCGCTGGCCGTTGACCTCTACCCGCCCGCGCGCCAGATGAACATAGGCCTTGCGTGACGGATTGAATTCTAGCGCGGTGGAATCGTCCTTGTCGAACAGGCCGGCGTAAATCGTCGCGTCGGCGTGGATATGCACCGAACCATCGACTCCGTCCGTGGAGGCGATCGGGCGCAGTACGCCGCGCCGCTGATCAACAGGGAAAGCCTTCTGCTCGTAGCTTGGCGCCATGCCCTTTTCATTCGTCTGAATCCAGATCTGCAGCAGGTGCGTCGTCTGGTCCTGGGCGTGGTTGAACTCGCTGTGCATCACGCCGCTGCCGGCGCTCATGCGCTGCACTTCGCCAGCCGGAATCGTCTCGACGTTGCCCAGGCTGTCCTCGTGCGCCAGTTCGCCGGAGAGCACGTAGGTGACGATCTCCATGTCCTGATGGCCGTGCTTGCCGAAACCCGTGCCTGGCGCGATGAAATCCTCGTTGATGACGCGCAGGTTGCCCCAGCCCATGTGCGCCGGATCGTAATAGCCGGCGAAGGAAAACGAGTGGTAGCTCTTCAGCCAACCGTGATCGGCGTAACCGCGTTCCTGTGATTTGCGTAAGGTGATCATGCGCACCTCCTTTCCATGGCTGCCAGTGTGCCTGCGCCAATCGGACTTGGATGCCTGCGGATTTGATGGCATCATTCAAAAAAATTGAATGAAAGTCGATTCAATGCCAAACGTCCGAGCCATTTTGACCCCCGATACCCTGCTCTTGTTGCAGCAGATTGCGGAAAGCGGCAGCTTCGCCGCGGCGGCGCGCCAGCGCAACATGGTGCCGAGCGCCTTGACCTATCGCGTGCGCCAGGTCGAGGACGCGCTTGACGTGCTGCTCTTCGACCGCAGTTCTCGCCAGGCAAGGCTCACCGAGGCCGGTGCGGAATTACTACGAGAGGGGGCGCGACTGCTCGCTGATATCGACGCGCTTGGCGCAGCGCGTCAAGCGCGTCGCCACAGGTTGGGAGCCGCAATTTACGATTGCCGTCGACGGCATCATCGACAAGCTGACGGTCATGGAATTGTGCGAACAGTTTTACGCGTAGAATCCGCCCACTCGGCTCCGCCTGCGCGACGAAGTGCTTTCCGGAACGCTGGGTGCGCTGGTGTCCGGACAGGCCGACCTCGCTATCGGCGTGCCGATGGACGCCGGCAATATCGCCGGCCTAGGCTACGCTCCGATTGGCACGCTCGAATTCGTTTTTGCCGTTGCACCACACCACTCGCTGGCCAAAGCGCCGGAACCGCTGACCGATGATCTCATCCGGCAGCATCGCTCCGTCGCCGTGGCTGACAGCATCACGCAGGGCAACGGTGTTACGGTCGGTATCCTGCCCGGCCAGGAGGTATTCACGGTGGGTAATCCGGCGGTCAAACTCGATGCACAATTGCGCGGGCTCGGTTGCGGCTATTTGCCGTCTTGCATGGCCCAAGCCTACGTCGACACCGGCCGGCTCGTCGTCAAACGCACGGAGCGGGCGCAACGCAAAACGTCGATGAATTACGCCTGGCGGTTGGGAGGAAAATCAGCGCCGGGCAAGGCGTTACAATGGTGGCTTGAACAATTGCAAGGCCCGACGACGCGCGATGCGCTATTGGGGAGGCGGCGAGGGATAGGCGGGGATTAAATGTCAAATATGCGTGGATCGGGTTCCGGAGCAATATTATTGGCCAGCGTGAACCGCCTTTAATTGACTTTCCAAGCTACGGTCGCAGGATAGGGCGCGCATTTTTTCACGGTACCGGCGGCATTTCTCGGCTCGATTAAGCGAGGAAGGCTTTTCTTTTGTTGTTCCCTGTCCAAAAGCATAAACGGCGACCATCGGGCCTGCGCGGTTGCGGCGCCAGCTAGAAATATGTATCCGGTTCTGCTTGGCTAAAATATCCAGGTAGCGCGCATTTTTTATTGTGTTTGGTGAGAGCCCTGTCGCATTGGCGAGCTCCAGGTAAGTCATAGGGCCGTGTCGGCTGAGTGCGGCGACGATTGCATTCATGCCCTCGGAGTCCCTGTCCTCGTCTTTGAACAGAGGTTGGGGAAGGTCTGGCCGGTTTCCCAGACTGTAAAGCGGGGTGACGAATCCATTACGCGCTTTGCGCCATCCGCTGATATGAACCAAACGTTTTTCCCGAAGTGCTTTGAGATAGCCGCCACATACCAGTGTGGTGAGTCCGACATAGGCTTCATTGGCCAGATCGCTTGCCGACATGTCCGACTTTCTTGTCAGTAAGGTCAGAATGCGCTGCATCGATGGAGACGATATTTCTGGCGTTGAGGCCATGGTTTAATTTTTGACAGTTAGAAGGATGGTCGGAATCGGTTTGATAATCTTTGCGCTTATCATTTTTAGCTTATGCGTTGTCGCCCGCGTGCTTTCTCACCGTTCTGGGCTTGATAAGTACCAACGACTTGGCGGTATATTCAACACAGCTTCTTATCGCTTGTGTTAATGGTCAGCAGCGGAAGCGGCTGACCAGTGCGCTCAATTCTCCTGAAATCTTTTCCAGTTCTCCGGCTGTATCGGCCGTCGATTGCATGGCTGCCGTTGTTTCGTCAACCATCGTCGCAATTTCCTCGACTTTTTGAGCAATGGCATTGCTCGCCTGACTTTGTTCCTTGGTGGCCTCGGCGACATCACGCACGCTATCAAGCGTTGATTGCGCCCCATCCTTGATTTTCTGTAAGGATTCCGCAGCCTCGCTGGCTGCACGGACCCCGGCTTCAATTTGCGGCAATACAGCCTCCATGACACCGACGACTTCTACCGTATCGTTCTGGATTCCGGCAATCATTTGTTCGATTTCGACCGTTGCCGAAGAGGTTCGTTCGGCGAGTTTGCGTACTTCGTCGGCTACTACCGCAAATCCTCTCCCTTGTTCCCCTGCACGCGCCGCCTCGATCGCTGCGTTCAGCGCCAGAAGATTGGTTTGCCCGGCAATATCCTTGATAACGCTAGCGATCGAAGAAATCTGATTCGCCCTTTCTTCCAGCTTGCCGATTCGGGCCGAGGCATCGTTGACCGTGGATGCGATGGCATTGATTCCCTGGCTTGCAATATTGATTCGTTCAAAACCTTCCTCGGATAAGTGGACTGAATTGGTCGAGTTGCCCTGTGTGTCGCGAGCGCTATCGGAAATATGATTGATGCTGACGGTCATTTCCTCAATCGCAGCCGCCATCGAGGAGGTTGCATCGGATTGCCGCTGTGAAGCAAGGGCGACCTCGTGCGAGGCTGTGTTGATGTGTTCGGCGCCGTGGGATAGTCGTGCCGAGCCCTGGCTGATTTCGACGACCATGCGGCGAATGGAGCGCAGCATTTCTCCGGCAGAGTCCATGATGCTGCCTTTGGCCGTGGATTGCACATCCACGGTCAGATCCCCGGAGGCAGCGCGTGACATGAGTTCAATCGCCATGGCGGGTTCGCCCCCCAGTTGATTGACAATGCTGCGCGAAACCAGGAAAGACACGGTGCCCATAATAATCAGCACAATGAACGAAAACAGTCCGTAGCGGATGGCGGCCTGTTTGACGGCTTCATCGACATCGTCGATATAGACGCCGGTACCGACAATCCATTTCCATTCCGGAATGCTCAAGAGATAAGCCGGCTTTGGTTTGGCGTCGGTCTGCCCGGCACGCGGGAACCAGTAATCCATAAAACCTTTGCCCGGGCCCTTGCCAACTTCAACGATGTGGTTCCACAGCTTGAAACCTTTTTTGTCTTCCCCGCCGAGCATGACTTTGCCCTCGATTTTGGGCGCTCCCGCCACCATGATGGCGCGCCCATCCTGGTCGTAAATAAAGAAATAGTCATTGGCGCCGAAACGTGGGCTACGCAGTGCTTCCTTGGCTTGGGCCTGAGCTTCTTCCCGGGAGAGTTTCTTCTCGGATTCGAGTTTCTGGTAATTGGCGATGATGTCCCGAGATACCTCGACCAGATCCTTGATCCGGGCATCATGGGCGGCCAGTGCCTGGGCGCGAATTTGAAACAGTGTATAGCCGACGATAAATCCGAGACCGAGCAGGACCACAATCCCTAAGGCAACCAACCGAGAACTGACCCGCATTTGAGCAAAGGAAAGCATCTTTACCTCCTCGAGATACGATCTAAACTTTTGTTGTTATTTCAATTTCGGGAAGCCAACAAGATCAGTTAAGCATATCGAAGGAGAATAGTCGACTTAGTGTTCAGAATCGCGCCGGCTTGTATTGAAGATCGATGCGCTCCGGCGCGGTCGCCGACCTGAGTGCTGACGCCAAGCTTGAGAATTTAGGATCTTCCGTCAGCGGGGTCGGGATGAAATTTCCTTGTCAGGGTTACCTGGCCAAATTGTCGTCGGGGATTTGCAGATACTTGAAGCTACCGAGAGCAGTGGCGACGAGTTTTCCTTCACAGTCGACGATATGGCCATCGCAGAAAACGATGGATTTGCCACCGCCGGTGACTTCAGCTGAAGCAGTCAGTTTGCCGTTGCTCGGCGCGAGAAAATTAACAGAAATGTTGAGCGTGACCACCGTGTTGCGGAAATCTGCATGCGAGACGGCGGCGCTGGCCATGGCGACGTCGAATACGGTCATCAGCACGCCGCCGTGAAATCCGTCGTACAGGTTGCGTAGTTGCGGTTGCATTTCGATGGTCAGGGTGGCTTTGCCGTTGGCCACATGGGTTGGTTTGATGCCAAGAAGTTCAAGAAACGGTACAGGCAGAAACGGGTAGGCTGTGCGGGGCGGATTGGATCGGGTGGGAGAGTCCACGGAAAGGCTTTCAGGAAAACGCAACCCTCTATTCTAATCCCGGGTGGCTATTCGGATAAAGCCGCAATATAAAAAGCACATCGGGCGTGCCCGATGTGCTTGTCTGAAGAAAAATCATTTCTTGAATTCGAGATGCAAGGGCTCCTGGGTAAATGCATGCCTAACTTGAGCGTTGTCAAACAAGCCAAGTCCAAAACCATACTTCTTGTTTAGGTCGCAAAAGTTGACGTCAAACTTTGAACCTGTAACCAGTTTTCTTGAAATTTCGATTGTCCATTTGCCACTGGCCCATTTTGCGCCAGTGGCGATATCGCCGCGGTCACCCGTAAATGGCGCAATTTCAATGGAGGCGACCTCATCACCTGGTTTGAATTTTGAATCATCAAAGGGAATCTTGTCCTCGGATTTGAGCCAATAGGTGCCGCCTTTATTGGCCGCTTTTCCGTCCTTGTTCATGAACTCCGGCTTGCCATTCACTAGTTTGATGTTGGCGTAGCCGCCACCGGTCTTGGGATCAGATTTACGACCAGCCCCCGGCGATTTCTCGGGGTCAAAAGGTGTGTTGTCAAGGTATTGGTCGTCCACTTGTCCAATCACGCCAGTCCTCACGTACTTCAGGTGCCAGATGTCGCCGAGTTCGCCATCGTCACCCGTGTATTTGTTGCCGTAAGGCTTTCCCGGTTCGCCTGCATGGCAAGCAGCCTGGCACGAGAAGCGTTCATTGAATCCAAAGATGCTGTCATTGATATTCCAGATGACGGCAAGTTTGTCTTCGTAATAGAGACTGTTATCTCCACCTTTGTCATTCGGGTCGCTTAGTTTTTTCCAACTGCCATCTGCCTGCTTCTGGTATGGGCTTCGACGGACTGAAAGCGTGGGGTCGTCATAGGTTATAAGCATATAGAGCATATCGTTCGTATAGACAACCTGCAGCGTGCCCTGGGTTTCGCCTTTGCCGTCCTTGAAGTTCGCGCCCTTGACGGCCTTGAAGTTGTGTACCGGGGCCGTTTTCCAGACCGCATCATCAGCAAGGCCATCGAACTTTGGGGCTGTCGCTGTTTTTATTGCCGTGACTGTCACTGGCTTGAAAGCCTTGGGCTTTTCCGCTGCAAAAACGCTGGAGCATGCCAAAGCGGCGATAGTCATCACAAATGCATGGGGTTTAAGGATTTTCATCATTTACTCCTCCTGGTAACTATCAATGGAAGCCTGAAAGAATCACGCACTATCATCTGGGTGCTCGTGCCAGCCGGTAATCATCATTTTGAACATCTGGCCGACAGTGTTGCCGGGTGTGCCCAAATAGATGTGTGAAAGCATGAACAACAGAAGCATCGCGGCGGACAGGTAATGCAACATCGCAACCGGCAGAAGGCCGTCAAAGCCGAATAATTTGTCAGGGGCGAGTTCGGGGTAAAGGTAGATCAGACCGGTAGTCAGAATGATGGGCATCAGGAGATACATGACACTCCAGTAGGTGATGGCTTGCAACGCGTTGAAATGTTCTTCTTTCGATGGTTTGTGCGGGTGGGGGTTACCTCTGAAAATGCCGAAGGCGTACCATTGGGCCTGATCGATAACGCGTCGCAGGATACCGGGCGGTTTGGGGATGAATTGCCACCAGTTGCCGCTGACAATATTTGCGATGATAAAAAACATATAGTCGGCAATCAGTGCCACGCCAGCGATGTTGTGAATCCGCACGGCCAGGGAAAATTCAACAAGCATCATGTTCGGGTTGGCGAAGTGCAGGTTGATTCCAGTGACTGCTAGTGTTAGGACAAGCAAGGCATTGGTCCAGTGCTAGACGCGAATCCACGTTGGAATGAGGTATTCGCGCTTAGCCATTGTTCTTTCTCCTTTTCAGGATGCGGGCGACGATTCGCCCAATACCGTGGGCTAGCAGGCCAATCAGCATCGCGGCAAAGGCGATCATCAGCAGCGAATCGATTAAATGGTTTCGGGTCGCGCCGAGAACGTAGGTATTGGCAAGAATGACACTATTGGCAAAGCCGAGCCTTTCAACTTCTTCACTGACTAGATGTCTGTACAGGCGGGATTTGAGCGAGTTCTCGACGCTATGGCAGGCGACGCATTTCTTTTCCGCCCTCGTCTTGTCGAGAATTTCATGCGAAAGAAACTTCCCGGGCGGCGTGTGGCACTCGACGCAACGAACTGCTTTCCAGTGTAGGCGCGTGTTGGGAAGCCATTCGTGGACGCTGTCTATGTCCGGACGTGACTTTTTATGATTTGTCTTTTTGTCGAGAGGGGAGAATTTTGCAAACTCCAGATCGGAATCGTGGCAAGCCAGACAATGCCGGTTATCCTGCCCAACGATCTTGCGAGGATCAACCAGCTTGGACGCAATCAAGTCGACATGAGGTTTATGGCATGTTGAGCACGTGAATTGGTCCTTGAGGTTTGCCGCATGCACGGATTTATCGAATTGTTGCTCGATCCGCAGAACCTTGACGGCATGGCATTCCTCACACGGGCTTAGATTATTCTTGGCATCTGCCGCATGCGGAAAATCAAGGTAGCCTTGCCCATGGTATTGCTTGCATTCCATCAGGCCATGGTTGGAGCCAAAAAAGACATTCGGAACGTGGAGAAGCGAACGCAGCTTGGCGATATCAGAATTCGCCAAGCGGTCTTGTGGAAGGGTTTTCAATCCTTCCGCAGAGTGACAGGCAAAACACTCACTGTTTTCCTTGCGAACTTTCTCAAGGAGTTCTGGTGTCATCAAGGCGCTGGTTTTGACTTCGGCCAGAAGTGGTCCAGAAAGTGCCAAGAACAGCAACAGAAAGCAAGCACAGACACGGCGGGCAGTGTTTTGACGAAGCATGCCTATCCTTGCTCCTTCCTGATTTGACTAACTTTGAGAGGGGATTCCCAAATTTTTCATAGTAGATGACGGAATGATGGATGCAAAAATAAACTGAGCCGGGAAATTCAATTTCGGCAAAGTTGATGTTGGTTCTAAGCCGAATTTTTCTGATGGCTTACGCAAGTGCTCCGTACGATCGGTTTCAATTTCCAGCGTCGCAAGGATAGGGGCGTGGGGTGTTGTAATGTCCGGCTTGAATGCGAATGTTCCTGTCGCAAAAACTACACTTTTAAAGTGCATATCTGCAACTTGTTGATATTAAATGATTAAGTATTTTGGCGTGATTGTTGCATGGGAATTCCTCGGTTCCGTTTTCAATCAATCTTGAGGAGTTCGTGAAATGACTTTTGCACCCCCGCTGATGGCGCAGTACAAACCCCTTTTCTTCAACGAGAATTTCTGTGAGGACGCGCCCGCAGGTGGTTTGCAGGCGTATCGCGGCGAGTTCGTCATCAAGGAAGGGGAAGTCGCCGACGCCGTAGGCCGCCGCAAGCCGCCTCAGAACGTCCTCAAGCAGGTGATCTTGCTCACCAGCGCCGACAAAATCAAATTCCTTGCCGGTTCACTCGACGAGTTGCAGGAGTTGCCGATGCTCGTCGAAAAGATCGGCCCGGCGCTGGATACTGATACCTTGGCGATCCTGTTTACGGTGAATATCGATAGTTCGTTTATCGCTACCGTCAACGGCGCGAAATTCGTCTTCATACCCATGGTTCAGGGCATGGTGTGGACGGAGCTGTCCGAAATGGCGGGGCTCGAGAAGGGCGACTTCAAAGGGCAGGCGGCTGCCGAGAAGGTGGTGACGCTGCTCGAAGGGCTTCAGGATACGGCGTTCAAGTATCCGGAATCGACCATCGACACCATGATGGGTCAGACCAACGCCAACAAACGGACGAACCACGGCGCCGTTTGATCGTTTGCTTGCCTTGCTTCAGGCGAGCGCCAGCAGGATGACGCCGCCGACCATGGCGGCGGTGCCGAGGAGGCGCGAAGCGGTCAGTCCCTCGCGCAGCAGATTGGCGCCGATCAGGACGCCGGCAAGCATGGAGATTTCGCGGGCCGGCGCGATGTAGCTCAGCGGCGCTTCGGTCATCGCGAACAGGATCAGCAAATAGGCCAGTGGCGACAGGATGCCGACGGCGATGATATGGCGTCGGTTTCTCTGCCATTGCATCCGTACGCTTGGAAGCTCGAGCAGCGCTTGCGGCGTCAGGAGGGCGGTACGCAGGCAGAGTCCCAGAAAGTAATAGAGGATCGGCGCTAGTCCGAGGCGCTTGATCGCCCAGCCGTCGATCAGGGTGTAGGCCGCGATGCAGAGGCCGGTCAGGCCGCCCCACAGAAGCCCGGCCTGGATGAGCGGCGTCGGTGCGGCCAGCGTGCGGGCGAAATCGGAAATCAGCAGCACGCCGCAGACGATGGCGAAAATGCCGAGCCAGCCCGGCAGGTTCGGGGTTTCGCCGAGCAGGAGGATGGCGCCAAGCACGGCGAAAAGCGGCCCGGTGCCGCGCGCGAGCGGATAGACGAGCGAGAAGTGGCTTTCCCGGTACCCCTTTTGCAGGATCAGCGAATAGACGGCATGAACGACGGCGCTTGAGGCAATCGCAAGCCAGGCCACGGCGTTCAACTGGGCGGCATGCCTGAATCCGGCGTAGATGCCGAACGGCAGCGCCACGATCAGGCTGACGATGCCGAACAGCCAGACAAAGGGCAGGCCGCCGGCCGCTTTCTTGGCTAGGAGGTTCCACAGCGCATGGATCAAGGCGCCGGCAATGACGAGACTGAGCGCGGTCGTACTCAATCCGGAATCGCCGGTGGCAAGCCGCTTAGCACTCTGCCAGTGTGCATCGCGGGTGCCGTTTAGGGTTCAGCGGAAGCCCTTGCGGCAGGTTTGCCTTCTTTGGCTGTCCAGCCGCCGCCGAGTGCCTTGAAGAGATCGACGGCGGAATTGAGCCGGGCTTGTCGCGTGGAGACGGCGGCCAGCGCAGCGTCGTTGGCGCTGCGTTGCGCGTCCAACACATCGAGAAATCCCGAGTATCCGGCTTCGTAGCGGATTTGCGCGAGTTCGAGGGTCTTGTTGGCGCCTTCCACACGGCGATTTTGCGATTGCTCGCTTTCGGCGTTTTCGCGCAGGCCGACCAGGGCATCATTGACTTCCTTGAATGCCGTTTGCACCGTCTTCTGGTAGGCGACTAGAGATTGCTTCTGCCGGGCGGTAGCCTGATCGATCCGCGCCGAGTTGCGTCCCGCATCGAAGATCGGCATTGCCGCTGCCAGACCGAGCGACCAGGTACGGGCAGCACTGGTGAAGAGGTTGGCCAGCGCGGCGCTTTCGCTGCCCAAGCTGCCGGTCAGGGTCAGTCTGGGGAAGAGCGCCGCCTTGGCGACGCCGATCTGGGCGTTGGCAGAAACCAGGGTTTCTTCAGCTTGGCGGATGTCCGGTCGCCTTTCCAGCAACTCGGACGGAAGGCCCGCTGGCGGCACCGGCGGAAAGGGCAGTTGCCGCAAGTCGCCCGGATCGAGTTGCAGGCCGGGTTGCCCGGTCAGTAGGGCCAACTGGCTCTGGGACAGCGCCCGGGTTCGGCGTAATTCGGCCAGTTGAGCTTCGGCGGCGGCGAGGCTGCTGTCTGCCTGGTAGTACTCGATCGGCGAGACCGCACCGGCGTCAAGGCGGCTCTTGACGATATCGCGGCTTTTCGCCCGCAGATCGAGCGTATCTTTCGTCAACGCGATGCCGGCATCGGCGGCACGCAGCGCCAGATAGCCGCTGGTGACCAGACTGGTGACCGAGAGCCGGACCGTGTCTTGTGCGTAACGGCTGGCAAGGAGCTGAGCGCGGGCCGCCTCGTCGGCGCGGCGCAGCTTGCCCCAGACGTCGATTTCGAAGCTGGTGCCGAGCGCCGCCTTGCGCGAGTCGCGCAGACGGGACGAATTGGCCGACAAGGGCGTTGCCGTTACCGCGCTGACCTGGCTGCGCGATGAGCCCGCACTCAGGTCGATTTGCGGGAAGAAGGTGGCTTTGGCCTCGCGCGCCAGACCTTCGGCTTCTTCCACGCGGGCAATGGCGGCGCGCAGATCGTGGTTATGCGCCAGCGCTTGCGCGACCAGTCCGTTCAGCGTGTCGTCTCGGAACAGCGTCCACCAGTCCTGTTGGATCGCCGCTGCGGCCGGCGTCGGCGTCGCGGCAACGGTGAATTCGCCGGGAAGCGCAGCGTCAGGGCGCTGGTAATCGGGCCCGACCGCGCAGCCAGCCAGCAGGACCGCGAGCGACGCAGCTATGGCTAGGCCGGGGCGGCGGGAGGTGTCGTTGGTGCACATCAGGCGTTCTCCTCTTCGGTGGCAGGGGCCGTGTTATCGGGCGTCTCGCGGCGGCGACCGGACAGCCAGCTGAAGAACATGGGAATGAAGATCGTGGCGATGAAGGTGGCGGCGATCATCCCGCCAAACACGCCGGTGCCCATCGATTTGCGGGCGGCGGCGCCGGCGCCGCTGGCCTTGATCAGCGGCACGACGCCGAGAATGAACGCCACCGAAGTCATGACGATGGGGCGGAAACGCAGACGTGCGCCTTCCAGCGCCGCTTCACGGACAGACATGCCCTCGGCCCGTTTTTGCGCGGCGAACTCGACGATCAAAATCGCGTTCTTGGCCGCTAGGCCGATCAGCACGACGAGGCCGATCTGGAAATAGATGTCGTTGGGCATGCCGCGCACCATGACGGCCGCCAGGGCGCCGAAGAGAGCAAAGGGCACCGCCATGATGACGGCCAGCGGCAGCGACCAGCGTTCGTACTGCGCGGCGAGGATCAGGAAGACCATGAGAATGCCGAAGCCGAAAGCGATGGCCGAAGTGACCCCGGCGCGTTTTTCCTGGTAGGCCTGGCCGGTCCAGGAGAGCTGGTAGCCTTCCGGCAACGTATCTTTCGCGACTTCCTCAACGATCTTTAGAGCGTCGCCAGTGCTGACATCGGCCGCCGCGTTGCCCATGACCTTGGCGGCCAGGAAACCGTTGAAGCGTTCGAGTTGCTCCGGCCCGACGACCGTTTTGACCTTGATCAGGGTCGATACCGGGATCATGGCGCCGTTGGCGGAACGAACGTACATCTTGCCGATATCCTCGGGTCGCGAGCGATAGCGCGCATCGGCCTGCATCTGCACGCGGTAGGTGCGGCCATTGAGGTTGAAGTCATTGACGTAAAGCGAGCCCAGTGTCGCCTGCAGGGTCTGATAGACATCGCTGATGGCAACACCCAGAGCGGTGGCTTTGGCTTCGTTGACCTCGACGTGCACTTGCGGTGACGTTGGCCGGAAGAAGGTGTTGATTCCGGATAGCTCGGGCCGTTTCTTGAGCGCCTCGATGAATTGCTGTAGGACGCCGGCCAATTTCTGCGGGCTGTTATCGCCGCGCGCCTGGATATAGGCCTCGAATCCTCCTGCCGCGCCCAGGCCGCGAATCGCTGGCGGATTGAAGACCAGCGCCAGACCGTCAGGCAATGCCATGCCCAGTCCGGAAAATTTCTTGGCAAGCGCGCCGGCTTCGGTCGTCCGCTCACTCCAGTCGACCAGCGGGACGAAGACTGTGCCGGCGTTCGATTTGATGCCGCCGCCAACGATGTCATTGCCCGAGATGACAAAAACTTTGTCGACCGAGGGGTCTTGCTTGAGCATCTTCTGGAACTGGTCGCCGGTGGCGCGGGTGCGCTGCAGGCTGGCGCCATCCGGCAGCATCAGTGCGCTGATCAGATAGCCCTGGTCTTCGGCGGGGACGAAACTGCCGGGGACAGCGCGGAACATGGCAATGCCCCCGCCGACGATGATCAGGCAGGCAATGGTGCCGATGATCCGGTGATGGAGGGTCTTGTTGACGGTCGCTGTGTAGCCTCGCGTCAATGCTTCGAAAAAGCGATTGAACGGGCGGAAGAAGGCCGGTTCTTCGTTTTTACTTTTCAACAACAGGGCGCATAACGCCGGGGTTAGCGTTAGGGCGACAATGCCGGAAAGCGAGACCGAGATGGCCACGGTGACGGCAAATTGCTGGTAAAGCTTGCCAGCAATGCCGCCGAGGAACGCGACCGGGATGAATACGGCGCAGAGCACCAGGACGATGGCGACGATTGCGCTGGAAACTTCGCGCATGGCTTCGATGGCGGCGGCACGCGGCGCAATTTTTTGTTCCCAGATCAGCCGTTCAACGTTTTCGAGAACGACGATGGCATCGTCAACGACGATGCCGATAGACAGCACCATGGCAAACAATGTCAACGTGTTGATCGAAAATCCGAACAGCCAAAGGCCAGCAAAGGCGCCGATCAGGGAAACCGGTACGGCAACCAGGGGAATGAGCGTTGCCCGCCAATTCTGCAAAAAGACGAAAACGACCAGGGCAACCATGACCAAAGCTTCAAGTAGCGTATAAACCACTTCGCGGATTGACGCTTGAACAAACTTGGTCGTATCGAATGGGATGACATAGTCCATGCCGGGCGGGAAGCTCTGCTTGAGTTCTACCATCCGGTTCCGGACAAGCTTGCTGACGTCGAGCGCATTGGCCCCTGACTGCAGGAAAACACCGACCCCCACCACCGGCTTGCCGAGCAGGGCCGTGCTCGCGTCGTAGGTTTGCGCGCCGAGTTCGATTCTGGCGACATCCTTGAGCTTGAGGATTCCCTTCGAACCGTCCGCCCGGATGACGATGTTTCCGAATTCCTCCGGGGTATTTAACCGGCCCTTGGCGGTGACCGTGTAGACCAGCTGCTGGCCATCAGGTGCCGGTTCCTGGCCGATCTTGCCGGCAGCATTCTGTTTGTTTTGCGCCGCCACGGCAGCGGCGATTTCGGTGGTCGTGACACCCAGTTGCGCCATCTTGTCGGGCTTGAGCCAGAGGCGCATCGAATAATCGAGTGCCCCGAAGATTTGGGCATCGCCGACACCGGGAATCCGCTTCAGATCGTCCAGGATGTTGATCAGCGCATAGTTGGATAAGTAAAGCGGCGTCAGGCTGTTGTCCGGTGAGGTGAGTGTGGTAACGAGCAGGATATCGTTCGAGCGCTTGGCCACGGTGACGCCGTACTGCCGGACGACGTCGGGAAGGCGCGGCTCGGCGATCTTGAACCGGTTATTGACGTTAACCGTGGCCATGTCGATGTTGGTGCCGACTTCGAAGGTGGCAACGATCGACAAGCCCCCGTTCGAGGCGGCGGAGGAACTGAAGTACATTAAGCCTTCGATCCCGGAAAGCTGCTCCTCGATCGGGCCGGCAACGGTGCGGGACACGGTTTCGGCCGAGGCCCCCGGATAGGAGGCGGAAATGACCACCGTCGGCGGCGCGATTTCCGGGTATTGGGCAACGGGCAGGCCGCGTGCGGCCATGATCCCGGCAATGACAATGACAATCGAGATGACCGATGCAAATATCGGCCGGCTGATAAAAAAGCGTGACATGTCGGTGCTCGTTTCTTTCTGGCGCGGGCTTATGGCTTCGCAGAAGCAGGCTGTTGCGGTGCCTGCGGCGGGTGCGGCGCGACCGTGGCGCCGGGACGCAGTTTCATCAGGTTATCGACGATAACCTTGTCCCCGGCTTGCAGCCCTTTCGTGATCACCCAATTCTTTCCAAGCCATTCGGCCGTCTCGACGGGGCGGGGGCTAACCTTGTCGTCCGGGCCGGCAAGCATCACGAGACGTGCCTGCTCGGTCTGCAGGACAGCCGCTTGCGGCACCAGGAATACGCTCTCGCGCTCATCGATCTGGAGGCGCACGCTGACAAACTGGCCAGGAAGCAGTTTTCCGTCCTTGTTGTCGAATTCGGCGCGCAATTGTTGTGTGCCAAGTGTCGTATCAACTGTCGATGCGAGGAAATTGATCTTGCCGGGTTGATCGTAAACACTACCGTCCGGGAGGATCAGATCGACGTGGCCAATCATTTCGGCCTTAAGCTGACGGCCCGGGAGTTTCGATGTGTCGGATTCGGAGAGGCCGAACCGGACCCACATCGGATTCGTCTGATAGATCGAAGTCATCGCGGAGGCGTCCGCGGATCCGATCAAACTGCCCTCGGATTTGAGCGCGCGGCCGGTCACGCCCGATACCGGTGCGGTGACCTTTGTCCACGAGAGGTTGAGTTGCGCCTGCTTGAATGCCGCTTGCGCCATGGCGTTTGCCGACGCGGCGTCGTCATATTCTTTCTGGCTGATCGCCTGGCGCGACAGGAGCCCTTTCAGGCGCTTCTCCTCGCGCGCCGTCTGCGCGGCCTTTGCCTTGGCCTCGGCGAGTGCCAGCGTATACGGGGCAGGATCGATCTGGAAGAGCGGGGTACCTTCCTTGACCGGGGCCCCTTCCTCATAGAAGCGTTTAAGCAGAATGCCGCCGACGCGCGCACGGACTTCGGTTTCCTTGGCACCTTCGGTTTGTGCCATCAACTCGATCGTCGTCGGCAGTTTTTGCGCCTGAACTTCGATCACCGTGACCGGAATGGCGGGCGGTGTGGCCGCCTTGGGAGCCTCTGCTTGCTTGGCGCACGCCGAGAACAGGAGGGTGCATGCCAATGAGATAGCGGAAAGGGGGAAAGATAACCCGGTTCGGGTTGATGAAAATCGAGCAAAAGCCATGGGGGAACTCCAGACCAGAATTGTCGGGTATTGTAAATTCAGCGATGAAACAATGTTGTCGGGGAAAAGTTTTGTAATGAGTATTTACCAGTGGGCGAGGTGTGGTTCAGCCTTCTGCCTTCCGTTGTTCGGGTTGATTTTCGGCGTCGTCGCGCTTCCAGCCGCCACCGAGGGCTTTGAAGGTGTCGGCCAGGGCCGCCTTGCTAGCGCGTTCCGCGTCAGCGCGGGCGATCTCGGCGGCGAGCAAGTTGCGTTCGACATCGAGGACATCGAGACGGCTGGCGATGCCGGCATCGAAACGCAGTCGCGCGAGTTCGAGTGCCTTGCCGAGTGCAGCGGCGCGGGTGCTCTCGGCTGCCAGCGCGTCGCGGACGTCCTTGAAGGCGCTGGCGACCGCCTTGCGGTATTGCGCCAGCGCTTGGTCGCGACTGGCCTCGCTGGCATCCACATTGGCACCAATACGCCCGGCGTTCCAGATCGGCTGAGTAATCGCGGCGGCAAAATAAAAGATGCCGGCCGGGCCGGTGAATAGCTTCGAGAATTGAGTGCTTTCGCTGCCCAGATAGGCGGTCAAACCAATGGTGGGGAAGTATTGGGCACGGGCCGCGCCGATGCGGGCGTTGGCCGCGATCAGTCCGGCTTCGGCCTCGCGTAGATCGGGGCGGCGCAGGAGCAGATCAGAGGGCAGGCCGGCAGGAATGATGACTTCCGCGACTTCCGTGGGGCCAAAAGTTTTGCTGGTACTGCGTTCGATACTTCCGTTCATGACTTCACGCGGCGAGCGGCCGAGCAAGAGCGCCAGTGTGCTCTCATCGTGGTCCTGTTGCTGGATTCGTCCGGCGAGTTGCGAGCGCGTTGCGGCTTCCTCGGCCTCGGCTTGACGCAGATCGAATTCGGAGAGTGTTCCGGCTTCGAAACGCTTTGTGAACAGGTCGAGGGTTTCCTTTCGCGATTGCAGGGTGCGTTCGGTAATGGTGACAGCAGCGTCGGCGGCGATCAGGGCGAAATACTCCTGTGCCACCTGCGCAGTCAGCGATAGACGGACCGCGTCGCGCGAGGATTCGGCCGCAAGCAGGTCGGCGCGGGCAGCTTCGCTGGCGCGCCGGTATTTACCCCAGAAATCGATTTCGTAACTGGCGTCGATTGTCGCCCGAGTATCGTTCTGGATACGCGGCTGGCTTGGGGAGCGCGGGATGGTGCCCGCCAAACTGTTCTGGCTGCGGTTCCCGGAAATTCCGCCGGTGATGCTCGGGTACAGGTCGCTATCAGTAATCCGGGCGATGGCGCGTGCTTCGAGAACGCGTGCGGCGGCAACGGCGGCGTCGGCATTATGCACCAGCGCCTCGTCGATCAGTTGATCGAGTGTCGGGTCGGCGTAGAGCGACCACCAGCGTTCGCCGGCGGTTTCCGCCTTGCGTAGTTGGCCGGTTTCGGCTAACTCGGCTTTTGTGGCAAACCAGCTTGTCGGCAGTTCGAAAAACGGGCGTTCATAATCGGGTCCGACGGCACAACCGGCGAGAAAGGCAACGCTCAGCAGCGCTGCCAGACGGGGGGAAAGGGTGGGTGTCTTCATCGAATCAATCGTCCTCTTTCGTGGCTTCCTCGCGCGCGATCCGTTTCATCATCTTGTCATGGGCCTTGGCATGGGTTTCCCGGATTTCCTCAAAGAATTCGTCGGTACTGCCCTTTTCACTCAGCTTGCGTTCGGTGATCACGCGGAAAAACAGTGGCACGAAAAAGATGGCGAGGAAGGTTGCGGCCAGCATGCCGCCAGCAACGCCGGTGCCCACCGCCATGCGCGCCCCGGCCCCGGCGCCGTGCGAGAGCGCGAGCGGCAGGACACCGAGGATGAAGGCCAGCGAGGTCATCAGGATCGGACGGAAGCGCAGGCGTGCTGCTTCGATCGCGGCAGCCGCAGCACTCATGCCTTCCTCGTGTTTGTATAACGCGTATTCGACGATCAGGATGGCGTTTTTGGCGGCCAGGCCGAGCAGGGTCACCAGGCCGATCTGGAAGTACACGTCGTTGGTCATGCCGCGCAGCCAGACGGCAGCGAGTGCGCCGAAGGTGCCGAAAGGCAGCGCCAGCATCACGCCCAACGGCAGCGACCAGCGTTCGTATTGCGCTGCAAGGATCAGGAAGACCATCAGCGCGCCGACGAGGAGAGCGTAGGTCGACGCGCCGCTGGTGTTCTTCTCCTGATAGGAGGCGCCACCCCAGTCGAAACTGAAGTCGGCGGGCAGGGTCTCGCGGGCAATCCGTTCGACTTCCGCGATAACCTGCCCAGAAGAAATACCGGGTGCGCCGGAGCCGATAATTTTCACCGAAGGCAGATTGTTGAAGCGTTCCAGCGTTTCCGGCCCGGTCGTCTGCCGGATTTGCGCCAAGGAAGCCAGCGGCACCATCTGGCCGCGGTCCGATCGCACGTACATGCCGCCGATGGCTTCCGGACGATTGCGGTATTGCGATTCGGCCGACATTAGCACTTGCCAGGTACGGCCGTATTTGTTGAAGTCGTTGACGTAGTAGGTGCCGAGCGTGGCCGAGAGCGTGTCGAACAGGCTGTCGAGCGGGACGCCGAGCGTCTTGGCTTTTTCCCGGTCGACATCCACGAAGAGTTGCGGAACGCTGGCGTGCCAGAGCGAGGAGACCATGCCGATGTTTTTATCGGCTTGAAGCTTGCCGATGAATTGCTGGCTGACCTCGGCCAGGCGTTTGGCGTCACCCTCGCCGCGGTTCTGCAGATAGAACTCGAAGCCGCCCGAATTGCCGAGGCCGAAGATGGCCGGCGGGCCGAAGGCGAGCACGAGCGCTTCCTTGATGTGCGCGGTCTTCATGTACAGCTCGCCGACCATGGCCGAGGACGGCATCTGACGTTCGTCCCAGTGCTTTAGGGCGACGAAGAATGTGGCCGCGTTGTTCTTGAAACTGCCGCCGATGAAGTCGAAGCCTGTAAAGACGATCGTGTTTTCCACATTCGGGTTCTGGCGAATGATGCTTTCTACCTCGCGTACGATGCGGTCGGTGCGTTCGAGCGAGGCGCCGTCGGGCAGGTAGACCGCCGTGATGTAGTAACCCTGGTCTTCATCCGGAACGAGGCTGCCCGGCGTCAGTTTCCACAGACCGCCGGCGAGTAGGACCATGCCGCTGAAAAGGATCAAACCGAGAGCGCCGCGGCGGATCATCCAGGCGACACCCGCCGAATAGCGGTGGGTGATCCGGGTAAACCAGGCGTTGAACGCCACGAAGAAACGGTTGCCGGATTTATGCTCGTTTTTCAGGATGAGCACGCACAAGGAAGGGGTGAGACTGAGCGCGACCAGGCTGGAAATGGACACTGAAATGGAGATGGTGACGGCAAACTGGCGGTAGAGTTCGCCGGTCAGGCCGCCAAGAAACGCGATTGGAATGAACGCGGCGACCATGACCAGGGTGGTGGCAATGACCGGTCCGGTGACTTCGCGCATCGCCTGAATCGCCGCCGTTTTTGCCGGCAATTGTTCCTCGTGCATGATGCGCTCGACGTTCTCAAGAACGACGATGGCATCATCGACAACGATTCCGATGGCCAGCACCATGCCGAACAGGGTCAGCGTGTTGATCGAGTAGCCGAGCATGAGCAGGCCGGCGAAAGTTCCGATCAACGATACCGGCACAGCCAAGGTCGGGATCAGTGTCGCTCGCCAGTTTTGCAGGAAGAGGAAAACGACGAGGAAGACAAGAACCATGGCTTCACCAAGTGTCTTCAATACCTCGCGGATCGAGACCTTCACGAAGTTGGTCGTGTCATAAGCCACCGAGTAAGTCAGGCCATCAGGGAACCTATTCGAAAGCTCATCAACGGTTTTCGTGACTGCCTCGGCGGTGTCGAGCGCGTTGGCGCCGGGCTTGAGAAAGACGCCGACGAGGGTTGCCGGTTGTCCATTGCGTCGTCCGATGAAGTCGTAATCCTTGGCGCCGAGCTCGACGCGGGCGACATCCTTTAGGCGCAGCATGGCGCCGTCGGGCGAAGCGCGGATCACGATCTTCTCGAATTCCTCGACGTTCGCCAGCCGGCCTTCCGCGTTGACCGTCAGCGCCATCTCCTGGCCGTTGGCGACCGGTGGCTGACCGATACGGCCCACAGCGTACTGGGCGTTCTGTTCGTTGATAGCGCGCACGATATCTGCGGTTGCCAGCTTGAACTCGGCTAGCCGGTCCGGCTTGAGCCAGATCCGCATTGAATAATCCTTGGCGCCGAAGATCTGGACGTTGGTCGTTCCCGGAACGCGCTTGAGTACGTCGAGTACGTTCAGGGTCACATAGTTGCTGGTGTAAAGATCGTCGTAGCGCCCATCGGGCGAGGTGAAGGCCAGCACCTGCAGGAAAGAACTGGAATTTTTCTCGACCTGAATGCCTTGCCGGTGGACTTCCTGAGGGAGACGGGCCTCGGCCTGCTTGACCCGGTTGTTCACGTTGATGACGGCTTGGTCGATATCGGTGCCGATGTCAAAGGTGACGTTGATCTCGACGCGGCCGTTGGAAGCCGAAGTCGAGTTCATGTAGATCATGCCTTCGACGCCGTTGATCTGCGTTTCCAGTGGCGCGGCAACGGTTTTTTCTAGCACGTCGGCGGAAGCGCCGGGATAGACGGCCGAAACCTGCACCTGCGGTGGCGCGATCTCTGGGTATTGGGCGATGGGCAAGCCGCGCATGGCAGCGAGGCCGGCGATCACGATGAAGATCGAGATCACCATCGCGAAGATGGGACGGTTGATGAAGAAGCGCGAGAACATGGTCAGTTCCCTAGCTTGGTTTCAGTCGGCGCTGCGACAGGTGGCGCCGCGACCTGGACCGGCGCGCCCGGACCGAGCTTGAGCACCCCGTCGACGATCACCTGATCGCCGGCGGCAATGCCGCTGGTTACGACGACATCGTTGCCGATCCAGTCTCCGGTGGCGACCGGCCGGACTTCGGCTTTGTTCTCCTTGCCGACGACAAAGACGAATTTGCCCTGCGGGCCTTCGAGTACGGCGCGTTGCGGGATGCGGAAGGCGCCTTTGCGCACGGCTCCCGAAAGCCGGACACGAACGAACTGTCACGGTTGCAGTATGCCGTCGGGATTGGGCAGTTCGGCGCGCGCTTCGTTGCTGCCGGTTTCGCGGGAAACGCGCAGATCGGAAAAGTCGGAATGCCCGGTTTGTTTGTACTCACTGCCGTCGGCAAGCACAACGCTGACCTGGAAACGTCCATATAGCGGCCATTGCAGGTGGCCGGCATCGTTTTCCTTGCGCAGTTTCAGCCTTTCGTTATCCGGGATGCCATAGATGATCTGGATCGGATCGCTCTGGGTCACCGTGGTGAGCAGAATGTCCGGACCGGAAATCAGGGAACCTTCCGATTTCAGGGCTCGGCTGGTGGTGCCAGCGATCGGTGATTCGACGCGCGTCCATTCGAGATTGAGCCGAGCTTGCTTCAGTCGGGCCTTGGCGGCTAGGAGATCGGCGGCAGCAATTGCTTTGGCCGAAGTCGCATCGTCAAACTCCTTGCGGCTGATCGCTTTGGCCTCGACCAGGGGGGCGAGGCGTGCTGCGTCGCGTTCGGCCTGTTCGGCGCGGGCCTTGGCCGCCGCGACGTCGGCTTCGCTGCTGGCCAGGGCCGCTTCGAATGGGGCTGGGTCAATGGTAAATAGCGATTGACCGGCTTTTACCTTGCTGCCTTCAACATAATTACGCTTCTTCAGGATGCCGGAAACGCGGGCGCGAACCTCCGCTTCCCGGATTCCCTGAGTTTGCGCAGGGTATTCAAGATTGACCGGGAGTTCTTCCGCTTTTGTAGTAATGATCGAAACCGGTACCGGGCCGCCGAGCATGCCGTTGCTGCTTGCCGGTGGCTTGCCACAGGCCGCGAGCATCAGTGCCATGCTTACGGCA
Organism: uncultured Propionivibrio sp.; assembly: GCA_964575415.1. Lineage (GTDB taxonomy): Bacteria > Pseudomonadota > Gammaproteobacteria > Burkholderiales > Rhodocyclaceae > Propionivibrio. Next base: position 39,713 of record CAZNQL010000001.1, read on the forward strand.
GCCGCGCCTATTATTGGGAAAAGGGTTCGGAAACCGGGATAGGTGCCGCAAATCATGGGTTTTCTCCGCGAGGGTTTTGAGGCGAGACGGCTGTGGTGCTTCAGATCGATTTGAGCGCTCCGAGGTGACAAAATTTCGAAAGCGCGAAAATATAAAACAGGATTTTACATACAGGCGTGAATGTATGTAAAGGCCGGGCAATAATTTGCTATTGGTTTTACCGGACAGGCGGAAGGTGTTAGATGGTCAGAAAGACCAAGGAAGAAGCTCAAGAAACGCGCAACGCGATTCTGGATGCGGCAGAAGTGGTATTTCAGGAGCACGGTGTCAGCCGGACATCGCTGGCCGAGATTGCGAAGGCGGCCGGGGTGACCCGGGGGGCGATCTATTGGCACTTCGAGAACAAGGCCGACCTGTTCGACGCAATGATCCAACGAGTGTTCGGTCTGCTCGAACTAAAATTGGCTGAGTTGGAAGCCGAGAACAACGCGAATCCGGATCGAACTGATCCGCAAGCTGGCACTGTACTTCATCGATCGGGTGGCGAACGATCCGCGTTATTACCGCATCATCGAAATTTCCGGGCATAAATGCGAGTACGTCGGTGAAATGGCGGCGATTCGCGATTTGCATCTTGAATGCGGCAATCGCTATCTGACGATTTCCGAAGAATGCTTTCGCAAGGCGCAGGAAAAGGGTTTTTTGCCCGCATCTCTCGATCCACGTATCGCAGCCGTCGGCCTGATTGCGGTAGTCGATGGCCTGGTGATGAACTGGACGCTGGATAAAACGCTCTTCCCGTTGGCCAGCTACGGCCCAGGTATTATCGACTCCTATTTCACGGGCTTGCGTTCAGCCGTCTGAATTCCGCAGAAAAGAATAAACCCGCAGCCAATAACTAGTGTGCATAGGCAGGTTGCATCAGCACATAAATCTGGAATTGATCCGGTTCAGTCTGTCGTTGAACTGAAAATGTTCCGAATTCAACCTGTCGATGATGCGCTGAATCATTCCCCAGCCTTGTGTGCAACCATTTCTCTAATGAGTCGAAGTGTGAAAAATTCGCACTAACGGTGCGATAACGCTTCGTTGATACAACGGGTCTTCGTCGTTCGGCGAACGCAGCGCATGACCCTTTGCGCATCGAGACAGATCAATACAGCGATCCGTTTCCGCCGTGACAGGGTACAGAGACTGTGGGTTCATTTGTATTCCATCTCGAGGAGAATTAAATGTCGCGATTTTTAAAGATTTGTCTGTCCAGCTTGGTGTTTGTCGGCGCTTCATTAGTTGTCCCCAGGGCTAGTGCGATCGATATTGCCGGGAACAAGATCGAGTGCAAATCGCACACCGACAAGAAATTCGGCGTACCCATCGGAGAAGGGGTCAGCTGCCGTTTCGTGATTACCGAGTCGCTACAGCGCGATTTGATGACGAAGGTCGGGCCGCTGGTGGTTTGTGAGCCTCTTGCCGCAGCGATGGATGCCGCCGGCGGTGGCGTTGAGGATCCGGTGGCCGATGCCATTTCGACGGTTACGGGCGTTGCTTGTCCGATTGCATTGCATCAGATCATTAATACTTATGACAAATGTAAAGGCATGAAAATACAGGCCAATGCAAGCGCCAAGGTTCGCCAGAAGCCAGGATTCCACATGCAATTTGAGGGCTGCCTTTAACCACATTTGCGATTGCTTCAGCTGCGTTGTCGCCGGAGAATCAGTGGGGCACTGGCTGAAGCGATCAAGATCGACCGATGAGGTTGATGGCATTGGTATGGCATTCAAGGAGAGAGGCATGACGAATGTTGGCCGCCAAGGCCTGAGTGCAATCGTATTAGGGATTCTTGCTATCCTGAAAAGCGGTTGTGCGAACATCGATGTTCATCATCGTGAAAGCGGACCGCTGACATCCGATTTGACGTTGATCGGGCCAAGCAGCCAACCCATCGTCAGAAATGCCGACGGTACCTTCTGCTATGGTCCTCCTCCGGACTCTTCTATTGACGAGCAGGCGGGCGGCGCTGTCAAATGGTTTTCCTTTGGCAATAACGCCGACGAATTACCGCTTGGTGGCCGTAATCCCAACGTGCTAGTGACACGCGATATCCTGTTTCAGAGTTGCCTTGCCGAAGCGCGTTTGAAACTGGATCGTGAAGAGCGGATAAAGCTTTTTTACAAGACGCTTGAAGTCCTCCAGGGCATCAATTCAAAGACGCTTGAAGGTGCTGCTGTGACAACGGATGCTGATAGCGGTAGTCAAAACATCCCACAGTCCAATGTGCCAAGCCTGCCAGGAAAGAATTCAAGTGGCAGTGGTTCGACGGGCTGGGGAACGAGCGGCAGCGGCGGCTCGTCAAGCGATGGCGGTTCGGGATGGTAAGTCCTATGGCGTGAAGGGGCTGAGAAACGCGCGTATCAGGCTCATGGTCAGACTGGCACATTTTTACGCCGCGGAATAACCTCATTTGGTAAAGTGACGGTCCTAGCAAAGTCAAAGGGTCGGGCTGTGTATCGTCCGAATCGCTTCGGAGACTTCATGGCCGTTGTTTTTCCTTCGCAGACACTCGCCATATCCCTTTTGGGGCCTATGGAAATCCAGCGGTTAAAACAGCCGTTCAGATTTGCTCTGACCCGCAAGGGCCAGGCGCTGTTGGCGTTTTTGCGTGCTCAGCCTGGTGTTTGGTGGCCTCGCGAACGTTTAGCCGAAATTTTCTGGCCAGAGCTGAACAGCGAGGCGGCGCGGAACAATCTTCGGCAGGTCCTTTTGCAAGTCCAGCGTGCTTTTGGCGACAAACAAGCGCTGATTCCTGTGCTCGTCGCGGAAAGAAACGCCATTCGATTTGACCCGGCAAGCGGACACTATGTCAATCTGATCGAATTTTCTGCTTTCCCGGTGGAATGTCCACCTGAACCGACCGCTAGCGTGTGCATGGCCTGCATTGAGCGTATGGAAGCAGTCGCGGCGCTTTATCGCGGTGAATTTCTGGGTGAGTTTTATCTTGGCGGCTGCCCCGAGTTCGATGACTGGTTGCAACTTCAGCGCGAAGCTTTGCAGCGACGGGCCTTGTGGTTGCTGGAACGTTTATCGACCTGTAGCGAGTGCCAGTCGCTCCCTGTCCGCGCATACGAGTTTGCCCGCCGATTCATTGACCTTGACCCTTGGAGCGAGGCTGGGTACCGCCGTGCGATGAGAGCGTCGGTGCTCGCGGGGCAGCGTGCCGCGGCGCTCGGTCTGTACGACGAACTGTGTCGCAAGTTGAATGCCGATTTGGGGTTGCAGCCCGAGGAGAAGACGCAGACGTTGGAGCGTGTCATTCAGTCGGGTGCGACTGTGGTTTTGCAGGTTTCGGCGGAAGCGACGGCGCCACCCTCTCGCGGAAGAGCGGTAGAGCGTCGACAGGTCACGGTGCTGCATTGCCAGTTTGATTCGGACGAGTGTGACGATCCGGAGGTGGCCATGGCGCGACTGATTGCGCCGCTTGAGCGCAATGCCGCTTTGATTCGATCGTTTTCCGGACATGTTTCTAGAACGAATCACGGCGGCCTTCTCGCCTATTTCGGATACCCGAAAGCCATGGAGGAGGCTGCGCTGCAGGCTGTCCGGGCTGCTCTGGCTATCGCTCATCAAGATATGCCCGGCGTTTCGGTGCGCATTGGGGCGCATACGGGCTTAATGCTGACGGGGGTCGATCCTTCTCTACCGGATTTGCTCGGGCAAGTTTCCGGTTTAACCCTTCGATTGAGTGCCTTGGCCGAGGCGGGCGGGGTACTGCTCAGTCAGGCGACCCATCGCCTGGTTATTGGATACGTGGACAGCACACCTTGCAAAATACGCTTGGAGGGCGATAGCAAAGCGCAGAAAGTTTTCCGGCTGCTTGGAGCAAACGTTGCCGCACATCGCCTGGACAGCGCGCATAATTTGACGCCGCTGCATCGACGCTCGGAAGAACTGGCTACGCTTGAAAAAGCCTGGAGCGCTGCTGCTCGGGGAAGAAAAAGAGCGTTTCTCCTGCGCGGTGATCCCGGTATTGGAAAATCACGTCTGATTTATGAATTGTGTCGAAAAAAAATTGGAGGATCGCGCGCAATACTCAATTTACGCTGCGCCTCCGAATTGCGGCAGACACCGTTTCATCCCGTAATCAACCTGTGTACGCGTCGATTCGGTTTTTAACCGGGCGATACACCGGAGAAACATTTTGCGCGACTCGTCGTCGCGGTTGAACAATCGGATTCGGCGACCGTTGTTCCGCTTCTGGCCAGTCTGCTCGGCTTGCCGATCGCCGCGCCTTATCGCATGCCGGTGTGCACGCCGCAGCAAAAACGCGAACGTACAATGGCCGCATTGCTGGAGCATTTCAACAGGTCGGCGTCTGCACAGCCATTGTTGCTGGTTGTCGAGGATCTGCACTGGATTGATCCCACATCTTTGGAACTTCTGACCCGCCTTCTCGAAGGCAACAAATCGGCGCCTGCGCTGATTGTCATGACGGCGCGCCCGGAGTTTGTTTCCCCGTGGCCGGAAAAGACAGTGTCGTGCCTGACGCTGAATCCGCTGCAGGATGCCGAGATTCGGGAAATGGTCAAATCGTCAGGGTTTGAACTGTCTCACGAGATTTTGTCCAGCATCGTACGACGGGCCGACGGTATTCCCCTTTTTGCCGAAGAGCTTGCCAAGTCAGCTGTTGACGGAGCTGGCGTAGGGATTCCTTCCAGTTTGCAGGAACTCCTGGCAGCACGTCTCGATGCGTTGGCTGAAGCCAAGGGGCTGGCCCAACTGGTGGCCACGATAGGTGGCGTGATTTCCCTGGCGATGATCGAATCGCTTTATTCTGATGATCGGCTGTCGATCATCAGCGCCCTGGCGCAACTGCAGAGTGCGGGCCTGATATCAGGGACACCGGAGGTTGGGTACGAATTCCGCCATGCGCTCTTCAAGGATGCTGCCTACGAATCGCAAACCCTGGCCGATCGCCGGGCAACGCATCGAAGGGTCGCGCAGGTCCTTGAGGCGATATTTCCGAAAATCGTTTCAACCCGGCCAGAAGTGATTGCGCGCAACTGGGCGGAAGGGAATGTGCCAGAAAACGCCATTGTGTGGTGGGCCAAGGCGGCCCGGCTTGCTCACCTCAACGATGCCCACAAAGAATCGCTCAGCCACGCTTGCGCCGGCCTCGACTTGTTGTCTGCCACAAAAGAGTTTCCGCAACAGGCCGAGTGCGAACTTGATCTACAGGTTTGCCGCGGGATGGCTGCCTATGCCGTTGAGGGGTATGCGTCGCCGCAAGCGTGGGCAGCATATGGCCGTGCAGTCGAACTGAGCGAGGAGGTTGGCGCAACCAGCGAAGCATTTACTGCTTTGTGGGGGTTGTGGGCCAGCACCAGTTCGCATTCAAACTGGACTCAAGCGCTCAACCTGGCTAAAAAATTGTTGCAAATGGCTAGACGCTCGAGAGATCCGGTACAGAAGCAGCAGGCGTATTTTGCGGTAGGCAATATCCAGTTCTGGCGAGGGGAATTCGAAGAGGCCAGAGATCACCTGTGCCAGGCGATGGCACTTTACAAACCGGAACACCACGAAGCGCTGATTGCCGGTTACGGCGAAAATGCCCATATCACAAGCGGGGCGTATCTGTCGTGGACACTGTGCATGCTGGGCGAGCCGGTGCGGGCGTTGGACGTCGGCCGTCTAGCGGTCGATACGGCGCGGCAGGTCGATCATCCTTTCAGCCTAGGCTACGCGCTGACCTTTCATACTGTGCTGCATCGCATGCTGCGTTTGCCAGAAGAAACTTTGGCGCTGGCCGATGAGACTATCGCGCTTGCTCGTATTCATGGGTTTCCGTTGTGGGAGGTCGGGGCCACGTTAAAGCGTGGTTGGGCACGCGTCATGTTGGGAGACCTGGATGGGTTAGCCGAGATGGAAGCAAGTGTCGATACGGTGCGCTTGCTGATGAACGGGATAGTCGTGATTTTTCTTGAAACCCAAGCCGATGGTTTACGGCATGCCGGCCGGCCAAGCGCCGCCTTGTCAGTAATCGATGAGGCTATGGTCCACGGACAGCGACTTGATGACCATCACGTGGAAGCAGAGCTGTTCAGGTTGCGGGGCGAGTGCCATCTCGCGCTGAAGCCGAACGATGGCGAAACGGCGGCGTCATGTTTCCGACAAGCGAGGGAGGTTGCACGCAGGCAAAGGGCCCGACTGCCCGAATTGCGCGCCGCAACAGCGCTGGTGCGCCTCGCGAACCGACGCGACGATGCGCGATTCCGTGAAGATGCTGATATGCTCAGGACGGTTCGTTCCGGATTCGCAGAAAGCGACTCGATTCCGGATCTTATCGCCGCAAATGCAGTTCTCGATACGTTGCCGCTTGCACAAACCTGAATGTCGCTTGTTTCAGCGGATGGTCGTTCGCTGAACATCCTCGCCGGGCGGTATACTTTCCGCATGCTACTTACTGGAGAAATACATGGCCGCTTCGCCTGAGACTGTCAGCATGGCAATGTTCTGCGACTTTGAGAACGTCGCGCTCGGCGTGCGCGACGCCAAATACGAGAAGTTCGACATCAAGCCGGTGCTGGAGCGGTCGCTGCTCAAGGGCAGCATTGTCCTCAAGAAGGCGTATTGCGACTGGGAGCGCTATAAGGCGTTCAAGGCGACGATGCACGAGGCCAACTTCGAACTGATTGAAATCCCGCACGTGTGGCAGTCGGCGAAGAATTCCGCCGACATCCGCATGGTCGTTGACGCGCTTGATCTCTGCTACACCAAGTCGCACGTCAATACTTTTGTCATTGTCAGTGGCGACTCGGATTTTTCGCCGCTGGTGTCGAAGTTGCGTGAGAACGCCAAATACGTCATTGGCGTCGGTGTCAAGAAATCGACGTCCGACCTCCTGATCGCCAATTGCGACGAATTTATTTTTTACGACGATCTCGTGCGCGAGAGCCAGCGCGGCGCGGCGCGATCCGCGTGCGGCGCAGACGGTGACCAAACGTACGCCGGAGGAACTGGAAGCGCGGCGACACGAGCAAAATCTGGGCGTCGATGCTCAAGGAGGCGATCAAACGGCGCAAGCCTGATTTCAACGAGAGCTACTTCGGTTTCCGCAGTTTCGGCAGTCTGCTCGAAGAGGCGCAGAACCGGGGCCTGCTCGAAATCGGCCGCGACGAGAAATCTGGCGCCTTCGTTTCGCGCGGCAGCGGCCCGCTTGCCCGCGCCGGTCACGGAGTTAACGGTCGAACACGCTCCCTCGCCGGAAGAAGCAGCGCCCAAAGCGCCGGCCAGGCGCCGCAGCCGCGGCGGCAGGAAAACCGCCGAGGGCGGTGCGAAGGAGGTTCCGGCTACGCCTGCCGCGGACGTTATGCCCGCCGCCGAAACGGTCGAGCCAGAAGCAGTGTCAGCGGAAGCCAAAGTAGAGAAAAAGCCCGCTGCGCGGACTCGCCGGCCGCGCAAGTCGAAAGCTGAAGACGCAGCGCCGCCCGCGAGTCCCGCGGAACGGACATGATTTTAAAAGCCGACTCATAACATGATATTTTTGTTCGTTCTTCCTCTTCCTCAAGGGGAGGGTAGCTATTGTGAGTCGCTGGCGCGACTTTCATGCTAAACGGACTGCGTCGGACGTTTTTTCCCGCCGTTACCGCCGAGGCTTTCCGGACTCCGGTCCGGTGGGTCGTGAAATGCTTCTGGGGCGTCCAAAGAGGGCACGCAATTCGTCCTTTGCGTCTTCGAGGCGGACAAGTTGTTCCTTCGGAACAAGTTTTCCGGCCCGGTTGATGTAGAAGTTGAGCATCGACATCGCCGAGCGGAAAGGCGTCGTCTTGCGTCGTTGGCTCGCCTCAGCGGATTCTTTCAGCGATTCTGCGATGGCTCGAGGGTCGTCCCAGGTGAATATCCCGTGAGCCAAGTCAAGCGCGTTGCTCTCATGAGTTACGCGTTGCGACCAACGTTTCGGTGAGGCAGTCGTGGCGCGTTATCTGCGCGGATGCATTACCCGGAATGCGTTCTACCCCTTGCGCCATGCGGAAAAGCTTGGCGCAGGGGGCGGAAGGGGTTAGCGGGCCGCCTCGGCAACGAAAATCTCGACCCGGCGGTTCATCGCGCGTCCACTGGCACTGGCATTATCGGCAATGGGCTCGCGTGAGCCGCGGCCATCAATCAGGATGCGACTGGCGGCGACACCTCGGGCGGTAAGGTAGTCCCGTGCCGCCATGGCTCGGTTAACCGACAACCGCTCATTGTTCGTGTCCGACCCGGTGCTGTCGGTATGGCCGATGATTTTTACGGTGGTCACTGGGTTCTGGTTTAGCGTGGTCGCGAAGCGGTCAAGGATCGGGCGCAGCCTCGGCTTGATGTCGGAACGGCCCGAATCGAAGGAAATATCACTGGGAATCTCAAGCTTAAGCTGGTTGTCGGCGGTTTGCGTGACGTTCACGCCGGTGCCTTGCGTCGCCCGTTCCATGGTGACCTTTTGTTCTTGCATATGTTTCGACCACAGGTAACCACCACCTGCGCCGACGGCGGCGCCAATGACCGCTCCGGCCGCAGCCCCGATTGCTGCGCCGGTGCCTGTTGTGCGCTGGGTTTCGCTCATCTCGGCGCAGCCGGAAAGGCCGCCGCTGACGATGGCAATGGTGGCAAGAGCAGAGATTGTTTTCTTCATGGTTGACCTCGAGCAAGTGGGGGTTGAGATATTCCAATATAGCGAAGGCGTTCGAAATTGAAAGATCACTACGCAATTTGGACAGAGACAGGGGCTGAAATGAAATCGGGCGCCATGCATCCGCATGGCGCCCGATACCGGTAAAGGGAATCCTACAAACGGATCAGACGGGCAGGTAACGCACGCGCAGCACGCCCTGGATGGCCGTCAGGTGGTCGATGACTGCTTGCGGTACCGGGGCGTCGACATCGACCAGCGTGAACGCCATATCGCCGCGCGACTTGTTGAGCATGTTGTGGATGTTCAGGCCGGCTTCGGCGAGCGAAGTCGAAATCTGTCCGAGCATGTTTGGCACGTTGGCGTTAGCGATGGCCAGGCGGTAACTGGATTCGCGCGGCATTGTGATGTTCGGGAAGTTGACCGAATTCACGATATTGCCGTTCTTGAGATAGTCGGCGACCTGATCAGCGACCATGATCGCGCAGTTTTCCTCGGCTTCCTCGGTCGACGCGCCCAGATGCGGCAGCGAGACGAAGTTCGGATGCGTACGCAGCAGGTTGCTCGGGAAGTCGCAGACGTACGCGTGCAGGCGACCTTCGTTGAGACCGTCGAGCGCGGCGGGTTCGTTGACGATGCCTTCGCGCGAGAAGTTGAGCAGGATGCAGCCCTTCTTCATCAGCTTGATGCGGTCGGCGTTGATCAGATCCTTGGTCGACGGCAGGAGCGGCACGTGCAGGCTGACGAAGTCGGCACGTTTCACGAGTACGTCGATGCTGGCCGCCTTCTTGACCTGCGAAGGCAGTCGCCAGGCAGCATCGACGGTGATTTCCGGGTCGTAGCCGATGACGTTCATGCCGAGCTGGATGGCTGATTTGGCAAGCATCGAGCCGATAGCGCCGAGACCGATGATGCCGAGCGTGCTGCCGCGCAGCTCACGGCCAACGAAGTGTTTCTTGCCAGCTTCGACCTGCTTGTGCAGGGACTCGTCGTCGCCCACGAGGCCGCTGACGAACTTCAGCGCCGGGAAGATATTGCGCGTGCCCATCAACATGCCGGAGATAACCAGTTCCTTGACGGCGTTGGCGTTGGCGCCGGGCGTGTTGAAGACGACCACGCCGCGCTCGCTCATCGCCTTGATCGGGATGTTGTTGGTGCCGGCACCGGCGCGGCCGATGGCCATGACGCTTTCCGGGATCGCCATCTCGTGCATGACTTGCGAGCGGACGAGAATGGCATCCGGATCGGCGACATCGTTACCGACGGTGAAGCTCTCCGGCAGCAGGGAAAGTCCTTTCTTGGAGATCACGTTGAGCGTCTGAATTTTGCAACCCATGTTGTATTCCTTGGCAGGTTTATTCGTTTGAAAAAAGCTTTAACCACAACGACACGCCGGGTAAGGCGAAAGGCATTAAACCATCAAAGACTGTTCTGGTTTTTCGCCGTACTCGCGGTCCCGCAGGGATTGAGTTCGCGGCATGTTTGCCGTGGTTGTCTGTTATTTTCAGCCGTGCTGTTTTTCGAAATCCTTCATCAGCTCGACCAGCGTTTGCACACCCTCGATCGGCATGGCGTTGTAGATCGACGCGCGCATGCCGCCAACCGAGCGGTGACCCTTCAGCTGCACCATGCCGCGCGCCTTGGCGGCCTTGATGAACTCGTCGTCCAGCGATTCGTCCTTGAGGGTGAACGGGATATTCATCAGCGAACGGTTTTCGGGGGCAACCGGCGAGGCAAAGAAGCTGGAGCTGTCGAGGAAGTCGTAGATCAGCTTCGCCTTGGCGCGATTGACCGTTTCCATCGCCGCCAGTCCGCCTTTGGTCTTGAGAAGCTTGAATACGAGACCGGCAATATAAATCGCGTAGGTCGGCGGCGTGTTGTACATCGAATCGTTCTCGGCGTGAATGGCATAGTCGAACATGGTCGGCGTGCCGGCGACGGTCTGGCCGATCAGGACTTCGCGCACGATGACGATGGTCAGGCCGGCAGGGCCGATGTTCTTCTGTGCGCCGGCGTAGATCAGGCCGTATTTCGAGACGTCGATCGGGCGGGAAAGGATGTTCGACGACATGTCGGCGACCAGTGGCACATCGCCGGTTTCCGGCGTCCAGAAGATTTCGACGCCGCCGATCGTTTCATTCGGCGTGAAGTGCACGTACGCCGCGTTCGGATCGAGCTTCCATTGATCCTGCGTCGGCGCGTAGGAGAAATTTTTGTCTTCCGCGCTGGCGACGACATTGACGGCGCCGTATTTCTTTGCTTCCTTGATCGCTTTTTTCGACCATTCGCCAGTGTTCAGGTAATCGGCGGAGGCCTTGCCGCGCAGCAGGTTCATCGGAATCATGGCGAACTGGGTCGACGCGCCGCCCTGCAGGAACAACACCTTGTAGTTGGCCGGGATGCCCATCAGTTCACGCAGGTCAGCTTCAGCTTCGGCCTGGATGCTCATGTATTCCTTGCCGCGGTGCGACATTTCCATGACCGACATGCCACAGCCGCGCCAATTGACGAGTTCGTCGCGAGCTTGTTCAAGAACCTCCCGGGGCAGGGTGGCCGGGCCGGCGCTGAAATTGAAAATACGTTCCATGGCGTTAAAACCTTTCTGTTGGGAAATGCGCTTGCAAGAATATGAAGTGCGTAGCGGGGATGAATCGGCGAGGAACTGAGCAGCGTGAGTCCGATCGCGGAAAACCGACATTTTAGCGAAATCCGCAGTGGAAGTCGCTTGCCGCAGAATCGCGGGCTACGTAGTTTTCCCTCGCCCAACGAAAAGCCCTGACCAGAATCTGCCAGGGCTTGGATAATTAGCTGCGATATTTCAGGCCGCGGCCTGCACCGGAATTTCGCAGCCAGTGCGCGCGATGCGATTGTTGGCGTCAGCGTAAATCAGTTTCGGGCGGTGTTTTTCGAGCTCGACTTCGTTGTAGACCGCGAAACTGGCGATGATCAGCAAATCGCCCGGAGCTGCACGGCGCGCGGCCGAGCCATTGACCGAGATCACGCCCGAACCGCGCTCGCCGCGGATGGCGTAGGTCGTGAAGCGTTCGCCGTTGTTGATGTTCCAGATGTCGATCTGTTCGTATTCGCGGATGTTGGCCGCGTCGAGCAGGTCCTCGTCGATTGCGCAGGAGCCTTCATAGTGAAGCTCCGAGTGCGTGGTCGTGACTCGGTGCAGCTTGGACTTCAGCATCGTTCTCTGCATGGTAATTAATACCCGGGCTGGTTCCCGGTTGGATGGAAATGACGGGGATTCTAGTCAATATTCCCCGTCTGTCAACGCCAATGTCGGAAGGGTTATTTCAGGAATATCTCAATGTTATCAATGAGGCGCGGCGTGCCGAGGCGGCTGGCGGCGAGCACGACGAGTTCGCGGTCACCGGCCTCGGGAGGCTGCAGATCCGTTTGCCGTCGAACCGCGACGTAATCGGTTTGCCAGCCATGGCGGTCGAGTTCGGCAGCTGCTTCGCGTTCGAGCTTCCCATAATCGCGCTCGCCGCTGAGAGCGGCGTCGCGGATCGCGCACAAATACCGATACAGGCGCGGCGCCTCGGCGCGTTCATCGGCACTCAGATAGCCATTGCGCGAGGAAAGCGCCAAACCGTCGGCGGCGCGCACGGTGTCGCCGCCGACGATCTCGATCGGCAAGGCCAGTTGCCGCGTCATGTTGCGCAGGACCATCAGTTGCTGATAATCCTTCTTGCCGAATAGCGCGACCTGTGGCCGCACGATGTTGAACAGCTTGAGCACGACAGTGGCGACGCCGCGGAAGTGACCGGGGCGGAATTCGCCTTCGAGCTGGTTCTGGATGTCCGGTGGGTCGACCTGGTATTGCTGCGGCTCCGGATAAAGATCGCTTTCTCCCGGCGCAAAAAGCACGTCGACACCAGCAGCTTCAAGTTTTTCACAGTCCTCCTGGAAGGTGCGCGGGTATTTGTCGAAGTCCTCGTTGGGGCCGAACTGCAGGCGATTGACGAAGATGCTCGAAACCACAGTGTCGCCGTGCGCACGGGCCTGCGTCATCAATGCAATGTGACCGGCGTGCAGGTTGCCCATGGTCGGGACGAAAACGATACGGCCGCGATTTTTCAGTGCGGCGCGCAGGTCGGGGATGTTCGAATGGATTTGCATGGGTTTATTACCTCTTTCAACACAGAGGACATAGAGGACACAGAGTTCACAGAGGAAAACCATTCATCATGAAATTCTCTGTGTTCTCCGTGCCTCCGTGATCTCCGTGTTGAGTGCGGTTTGGTTAATAACAGTGTTCCGGGCCGGGGTAGCTACCGTCCTTGATCGCTTTGACGGCGCGTTGGGCTGCGTCGGCGATGCTGGTCGCGCCGTCCATGAAGTTGCGCACGAAACGCGCCTTTCGGCCCGGTGGGACATCGAAAGCATCGTGCAGAACCAGCACCTGGCCGGAACAGCCGGGACCAGCACCGATGCCGATGGTGACGATATCGAGCGTTGCCGTGATCGCGGCGCCGAGCGCCGAAGGGATGGCTTCGAGTACGAGCATCGTGGCGCCGGCTTCCTGGAGGGCAAGGGCGTCGTTCTTCAACTTCTGCGCCGCTGCGTCGTTTTTGCCCTGGACTTTGTAGCCGCCCATCGTATGCACGGATTGTGGGGTCAGCCCGATATGACCGCAAACCGGGATGCCGCGCATGGTCAGGAATTTCACCGTCGGCGCCATGTGGGCGCCGCCTTCGAGCTTGACCATCTGGGCACCGGCGACGAGAAGCTGCTTCGCGTTGCGGAAAGCCTGTTCCGGCGATTCCTCATAGGTGCCGAAAGGCATGTCGGCGACGATGAACGGGCGGGAGGAGCCGCGGCAGACCGCCGCTGTGTGATAAGCGATATCGGCAATCGTGACCGGTAAGGTCGAATCGTGGCCCTGAATGACGTTGCCGAGCGAATCGCCGATCAACATCGTATCGACGCCGGCACCGTCGAGCAGTCGCGCGAAACTGGCGTCGTAGCAGGTGAACATGGCGACCTTTTCGCCGGCGGCGCGCATTTTGGCGAGGTCAGTCTGGGTCAGGCGTTTAACGTCGGGATGCGTGGACATGGTTCAGTCCCCTTTGTTGAAGTATTCGCGTTGTCCACGCATCGCTTGAATGCGTTGGACGAGCAGTTGAAAGTCGTCGTCGTTGTCGACGAAGTTGAGATTTTCCGAATTGACGATCATCACCGGCGCTTGGTCGTAGCGGTGGAAGAAACTGGTGTAATTTTCCCCGAGCAGGCTCAGGTAATCGTCGCTGATCTTGCGCTCCATGTCGATGCCGCGCTTGCTGACGCGGGAAATCAGTGTTTCCGGCTTCGCTTGCAGGTAGATCACCAGATCGGGTTTGGCCGAGGCCTGCATCGACACGCGATCGTAGATCTGGCGGTACAGTTTGTATTCGTCTTCGCTGAGCGTGAGGGCAGCAAAGATCGGGTCCTTTTCCAGCAAGTAATCGCTGACGACGGTGCGCGGAAAGAGTTCAGGTTGTGCCAGGTCGCGCAACTGGTCGAGACGATGAAAGAGGAAGAATAGCTGCGTCTGCATCGCGTAGCGTGCCTGGTCCTGGTAGAAACGGCCGAGGAATGGATTCACCTCGGGTTGCTCGAGCAGCAATTCGGCCTCAAGGTGTTCGCCCAGACGCCGGGCGAGACTGGTCTTGCCGACGCCGATCGGGCCTTCGACGACGATGTAACGCGCCGATTCAAGCAAGTTCTTTTTCATGAGCGGAAGATGAAATAAACCGCGCCAAGGATACACAGGGCAGCCCACAGGTAGTCAAGCTTGAGCGGTTGATTCATGTAGAAGACGACGAAGGGAACGAAAATCGCTAGCGTGATGGCTTCCTGAAGGATTTTCAACTGGGGCAGCGATAGTTCAGTGTGGCCGATTCGGTTTGCGGGAACCTGGAGCAGGTATTCGAAGAGGGCGATTCCCCAGGAAACCAGGGCGGCAATCCACCAAGGGCGTTCGTTCAGGTGTTTGAGGTGCGAATACCAGGCAAAAGTCATGAAAACATTCGAAGCTGAAAGCAGCAGAATGGTCAATCCGATAGCCGGAAATTTTGCGACTAGCATTGTTCTAGGCGCTCGATGGCTTGCATGCTGACGGCGGGTAGCCAGGCAGCGGCGCTGCCGCGTTGCGGGATGCGGCAGTCCGGTGCGATTTCGGCGAGCGGCGCTAGCACGAAGGCGCGCAGGTGCATGCGCGGGTGTGGTAGCACGAGATCAGGGCTATCGATGACCTGCTGGTCGTAGAGCAGGAGGTCGAGATCGAGCGTGCGCGGAGCGTGCAGGTAGTCGCGGTGGCGGCCGAAAGTGTTTTCGATCTCGAGCAGCGCGTCGAGCAATGCCGTCGGGGGCAACGTAGTATCGAGCGAAGCGACGGCGTTGATGAAGTCCGGTTGCCCTTCAATCCCCACCGGCGCTGTACGGTAGAGCGACGAGACGCGATGCAGACGCGAGTCCGGTAAATTTTCCAAGGCATTGACGGCAGCAAGCACCTGGGCGACCGGGTCGTCGAGATTGGCACCGAGGGCGACGTAGGCTAGGGGCATTGGAAGGATCGGATAATTAAATATTGACCACAACGAACACAAAGAAAATCCAAAAAAATCATTTGTAACGTATTCGCCGATGTTGGTCGGGGCGTCTGAAAAATGCTCTTATGCTTTTGGTTCTCGTTGTGTTCGTTGTGGTTAATTGTTTTTGGTTATTCCGGACTTGCCGATGCCGGCTTGCGTTTGCGCCGGCGGCGTTTCTTCGTTTCGCCCGGCGCCGGGGGCAGCAGCATCGCGGCGCGTTCCTCGCCTTCGGCGTTGAGGAAATCGGTCCACCATTGCCCGAGTTCTTCGCTGACTTCGCCAGACTCGGCGCGCAGCAGCAGGAAATCGAAGGCGGCCTTGAAGCGTGCTTGCTCAAGCAGACCGTAGGGGCGTTTGCCCGTGCGCTGTTCGAAGCGCGGCTGCAAAGCCCAGATGTCCTTAATGTCGCCAGCGATGCGGCGCGTGATCGCCAGTTTTTCGCCCTGCACGTCGAGTACGTCGTCCATGGCTTGGAACAGCGCCGGGATCGGGCGTTCGCCGCCGGCCTTGATGCTTTCCCACTTGGCGAGCACTTCGTGCCAGAGCAGGGTGGCGAAAAGGAAACCGGGGGAGACCGGCTTGCCGTCATGGATGCGACGGTCGGTGTTCTCGAGCGCCAGCATGACGAAGCGCTCGCCCAGCGGCTGTTCGAGAATAACGTCGAGCAATGGCAGCAGTCCGTGGTGCAGCCCCTCGGCGCGCAATTGCCGGACGCACCTGACGGCGTAGCCCGAGGTCAGCAGCTTGAGCATTTCGTCGAACAGGCGTGAGGGGGGGACGTTCTCGATCAGGTCGGACATTTCGCGGATCGGCCGCCGGGCTTCGGGGTCGATCTCCAGTCCGAGCTTGGCGCCGAGGCGGACGGCGCGCAGCATGCGCACCGGGTCCTCGCGGTAGCGGGTTTTCGGGTCGCCGATCATGCGCAGCGTCTTCTGTTTCAGGTCGGCGACGCCATGATGGTAATCGAGGATGGTTTCCGAGGCGGGATCGTAATAGAGGGCGTTGACAGTAAAGTCGCGCCGCGCCGCGTCCTCCTGCTGGCTGCCGAACACGTTGTCGCGCAACAGGCGGCCCTGATGGTCGGTGTGCGCCTTGCCCGATGGCTGCTGTTCGTGGTGGCCGCGGAAGGTGGTGACCTCAATGGTTTCGTGCCCCATCATGACATGAACGATCTGGAAGCGGCGGCCGATGATGCGCGAGCGACGGAAACACTGACGCACCTGCTCGGGCGTGGCGTCGGTGGCGACGTCGAAATCCTTCGGCGTGAATCCGGCGAGCAGGTCACGTACTGCGCCACCGACCACAAAGGCTTTGTAACCGTGTTGCTGCAGGGTCTCGACGGTACGCCGGCAACCGCTGCTGATCTGGTCGTGGCGGATACCGTGTTTGCCGACGCCGATGACGGCGGGTTCGCCGGGCGCACTGCTTGTCTTGCGTCCGAGGACTTTGGAAATGAATTTGCGAATCATCGCTGACGATTATTGTTTTGCCGCAGTGCGGAAAAAGGCGCAATGATAGTTCAATTTCCCGCCGAAATCAGGGGTTTGTCGCCAAGCTGACGCATCAGCATGCGACGTCTTCTTTGTCGCGCAGTGTCAGGATCGGCCAGCCTGCGCCTTCGGCGTGCGCACGCAGGGTCGGGTCGGGGTCGACCGCGACCGGGTCGGTGACCTGCGAAAGCAGCGGCAGATCGTTCAGTGAATCACTGTAGAACCAGCTGCGCTCGAAGCTGCCGAACCATAGTCCCATCGATTCGAGCCAGTTTTCGACACGGACGACTTTGCCTTCGCGAAACGCAGGTTGATTGCGCGGCTTACCGGTGAAACGACCGTTTTCCTGGGCGGCGATGGTCGCGATCAGATGCGGAATGCCGAGTTCGCGGGCGATCGGGCCGGTCACGAAACAGTTGGTGGCGGTAACCAGCGCGCACAGGTCGCCGGCGTCTTGGTGGCGTTTGACGAGGTCGCGCGCGGTTTGCCCAAGCATCGGGCGGATACGCAGATCCATGAATTCGGCGCGCCAGGCTTCCAGATCAGCGCGGGAATTCTGCGCCAGCGAGCACAACTGGAAGTCGAGAAATTCGTAGATGTCGAGCTTGCCGGCCTTGTATTGTTCGTAGAATTCGTTGTTGCGTTCCTCGAACGTGTTCCGGTCGAGGATGCCCTTATCGACCAGATGCAGCGTCCATTCGTAATCGCTGTCACAGGCGAGCAGGGTATTGTCGAGGTCGAAAAGGGCAAGTCGTATGGCGGTTTTCCGGAAGTGGTCTGGTAATTAGTTGAAAGAAGTTTGCAGGACTTCGCGCAGTAGCGGCAGGGTGATCGCGCGCTTGTGTTCGAGCGAATAACGGTCGAGGGCGACGAGGAAAGCCGACAGGCTGCGCATGTCGCGCGGTGCGCGGGCGAGTAGGTAGTCGAAGGCTTCCGGTGGTAGACGCAACCCGCGCATCGTTGCTTGTGCGGCAAGTGCCTCGATCTTTTCGTTGTCCGTGAGCGCGTGCAAGCGGTAGATCAGCCCTGAGCCGAGCCGCGTGCGCAGATCCTCGCGTAGCGTCAACTGGCGCGGCGGTTGATTGGCTGCAGTGAGCAGGCGTCCGCCGGTTACGCGCAAGCGGTTAAACAGGTTGAAGAGGGCAATCTGTCCGTGGTCGCTCAGGCACTCAACGTTATCCACGGCGAAAAAGTCGTCGCTCTCGTCTCCGTCCGTTAATCGGCTCAGGTCAGGGTCGGTCAGCGCATCGCCGTAGCGGGCTTCGCTGGCGCGCAGCAGGTGCGTTTTGCCCGCGCCCGGTTCGCCCCACAGCAGCAGCGACGGTTCGCGGTTGTCGGGCGCCAGCCAGGCGGCCAGACCGGTCAGCGTTTCGCTATTGCCGCCAGCGACAAAGTTGTCGAAGCGGGGCGGAACTTCCGGCATGAGATCAAGAATGAGCTGGCGCATGGGGAACAAGGTGGAAAGCGGATGCGCTTGCAAAGCTGGCCGTCCGCGAAAAGTCTATTTCGGATAAAATCCCGACTTTTGAAAAGTCGCCGCGCATTTTATCACTACGCGTTGCCTTTCACCTTCTGCAAGCCTCTTCTGGATACAACACGACATGACTCAGCAATCCCTCTCCTATCGTGACGCCGGCGTGGATATCGACGCCGGTGATGAACTCGTCGAACGCATCAAACCTTTTGCCAAGAAGACCCTGCGTGAAGGCGTGCTCAGTGGGTTAGGGGGATTTGGCGCCCTGTTCGAAGTCCCCAAGCGCTATCGCGAACCGGTGCTGGTTTCAGGGACCGACGGAGTCGGCACGAAGCTTCGGCTGGCCTTCGAACTCAAACGTCATGATACGGTTGGCATCGACCTCGTTGCCATGAGCGTCAACGACATTCTGGTTCAGGGTGCCGAACCGCTCTTCTTTCTCGACTATTTGGCTTGCGGCAAGCTTGATGTCGATACGGCGGCGAGCGTCGTCCAGGGTATCGCCAAAGGTTGCGAATACGCCGGCTGCGCGCTGATCGGCGGCGAAACCGCGGAGATGCCGGGCATGTACCCTGACGGTGAATACGACCTGGCTGGCTTCGCAGTTGGCGCTGTCGAAAAATCGGCCATGATCACCGGCAAGGATATCGTTGCCGGTGATGTCGTGCTCGGTTTGCGCTCCTCGGGCGCACATTCGAACGGTTATTCGCTGGTACGCAAGATCATTGCTCGTTCACAACCGGATCTCGACGCTGCTTTCGACGGGGATAAAACGTTGGCCGACGCGATCATGGCGCCGACCCGCATCTATGTGAAACCGATGTTGTCGCTGATGGCGGCGCTGCCGGTCAAGGGCATGGCGCACATCACCGGCGGCGGTCTTACCGAGAACGTGCCGCGTGTACTCCCCGAAACTGTGAAGGCCGTGATCGATCAATCGCGCTGGCAGCGACCGAAGCTTTTCCAGTGGCTGCAGCAGGAGGGCAACGTCGCTGAGGCCGAGATGCACCGCGTTTTCAACTGCGGCATCGGCATGGTGGTGATTGTTGCCCCCGAAAATGTTGCCCAGGCGTTAGAGCTGCTCAATGCGGCTGGCGAGAAGGCGGTTGAAATCGGTCGCATTGAGCCACGCAAAGAGAGCGAGGCGCAGACCATAGTCGTTTAATCGGGGATTTCGGAAGTTCTGTTTGCCGTTCCGGTCGCCGTTTGGTTTTTCGCTGAGCGGTGAATGGGCTGTCCAGCGATCTGGCTAGGCACAATCACGATCGTTAAGCGTAGTTACTTACATTCGGCTGCGAGGTTCAGGCCTCGAAGTCGATGGCCGGTTGACCGAAGGCCCTGGTGTGCTGATTCCCCGACCGTGTATCTAGCAAGACCGGAACCTGTTTCTTTCGACGATCCTGGGGCATTTCTTCTTCAGGGTTAGCGCATTGGCGACGTTCGGGGCGTTCCTTGGGGGCGTTGATATGACGCTTTTGCTCGAAATCGCGTTGTCGTTCCACTGCGGTGCTCGATAACGCCGGGCGAATTTTCGTCGTTTCAGCGACATGATCGGCTCGCGTATTTTCGAATAGGGATTTGTGGTCCTTGCCAATCAGGATTGACCACCTGGCTTCTTTGGGAATAAGCATGGGAACTCCCCAGTGTCTTTGATGCAACTGACTGAATTAACGGCGAGTTATCGTTGATCTTGATCTTTGTGCTGGGAACTTGGCGAATTAAGCGTTGTAAATGTATGAATGACGCAGAAATAAAGATGAGACCTGTTCGCAAAAAAAGCTTGTTTTTTGGTGAGGATGGTCTAGGTTAGGAGTGTGCCGTGATTAGCGGCGAGTCCGGCAAGAAGTAGTGTGGTTTTAGCCGTTTTTTTAGGAGACTCTATGGCGGTTTTTGAAGATTGTTCTTTAAAATCTGCGAGTTGATAACCATAGCGGCAAATTGCCGATAACCTTGGCCAGGTGTGCCGAGGTCGAAGTCTCGAAAGCCCATGCATCTCAAAGCATGGGCTTTTTTATGGTAAATGCGCTAAAGTTAGGTGTCCGTGAAGAATAAAGACCAAAGCGGAAAATTTCATGAGTGAAAACACCGGGGAGCGGAACAAACGCATACGTCTGGAGCGTATTCGCACCTTTTTTGATAATACCCGTGGCAATCCCATTTTCGCTATCGCGAGTGGGCTTGTGTTCGCACTCTTGTTGAGCAATGAGGGAAACGGAGGTTCCACCCTCTGGATCTGGTTGGCTCTTCTGGTTTTGATCTGTTCGTTGGTCTTCGGTTTCGAGTGGCATGTTCGCCGAAGCGGCCTTGCTTTCGCGAATGCACGGCGGTTCTTCATTATCCGTGCCGCTCTGGGGAGCCTCATGATGCTGCTCCTTGGTGCAGGTGTCCTGCTCTTGGCGGAGTCCCCAAGTCATTCCACCTATGCGTTGATATTCATTCTGGCAATTTCTGTGGTTTCGGCCAGCAATTTGTCGTGTTCAACGGTTTTTCCCTATGCGGCCTTGCCGAACCTTTTCGTCATGATGCCGTACGTGGTGAGCGGAATTTTCCTCTACCGGAAGCAGGGGGATAATTATTTCCTGTATATGAGCGTTACCGGTGTTGTCTGGTTGTGTGTGTTTTTGCTCCTGGCATTCCGAATATCCCGAAAAGTGGTGCGTGGTATTGAGCTTCAAGAGCGTTTGCGTGACGAGATCGCAGAGCGCGAGCGTACGGAGAACGAGTTGCGTGCCAGCCAGGAAGCGGCGCAGCGTCTAGCCACAATGATGCGTTTGATTTGCGACAATGTGCCGGACATGATCTGGGCTAAGGATGAGGAAAATCGTTACGTTTTCACCAACAAGGCACTTTGCGAGAAGCTTCTGAATGCCGCAGATACCAGCGAACCGTTAGGCAAGACCTTCGATTTTTTCGTGCGTCGTGAACGCGAGCGTCATCCGGATGATCCGGAATGGCATACTTTCGGGCAGTTTACTGAGGATGTCGACCGTCACACGATCGGACGGGATGATCCGACGGCTTTCGAAGAATCAGGGAATGTCTTCGGGCAATTCGCTTACCTTGAGATCCGTCAGGCACGTTTTGTCGATGACCGAGGAGAGGTGGTCGGAACGGTCGGTTGTGCGCGTGACATTACTGCGCGCAAGGCTTCGGAGTCGATGGTCGAGCATCTGGCGCATCATGACGCATTGACCGGCTTGCCAAACCGTCTTTTGATGAACGACCGCCTGAAGCAGGCGCTGGCTCTAGCGCGGCGCGATCGGGTGAAGCTGGCGCTTTTGTTCATCGATCTCGACAAGATCAAGCTGGTTAACGATACGCTCGGTCACGACGTTGGCGATTTGCTGCTCAAAGAGGCCGCCAAACGGATGTGTGAGGAGGTGAGCCGAGCCTCGGATACCCTGGCACGCCTCGGCGGAGACGAGTTTATCGTCATCCTGGCGCGCGTGGCTACCGAACAGGATGCGGCCATGTTGGCCAGCAGCCTTCTGAAGACTTTGGCGAAGCCTTTCTTCATCAACAACAAGGAAATCCGGATTTCGGCAAGTATCGGTATCGCCTTGACGCCATTGCAAGGAGAGGACGCCGTTCGTGTGCTTAAAAATGCCGATGCCGCGATGTATGCCGCTAAAAACACCGGGGGCAATGCGTTCCGCTTTTTCGATCCGTCAATGACGACCTGGTTGGAGTAGCGCTTTGGCAACCCTGTCGCCGACCTGTTCCGTCAGGTCGCTTGCCAGGCAGTCAAAAACCTGGGGTTTCAGCGTGTTTGTCAGCCAGGTGATCTGGCGTTTGGCGAGCTGGCGGGTGGCATAGATTCCTCGGTCGCGCATTTCAGCGCGTGGCGCTAGTCCGTCTTGGGCTTCCCAGACTTGCCGGTAGCCGACGCAACGCATGGACGGCAGGTTCAGGCTCAACCGGTATTTCTCACGCAGCATCGACACCTCGTCTTCGAGCCCGGCCGCCAGCATGGCGTCGAAACGTTCGGCAATCCGTGCGTGGAGTACCCCGCGATCCGAGGGAAGCAGGCCGAGTGCGATGAAATCGTAAGACGGCACCTGGTCGCGAGTCTCGGTGATCAGTTCGGAGAGTGGTCGGCCGGTCAGACGGAAAATTTCCAGCGCACGTTGGAGGCGCTGCGCATCGGTAGGGTGCAGGCGGGCCGCAGTGGCCGGATCGACTTTCGCCAGTTCGGCATGCACTGCCGGCCAGCCCTCGGTTTCGGCCAAGCGGTCGATGGCGGCGCGGGTCAGCGGGCAGGCTTGCGGCAGGTCGGACAGTCCTTCCCGCAACGCCTTGAAGTAGAGCATGGTGCCGCCGACGAGGAGCGGCACTTTGCCGCGTGCGGTGATTTCGGCCATGACCCGCAGCGCATCCGCGCGGAAGCGCGCCGCCGAATAGGCTTCTTCGGGACTGATCAGGTCGATCAGATGATGCGGAAACTGGGCCAGCGTCGCGGCGTCCGGTTTCGCCGTGCCGATGTTTATGTCCTGGAACACCTGCGCCGAGTCGACGCTGACCAGCTCGACCGGAAAGCGCTGCGAAAGCGCCATCGCCACGGCTGTCTTGCCGCTCGCGGTGGGGCCCATCAGGAGAATTGCGGGAGGGAGGTTCATTTGTTAACCACGGCGAACACGGCGGGCACAGCGAAAACCATGATCAATTTCATTATGACAAACGACCGGAAATTCATTAAAAAAAGGGTTTTGCCATTGAATTTCGCCGTGTTCGTTGTGTTCGCTGTGGTTAATACAATTCATTCACTTACCCCGCATGAAGAGCTTGTCCAGCTCGCCCATCGAGAGTTGGGTCCAGGTCGGACGGCCATGGTTACACTGGTCGGCGCGTTCGGTTTCTTCCATCTGGCGTAGCAGCGCGTTCATTTCCGGCACAGAAAGGATGCGCCGGGCGCGTACGGCGCCGTGGCAGGCCATCGTTGCCAGCAGTTCGTTACGGCGCTCGGTCATGAGTTGCGTCACACCATGTTCGCGTAGTTCGGAGAGTAGCGTTCGGGCAAGGTTGGTGGGATCGGCCGCCTGTAGCAGCGCCGGAACGGTGCGTACGGCGAGTTGTGTTGGCCCCATCGCAGCGATCTCGAAACCGAGACCGGTAAGCGTGTCAGCGTGTTCTTCGACGGCGGCGACGTCGAGCGCATCGGCAGAGAAAACGGCCGGGATGAGCAGTGACTGGCTGGAAATCGCCCGGCTATCCAGTGCGTTCTTGAGCTTTTCGTAGAGGATGCGTTCGTGTGCGGCGTGCATGTCGACCAGCACGAGCCCTTGCGAGTTCTGGGCGAGGATATAGACGCCGTGCAATTGCGCCAGCGCGTAGCCGAGCGGCGGCGCTGAGTCCTCCGCTTGTTGCTCGGGGCGGGCGAAGAGGGCGTTATCGCTGGTAACTATTCTGGCGCTTTCGGCCAGAGCGTAATACGCCGTCGTCGCTGGTTCACCGATGCGCAGTGGTTCCTGGTGCGTTGTTTTATACGTGGAGAGCGAGGGCGCGGGCGGGGAAAATCCCGCCGGAGCGCGGGAATTGAATTCCGAAACGGACTCGCGTACTGGCGCTGGGGTAATGTTCTGCGTGCTGGATGGGGGGCTTGCGATGCCCGCGAGCGGTGCCGACAGGCTGCGCCGGACGGCATGAAAGATGAACTGATGCACGGCGCGACTATCTCGGAAACGGACTTCGGTCTTGGCCGGATGCACGTTGACGTCGACGGCGGCTGGATTAACCTCGAGGAATAGGCAATAGGCCGGGTAGCGGCTGCCGTGCAGCATGTCCTGGTAGGCTTCGCGCAGCGCGTGGGCGAGCAGCTTGTCGCGGACGAAACGGCCGTTAACGTAGCAGTATTGGGCGTCGCTTCGCGCCCGCGAGTGCGCGGGGAGGGCGCAGTGGCCGCTCAGGCGCAATCCATGTGGGGCGGCGCCGGTGTCGACGGCACGCGATTCGCCGAGGAAGCCGTCGCCGAGGATGGCGCCGGCACGGCTGCGCGCATCGCCCTTCGGCAGGTGCAGGCTGACCCGCCCGTTGTGTGAGAGCGTGAAGGAAACTTCCGGATGCGCTAGCGCAATCCGTTTGACGGCTTCGGCGCAGTGGGCGAATTCGGTGGCGTCCGATTTGAGAAATTTGCGGCGCGCCGGCGTGTTGTAGTAGAGGTCGCGCATTTCGACGACGGTGCCGGCGGCGAGCGCGGCGGGTTCGGGGCTGGCCTGTGCTTCGGCAACGAGCCGCCAGGCGTGGGCGGCGCCGGTCTGCCGGCTGGTCAGCGTCACACGCGCGACCGACGCGATCGACGCTAGCGCTTCGCCGCGAAAACCCAGCGTGGCTACTTGTTCCAGATCGGCGAGCGTGGCGATTTTCGACGTGGCATGGCGGGTCAGCGCCAGTGCCAGTTCGTCCTTGGCAATGCCGCAGCCGTCGTCGCTGATGCGGATCAGTTTGACGCCGCCTTCCTCAAGCTGGATCTGGATCGCCGTGCTGCCGGCGTCGAGGGCGTTTTCGAGCAATTCCTTGAGGACGGAGGCCGGGCGTTCGACGACTTCGCCGGCCGCGATCTGGCTGATCAGCAGGTCGGGCAGGCGATGAATAGCGGGGCGGAGGGGGAGTATCTCAGGCATCGGCGGATTATACCGTTCAAGCTTCCGGTAGAATCGGGGCTGCACTTTTTCGGATCGTCGACGCATGGAATACCTCGCCGCCTTTATCGATATCATCCTGCATCTGGACAAGCATCTTGCGGTGCTCGTCCAGCAGTACGGCGTCTGGATTTACGCCATCCTGTTCGCGATCATTTTCAGCGAGACCGGGTTCGTCGTGACGCCTTTTCTGCCCGGCGATTCCCTGCTGTTCGTTGCCGGGGGGCTGGCCGCCCTGGGGGGGATGGACATCGCCGTTCTGGTTGCTGTGCTCGTCGTCGCGGCGACGCTTGGCAACATGCTCAATTACCAGATCGGACGTTTCATCGGGCCGCGCGTATTCAAGTGGGAAGATTCGCTCTTCTTCAACAAGGCAGCGCTGGAAAAGACAGAAGCTTTTTATGAAAAGCACGGCGGAAAGACGCTCATTCTATCCCGCTTCCTACCCCTGTTCCGGACCTTTGCGCCCTTTGTCGCTGGCGTCGGCCGGATGGCCTACCTGCGTTTCACTTTTTTCAACCTGATCGGGGCCGGCTTGTGGGTGGTTTCATTGACGCTCGCCGGCTATTTCTTCGGCAACCTGCCCTGGGTGCAGAAAAACCTGACCGTGGTGATCCTCGGCATCATCGTCGTTTCCCTGATCCCCGCCGTCGTCGGCTGGTGGCGGCACCGTAAAGAGAAGATACAGCATTAACTACGGCAGACACAGCGATCACGGCGGAAAACAAGAACTTGTGAGATTCTGTTCAATCAACCTCTGGCTGAGCAAAGAGGCAAGCCAGAAACTCAAGCTTTTCGCGGTGAGCTTTGCACTTCCTCCGGTCGCCGCAGTGTCACTGTGGTTTGAACTTGCAAGGTATGTTCAACCCGCGCGGCGTTTTTTGTCCATTAGTTGCAGGATCAGCGGTGTGAAGATGATCTGCATGGCCAGACTCATTTTGCCGCCGGGGCAGACGATAATGTTCGGCCGCGACATGAATGAGTCGTGGATCATGCTAAGCAGATAAGGAAAGTCGATCCCTTTTGGATTGGCGAAACGGATAACGACGAAGCTTTCGTCGAGCGTTGGAATGTCACGGGCGATCAGCGGATTCGAGGTGTCGACCGTCGGCACGCGCTGGAAGTTGACGTGCGTCTGCGAGAACTGCGGACAGATGTAATTGATGTAGTCGGGCATACGGCGGAGGATAGTGTCCATTACAGCCTCGGTTGAATAGCCGCGCTGCGCCTTGTCGCGGTGAATCTTCTGGATCCATTCGAGGTTAATGATCGGTACTACGCCGACGCGCAGGTCAACATGGCGGGCGACGTCGACATCGTCAGTCTTGATCGCACCGTGCAAGCCCTCGTAGAAAAGGAGGTCAGAACTCTCGGGCAGGTTTTCCCAATCGGTGAAGGTGCCTGGGGGGGCGCCGTAGAGTTTGGCCTCGTCGCTGTCGTGGACGTAACGTCGGCGTCGGCCATTTCCTGTTTCACCGTATTCTCGAAAAAGAGTCTCCAAGTCGTCGAAGAGGTTGGCTTCTGGGCCGAAATGACTGAAATGGTGATTGCCGGCAGCCTCTTCTTCCGCCATTTTGGTTTTCATGTCCTCGCGGTCATAGCGGTGAAAACTGTCGCCTTCGACGATTTTGGCTTTGATCTTCTCGCGCCGGAAAATGTGCTGGAAAGTTTTCGTGACCGAAGTCGTGCCCGCACCGGAAGAACCGGTGATGGCAATGATTGGATGTTTGACGGACATCGGTGGTCTCCTGTGTTCGGTAATGCCACTAATTGGAGCTTAGGCCAATCCGTCGTTCCGGAACAGCGAACGGGTGTTGAACAGTGGCGAAGTGAAAGGTTCATCGTCGCCGCTGAGATACTCGTTGTGATAGCGCTCGATTCGCTCAACTTCGTCGCGGGCGCCGAGAATGACGGGGGTCTGCTGGTGGAGCTCGGTTGGTTGTACCGAGAGAATGCGTTCATAACCGGTCGAGGCCATGCCTCCGGCCTGCTCGACGAGCATCGCCAATGGATTGGCATTGTGCAGCAAGGGAAAGCGTCCGGGCTTCGCCGGATCGCGTGTGTCGCGCGGGTAAAGAAAAACGCCGCCGCGCAGCAGCATGCGATGGACGTCGGCGACCATTGTCGCCGCCCAGCGCATATTGAAATCCTTGCCGCGAACGCCGGTTTTTCCGGCCAGACATTCTTCGACGTAGCGGCGGATCGGGGGTTCCCAGAAGCGTTCATTCGACGTGTTGATCGAGAAATTCGGCGTTTCCGCTGGGATTTGCAAATTATGATGCGTGAGCAGAAATTCGCCGATCTCGCGTTCAAGGGTGAAGGCATGTGTGCCGGTCCCGAGCGTCAGCACCAGGATCGTCGAGGCGCCGTAGAGCGCGTAACCGGCGGCGACTTGAGCTGTGCCCGGTTGCAGGAAATCGGCTGCGGAGGGGTCGCTGCATCCTTCCGGACAGCGCAGGATCGAAAAAATGCTGCCGATCATCAGATTGACGTCAATGTTCGGTGTGCCGTCGAGCGGATCGAAAACAAGCAGGTATTTGCCACGCGGCCGTTTTTCGGGAATCGGGTAAATCTCTTGCATCATCCCGGACGACATGGCGGCGAGGTGACCGCCCCAGGCGCAATGCTCAAGGAAGGTCTGGTTAGAAAAAGCGTCGAGCGCAACCGGTTCGTGTCGGCCTGGAAAAACGGCGTATTGTGGCAGTCCGGCCAAAGCGCCGCGCGAAACGCCGCGTGCGATGGCCTTGCAGGAGCGCACGATGTCGCTGATCAGCATCGAGAAATCGCCGGCCAGTTCGGGATTGCGGCGTTGTTCCTCGACGAGAAATTTATTGACATTGGTTCGGCCTAGTAGCAGGACGATGACCTGCGAGTGAAGTGAAAAAACATACCAACAAAAGCGATTTTAGTGATGTAATAAAAAAGTTTCAGTTAATCGTTCCATGACTTTCATTTAATAACGGTTAATCACCTATGAGAAGTGCAACCATTCGGCAACTTCAGATTTTTTCGGTGGCGGCATCTCACCTGTCGTTTGCCCGGGCCGCAGAACAATTGCACCTGACCCATGCGGCCATTTCCTTGCAGATCAAACAACTCGAGGAGGTTTCAGGGATACTCCTTTTTGATCGTATCGGCAAGCGGGTATTTTTGACCGATGCTGGAGAAATCATGCTCGGCCATGCCCGGCAGATCCTCCAGTCGCTGAGAGATGCCGATGCTTCGTTAATGGCCCTGAAGGGGCTTGAAGGCGGTCGGGTCACCATTGCCGTGACCAGTACCGCCGAGTACTTCGCCCCGATTCTCTTGGCCGAATTCCGTAAGGCGCACGCCAATGTCAAGGTGCGACTGCTCGTCGACAACCGCGAAGAGGTCGCGCGTCTCATCATGTCCAACGAAGTAGACCTGGCGATTATGGGGCGGCCTCCAGCCGATATGGACGCTGAGGCGATCAATATCGCGCCGCATCCTTTTGTGCTCGTCGCCGCCGCCGGCCATCCGCTCGTCGGCCGTTCCCGCATCACGGTCAAGGATGTTGCCGAGGAGGCGATGATCGTACGCGAAGTCGGTTCGGGGACACGTTCGGCAATGGAGGAATTTTTTCGCGCACACGCTCATGTGGCCAAAGTTGATATGGAAATGGGGAGCAACGAGGCGATCAAGCAGGCGGTGGTGGGCGGTCTGGGGATCAGCTTCATTTCTCGGCATACACTGGGTTTGGAGTTGACGACAGAAAAGCTGGCCGTGCTCAAGGTGCTGGGAACACCGGTCATCCGCCACTGGTATATGGTGCGTCATAGAAGCAAACGATTGACACCAGCACTCAGCGCTTTTTCGGATTTTGTTCCCGATTATCTGAAAACGATGGGTTGAGCCTTCGTTTTGAAGGCTTTGAACCGCGATGCGGCTTGTAAAGCAGCCGGTATTTCTGAACTTTGCCCCACCGTCATGGACAAATAATAAACGGGCCCAAAGATGCATACTTGCTTAAACTAAAATTAAAACTGACGTGGATTGAACGGATAGGCCATGGACCCGAATGCCAAGCGCGATGCGATACCTGGAGAATTGTCGGACCTTGATCGTCGCTTTATCAATCGCTTGCAACGGGTGATTCGTGCCGCCGTCAGAATTCTGGCCGTACTGATGGTGATCGTCATCTGGTTTGGCGTGGCAGACGTGGTTTATGTTCTCTACGAACGGATTTCAGCGCATCCGCTTCACCTGATCAATATTAGTGACATCCTGGCGACATTTGGCGCTTTCATGGCCGTGCTGATCGCGATCGAGATTTTCATCAATATCGTCAGCTATCTCCGCGATGATCATATCCAGATCGAGATCGTCATGGCGACGGCTTATATGGCGATCCTGCGGAAGGTTATTGTGCTCGACTACAAGGAAACGGCGCCGGAATACATCTTTGCTACTGCTGCCGTCGTGCTGGCGATTTCCATCGGCTACTGGTTGGTGATTTACTGGAAACATCGTGGGTATGGACCTGTCTCCAACCGTCAACCCGGTGGTTCAGCGTGAGTCTGATAAGGCTGCGAAGGAAACTGCAGGTCGGGTAGAATGCTGCTCCTCAGTTTGCATCGAAATGTCGGCGACAGAAGAGTTTGATGAGTACGCAAGATATCGAAGGTAAGGCGCACAATCCGGCGGTTGATAAGGTTGGCGCGGCACTCAATGCCCAACGTTTCCAAATGATCGAGGACATTGCCCGCGAGCTAGCGGGCGACGTGGTTTTCCCTACTTCCTTTGATGCGGCAATCCGTTTGCGCAAGGAACTTCAGAATCCGGATTTGTCGACGGCGCAGATAGCGCGCCTTGTTAGCCTGGAACCTTTGGTGGCGACCAAACTGGTCAACCTTGCTAACTCGGTACTCTATAGTCCCGACGGTTCTCCGGCGAAGAACCTGCAGTCGGTGATCAGTCGATTGGGCGTCGATCTGGTGCGTAGTACCGCGCTCGGTATCGCCATGAACCAGATGCTGCGCGCCAAGGATATCGCTGGATTCAGTCAGTTGGCCCATGAACTCTGGGAGCATTCCGTCCGAACTGCTTGCGCGGCCCGGGCACTGGCTCGTAACGGCACGCGCCTACCCCCTGAGGAGGCGCTTCTGGCTGGACTGGTTCACGATCTCGGTGCGTTCTACATGCTTTATCGTGGTGTGCAGTATCCCGAGTTGCGCATTCGTCCTGATACGCTCCGGCATATTATCGTTGGCTGGCACGAGAGCATTGGCGTGACCTTGCTCAATGCGTTGGGCATGCCTGAGGACGTAGTTGAGGCTTCGATTGACCACGATCAGCCGCGCACGTTACCTGATCCAGTACGTAATCTGTCGGATCTCGTCTACATCGCCAACGTTCTGGCAGGTGGTCATCACGCCTGGTCTGGCCTGGAAAACGAGCAAAACACAAGCGAAGACAAGATGCTGCAGGAGCGTTTTGCCGAGATTATTCCGTTGATTGAGGCTGATAGCCAAGCGATGCTCGCCGTTTTCTCCTGACGGGGCATGCAGAAAAATACTCAACCAAGTCAGGTTTGATTGTGCTGTTCACACTTCAGAAAGCGACTTTCCGTCGTGGGAGATGCTCAAGGCGCCATTGGTCGTGAAGTTGAGGGCGATACTGTCTTAGTGACGGTTGGAGGAAAAAAGATAACGGTACTTTGCGACGACAGCCTCGATTTCAGCCTGTGATGAGGCTGCTGCATATTCGCTTTGGAAGGCGGTGGATTTTTTCATCTCGACCATGTGTGACGCGAGTGCGGAAGTCGAGCGCAGTGCCCTTTCCATCACCGGGTTATTCGCCAGCGCCTGCTTGAATTCAGCTGCGTAAGGGTAGTCAGCCGGTAACTGGATCTGCCCCATGTTGTCGTAGGTTATGCTCGCGGGGGTGGTGGGGATGCCGCTGTCAACAAGAAAATCGGGCATGCGTGCCGAGATGTAACTGGAGAGCGCGTCAATGTTTTTCTGGCTTGGCATGAGCAGGGGTATGGAATCCAGAGTCTTTCCCTGTTTGGCGGGAGAGTTGAAATAGGACTCGATATCGAGCGCCATCGTGCCTTGAGAAGTGTCGAATTCCGCTTTTGCAACATTCCCGCTTGGTGCGACGGGTTTCGCCTGGTTTGCCTGGGCGGCAAAGAGGTCGCGTGCAGCTTTTGAGATACTGACCGTGTCGCCAGTATTTGCCGGTCGTGCGGCGAGGTTTTGCAGCGAAGATGGCTTATGTGCAGTTCCGAGATTGAAGAACAGGGCTGAAGCAGTGGGTTGAACATTCATGACATGCCTCCGTTTTCAGATGCAGGGTACTGCTGCAGAAAACATGCCAACGATGGATCAGAAAACCACGATCCTGATGCCCGGGAAAATTGCAAAGGCAGCGCCTAGCGCCGCTGCGAGTCTCCCCACTCATCCTTGAGCACTTTCCGGCCGACGGAGTGGATGCGGCCTTCGAGGCAGGTGGCGCATTGGCCGGCGCTGTCCTCTAGGCAGGGCTTGCCGTCGTAGAGGGCGTATTGCTGGCGCACATGCAAGGGTGTGGCCTGCGGCATGATGACGTTGGCGCCGAAGCGCAGCCCCTGTTCGCGGCCGTTGTCGGCGAGCGCCTGCAGGGCGGTGGTGGCGGCGATGTTGATGCCCGGTAGCAGCAGACGGGGTGGCGGCGATCATGCGCAGCGCGAGTTGCAGGCGGTCGGCTGCTTCTGGAATCGTAGCGTCGCTAGGCATCGCCGCCTGTTCGTGCGGGATGTAGGGAACCATGCCGATCATGTCGGCGCCGATGTCGCGGAAGAAGAAAAGGTCGTCGACGAGGTCGTCGATGCTTTGCCCGGGCAGGCCGATCATGACGCCGGTGCCGACGCGATAACCGATCGACTTGAGCGTTTTCAGGCAGGCGATGCGCGATTCGAGCGTTTGCTCCGGCGGATGCAGCATTGAGAACAGGCGGGGCGATGAAGATTCGACGCGCAGCAGGTAGCGGTGCGCGCCGGCCGCGAACCATTCGGCGTAGGTGTCGGCGCTTTGTTCGCCGACGCAGAGCGTGATGCCGACGCCTTGCGGTAGGGCGTCCGAACGCGTGGCGTCCTTGATGGCGTGTACGGTATCGGCAATGAAGCGGGTGAACTTGGCGTCGCGCCGCTCGCCCGATTGCAGGACGACCGAGCCGTAGCCTTGTTCGCCGCACCAGCGGGCAGTTTCGACGATCTCTTCTGGTTCCAGCGTGTATCGCTCAGGAATGCGGTTGCTGCGGCGGATGCCGCAGTAGTAGCAGTCGGAGACGCAGCGGTTGGAGAATTCGATCAGGCCGCGCAGGCGCACGCTGTCGCCAAGGTGCTGGAGCAGCCTCTGCTCGGCGGCCTGGCGGATAACTTCGATTTCGTCCGGCGCTGTAGCGGTGAGAATCCGGCGCAGGGTATCGCGGTCGGGCCGGCCGGCGGCGAGGGTGGCGGCCAGTTCGCTTGCGGCAGCCGTTTGCGGCGATGGCGTGCGCTTCCTTTCGAAGCGGATCGTCGATACGGGTGCGGACATCGTCAGGCTCCGGCAACGCCGCGCTTGTAGGCGTCGAGGGCGGCGGGGAAACATTCGAGTGCGCGTTCGAGGACGCCTTGCGAGACCGAGATCGCCATGCCGTAGTTGGTCATCGGCACGCCCTGGCGCGCGGCGCGGTACTGGCGCACCATGACCTGCTTGCGCGTTACCGTGCAGCCGCCGCACTGGACGACGAGGGCGTATGGCGTCAGGTCTTCCGGGAAGTCCTTGCCGGCGCGGACGTCGACGTCGAGATGGCCGCCGGCGTACTGGCGCAGCCAGCGCGGAATCTTGACGCGGCCGATGTCGTCGGCGAGCGCGTGGTGCGAGCAGGACTCGGCGATCAGGATGCGGTCGCCGGGCTTGAGGCGCGAGATGGCGCCGGCGCCTTCGGCCAGCCCGATCATGTCGCCCTTGAAGCGCGCCATGAGGATCGAGAAGGTGGTCATACGGATGTCGGGCGGCGTGTCGGCGGCGACCTTGAGCACGACCTGCGAGTCGCAGACGACGAGCTTCGGCTGTTCGGTCATGCGCGCGAGGGCGCTCGACAATTCGCGTTCCTTGACCATAAGGCTGACGGCGTCGCTGTCGAGGATGTCTCGCAGCGTCTGCACCTGCGGCAGGATCAGCCGTCCCTTGGGGGCGCCGAGATCAATCGGTACAACGAGCACGACGAGGTCGCCGGGGCCGATTAGATCGCCGACGAGGCGCGGGTCTTCGATGCAGGCATCCGGCGCCTGGCGGAAGAGGGCTTCCTTGAGCGCGCCAATGCCGTTGCCTTTTGCCGCCGAAACGGCGACGGACTCGATGCCGTCCTGTTGCAGCAAGGCGGTCTGGTCGGGCGTCGGGCCGGCGAGGTCGGCCTTGTTGAAGACAACGACGAGCGGCGTTTTGGCTTCGCGCAGCGTGGCGATCAGCTTGTTCTCAAACGGGCCGGGGCCTTCGGCGTCAACGACGACGAGGGCGATGTCCACGCGTTCAAGCACGTCGCGGGTTTTCTGAATGCGTTGTGCGCCGAGCGAGCCGGCGGCGGATTCGTCATCGACGCCCGCCGTGTCGATGAAGACGACCGGGCCGAGTGGCGCGAGTTCGAAGGTCTTCTCGACCGGGTCGGTGGTCTTTCCCGGCGTATCGGAGACGATAGAGACGGATTGACCGATGAGCGCGTTCATCAGCGTCGATTTGCCGCTGTTGCGGCGTCCGAAGATGCCGATGTGCAGGCGCAGGCCTTTGGGTGTTTCCAGCATGGTCATTCCTTAAACTTTAACCACAACGAGCACGACGAACATGCCGTGAAGCCAATCCCTGTGGGGCAACGGAAAACAAAAATGAAAAACCTGAATTGCTTTGCCGCATTACTTAATCCCTTGAGGAGGTTGGGTTCTATTGATGGTTCTTCGTTGTGGTGAATTCAAAATATCACTGTTTCTTGCTGTAACCGAGCGCGGTCATGACGTTGGCGGAGAGCAGGCGATCAAGCACCGATTCAGCGACGAGGCCGCGCGCCAGTACGATGCTGCGAACGGTCTGGCCGCTCTGCTGTGCTTCCCGGGCAATGTCGGCGGCAAGTTCGTAGCCGAGCGTCGGTACCAGCGCGGTGACCTGTGCATGCGAGTTCTCCAGTAATTCGCGGCAGCGCTCGGCGTTGGCCTGGAGGCCTTCGATGCAGCGCTCGCGGAACATCGTGCAGGTGCGTTCGAGTAGCCCGAGATTGCCGAGCAGGCGCAGGTCGGAGGAAATCTTGAACAGGTTGACGGCGTGCGCCTTGAGGATGCCGGAGACTTCGACGAAGACGTCGGCATTCTGCGTCGCGTCGACGAGGTTTTCGGCGCGGGCGAGGCCGAGACGGGTGACGTCACGCAATTTTTCGCAGACACGGAAAATGTAGTCGCGCGGCGCGGTGAGGCCGGTACCGATGGCGGTGCCGCCGAGGTTGACGACGCGCAGGCGTTCCTCGCACTTGAAGACGCGCCAGCGGTCGCGGCCGAGGGCTTCTGCCCAAGCCGAGAGTTCGGCGCCGAGCGTCATCTGGCAGGCGTCCTGCAATTGCGTGCGGCCGACCTTGAGGATGCCGGTGAACTCGTTTTCCTTGGACTGAACTGCCATTTGCAGCGCGGTGATCGCCTTTTCCAGTTGGTGTAGGCTTTCGATGGCGGCGATTTTCAGCGCCGTCGGGAAGACGTCGTTGGTCGACTGATGCAGGTTGACGTGGTGCAACGGATGCACGCGCCGGTAATCGCCGCGCTTGCCGCCGAGAATTTCCACGGCGCGGTTGGCAATGACCTCGTTGACGTTCATGTTGAGCGACGTGCCGGCGCCGCCCTGCAGCGCATCGACGAGTACGGCGTCGCGATGCTGGCCTTCGGCGAGTTCATGGCAGGCCTGAGCGATGGCGTCGGCAATGCCTGCTTCTAGGTAACCGAGCTCAGCGTTGGTTTGTGCACAGGCCAGCTTGACGAGTGAGAGGGCGCGGATCAGCGCTGGCGCACAGGGTTGGCCGGACAGCGGGAAGTTCACCATCGCCCGCGCCGTGTGGATGCCGTAGAGGGCATCCCGCGGAACCGGAAACTCGCCGAGGGATTCGGTTTCGGTGCGCATGGTCATTCCCAAAAACGTTTAACCACAACGCATGCAACGAGCACAACGGAAAAACGAATCGAAAGCCAAGTTTTGCTTTTCCCGATACTCGGCATTTTGTATGAATCGATTTGTATCAAAGGTTTTGCGTTGTGTCCGTTGTGTCGTTGTGGTGAATCTTTGCGGCAATCAGCAACACACGTCGCGTTTGCCGCCACGGATTTTATCCAGCATCTTCTCGGATGTCTTGCGCGCCTTGTCGCCCATCTTCGCGAGTTCATGCTCGATGGCCTGTTCACCGTCACGGCGCGCGGCTTCCAAAGCGTAGTCGATCAGGTATTCCTGAAAAGTAGTGACGGCATTCGGGTCGCACTTGAGCTTGATCAGGCCGGTTTTGGCGAGGTCCATGAAGTCCTGGCCGGTGCGGCCGAGACGGTAGCAGGCGGTGCAGAACGACGGGATGAAACCCATGGTTGCCAGTTCATGCACGACTTCGTCGAGCGAGCGGTGATCGCCGAGTTGGAACTGTTCGCCCGCCTGTTCCTCTTGCGATTGTTGGTCGCTGTAGCCGCCGGGGTTGGTGCGGCTGCCGGCTGATATTTGCGAGATGCCAAGCGCGTAGCATTCGCGACGGATCGCCGCCGATTCGCGCGTTGACAGGATGAGGCCGGTGTAGGGGATGGCGAGGCGCAGGATGGCAATGATCTTCTTGAAATCGAGGTCGGAAACCATTGCCGGGGGCGCTTCCGACATCGCCGAGTGGTCGGCGGGTTCGATGCGCGGCACGCTGAGTGTGTGGCAGCCGACGCCGAAGGTGTCTTCCAGATGTTTGATGTGCTGCATCATGCTGAGGATTTCGAAGCGCCAGTCGTGCAGGCCGAAGAGCACGCCCATGCCGACGTCGTCGACGCCGGCTTCCTTGAGTAGACGGAATTTTTCGACGTCGAGTGGGGCGAGGTTGACGTTGAGGCGGCGGATGCAGCCGTTGGCCTCAGTGACGTCGTAAACCGCCGCAATGGCGTCGAGAATGTACTGGAAGCCGCCGCGCGAGGCCGCATAGCCTTCGCCGGCGACCATCAGCAGGCGTTTGTGGCCTTGTTTGATCAGTTCGGTGGTGTCGCGCCGGATGCCGTCCATGTCCAGCGCGCTGCGTTTCAGTTCCTTGTTCGAGCTGCGGAAAGCGCAATAGGTACATTCGTTGCCACAGACGTTCGAGATGTACAGCGGCGCAAACAGCACCATGCGGTGACCGTAGATTTCTTCCTTAACTTGGCGCGCTGTCTCGAACAACTCTTCGAACTGTTGTGGCGTCGTGATTTGGCACAGAGTTGCGACTTCGGCCATGTCCAGGCCTTTCAATTCGCGCGCCTTGTTCAGAATGTCGCGAATCCTGCCTTCGTCGGTGTTTGCACCGCAGAGAATGTCCTCAACCTCGACTGCGTTCAGCCAGCTGTTTGTCCGGTAATCTCTCATTGCTACTTCTTTCCAGCAAAAAATAATCTACAACGCTAGCCCTTCTTTGAGGCGCTCAAAGGGCAGCTACAAGTTGAATGTCTTACTGACGTGGTCTGCCGACTGGTGAGTCGGTGAACCACGTCAGTCTACAACTTTAGCGCCCCGATTGGGGTGGCGTTGTATCCGGAAACATTTAGGGGTTAGTTTCCGCCCTGTTTGTCCATCTCGTCCCAAGCAGCCTGGATGTCTGCATCGAGTCCGTAGGGACGGGAGTGGTATTCCGTATGCAGCAAGTCGCAGGCCTTCTCGGAATGCGGCGTTCCCAGGAAGTCAGCGTATAACTTTTGTACCTGCGAATTGTTATGTGATTGACGAATCTTGGCTTTTCGGTCGATGTTGAAGATCGTTTCGCGGCGCTTCATAGCATGTGGGATATAGGCCTTCTTGGAACGCAGGGTTCCACCGCCATCAACACAGCCTCCCGGGCAGGCCATGATTTCGATGAAGTCGAAGTCGGCGCTGCCGTCGAGAACAGCCTTGACCAGTTGCCGAGTTCCCTTGAGCCCGTGGCACATGGCGACCTTGATTTCGCCGTATTCGCCACCAAGGTTGACGTTGGCGGATCGCACATTTTCGAAACCGCGCAATTGCGTGACTTCGATATGCTGAAGTTCCTTGCCGTTGATCACGTAGTACATGGTCCGTACGGCAGCTTCCATGACCCCGCCGGTCGTGCCGAAGATGGCGCCAGCTCCCGAATATTCACTCATGAACGGATCATCGTAAGAAGACGGGGCAAGTTCCTTGAGGTCAATGCCTTCACGGCGCATGAGACGCGTGAATTCGCGCATGGTGAGTACGATGTCGACATCGGGGACTCCATCCTCTAGAAGCGCCGGGCGGGCCGCTTCCTCCTTTTTGGCGGTGCACGGCATGATCGAGATTACACGCATTTTGCTGACGTCGAAGCCACGCTTTTCGGCCAGATAGGTTTTTGTGATTTTCCCCATGACGGCTTGCGGTGAGCGTGTCGTGGACAGCATCGGCAGGATTTCCGGGTAGTGCTTTTCGGCGAAATTGATCCAGGCCGGGCAGCACGACGTGAAGGTCGGTCGTTTCTTTTCCTTGAGGTGACCGAGCAGTTCGGTGCCTTCTTCCATGATCACCACATCGGCGCCGAAGTTGGTGTCGAGAATGACGTCTGCGCCCATCTGGCGCAGGGCGGCAATGATCTGACCTTCCGCGTTGCAGCCCGGCGGCAGGCCGAATTCCTCACCGATGCCAACGCGGATCGCAGGCGCGGTTTGGAAGACGGTGATGATTTCGGGGTCGGCCAGATAGTCGAGGACTTCCTGGGTCTGGTCGCGTTCGGAGAGGGCGCCGGTCCGACAGACCATGACGCATTGGCCACAGGTAACGCACGGCGAGGCTTCGACCGCGCCTCCCTTGAGTCGAACGCCGGCAGCATTTCCCCAGCCGGATAATTCCAGTGCGTCTACGTCCTGCACGTTACGGCAAACGGCGACGCAACGCTGACAGCGAATGCAGCGGCTGCGATCATAGATGATCGGTTGATTGCCGGTGTCCGGTTCAAGGTCCTTCCAGCCGTCGGTGTAATGGAAGCGAACCTGTTTCAGGCCGACCGAGTTGCAGGCGGGGAGCAGTTCGCAATTGCCGTTGCGCGGGCACGAGGCGCAGTCCTGGTGGTGATCGGCCATGATCATTTCCATTTGCAACTGGCGCATTTCCTGAACCTTCGGCGTGCGCGTACGAACCTTGAAGCCCTCGGCCATTGCCGTGTCGCATGCCGTCAGATATTGAGTGGTATCCGAACCTTCTTGAGTTACTTCGACCAGGCAAATGCGGCAGGTGCCCGGTGCATGATCAATATCGTTCAATTCGCAGAGAGTGGGAATGTAGATGCCGTTCTTGCGCGCTACTTTGAGAATGGTTTCGTTGGCCTCGAAAGTGAATTCCTTGCCGTTTATCGTCGCTTTCATAGTCGTTTACTCTTGGGAAATGGTTGCTTTGTGGCCCGGATGGGCGGTTTCTCTGGGCAAGCTCTTTTCGGTAACGACCGAGTAGAGGCGATAGCAGCGCAGGCAACGGCTGGCTTCCTCGTACGCCGTTTCTTTCGAGATGGCATGTTCAACTTCGTCGAAGTTATGGATGCGTTCGGCGGGGTCTGATTCCGGAGTTTTTGCCGGCTCTTTTCGCGGCGGGAGGGGGTTAAGACATTCTCCGGAAAGCAGGTTGTTTTTAGCCAGGAAGTTTTGCATCAGGCGGGGAGCCTTGATCTGGACTTCGCCTTTAAGCAGGTAGTCGACAATACTCGCAGCGGCTCGTTCGCCCTGGTCAAGCGCATTGACCAGTGTCAGTGGTCCCAACACACAGTCGCCCCCGGCAAAAACACCTTCACGAGTCGTTTGAAGTGTGTCTGGATCCACCTTGATACAGTTCCAGCGATCCAGCTCAATGCCTTCGCCGGTTTTGACGACGGTTGCGCTCAACCTGCTGGCCGATGGCGGCCACCACCAAGTCGCAATTCATCGTGTATTGCGAGTCGGGAATGGGTTCGACGTTGCGGCGTCCCTTGGCATCGAGATCCGTTTGGCACATCTTGACCAACTGAAGGGCGTAGACCTTGTTGTTCTCCACGAGCAATTCTGTCGGGTTGGTGAGACAGTGAAATACGATGCCTTCATGGTGGGCAGCAACGATTTCTTCGTGTTCTGCCGGCATGTCCTCTTCCGTACGGCGGTAAATCAAATGGACGGTTTTTGCGCCCATCCGTCGGGCCGAGCGCACGCAGTCCATGGCTACGTTACCGCCACCGACAACGACAACATCTCCATTCAATTCGTAGGGCTCTCCGTATTCAATCCGCTTGTGGATGTTTAGCAGGAAATCTACGCCGGTGATGTAGCCATCGAGTCCGGGGTACTCGTTCTTGATACCGAAATGGGTTCCCTCGCTAGCGCCGTAGCCCAGGAATACTGCGTCATAGCCATTCCGCATTAGATCGTCGACCGAGAAGCCCTGGCCTAGAACCTTTCCGAAATGAAATTCGCTACCCAACTCGCGAATGATGTCTTCGCTTTCGGCTTTGAGAATGTCTTTCGGTAGCCGGTAGCTTGGAATGCCAATTGAAGCCATGCCACCGGCTGCCTTTTGCGCGTCAAAAATGTCGACCTTGAACCCGCTGAGGAGGAGTTTGTACGCACAGGTGATGCCGGCCGGGCCGGCGCCGATTACGGCGACGCGCTTGTCGTGCTGAACCGGGCTTTTGTTGAAATGCAGGCGGTTGCGGGTGATCGCCTGGTCAGCGGCGTAGCGTTTGAGCATGCGGATGCCGACGGGGCCTTCTGCATCGTTGCGGCGACAAGCGGAT
Source organism: uncultured Propionivibrio sp. (assembly GCA_964575415.1). Classification (GTDB taxonomy): domain Bacteria; phylum Pseudomonadota; class Gammaproteobacteria; order Burkholderiales; family Rhodocyclaceae; genus Propionivibrio. The sequence goes on from CAZNQL010000001.1 coordinate 79,516, forward strand.
TCGCAGAAACGCACACAAACACGACCGCAGGTCGCAGCCATCGAGTACTTGTCGAGGACTACGCCGAGGGCGAAGTCAAATTTGCCACCTTTGACGCCATCGATGTATTTGGGGACATCGATCTTGGACGGGCAGGCTTCGATGCACGGTGCCGTAGTGTAGACGTAGCTGCTTTGGAATACGGCTTGCGATGGTGTCAGCAATCTGAATTCGTCACGAAAATGCTGCAAGGCGTTCAGAAGCGCTCGTGCGCAAGACTGGCCCATACCACACAGCGAGGTTTCTGTGACTTAACGGGCGATGATCTCGATTTCGTTCAATACGCTGCTACGAGCGTTCCCGTCGGTGAGGTCCCTGAGTAGGTCGCGCATGCGTTGTGTCCCGACGCGGTAGGGCGAGCAGCGGCCGCAAGATTCCTTGGCGGCCTGGGTCATGTACTGGCTGAAGGCTTCGGCCAGGTTGGTATTGCGCTGGAAGACCATGAAACCGCGGTCGGCGATGAAAGCCTTAGTCGTGTTGTCGGGCGCAAAGTCTTCAAGCCCCTTCGGTACGGACTCGAAGCAGCCAGAACTCTCATGACGAAAGTCATGAACGACTCCGTCCCATACGCCATAGATTGAACGAATCACCCCAATCTCCTTATTTTGTAAAAATTATGATTCCCGGCCGTTGCAGCCGGGACAAGTCATTTCGGCTTGTTTCTTATACACCGAGCTTTTCTCTCCAACCCGGGTAGAGTGTGTCTGCATCGTTCGGGAAGGATTCGAAGGCACGGGCAAATTCCCGGTTTTCCTTCGCCTATTGAAGCGGTTCTGCGCCCGCTTTCCAGCAGGCGTAGGCTTGGCGCAACGATCTGGCGCCGGCGGCTGGTGAATCGATATGGCCGTAGGAACCGCCGCCGGCTGTGTTGATGATGTTACCGTGTCCGAGATTTTCGAAGAACGCGGGCAGACGGAGTGCGTTCATGCCGCCCGAGACGATCGGCGTGGTCGCTTTCATCCCGTACCACTTCTGGTAATAGACGGGCCCTTGGCATTCGTCGCGCTCGATCATGTAAGCAATGTTCTTATCGTCGCCCTCGCCTTCCATCTTGCCAAACCCCATGGTGCCCACATGAATTCCGGACGCGCCTTGCAGGCGGCTCATTTTGGCCAGAACGAAAGCGGTATACCCGCGTTTTGAGCTTGGCGATGTGACGGCGCCGTGGCCAGCGCGATGATAGTGAAGGAATTGTTCCGGATATTGCCGGCGCGCCGTCGTGACCATGCCCGGGCCGCCGACGTAGCCATCAACAAGGAACGCCAGCTTGTCGGCGTCGGGGCCGAAGGTTTCCAGCGCGAAGTCGGCACGTGCGCACATCTCGAAATGGTCATCGGCAGTGATGTTCATGGAAAACAGTTTGGCTTCTCCGGTTTCGTCCTGTGCGCGCTTCATGGCGTCATAGACGAGAGGAAGGGTCTTCCTGATCGGCGCGAAGACCTGATTGCCCTGCGGTTCGTCGTTCTTGATGAAGTCGCCGCCGAGCCAGAACTTGTAGGCAGCCTCGGCAAACGGCTCCGGACGCAGGCCGAGTTTCGGCTTGATGATGGTCCCGGCGATGTAGCCACCGTCAACGACCGGGCGGCCTAGAATCCGCCATAAGTCGGCGATGTTTTTCGACGGGCCGTCGAACATCTGGATGACGCGTTCAGGAATATAGAAATCGATCATCTTGGCGTGTTCGATATCGCCCATGCCCTGATTGTTGCCGATGACCAACGTCAGGAAAGAGACCAGCATAAAACGGCCGTCAATCATGTTGCGGTCGAACAATTCGATCGGATACGCGATACGTAAATCTTCGCTGGTTTCGTCGATGTGATAAACGAGCGCGTCCAAGCCTTTCGTGAAATCGTCCGTTGTCGAAACCTCGACGTTGGTGCCTGTGGAAGATTCGGCGGCGAAGTGAGCGGCCGCTTCCAGATAGCTGAAGCCGGTTTTCGGTTTCATCTTGTAGGCGACCAGAATGTGCTGGCCGCCCTTGATCAGGCTGTCTTCATTGAGGTCAAGCGCAGCGTAGCGTTTCGATTGATCTATGAATTTCTCCATTCTCAGTCTTGACGGGATTCACCGGATGGTTCGCAGCGAGAACTCTTCGTGCCATGCCCGCAGCTGGTGCAGGTCGACACACGCGCTTTTCAGAGGAAGGCCTGAAATGGAGCGCGACGGTGCGTCAGGTTCTCCCAGGTCGGAGACGACACTGAGCGCACCGGAAAAGTCATCATCGTTAGTATAGGCGCTGACGGAAATAATTGTCGGTAATCCCGCGCTGCGAGCGGCGCGCAAGCCAATGTTCGAGTCTTCAATAGCCAGGCAATTCTCCGGCGGCAGTCCCATTTGTTGCAAAACCCATTGATAGATATCGGGCGCAGGTTTCTTGTGCTCAACTTGATCACCAGCGCCGATGACTTCAAACATTGATGCGGTTTCGTTCGGGAAATGGGCTGAGATCAGGCTATGCACGCTCGATGGGATTGATGTTGTGGCAATGGCAAGGCGAATTTTCGCGGCGCGTAATTCCTGCAGAAGTCGGGCTATTCCCGGTCGCAGGGTGATGGCTCCAGTTTCGGCAATTTCAGAATAAATTGCGGTTTTCCGCTGATGCAGGCGTGAAATCCAAGTTTCCGATTCAACCCCGTCGGGGATGTCTGCCAAGTGTGATTGGGCATAATAGCGAAGGCGTTCACGACCGCCAGCAACCGCAGCGAGAAGTTCGCCATACACTTCGGGCGACCAGTGCCAGTCCAGGCCAAATGTTTCAAAGGCACGGTTAAAAGCGACACGGTGTCCATCTTGTTCGTTATCCGCCAGAGTGCCGTCGACGTCGAAAATGACGGCGAGCAGAGGAATGCTATTCCTTTGCACTTTGTCGGAATTCTCAAGCGATGTTTTCATGGGACCCATGGCTCAGATGAAACACAGTGAGTTTAGGGGTTGGGTTTCTTTATTAAAAGTTAAACTTAATGAGAATTATGTTAAATAAAAAATTTCGTAATAAAGGGGCGTATTGCACATGGATTGAAAGCTATATTTCGGGTTTTCATGGGCTGCGTTATTATCAACCAATGCCTATGCGTTTCATCCTTCTCCTGATTTCCTCGTTGTTTGTTCTGACGGCGGGTTGCGCTAACCGTGTTGGTCCTGACGGACGAAAGGAAAATCGTTTTGACCCGCGCTATCTGGCGAAATCCGAGATCGATCGCGTCATTGACGCTGACCGGGCCGAAGTCCTGGCCGGATTGCGTCGTATTGCCGAAAAGTTGTACAAGCGTAATCCGGCAGAGTGGAGAAAAGCGGGGGTGCCAAGCCTTGAAGCGGCGGTCGAGCGATTGTTCTCGGGGGCAGCGAACTTTCCCGAGCTGGAGGGACGGCGGGAAGGAGCTGCAGCGCTTTTTGCTTTCAGCCGCGATTATCAGGGCGACCGAGTGCTTGCGTTGATGTCTGGCATCCTAGGAATGGTCAATGCAGCATTCGAATACAAGAATGATTTTTATGTGCTTGACGATCTTAATGAGCAAAAGCTCTACAATTGCGCTCGCAACGTCGAGATCGCTGTTTGGAAATTATCCTCGACAAGGAATAGTGATGGCGAACCTTTGCTGCTGTCCAATTCACTGGATCCGAACAACCCTAATCTGAGCTTCGAGCGGGAATTCGGTCGCGTCATCGGCCTGTTGGATTTTTTGTCTGCGGTCGTGGCTGACAAGATCGGTCGTACAATAACTCGAATTACACAAAGCATCGCGACAGCGGTATTTGTGCCTGTTGGCGCCTTGGGAATCAAATGAAATCAATCGTCATTCTCATCTCCGGCCGGGGAAGCAACATGCTTTCTCTGCTCGACGCCGTGGCTTCGGGCGAGCTGCCGGTTCGCATCGCCGCTGTTATTTCCAACCGCCCTGATGCGAAAGGTTTGCTTGCCGCTTTTGAACGCGGGATTCCGACACAGATCGTCGACCACACACAATTCGAGGGGCGCGAAACGTTCGATGCGGCGATGAGTGAAGTGATCGACAGCTTTGCGCCTGATCTGGTCGTTCTCGCTGGGTTCATGCGGATTCTGACCGATGGTTTTGTCCGTCGTTACAAAGGACGACTGATGAATGTTCATCCATCGTTGTTGCCGTCCTTCCCCGGCTTGCATACGCATCGTCGTGCACTTGAGGCGGGGGTCCGTCTGCATGGTTGCACGGTTCATTTTGTTACACCGGTTCTTGACCACGGCCCGATCATTGTGCAGGCGGCCGTACCGGTACTCGACGGTGATGACGAAGAGCGCCTGGCGGCGCGCGTCATTGCCCAAGAGCACAGGATTTATCCGCTTGCCGTGCGCTGGTTTGCGGAAGGTTGCCTGAAGCTGGTCGATGGGCGGGTGGCGCTGGATCAGCCCCAGGCTGGCGATGCCGCCCTGATCTCGCCGGGGTAAGCATCGGAACGTTCTACGGAAACGTTATGCCCGTCGCGCTGATCGTTGCCGTGATTGCCTCGCTGGGAATTCATGTCGCGGCTTTGTTTGGTACTGGTTTCGATCTCGAGATCGAACCTGAAGCGACTGCGCTTTTCGCCGAGTTGCGTCCGACACCGATGTCATTGGCAAGCGATGAGCCGGCAGTAAAAAAAGTATCCCCGCAAAGGCCGAAAAAAATATCCAAGAGGAAAGAAAAGACGGTGCATTCACCCCCGGTCGTTGGCATTCCTGGCGTTTTGCCAACGGTTACCTCTGATGATTCCTCCGAACCGATTGTCGATGCGTCGGTATCGGAGTCAGCTGTCTCCGAACCACGCCTGCCATCGCACGGGGTCATCCGTTACCGTGTTGACCGGGGTGACTCCGGGTTCGAGATTGGGAAGGCGCAGCACGAATGGATCATTTCAGACGGTCGTTACCAACTGTTTTCCACAATCGAAACGACCGGCGTTGTATGGCTGTTCAAATCCTATTTCATGGAAATGGAAAGTCGCGGTCTAGTGACCGTTGACGGCTTGCGGCCCGATTATTTCGTGATTCGCCGTAATCGGGTCGAAACGAAGGAGAAAGCCTTCTTCGATTGGCAGACCATGAAGGTCCTTGTCGGCCAAAGCGGGGAGCATGTGCTTGCTCCCGGATCGCAGGATCTGTTGTCATTCAACTACCAGCTTGGTTATTTGCCGCATCCTGAGGCAGGCGGTAGTCTGCCGATCGCCACCGGCAAGAAGTATGGCGTCTATCACCTGGAGTCTTTGGGCGACGAGGAACTCGAAGTTCCGGCAGGAACAATGCGAACACTTCACCTGCGGGCGCCAGGGGAGAATACGACCGAAATCTGGCTGGCTTACGATTACTTGATGTTGCCGGTTAAAATCCGCCACGTCGATAAGCAGGGCGACAGTCTTGTCGAGGTGGCCACCGAAATCAGCGTGGGAACCCGATAGGCCCAGTCCGGGCCCGTTTGCGCCAATAATATTCAAGGAAACCCGATACGATGCGATTTTCTCTTCCGCTCTTCAACCATGCCGAGGCGTTGCTACACGAACTGCTGCGTTCCCCATTCGCCTCCGATCTCGTCGTGTCACGTTATTTTCGCCAGCACCGTGAATTGGGTCATGCCGATCGTGGTTTCGTCGCCGAACTGGTCTATGCCGTATTACGGCGAAAACGTTCGCTTTCGGCGAGGTGCGTTGGGGACGTGACTTCGCGGCGCTTGCTGTTGGCCGCGCTGGCCTGTGTGCAGGGCATGAACCGGCGCCAACTCGACACGGTTCTGAACGAAGCCGAGGGTAAATGGTTGGCGCAGGCCAAAGCAGTCAAACTGGACGAAATGCCGCCGGCCGTACGCCTTGATCTGCCGGACTGGTTGTACGAAACGCTGCTGGCGCAGTATGGCGCGTCAGAACTGGAAAGCATGGTCGCCAGTCTCAATCAGTCTGCGCCGCTTGATCTGCGCGATAACCCCCTCAAAGCCGAGCGCACGGCAGTGCTTAAGCGATTGAATGACGAGGGGATTGTGGCCGAGCCCTGCCGGTATTCGCCCCTCGGTATTCGTCTGGCCGGAAAGCCCTCGCTGGCCAAGCATCCGTTGTTTCTTGACGGTAGCATCGAAGTTCAGGATGAGGGCAGCCAGCTGCTCGGCTTGCTCGTGCAACCGAAACGCGGCGAGATGGTGGCTGATTTCTGTGCCGGTGCTGGTGGGAAGACGCTTCTGCTCGGCGCCTTGATGCGTTCGCAAGGCCGGCTTTACGCATTCGACGTTGCCGAAAAGCGGCTGGCCAAGTTGAAACCGCGTCTTGCACGCTCTGGTCTGTCGAACGTGCATCCGGTACGCATCGAATCCGAGAATGACGTCAAGATCAAGCGTCTGGCCGGTAAGCTGGATCGTGTGCTGGTCGATGCGCCGTGCTCCGGATTGGGGACTTTACGCCGCAATCCTGATCTCAAATGGCGGCAGACAGCGGAGAGCGTGGCTGAACTCACAGGCAAGCAGGCCTCGATTCTCGCTGCGGCGTCGACACTCGTAAAAAAGGGGGGGCGTCTCGTCTACGCGACGTGCAGCCTGCTTGAAGCGGAGAACGAAGGCATTGTTTTGGAATTTCTTTCTGCACATCCGGAATTCGTCGCCATGTCGGCGCGAGATGTGCTGAACAAACAAGGCATTGACATTGACCAAAGCGAAAGCAGTGAATTTCTGCGGCTGCTACCGCACCGTCATGGTACTGATGGGTTCTTTGCAGCAGTCATGGAACGTCGTTAAGCCAAATGGCAGTCGAATTGTTTGGTCGTGGTGGACAAACAGTTTGAAGATATATTCCGAATGAATTAAAAAAATCCCGCGCCATCTTGGCACGGGATTGAAATCCCATCATTGGCGATGGGTCAGGGAGGGTCAAACATTGCCAGCAGGGGATGCTGAAACAACAATTGCAGTCTAGGGTTTCACTGCCAGAATGTCTGTTGCCATTATGTGTTCATTGAGTGACTGAATGTAACAGTTGATCAATTCTTTTTGTCTGCCGAGCGCGCCTTCCAGCAACGCACGCCAAACCATCCCAATGTCACAGGGGCGGCAATGAGCAACGCCTTGTAAATATCCATATGACCATCGGCAAGAAGATCCCAGGCGACTACGCCGATAAAGACACCAATACCCTCAGATAAAGGGAATGTTACTTTGCTCAAGATTACACCAGGCATCCTGGCTTTTTTTTGAAATATGCGAAATGGATTCACGTGTTTTTGAAATGGCTTCTGTCCGAAGGGGGTGTGCAGGAGGGCTCGTTCGTTTGCGTGCCTGTTGCCAGAAGATACTGGCGGGTGACGGCAATAAAACGATCGCGGATCGAGTCTGGTTGAGTCATGGCTAGTATTTCCGTGGTTCCTTGGTAACACCGGTGATGCTAAATCCGCGGAAGGATACTGTCTTGAGTGCTTTCGTCAGGGTTGCGTGACGTTATGTAACAGCGGCCAGCTGAGTGTGAAACGCGCGCCACCTAGCGGAGATTCCTCGGCTTCGGCGATGCCGCGATGTTGTTCCATGACCAGCCTGACAATCGCCAGTCCTAGCCCGTATCCACCGGTTGCTCGATCACGCGACCGATCCAGACGGGTAAAGGCATAGAAAACGCGCTGGCGTTCATCGGCCGGGATGCCGATGCCATCGTCGTCGACATGCACCTTGATCATGTCCCCAGCGACTTCGGCGCTGACGACGATTTTCGTCTTAGCGTACTTGATGGCGTTACGTAGCAGATTGCTGACGGCGTACGGCATGCTTTTCTGATCGATTTCGACTTTCTGCCCTTCCGGAAGGGCGTTGTTGTTTACCGTCAAATCGAGCGAGCGGCCGAGAATCCGAATGGATTCGACTTGGTCTTCAAGCCAGCGGGCAATGGGAACTGGCGTCAAGTTCGGTTCGGGTTGCTCGCGTTCGAAGCGAGCATAGGTCAGGCTGGTGTCAATTAAATTTTCGAGTTCGTCAAGGTCGACTGACATCATGTGTCTGAGACGTTCGCATTCCTTCTGATTGTTCGATTCGGAGAGCATTTCCAGCGCGAAGCGCATGCGCGCGATTGGCGTACGCAGTTCGTGCGAGATGGCGCTTGACAACTCCTTGTGTGTCGCGATCAATTGCTGGATGCGTTCGGCCATGCCGTTGAGCGTTTCGGTGAGGAGTTCGAAGGCGCTGCTGCGTGCTTCTGGTGAGCGAGCCTGGAAGTTGCCTTCGCCGAGGGCGCGGGCCGTTTGGCGAAGCGCCTCGAGGTCGCGCCAGACCGGGCGGACCCAGAACCATACGGCAACAGCAAGGAATAGGCCGATTAGGCTCCAGGTCAGGAGGCGAATGCGCAACTCGAGCGGCAGCGCACGGGGTTTGTCCGGGTTGGTGTTGGGGGAGATTGGGCCAACCACCAGAATCTGCGAGGTTTGTTTTAGGCGATGGTAGAGGATTTCACCATCGATGTTGATCGCAAGTTCACCGGAATCGAGTTTTTCCGCCTGTTTTGGGGGCAGTGTTAGTGTCCAGCGGTCGATGATGTCCAGCTTGTAGACGAACTTGGAGTTGAGCGCCTTGAGCGTCTTTGGCCATTCGGAGCGCGGTTTGCGAAACAGTTCATCTTCGATAAGGACGATGGTACCGCGCATGAAGCGGCTGGTGTATTCATCGGTGACGCCTTTGACGGCGGTCGAAATGAGAAAATCAGCAAAGAAGGCGATGGCGACAAAGGACCCCATCACCAGCAGGTAGAAGTTGAAGAATAACCGCGACAGGCTATACCGTCCGCGCCAGGGCGCCGGTTTGTAGCGCCCGAGGAGGCTGAGCAGGCGGCTGTTGCTACGGCTATTGCCAGTCATGCTTGCTGAACAGATAGCCTTTGCCGCGGACGGTTTTGATGCGTGTTGGGTTTTCCGGATCATCGCCGAGCTTGCGGCGGAGGCGGGAAATCCGGGCGTCGATTGAACGGTCGAGGCCGTCGAATCCGATGCCGCGCAATTGTTGGAGCAGATCGTCGCGTGAGAGAATGTTGCCGGCATGGCGTGCCAGCAACCAGAGTAAGTCGAATTCTGCCGTCGTCAGGTCGATCTGTTCCGGGCCGAGGAAGGCGCATCGCGTTGCCTGGCTGATGCGGAAATTGCCGAAGGCCAGCTCGGCCGAACTCATATTGTCGCGAGTTTCCTCGTGTGCGCTCTCTCCCCCAGGCGAGCGGCGCAGCAATGCCTTGATGCGTGCCAGCAACAGCCGGGGTTGCACCGGTTTCGCGATGTAATCGTCGGCGCCGAGTTCGAGACCGAGAATCTGGTCAAGATCCTCGTCAAGATCCTCGTCGCGTGCGGTAAGCATCAGGATCACGCCCTTGAATTTTTCACGGACAGAACGGCAGACTTCAAAACCGTCCTTGCCCGGTAGCATGATGTCGAGGATGACCAGGTCAGGAGCGTCATGGACGATTCTTGCTTCGGCAGTGTCTCCGCGCGCTTCGATATCAACCTCGAAATCGTTTTTGCGCAGATATTCTGCCGTTAATTCGGCGAGGCGCTCATCGTCTTCGACCAGCAGGATGCGTGTTTTCATTTTGGCAATAATAGCGGGTTGGGGGTGAAGGGAAAACGCATAAGGCAACTATTCTACGATGGACCGGATGGCGTGGGCGATCTACTTGGTATTGGCCGATTTTTCCTTGATTTGGTGCGATGAATTAGAATCTGGACTCACCTTCCATGGGATTCGTTGTTAATGCGATTATCCGACAGATTTGTTTTTGTTTTACTCGCCGTCATTGCCTTCGGTCTGCTGGCGTCCGGTCTGATTCTTGGCGAAGTGGCCAGATTGCAGCCTTGTTATCTGTGCAACTTCCAGCGTCTACTCTATATCGTGGCGGGTTCTATTGCGCTGTGCGGCGTGCTGGTTCCTGTTTGGCGGCGGTTGTGGAGCGCCCTTGTTGGTTTGACTGCGCTTGGTGGCGTGGCAGCGGCGCTCTGGCAGAGTTGGATGCAGTACGCTCCCCAAAGCGTCACCGAATGTGGTTTTGGCGAACCGACGTTGCTGGAGAGGGTTGTCGACTGGCTGGGAATGCAGTGGCCGTCGCTGTTCATGGTGACCGGAACCTGTACCAGCAAGGATTGTGTCTTCCTTGGCCTGTCGTTGGCCAATTGGTCGGCAATTTTCTTTTCGGCACTATTTGCAATGTCGCTTGGCTTGTATTGTCGCCGTTCCCGGCGCTAGCCGGCCATCAGTGCAGGGTGTGCGGCTGTTTGCCCTCAAGTTCGGTTTCAGTCGTCGGTGCATCCGGGATCGAAGCGGCTGAAGTGTGGCGTGACAACATGCGCCAGCCGTGTGCACTGCGATAAAAGACATTCGTCGATTGCATCGGGCCGTAGGTCGTCAGGTCATTGCCCAGGAACAGGGATTCGACAACGCTGTGCACGCAAAGCAGGACGCTTTTCCAACGGACCTCGCGTTGGATGCTGACGGTGAAGCGCGGATTGTTGGCGAAGATGCTGCGCCAGCTTTCCCGAATCGCCGTCGTTCCGCTCAGGCGTTGCCCGGTCGGATGAATACAGACGATTTCGTCGTCGTCTGCCCAGACACTCATCAAGGCGTCGAGGTCGCGGCGGCGGATGGCGTCGTAGAACGCTTCTTCGGCTTCTTCCGGGCTGGTGAAGATGGTGCTCATGTCGTGTTCCTGATTGGCCGGCGGCTATTCCCGGATCGAGTCTAGACAGGCCTGCAAAACGGTTTCCGGTTCGAGCTTGTTCAGGCAGTCGAGATGTCCGAGCGGGCACTCGCGCTTGAAACATGGGCTGCAGTCGAGTTCGAGGCTGAGGATTCGGGCCTGATTCGAGAGCGGCGGTGTGAAGCCGGGTGACGATGATCCGTAGAGCGCGACCAACGGACGTTCGAGCGCTGCGGCGACGTGCATCAGTCCCGAGTCGTTGCAGACGACGAAATCGGCCATCGCGATCAGGTCGATCGCCTGGTCGAGCGCCGTGCGACCGCAGAAATTGGTCAGTCTCCCTTCGGGCTGCGCGGACAGGTGGACGATCCTGTCGCCGATGGCCTTGTCCTTGGGCGAGCCGAGGAGCCAGACGGAAAAGCCGCGCCGGATCAGGTCGTTGGCCAGCGTGGCAAAGTGTTGGGCTGGCCAGCGTTTTGCTGCGCCGTACTCAGCGCCGGGGCAAAACACAGCGACCTTGTCAATCGGCGCAATACCGAGGGCAGCGAGCGTTGTTTTCTGTTGATCCGGGGTCGAGGTCAGGCGGGGCGTCGGTAAGGGCCGTGACAGCCGTGTTCCGGGTGTTTCGGCCAGTTGGGCGAAGCGCTCGACCATGAGCGGCAAGACGGACTTGTCGAGCGTGTGCCGACGATTGATCAGGCCATAGCGCGCTTCGCCGGTAAAGCCGATGCGTTCCGGAATGCCAGCCAGCCAGGGGATGAGTGCCGACTTGAGCGAGTTGGGCAGAATGTAGGCTTGCTGGTAGCCGCGTTGCGCCAGTTCGCGTGCCAGCCGGAAGCGTGCACCGAGCGCGAGTTCGCCGTGCGCGAAGGGGTTGTCGACGATCTTGCCGATTTCAGGCATGCGGCGCAGCACCGGGGCGACCCAAGGCGGCGCCAGCGCGTCGAGGCGGAGTCCGGTTCTGTTTTGATGCAGGCGTTTGAACAACGCTTGCGCCATGACGGCGTCGCCAATCCAGGCGGGCGCGACGACCAGTGCTTTCATGCTTGATCGTCGCTCAGGTCAATGCCCTTTCGGCTTTTCGCCCTTGAACACGTAATGCGTGCCGCAATAAGGGCAAACGGCGCTGCCCGTCTGCTGGATGTCGAGAAAGACGCGCGGGTGCAGGCTCCATGCGGGCGCGCCGGGCAGCGGGCAGTGCAGCGGAAGGTAGTCATTGCCAATTTCGACGGTTTTGCTTTCGGCCATCTGGGTTTTCCTTTCGCTGTCCGGGAACGGAATCAAACGTAGGCGAGCCAGTCTTCGTGCGCCGGCACCCGGCCATTCACGCAGTCGAAGAACAGGCTTTGCAGTTTCGTCGTTACCGGGCCGCGTCGGCCTTCGCCAATCTGGCGGTTGTCGAGTTCGCGGATCGGCGTGATTTCGGCGGCGGTGCCGGTGAAGAAGGCTTCGTCAGCGCAATACACTTCATCTCGCGTAATACGCTTTTCGATGACTTTCAGGCCAAGTTCGTCGGCCAGTGTCAAAACCGAGGCACGTGTGATGCCTTCGAGGCAGGAAGTGAGGTCGGGGGTGTACAGCTTGCCGGCCTTGACGATGAAGATGTTCTCGCCGGCGCCCTCGGCGACGTAGCCGTCGACGTCGAGCAGCAGCGCTTCGTCGTAACCGTCGTGGGCGACTTCCTGGTGCGCGAGGATCGAGTTGGTGTAGGTGCCGACCGACTTGGAGCGACACATGTTGATGTTAACGTGGTGGCGGGTGAAGGATGAGGTCTTGACGCGAATGCCTTTTTCCATGCCTTCGGCGCCAAGATAAGCGCCCCATGGCCAGGCGGCGATGGCGACGTGTGTGCTGATCGCTTTGGCGGAGATGCCCATGGCTTCCGATCCGTAGAAGACGATCGGGCGGATGTAACAGGATTCGAGCTTGTTGGCGCGGATAACTTCCTTTTGCGCCTCCATCAGGGTTGCTTTGTCGTACGGCATCTTCATCTGGAAGATGTAGGCCGAATTGAAGAGGCGATCGGTATGTTCCTTGAGGCGGAAGATGGCCGTGCCGTTGTCAGCTTTATAGGCGCGGACTCCTTCGAAAACGCCCATGCCGTAGTGCAGCGTATGGGTCAGCACGTGCGTTGTGGCTTCGCGCCACGGCACCAGTTTGCCATCGTGCCAGATGAATCCGTCGCGATCCGCCATCGACATTTTTCTCTCCGTTTCCGCAATCCGAAAAGCAGAAACTCTAGCCGAATTTATGGCCGGATGGCAGTAAAATGGGCGCTTTACCTGATTCTGAAGCGTGACATGAACTGGAAACCTAATGTGACCGTCGCCGCCATCATCGAGCGCGACGGCAAGTTCCTGCTGGTTGAGGAAGAGACTGACGACGGCATTCGTTTCAACCAGCCGGCGGGACATCTCGAATGCCGTGAGGCGTTGGCCGATGCGGTCGTGCGCGAGGCGCTCGAGGAGACCGGCTACCACTTTGTTCCGGAGTGCCTCGTCGGGGTCTATAACTGGCGCAACGAGAACAAGGATGTTACCTACCTGCGCTTCGCTTTTGGCGGGAAAATTGTCGGGCACGATACGGACCGTCCGCTTGACGATGGAATTATTGCTGCACGCTGGCTGACGCTCGAAGAAATTCGTGCGCTTACGTCCCAGCACCGGAGTCCGCTGATCCTGCGCTGTATCGAGGACTGGCTGGCGGGCAAGCGCTATCCGTTGGAACTGATCACGCATTACGCATGAGGTTGCGCGCTGGTCTGCTGCTTGCCTGTCTGATTATGGCGCTTTCGCGAGCGGAGGCAGAAGAGCGCCTGAATGTCTGCTTCAACTACGGGTGTGCCTCACAGGTTGAGGCGGTGTATGACGAATCTAAATTGCACCAACTGGAGACTATGTTTCTAGAAGTTGTTGGCGCGGATGGGGAGCGCATTGCGATTAGCCAGGGCGTTGGGCGCATGCTAGGCTGGGCGGGAGAGCAAACGCCAATTTCGGCCGATCGAGGGGGTAATTTCGCGGACGGGGCGGCGTACGGAAGAATGGATTGCATCGATCATTCGACGACGACGCGTCTGCTGCGTATGTTCGAAAAACGGGGTTGGCTTCGTTTTCATCGCGTGCTTGAACCGGCGCTGAGATCGCGTTTGCTTTTCTTTGAGCATTACGCGGCGCAAATCGAGGAAAAGCCCGTTCGTATGCCGAGGGTGGCGGATCGTGAGCCTCGACGTTACGTTGTGGATAGTTGGTTTTTTGATAATGGCCGACCGGCGGTGGTGATGCCGCTGGCCGCATGGCTGGACTGGGAGGGGCCGAGTGTCGACGAATGATATGCGCGGAAAAACGGTCGTGATCGGCTTGTCCGGGGGCGTGGACTCGTCTGTTGCCGCCTTACTGCTCAAGCAACAGGGCTGGAATGTCATTGGCCTGTTCATGAAAAACTGGGAAGATGACGATACCGACGAGTATTGTTCATCGCGCCAGGATCTAGTTGATGTCATGAGTGTTGCCGACAAGATCGGCATCGACGTCGAGGTCGTCAATTTTGCGGCCGAGTACCGGGAACGCGTGTTCGCGGCTTTCCTCAAAGAGTATCAGGCGGGGCGTACGCCCAATCCCGATGTGCTGTGCAACTCGGAAATCAAGTTTCGCGCCTTTCTCGATCATGCCATGGCGATGGGGGCGGACAAGATTGCCACCGGGCATTACGCCGGTGTCCGTGAATTTGACGGCAAATACCAGTTGCTCAAGGCCGAAGACGGTACCAAGGACCAAAGCTATTTTCTGCACCGTCTCAATCAGGTGCAGTTGTCGAAAACGGTGTTTCCGCTCGCCGGTCTCTACAAGCGCGACGTGCGCAAGATGGCCGAGGATGCCGGCCTGCATGTGGCGTTGAAAAAGGACTCGACCGGCATCTGCTTTATCGGCGAACGACCGTTCAAGGAGTTCCTGATGCGCTACCTGCCGCCGAAGAAGGGCGAGATCCGTTGCCTCGACGACGATCGCGTGCTCGGCGAGCACGATGGTTTGACCTATCACACGATCGGTCAAAGCAAGGGGCTGCACATCGGCGGCACCCGCAACTACGGCAAGGACGGCGGGCACGACGCCTGGTACGTAGCGAGGAAGAACATGGAGCGCAACATTCTCTATGTCGCGCATGGACACGATCATCCTGCTCTCCTGGCTTCCGGGCTGCATGCGGACCAATTGTCCTGGGTGTCTGGCGAGAAGCCGCACACGCATTGGGTGTATGCCGCGAAGACGCGTTACCGTCAGGCTGACGCGCCGTGCGAGATCGAAAGTGTCGACGCCGCAACCTGCCATATCTGCTTTGCGCAACCGCAATGGGCCGTGACGCCGGGGCAATCGGTCGTGCTTTATGAGAGCCGGGTCTGTCTGGGCGGCGGCGTGATCCTCTGATGGCGGTGCGGACCTAGGATGCTTCCCGGCTTTTCATTGCGTGCCGTCTTCTGGAACGTGGCGCTGGCTGCGCTCGGCTATCTCGGCCTGTCGCTGTGGGCGGGATGGCGCGATGTTGTGGCGGCCGTCGTTGAGGTCGGTCCCGTCGTCCTGCTCGGCTTGCTGGCACTGTCGCTGACCAACTATCTGCTGCGTTTCGTGCGCTGGGCGCGCTATCTTGTTTTGCTTGACGCGCCGGTGCACTGGCGCGTCAATCTCGACGCCTATTTTTCCGGCTTCGCGCTGACAACGAGTCCCGGCAAGGTCGGCGAAATGCTGCGCTCGGTGTTGCTCCGGCCGCACGGCGTGCCGGTGCCCGCAAGTATGGCGGCATTCTTTTCCGAACGCGTCAGTGATCTGCTTTCTATCCTCGGGCTTGCCGCCGTCGGGTTGTGGGCCTATCCGCCGGCGCGGCCAGTCGTCGGACTGACACTGGGCGCTGTGCTTTCGATGTTGTTGCTAATGCAGTGGACGTCCCTGATTTCGCGCATCGACAACTGGGCGGCGCGGAAAAGCGGCCGTTTGCCCGCGCTCGTCGTCAGACTGTGCGAAATCGTCCTGCATTTCCGGCGCTGCTTCGGCTGGTCTGCAATGCTGACCGGGTTGGTCATTGGCGTTGTCGCCTGGCTTGCCGAAGGCATCGGCTTCTGGTGGCTGCTGGATTCGTTGGGGTATCCGTTACCTTTGATGACGGCTGTCTTTGTTTATGCATTCGACATTCTTGTCGGTGGCTTGTCTTTCCTGCCGGGCGGACTCGGCAGCAGCGAGGCGGTCATGATCGGACTCCTCGTGCTCAAGGGTTTTCCTGAACCAGTGGCGGTTTCGGCGACGCTGATCTGTCGCCTGGCGACGCTGTGGTTCGCCGTCGCGATCGGCGCAGTTTTCTTGGTCCGGAATCGCTAACATGGCCGTGCGACCGCTCAAATCTTGGGGACAATTGCCGGCGCAAGCGGCGGCCGAAGAGTGCTGGTGGCAGGACCGCAATGCGAACCTGCCTGACGGCGAGGGCAGTCTGCTCGCGTATGGCAATGGCCGTAGCTACGGGGACGTTGCCCTTAACAGCGGCGCGACCCTGTTGCATACGCGCGGGCTGGACCGCTTCATCGCTTTTGACGAATCTACTGGCGTATTGACCTGTGAGGCCGGCGTCCTGCTCTCCGAAATTCTCGACGTGTTCGTGCCGCGTGGTTGGTTTTTACCGGTGACGCCGGGAACGCGTTTTGTGACTGTCGGCGGCGCGATTGCCTGCGATGTGCATAGCAAGAACCATCATGCAGCCGGTACTTTCGGCTGCCATGTGCGGAGATTCGAGTTGCTGCGCTCGGATGGTTCGCGCCGCGTCTGTTCTCCCGACGAGAATGCCGACTGGTTCGCGGCAACGATCGGTGGCCTCTGTCTGACCGGCTTGATGACTTGGGCGGAAATCCAGCTCAAACGCATTTCCAGCATCAAAATCGTTGTCGAGAACAGGCGCTTTTCCGGTCTCGACGAATTTTTTGCGATCAATGATCAAGCCGAGGCTCAGCACGAATATACCGTGGCCTGGATCGATTGCCTTGCCTCGCGTCCACGCGGTGTCTTCATGGCCGGCGATCATGCCCCCGACGATGGGCTTGTCGGTGCGACGGACAAGCCCTCGGCCTTGCCTCTGAGGCCGCCGCCCGGATTACCGTTCTCGCTGATCAACGGACTGAGTTTGCGAGCCTTCAACCAGGCGTATTTTCATCGGCCGCTACTGGCAAAATCGATCGTACATTACGCTCCGTTTTTCTATCCGCTCGATGGGGTCATGCACTGGAACCGACTGTATGGCAAACATGGTTTTTACCAATACCAATTTGTCCTGCCGCTGGCCGAACGTACCGCGCTCGACGAAATCTTTCAGACCATTGCGTTGAGTGGGCAGGGCTCCTTCCTGGCCGTGCTCAAAACCTTCGGTGCCAGAACGAGTCCAGGCCTGCTTTCATTCCCGATGCCGGGAGTGACCCTGGCACTCGATTTTCCGAACTACGGTGAGGCAACGCTGGCTTTGTTCGAGCGCCTGGACGCGATTGTCGAAGCTGCTCACGGTCGTCTTTACGCGGCCAAGGACGCCCGCATGAGTGGTGATTTTTTCTGGCGAAGCTATCCGGGATGGGAAAAATTTCAGCGCTGCGTTGATCCAAAGTTTTCGTCGGATTTTGCCCGGCGCGTCATGTCGTGACTTGTGGAGAATGTGCATGCAAAGAATCCTGATTGTCGGCGCAACTTCGGCGATTGCCGAGGCAACGGCTCGCCTCTGGGCCGGGCGCGGCGATTCTCTTTTTCTTGTCGGGCGGCGGCCTGAACGTCTGGCAGCGATTGCGGCCGACTTGCGGGTGAGAGGGGCTGCGCAAGTTAACTGTCTGGCAATGGACGCCTGCGCGGTCAATGAACACGCCGTAATGATTGAAACGGCCAAAGCGGCACTGGGGGGGTGGATGTCGTGCTCATCGCTCATGGTTCTCTCCCTGACCAGAAGACCTGCGAAGCTTCGGTGGAAACGACACTCAAGGAAATCGAGACCAATGGCCTGTCGGTGATCGCCCTGGCGACACGCCTCGGCAATCTATTTGAAGCCCAGGGGAGCGGCAGCCTGGCTGTGATCAGTTCGGTCGCCAGAGCAACTATGTTTACGGGGCTGCCAAGGGCATGGTCAGCCTGTTCTTGCAGGGGTTACGCAACCGCTTGTCAAAAAGTGGTGTGCAAGTGCTTACCATCAAACCGGGCTTCGTTGATACGCCAATGACGACAGATTTCCCGAAAGGGGCGCTATGGGCGAAACCGGAGATCATCGCGAGAGGGATTGTTTTTGCCATCGATAAAAAGCGTGATGAAGTCTATCTGCCGTTTTTCTGGCGGCCGATTATGTCGGTGATCAGACACATTCCTGAAAAAGTGTTTAAAAGACTCTCGCTCTGAAAGAAGAGTCTGGGAGATTTTTCATCCGTGCTTTCTGGCGGGGCAGAAAGCACGCCGTCCTGGTAGGTTCTTCATTGGCAACAGAATGGAAAAATGCTGCGGGTACCAATCGGCGATCATTTTTCGAACCGATGTGGCATTTTTGATGGTTTTCATTGTTTTTACGACATTTTTTATGTCTTATCTGCGCTTAAAAAGGGTGGTTTTTTAAAAAATCGATTATTATCCCAGGTTAAAATTTTCCGCATGCGGAAGATGGATAACAATAACTCGGCAAGGGGCGTTCGGTTCCGTCGGGCGTACTCGGATTCGGGGCTTATGCTCCAAAAACAAATGCGAGGGTAAGGGGGGCGCAAGTTACTTGTCAGTTTTTGCATCATGCTTCCGAACCGGGAAGCGGCGTCTGTCGGAAGGGCATGGCAGATTCTGCGTGAATCCGGACCGGGCGGGCCAGGTTTTGTATCACTATCAATGCAGTCGATAACTACTTCATGGAGGTTGTAATTTTGGAAAATTATCTGATTCTATGTACGCTGTCCGGTGCATTGGCGCTGGTTTTTGCGCTTACGCTGAGCAGCGGCATTTCTAAAGCCGATGCCGGTAATGCCCGGATGCAGGAGATTGCCGGTTTCATTCATGAGGGCGCGATGGCTTTCCTGTTCCGTGAATACCGCTATCTCTCCGTATTTATCGCGATTGTATTTGCTGTCTTGGCCTTCTTCATCGACTGGCAAACCGCTGTTTGCTTCGTTGCAGGAGCGTCGTGCTCGCTGCTCGCTGGTTTCATCGGCATGCAGGTGGCAACCAAGGCCAACGTGCGCACTGCCGCGGCGGCGCAGCACGGCATGAGTCCGGCGCTGCAGATTGCCTTCTCCGGCGGCGCCGTCATGGGCATGTCGGTGGTCGGTCTCGGCATGTTGGGCTTGGGTATCATGTACCTCGCCTTCGGCCAGAACGTCACCTATCTGACCGGCTTCGGTCTCGGTGCCAGTTCGATCGCGCTTTTTGCCCGTGTCGGCGGCGGCATCTACACTAAGGCTGCCGACGTCGGTGCTGACCTGGTGGGTAAGGTCGAAGCCGGTATTCCGGAAGACGATCCCCGCAATCCGGCCGTGATTGCCGACAACGTTGGCGACAACGTTGGCGACGTGGCCGGTATGGGCGCTGACCTTTTCGAATCCTACTGTGGCTCGATCATCGGTGCTTTCGCGCTGGGCGCAGCGTTGTACCCGGCCGGTGAAGGGGCGCTGTTCGTCTTCGGCCTCTGCGCTCTGGGTATCGTGGCCTGTATCCTCGGTATCCTCGTCGCGCGCAAGAGCAAGTCGGATAATCCGCAAGCCGCGCTCAACATGGGCACCTACGTCGCGGGCATCCTGACGATTATCATTGCCGGCGTCCTCAGCCAGATGATCTTCGGCAACCTGAAAGCTTTTGCTGCACTGACCGCAGGCATCATTGCCGGTCTGGCCATTGGCAAGATCACCGAAATCTATACCTCCGGTGATTACAAGTACGTCAAGCATATCGCTCAACAGTCGCAAACGGGTCCGGCAACGACGCTGATCTCCGGGATGTCGGTCGGTATGTATTCGACTATGTGGCCGATGATCTCCATGGTTGCAGGTATGCTGGTTTCCTACTTCGTCATGGGCGGTGCAGCGAACAACACGATGGGTCTGTTCGGTATCGCGCTGGCTGCGGTCGGCATGCTGACGACGACGGGGATTACGGTGGCAGTTGACGCCTACGGCCCGATTTCCGACAACGCCGGCGGTATCGCCGAAATGTCGCATCTGCCGCCTGGCGTGCGCAAGATCACCGACAAGCTCGACGCCGTCGGTAACACCACGGCCGCGATCGCCAAGGGCTTCGCCATCGGTTCGGCCGCGCTGACCGCGCTGGCGTTGTTTGCCGCTTATGCGACCGCTGTCGATCTGGATGTAATCGACCTTCTGAATCCGCTGACGTTGGGCGGCGTGATGATCGGTGCGATGATCCCGTTCCTGTTCTCGGCGATGACCATGGACGCGGTCGGCGCTGCCGCCGGCGACATGATCGACGAAGTGCGTCGTCAGTTCCGCACCATTCCAGGCATCATGGAAGGCACCGGCAAGCCGGACTTTGCCCGTTGCGTCGATATTTCCACGGCTGCTGCGCTCAAGCGCATGATGGTTCCGGGAGCGATGGCGGTGATTCTGCCGCTGGTCGTCGGTTTCATTCTCGGCACTTCCGCGCTTGCCGGCTTCATCGCCGGTGCGCTGGTCACCGGTGTGCTGTTCGCCATTTTCATGGCGAACTCGGGTGGTGCTTGGGACAACGCCAAGAAATTCATTGAAAGCGGCGAATTCGGCGGCAAGGGCAGCGAGGCGCACAAGGCGGCTGTGGTTGGCGACACCGTTGGCGATCCGTTCAAGGATACGTCCTCGCCCTCGATGAACATCCTGATCAAGCTGATGACGATCGTTTCGCTGGTCTTCGCGCCGGTGTTCGTCACGCACGGCTGCATGATCGAAGCTATGATGAAGTAATCGAACATCGCCTTCATGGCGATAGCAAAAAGCCCCGGTTTCGACCGGGGCCTTTTATTTTGGCGCTATCGACGAAATTGTGGCTCGCCGAAGTGTTGTCGATTTAGCCTTGCGGAACCGTTTCCGCAAAAGCCGGGCGTTGCATCAGCTTGTCGTATAGGCGGGCGAGGTTAGGGTGTGAGTTGCGCCATTCGATTTCCGGGAAGCGGAAGACCAGATAGCCGAGGGCGCAGCCGGCGCCGACATCTGCGAGGGAGAAATGGGTGCCCATACACCAACTGGATTCGCCGAGCTGGTCGGACATGTACTGGAGTCCGCGGATGATCTTGTCTTCGTGCCGAGCGATCCATTCCGGACTTTGTTGTTCCTGTGGGCGTTTTCTTTCGAGGAAGATCGTGGCCGCCGCATCGCAGATACCGTCAGCAACAGCGCCCCATCGCTTGACCTCGGCACGCTCACGATTGGATTCCGGCATCAGCTTGTTGTTGGGCGCGACACTGTCGATATATTCGACAATGACACGGGAATCAAAGAGAACCGTCGAGTCGTCGAGAATCAACACGGGAATTTTGCCCAGCGGGTTGATGTCAGGGACCTTGGTTTCCGGTGTCCAAGGCGAATCAAGCTCGAATTCGTATTCGATCTTTTTTTCCGCCAGAACAATACGTACTTTGCGGGCGTAAGGGCTGGTCAATGATCCAATGAGCTTCATCTGTTACCTGTGAGAGTATACTATTCCTGATCATTATATCACCCGCTGCCGGAGAGTTTCCCGAACAAGGTAAAATAGCCGCCTCACCATAAGGATCAAACTCCATGTCTTATTCCCTGCTTACAGCGCTTTCGCCACTCGACGGTCGTTATTCTGCAAAAGTCGATGCACTCCGATCCCAGTTTTCCGAATACGGCCTGATTCGCCGCCGCCTTCAAGTCGAGATCGAATGGCTCAAAGCGCTGGCCGCAGATACGCATTTTGCTGAAATCCCGGCTTTTTCGGCACCGACGATTGCTGAACTGGATCGGTTGGTTGTCGAATTTGGCCCCGAACAGGCTGCGGAGGTGAAGGAAATTGAGGCAGTCACCAACCATGACGTCAAAGCGCTCGAGTACTGGATCAAGAAGCGTCTGGGAGGCAATGCCGAGGTGATGAAGGTTTCAGAATTCATCCATTTCGCCTGCACTTCCGAAGACATCAATAATCTTTCGCATGCCCTGATGCTCAAATCGGCTCGAGACGAGGTGCTGTTGCCGATGCTAGATAAGGTGATTGCGCGTCTTCGCGATCTTGCTCATGAACATGCCGATCTGCCGATGATGTCGCGTACGCACGGTCAGCCGGCGACGCCGACCACGCTCGGCAAGGACATGGCGAATGTGGTCTATCGTCTCGGACGTGCTCGTGCAGCCATCGCCAGCGTCGGCATGCTGGGCAAGATCAACGGTGCAGTTGGAAACTACAACGCGCATTTGGCCGCTTATCCCGGGTATGACTGGGAGGGTTTCGCCAAGCGTTTCGTCGAGGCGCTCGGTCTCGAATTCAATCCCTATACCATCCAGATCGAACCGCACGACGCAATGGCCGAATTGTTCGATGCTTTTGCACGGGCCAATACCATCCTGATCGACCTCGATCGTGACGTCTGGGGTTACATCTCGCTTGGCTTCTTCAAACAGAAGCTCAAGGCCGGCGAAGTCGGCTCGTCGACGATGCCGCACAAGGTCAATCCGATCGACTTCGAGAATTCGGAAGGTAACCTGGGGCTGGCCAACGCCTTGCTGCGCCACCTCGCGGAAAAACTGCCGATTTCGCGCTGGCAGCGCGACCTCACTGACTCCACCGTGCTGCGCAACATGGGCGTGGCGCTGGGATACACCCTGCTGGCGTACGATTCGCTGCTGCGCGGTCTGGGCAACCTGGAAGCCAACGCCGATTGCCTCAAGGCCGATCTGGACGCGAATTGGGAATTGTTGGCCGAACCGATCCAGACGGTCATGCGGCGTTACGGTATCGCCAATCCCTACGAGAAATTGAAGGAATTGACCCGCGGCAACAGGATTTCGCGCGAGGGCATGCAGGCTTTCGTCAGCACGCTTGACATTCCGCAGGAGGCACGCGATCACTTGTTGAAGCTGACGCCCTGGGATTACACCGGCAAGGCGGCCGAATTGGCGAAGCGAATTTAAGTGCCTGGCTGATCAAATTGCCAGGAATTACTGAGGATATTGCAATTGTTTTCCGAAAACCTGAAAAAGCTGCCGGGCGTATCGCATCTGGCGGCAATCAATTTGCTCGATGCCGAGAGCAATGTTGTGGCCAGCATCGAGAACAAAGCCGGCAGCCAAGGCTCTCTGGCGGTCTATAACCATTTGGCGCAAACCTTCGGGGCGATCACGCCCGAGGCTGCCAGAAAGGGGCTGGAGTTGTTTGCCGAGCATGCGTTGGATGCCGAGCAGCATCCCGGAAAGCATCCCAATATCGACCGGCTGCGTGCGCTTGCCGAGGATGGCAAATCGTTACGCATCAAGCACGTATTCGCTGTTTGATTCCGGAGCGGCTGAACCTTCCGTTGCCGAAACTTGCCCAATGCTACGCTGCAATTCCGGAGGCTCCATCTCGATGGAACAGGTGCCTGTTCGTTTCTGCGACTTTCAGGAGAAAGAATCGTGAATAAATTGCTTACAACTTTGGTATTGGTCGGGTTTGCGGGGGGCGTTTACGCGCAACAGGCGATGAAGCCCGAAGAAATGATTAAGGTCCGCAAGGCCGGCTATACCTTCATGGCCTGGAACATGGGTAAGATCAAGGCTAACCTCGATGGCGACTTCAACCGGGCGCAGGTGCTCGCTGCCGCACGGCTCGTTTCGGCCACGGCGAATTCAGGGATGGGGGCACTTTTTGGACCGGGAAGTGACAAGGATGTTGGCGGGCAAAAAACGCGTGTCAAGGCAGAGTTCTTCGCGCAGCCCGACAAGGTCAAGGAGATGGCGCTCAACTTTATCAGCGAAAGCAATGAGTTGGCCAAAGTTGCCGAAAGCGGGGATGTGGCAGCGATCAAGGCACAATTCGGAAAAACGGGTGGAACGTGCAAAGCCTGTCATGATCGTTTCCGCGAATGATGGTTTCTGGCGCTTACGATTAGATTCACTCAAGCTTGATTGATGCCGTTTGGTTGTTGCGATCTCGCGTAAAAAAAAGCCTCCGCAGATACTCCGGAGGCTTTTTTCTTGTGCCGAGTCTAGCTATCTCAGCATGCTTGGCAGGACTGTGATGAACCACGGGAACATGGTCAGGATCACCAGCGTGACGAGCAGGGCAAACAGGTACGGCAGCGAAGCGACCATGACGCGTTCGATGGGTACCTTGGTAATGGCGCTGGCCACGAAGAGATCCAGGCCGACCGGCGGCGTGATGCATCCGATCGCCAGATTGACCACCATCAGCACACCGAAGAACAATGGGTCGATACCCAGGGTCTTGGCAACCGGCAGGAAGATCGGTGTCAGGATGACGACGGCGGCCGACGCATTGACCATGGTGCCGGCAACCAACAAGAGTACGTTCATCGCCATCAGGAACATGATCGGCGAGCTCGTGATCGAGACGACGAATTCGCCAAGCCTGTGCGGGATCTGCAGGTTGGTCAGCAGCCAGCCGTAGACGTTGGCCGCACCGACCAGCAACATGATCATGACCGTGCCGAGAACGGCCTTGTAGAGGATCTTCGGGAAGTCCTTGATCTTCAGTTCCTTGTAGATGAAGAGTCCGACGAAAATCCCGTAGACGGCAGCGACGGCGGCGGCTTCGGTCGGCGTGAAGATGCCGCCGTAGATGCCGCCGATGATGATCACCGGCGTCATCAGCGCAAAGAACGATTCCTTGAAGGCCTTGCCGAGCATGACGAAAGAGAAGCTACCTTCGGGGGTAATGCCTCGCTTCTTCGCCAGATACCAGCTGACCAGCATCATCGACAGGCCCATCATGATGCCGGGAACGAAGCCTCCGACAAACATGTCGCCGATCGATTGATCAGCGATGACGCCATAGACGACCATGGTGATCGACGGCGGAATGACGATGCCGACGACGCCGCTGGAGGCGACAACACCGGTGGCCCATTCGCGGCTGTAGCCTTTTTTCTCCATGGCGCTAACCATGGTTGTGCCCAGGGCTGCCGTCGTGGCAGCCGAGGAGCCGGAGATGGCGGCGAAGAAGCATCCGGAGACGGTCTGGGCCAGGCCACCGCGGAAGGAACCGACGAGGGCTTGCGAGAACATGATCAGGCGGTTCGTGACGCCCCCTGCCGACATGAACTCACCGGCCAGCATGAAGAAGGGGACGGCCATGAAGGAGAAGGAGTCGATTCCCGAATACATGATGGGTGACCATGACCAGTGGCTTGTCCATGAAAAAGACGAGGACGGAAGCGACGGTAAGTGCGAGCGCGAAAGCGACGGGAACGCCAAGGATGGTCAGGGCGAGAAAACCAAACAGCAATACGTATTCCATGATTCTTACTCCTTGGCCTCGATGGTTTTGTCGTCGCCCTTGAGAATCCTGAGCGTGTCACGGACAAGATAAAGGAACATCAGCACACTGCTGACCGGGATAACGGCATAGATATAGCTCATCGAGATTTCCAGTCCCGGCGCCTCCTGGAAGGTCATGATGCTGGTCGTCTTGTAACCCTGGAAGAAGAGGATGGCGACGAAGATGTAGCCGGAGACGAGCGAGATGATCTTCAGGACCTTGCCAAAAGGCTTGTCCTTGAAATGGTTGGGCAGGAATTCGACGGCGAGATGTCCGGATTCGCCCATGATCAGCGCCGAACCGAGGAAGACGACGTAGACGAAAAGGAAACGGGCCAACTCTTCGGACCACTCGGGGGGGAAGTTGAATATATAGCGGGTAATGACCTGCACAAAGATGGTAATCAGCATGATCATGATGGCGATGCATGAAAACCAGTAGACGACTGCCCGTACCTTCGACAGTAACTTATCAAGCATTTTGGATTCTCCTGAAAAAAGCCCGGACTTAGCGGCCCGGGCTTTTCTTGGCACACGGGGATATTACTTTTCGAGAGCCCGGACCTTGTCGATGTTGGCTTGACCGACCGTCTTCGCCAGATCTTTGTAGACGGTGGCCGTGGCATCGATGAACGGTTTGCGGTCCACTTCAATGACTTCGATCTTGCCAGTGGCCTTGATCTTGTTCCAGAACTCGGTGTCCTTATCCGTCGAAAGTTTACGCTGCCAAGCAATGGCGTCGTCCGCTGCTGACTGGATGATCTGCTGTTGGGCCGGGGTCAGTTTCTTCCAGCTGGCCATCGAGATCAACACGGGTTCCGGAGCGTAAGCATGGCCCGTCAGCGAGGCGTATTTTTGCACTTCGTAGAAGCGCTTGGTGAAAATGTGCGCGCTCGGGTTCTCCTGACCGTCAACCGTGCCTTGCTGCATGGCCGAATAAAGCTCGGAGAAGGCCATCGGCGTCGGCGAGGCGCCCAGCGACTTCATCATTTCCACATAGACCTTGTTGTTCATGACACGAATCTTGAGGCCTTTCATGTCGGCTGGCGACTTGACCGGACGCGTGTTGTTGGTGAGGTGGCGAATACCGTTTTCCATATAGCCGAGCAGTTTGATGCCCTTGGCTTCCAGCGGCTTGCCGAGTTCCATGCCGACAGTGTCGAGGGCCTTGTAAGCGTGCGCACGGTCCTTGAACAGGAAGGGCATGTCAAAGAGCGCCATTTGCGGCTGGAAGGTGCCGAGTTCGGCAGTCCCCGTCAACGTCATGTCAACCGTGCCGTAGATCAGGCCCTCGATGAGTTCCTTCTGGGCACCAAGCTGGGAGGACGGGAAAACCTTGATTTCGATATCGCCCTTGGATTTTTCCTTGACCAGTTCGGCGAACTTGTCGGCGCCCATGACGTAGGGGTTGGTCGGTTCAGCAATGTGGCCGAGTTTCAGGACGACGCTGGCGGCCAGGGCCGAGGTGGACATGGCGAGCATCGAAATCAGGGCAGCACTGAGCTTGAAACGGGTTTTCATGGAAAGAGCCTCCGTCGGTTGATAAAAATTGAATACGCGGAATTGCACGTAACGAATGGGAAAGTTTAATCGATAAGTGCGATTCTGGCTATTGAAGCGAAAAAGAGACGCAATATTTCCGGATGAGAGAGGGTTACCAACTGGGCGTTGGGTAGGTCTGGAGGGGGCGTGGCATGAGGGTGGGCAGCCATGCGCCGGATCCGGCATAGACGGTGAAGCCTGCTATTGCCAGTGCCAAAAGAAGCGCGCGTACAGTATTAGAGGCCGGCGGGATTGTCGGTGCGTCGGTGATGTCAATTTCCTTCCGGCCCGTGATCATGGCTTTGACTAGATTGTCTTTTTTGACCATGGCATGGAAGAGGATTGCGCCGAGATGGAGGGCGATCAGCGCGATGAGTGCATTAACCAGCGTGGTATGGGCGCCGGTTATCGAATCGCTAGTTTCCTTGTCGACCAAGGAAAAGAGGGGCGCTTTAAAGGCAATGTCGTCGTTGGCCAGCAGGCCGGTTGCAACCTGCAGGCCAATCATGGTCAACATGGCGACAACGGAGAGCGCGCCCAATGGATTGTGCCCAATGCCGCGCCAGTTTCCTTTCAGGTAGGCAAGAATCGAAGCAGGGGTGGGCAGGAACGACTTGAAGCGGGCGTGTTGCGATCCGGCGAAACCCCAGACGACACGGAAAGCGATCAGGCCAAGGATGGCGAGGCCGATTTTCCCGTGCCAGGACATGGCGTTGCCACCGGTTTTTCCGGTCAGGATCGCGGCAATAATCAGGGCTACGAGTGACCAGTGAAAGATGCGGATGGGTAAATCCCAGACCCTGATGCGGATGCGTTCCATCGTTTTTCCCCGCGATGAGTGCTTCAGTATCGTTTCGGCGTGGTTTGGTTTGCGCCGGTGCTATTCGATGTCAGTAAAAAACGAAAGTTCGCGGTCAATTACACGACTGCACCATCCTTGTTGGCGCCTTCGATTTTCTTCTTGGGCTTGACAAACTGGGCGCGCGACACGCCCAACCACATGACGATGGGGCTGGCGACAAGCACGGAGGAATAGATACCGAAACAGATGCCGATGGTCAACGCCAGCGCAAAATAGTGCAGCGTCTCGCCTCCGAAGATCAGCATTGATAGCACCATGAGCTGGGTCGATCCGTGCGTGATGATGGTGCGTGAAATGGTACTTGTGATGGCGTGGTCGAGAACTTCTGGTGTGCTCAGTCCCCGTACTTTCTTGAAAGTCTCACGGACGCGGTCAAAAACAACGACCGACTCGTTGACCGAATAGCCGAGGACAGCGAGGACGGCGGCCAGGACGGACAGCGAAAATTCCCATTGAAAGAAAGCGAAAAAGCCGAGGATGATCACTACGTCATGCAGGTTAGCGATGATTGCCGAGACCGAGAATCGCCATTCGAAGCGGAATGCCAAATAGATGGTGATCCCGATGATGACGAGCAACAAGGCTAGAGCACCGTTTTCAGCCAGTTCCTTGCCGACTTGCGGGCCGACGAACTCGACACGGCGCAGGGTCGCGCCCGGCGCTTCTTTATCGAGTGCCGACATGACCGCTTCTCCGATGCGGGAGGTGCTCTGCTCGCTCTTGAGCGGCAGACGGATTATGACGTCCTGGCTGGATCCGAAGTTCTGGACGGTAATGTCGGAGAACTCCGCCTTGTTTAGACCATTGCGGATTTTTTCAAGGTTGGCGGCCTCTTCGTAATGGACTTCGACCAGGGTGCCGCCGGTAAACTCGACGGACAGATGTAGCCCCTTGCTGATCAGGAAGAAGACGGCCAGCAAGAAGGTGATCAGCGAAATGACGTTGAACACCAAGGCATGGCGCATGAACGGGATGTCTTTTTTTATGCGGAAGAATTCCATTGCCGATGTCCTTATTTGGCGTTTGCGGCCGGGGTTTTTGCGCCAGCTTTCCAGATTTGACCGATGGCCAGCGATTGCAGTTTGCGCCGACGGCCGTAAATCAGATTGATCAATGCACGCGAGACGATGACCGACGAGAATAGTGACGTCAGAATGCCAAGGCAGTGCACTACGGCGAAGCCACGCACCGGTCCGGAGCCGAAGATGAGCAGGGCAATGCCGGCGATCAGCGTGGTGATGTTCGAATCGAGGATGGTGCCGAATGCGCGCTCGTACCCGGTGTGGATCGCAGCTTGCGGTGGCGACCCATTGCGCAGTTCTTCGCGGATGCGTTCGTTGATCAGCACGTTGGCGTCAATGGCCATGCCCAGGGTCAGCGCGATGGCGGCGATGCCAGGCAGGGTGAGTGTGGCTTGCAGCAGCGAGAGCAGGGCAACGAGGAACAACAGATTGGACGCCAGCGCAATGACTGAGACCAGCCCGAAGAGCACGTAATACGCAATCATGAAGGCCGAAATCGCGGCGAATCCCCACAGGGTCGAATCGAAGCCTTTCTTGATGTTTTCAGCGCCGAGGCTCGGGCCGATGGTGCGCTCCTCGACAATGTCCATCGGTGCGGCGAGCGAACCGGCGCGCAGCAGCAAGGCGGTGTCGTTGGCTTCCATCGTGGACATGCTGCCCGAAATTTGCACGCGACCGCCGGCGATTTCGGTGCGGATGACCGGAGCGGTAATGACTTCACCCTTGCCTTTTTCGATGAGCAGGATGGCCATGCGCTTGCCAACGTTGTCGCGGGTGATTTCCTTGAAAATGCGCGATCCGGCGGCGTCGAGGTTGAGGTGGACGGCGGGTTCCTGGGTCTGGTTATCGAAGCCGGGTTGGGCATCGGTCAGACGGTCGCCCGTCAGTACCACTTGTTTTTTGACCAGCAAAGGCCGTCCGCCACGTTCGACGTAAAGTTCGGTACCGTAAGGGACTTGACCTGCCAGAGCTGTTTCCAAGGCGCCGGGCGTGTCGTCGACCATGCGGATTTCCAGTGTCGCGGTACGTCCGAGGATGTCCTTGGCTTTGGCCGTGTCCTGAACGCCGGGAAGCTGCACGACGATGCGGTCGGCGCCTTGTTGTGCAATAACCGGTTCGGCGACGCCGAGTTCGTTGATCCGGTTGTGCAGGGTGCCCATGTTCTGCTTGAGCGCGAATTCCTGAAGTTGTTTCACGGCAACCGGGGTCAGGGAGGCGATCAGTTTCAGGTCCCGGTCTTCCCCTTGTTCTGCGAGAATCAGATCCGGCTGGTTGGTTTGCATGACGAAACGCGCCTTGCTGCGGGTGTCTTCGTCACGGAAACGGATGACGATCCGTTCGCCCTCACGATTGATGCCGCCGTGGCGAATGCCCTTGTCGCGCATCAAGCTGCGCAGGTCGGCGCCAATCGAATCGAGGAGTTTGGTCAGCGCGCCTTTCATGTCGACCTGCAGCAGGAAATGGACGCCGCCGCGCAGGT
This sequence comes from uncultured Propionivibrio sp., assembly GCA_964575415.1. Classification (GTDB taxonomy): domain Bacteria; phylum Pseudomonadota; class Gammaproteobacteria; order Burkholderiales; family Rhodocyclaceae; genus Propionivibrio. The sequence goes on from CAZNQL010000001.1 coordinate 109,560, forward strand.
CGAGTCCGAGGTACATCGGCAGGGCGTGCAGGCTGGTCAGCCACTGCGGGGAACTTGAGAGCAGGTTGAGCGCGATGACGTATTTCGGATCGCTGGCGTCGGGGTTGAATTCCTTCTCGAGGGTGTCCTTGGCCTTGAGCTGGGTGTCGGTGTCCTTGAAGCGCACCTTGACGCCGCTGGCGTCAATGAAGGTGCCGGTGCTTTCGATCGCTGCCGCTTTGAGCGTGCTTTCCGCGCGATCCAAAGTCTTCAGGTCGATTTTGAGCGTTGCCTTGGCGCTGGATATCTGGACGGCCGGCGATTCGCCAAAAAAGTTCGGGAGCGTGTAAATCAGGCCGGTCATCAACGCAAAAGCGACGATGACGTATTTCCAGAGCGGATAGCGGTTCATGGGCGATCGGAAAGTCGGGAAGGTGAGGCGGAATCTTGGAGGGCGGATGCGGATTATTCCGCATCCGTGCGTCACAACGGTTACAGCGCGATTACAGCGCGATTACAGCGCCTTCAGCGTGCCTTTGGGCAGAACCAGCGCAATGGCGGGTTTCTGGATCTGGATTTCGACATTGTCGGCGACTTCGACCGTGACGAAGTCTTCGTTGACCTTGGTGATGCGACCGGCGACACCGCCCTGGCTGATAACTTCGTCACCCTTGCTCAGTCCGTCGATCATTGCCTTGTGTTCCTTGGCTTTTTTCTGTTGCGGGCGGATCATCAGAAAATATATTACGGCAAACATCAGAATGATGGGCATGAACTGCATCAGGTCTCCCATTCCGCCTGCAGATTCGGTGGCGGCTTGCGCGTAAGCGTTGCTAATCAGCACATTGATCTCCTTGAGTATTTATGGATTTTCGAAACAATTGTCAAAAACTGGCGGGCTATTGTATCACTGCGAATTCGCCTGGCGGTTCCTCTGGAATAAGGCGACGGTTTGTGCAAGCGTTCCTTCCGCGATCGCTGCGCGCAATTCACGCATCAGGGTTTGGTAGTAATGCAGGTTGTGTATTGTGTTGAGTTGTGCCCCAAGGATTTCGCCGACCCGGAAGAGGTGATGCAGGTAGGCGCGCGAAAAATTGCGGCAGGTGTAACAGTCGCAACTTTCGTCGAGCGGGCGCAGATCGTTCTTGTATTGCGCGTTCTTGATCCGGATGTCCCCGAAACGGGTGAACAGATGACCGTTACGCGCATTGCGCGTCGGCATGACGCAATCGAACATGTCGATGCCGGCCTGTACCGCATCGACTAAATCTTCGGGGGTGCCGACGCCCATCAGGTAGCGTGGCTTGTGCTGCGGCAAGCGAGGTGCGGTATGAGCGAGGATGCGTACCATGTCTTCCTTGGGTTCGCCGACCGAGAGGCCGCCGATGGCCATGCCGTCGAAGCCGAGTTCGTCGAGGCCGGCGAGCGATTCATCGCGCAGGGCCTCATACATGCCGCCCTGTACGATGCCGAAGAGCGCGTTGTCGTTGCCGAGGCGGCGGTGTTCGTCGAGCGAGCGTTTGGCCCAACGTAGCGAGAGTCGCATCGAACTGGCCGCTTCGTCGACACTGGCCGGATAGGGTGTGCATTCGTCGAAGATCATCACGATGTCCGAGTTCAGGACGTGCTGGATGCGCATCGATTCTTCCGGCGTCAGGAAAAGCTTGTCGCCGTTGATCGGTGAGGAGAACTTGACCCCTTCCTCGGAAATCTTGCGCAGCGCGCCGAGCGAAAAGACCTGGAACCCCCCCGAATCGGTCAGTATCGGCTTGTCCCAACCCATGAACCGATGGAGGCCGCCATGCGCGGCGATGACCTCCAGGCCGTGGCGTAGCCACAGGTGAAAGGTGTTGCCGAGGCAGATTTGCGCGCCGATTTCGGAGAGGTCGCGCGGGGTCATGGCTTTTACCGTGCCGTAGGTGCCGACCGGCATGAAAACGGGGGTTTCGACGATACCGTGGGCCAAGGTCAGTCGGCCGCGTCGGGCAGCGCCGTCGGTGGTGAGAAGTTCAAATTGCATTCGGATTGCTTTCGGCTATTCGGTGATTGTAATTAACCATAACAAGCACGACGAGAATCATTGTTCGTGTTTTCGTAATTGCTTTCGTTGTGGCCGTTGTGCACGTTGTGGTTCAAAAATTTTGCTTTTCGAGCAGCATGGCGTCGCCGTAGCTGAAGAAACGGTAGCGCTCTTCAATCGCGTGGCGATAAGCGGCGCGGATTGTTTCGTATCCGGCGAAGGCCGAGACCAGCATCAGCAGGGTCGATTTCGGCAGATGGAAATTGGTGAGCAGCCGGTCGACAATACGGAAACGGTAACCCGGTGTGATGAAGATGTCCGTTTCTCCGGCGCCGGCGATCAGCTTGTCGCCTTGTGCCGCGGCTTCCAGCGCGCGCAGGCTGGTGGTGCCAACGGCAATAACGCGTCCGCCGCGTTCGCGCGCACGTGCGACGGCGTCGACGGTGGCTTGAGGGATTTCGAAACGCTCCGAATGCATGCGATGCTCAACGAGGTCATGGACGCGCACCGGCTGGAAGGTGCCGGCGCCGACGTGTAGCGTCAGCCAGGCCAGTTCGGCCCCCTGTGCTTCCAGTGTTTCTAACATCACCTGGTCAAAGTGCAGGCCCGCAGTGGGGGCCGCGACCGCGCCGGAATGACGTGCGAAAACGGTCTGATAACGGGCTTCATCGTCGACTTCTGCTTCGTGCGTAATGTATGGAGGTAGGGGGAGGTGGCCGTGGTGTTCGATCAGTGCGTACAGGTCCCCGTTGCCAACGAGTTCGACGGCGAAGAACTCGGATTGTGCTCCCGTCCGCCCGCTGACTTCGACGGTAAAGGCTTGTTCAAGAAAAATCCGGCTTCCGGGTTTGGGCGACTTGCTGGCGCGGATCTGAGCTACGGCATGTTTGGGATCAATGATGCGCTCGATCATGACTTCGACCTGGCCGCCACTTTCCTTGCGGCCAAACAAACGGGCCTTGATGACCCGAGTGTCGTTGAAAACGAACAAATCGCCCGGGGCGATCAGCTGCGGCAGTTCGGAGAAATGCCGGTCCCGAACGCCTTCGTCGGAAACATGCAATAGCCGGCTTCGGTTTCTCTCCGGTGCCGGATGTTGTGCGATCAGTTCGGGTGGGAGATCAAAGTCAAAGTCGTTAATGGTTAACATTCGAATTTTTTAGAAATCCAGCTTGCCGGACAAGGTTGAATCGAGGATAATTCCGCCTCCTTCGGTTCGTTTCATACGAACTCAGGCCGGGATGGCGGAATCGGTAGACGCAGCGGATTCAAAATCCGCCGCCGAAAGGTGTGAGGGTTCGAGTCCCTCTCCCGGCACCAAAAACCTCATAAAATCAGCGGTTAATAAGAAAGCGGCGGATTATAGCACGTCGCCAATCGCGCTTTTTTCCTTTCTTGGCGAATGTGATTTTGCATTCCCGCGTCTTTGCCCCTTCTGGTTTGCGTAACTTTCCGATTCTTGGGGTGTCTGTTCAGGCACCGAAAGCACAAACATCCGTGTAAAGTGAGCCTATTTCAGGCTGATGGTTCGCTGATGAACCTGAAAGGATCCGAGAAATGGAGATTGCTGTAAATATCATTTCTGCCGATGAGGACGAATTTCGTGATGTCGGCGACTCTGCCGTGCCGCTGGATCAATGGACCGGTATTGAAGCCAATGGCTTGGATACGGTCAAGCTAGCCACTATTCATTCTGTTGTGACGGGCGATTCGCTACACGAGGCGCTTGATCTTTATGAGCCGATTTATGTCGCCGAAGTTGACGAGGGGCGCGAGATTCTTGTGCTTCAGCTCGCGGATGATCTTCTGGAGCGCTTGGTCGAACTTGACGAAGATGCCATGGAAAGATTGGCCGGCGAGCTGGCGATGAGTGAAGAATTTGAGGGAGAGCAACGCGATCCCGAAGATGTCCTTGAATTGTTGGCGGCCTTGTCGGAGCTGGCTCAACTGGCAGAAGCTCAGGGGCAGGTGTTGTTTGTCTGGATGCGTCTTGAGCGGGGATGATCTGTTTCTTCGTGACTCTGTCACAGGCAACCACAAATGTTGTCGTATTGGGGACGGGGGTAAGAGGGATGGAGATAGTTTGTTGCAGTTTTGCACGAAAATGGGGCCGTTATTGCGAGTATCTGCAGTTATTTTGTGTTTTGACATTTATAAGTTCGGATACAATCATTTTTCACAATGTGTAGTGCCATCTCACGGCTGATTTGCACTTTTGATTGATGTTTGCGTGAGTTGGGGGGTGACGTTGTTCCTGGGCACCGTGTCATTGATCGGGATGAGCGAATGATAAGAATCAAGCGTGGATTGAATTTGCCTGTATCAGGCATTCCCCGGCAGGCCATCGAAACGGCTAATCCTGTAAAACGTGTGGGGGTAGTCGGCACCGACTACCATGGCATGAAGCCAACGATGAAAGTGCAGGAGGGGGAACGGGTAAAGCTGGGTCAGCCTCTTTTTGCCGACAAGAAAAATCCAGGGGTTGTCTATACCGCTCCCGCTTCAGGAGTGGTGACGGCAATCAATCGCGGCGCACAACGCGTGCTGCAGTCGGTCGTAATCAGCGTTGAAGGCGACGAGGAAGTGGCCTTCAAGGCGTATCCAGAGGCGATGTTCGATACGCTCGACGAAGCGTCGATACGTGACAATCTTCTGCAGTCCGGTTTATGGACGGCCTTGCGTTCGCGTCCGTTCAGCAAGGTTCCCGCCGTTGATGCGCAACCCTCGTCAATTTTCGTCACCGCCATCGATACGCATCCTTTGGCGGGAGATCCGGTACTGGCTATGGCCGGTTTGGAGAGCGATTTTCGGAATGGTTTGCGGATTCTGGCGAGAATTGCCCCGGTCATTGTTTGCGCTGACGAAAGTTCAAAAATACCCGCCGACGGCTTGGATAAGGTGCGGTTAGAGCGCTTTTCTGGTCCGCATCCTGCTGGTTTGCCTGGGACACACATTCATTTTCTCGATCCTGTCAGCGAGGCGCATCGAGCCTGGCAGATTCATGCTCAGGACGTGGTCGCCATCGGCAAGTTGTTTCTGACCGGACGTCTGTGGGTAGAGCGGGTCGTGGCGCTCGGTGGGCCAGTGGTGAAAAATCCCCGATTGTTGCGCACCCGCCTCGGGGCCAGTCTCGTTGATCTGACCCAAGGCGAACTTGAAGCGGGTAACAATCGTGTTGTTTCCGGTTCTTTGCTCGGCGGGCGTACCGCCTCCGGCCCCTTTGCCTTCCTTGGGCGTTACCATCAACAGGTCTCCTGCCTGCTAGAGGGCAACCAGCGTGAGTTCATGCACTGGGCGCGTGCCGGGGTGAGCAAACACTCTGTCCTGAATGTGTTTGTGTCGCGTTTGCTCGGGGGCCGCTCCTTCAATTTCACGACCACAACCAACGGTAGTCAGCGTGCCATGGTTCCTGTCGGCAATTACGAGGCTGTGATGCCGCTCGATATTCTCCCAACACAGCTGCTACGTTACTTGATTGTTGGTGATACCGACATGGCCCAGAAGTTGGGGTGCCTTGAACTGGATGAAGAAGACCTGGCGTTGTGTACTTATGTCTGTGCCGGCAAATATGAGTACGGTCCCATCCTGCGGGATGCGCTGACACTGATCGAGAAGGAAGGTTGAGATGGGACTGCGTGATTTTCTTGATAAGGTCGGGCATCTTGTCGAAAAAGGCGGCAAATACGAGAAATTCCATTCGGTATACGAAGCGCTCGATACTTTCTTCTACCGCCCCGCCGATGTGACGAGGACGACGGCGCATATCCGTGACGGCATCGACCTCAAGCGCATGATGATCGCGGTCTGGGTGTGCACTTTCCCGGTGATGTTCTTCGGCATGTGGAACATCGGTTATCAGGCGAACAAGGCCTTTGCTGCAGCCCCGGATTTGCTGGCCGTCCAGGAAGGATGGCGTTTTGCGCTCATCCGGATGTTTGCCGGCTTCAATCCGGGCAATGTCTGGGACAACTTATTTCAGGGAGCAACCTGGTTTTTGCCCATTTATATGGTGACCTTTGCGGTTGGTATTTCCTGGGAGATGTTGTTTGCTTCCGTACGGAAGCATGAAGTCAACGAGGGGTTTTTCGTGACCTCGGTACTTTTTGCGCTGACCATGCCGCCGTCAGTTCCATTGTGGCAAGTGGCACTGGGAATAGGTTTCGGGGTGGTCATCGCCAAGGAGGTATTTGGCGGAACCGGTAAGAATTTTCTTAATCCGGCGCTGGCTGGTCGCGCCTTTCTCTATTTTGCCTATCCGGCTCAGAATTCCGGCGATATGGTCTGGACAGTGGTCGATGGATTGGCCAGTGCTACGCCGCTTAATCTGGCCGCCGGCGGTGGCGTGCAGGCGATCAACGCCAGCGATGTCAGTTGGTGGAACGCATTTGTCGGCATGATTCCCGGTTCGATCGGAGAAACCAGCACATTGATCATCCTGTGCGTTGGTTGTGTTTTGCTCGTTACCAAGATCGCCTCTTGGCGCATCGTCAGTGGGGTCTTGCTGGGCATGATTGGTTTGAGTCTGCTTTTGAACAGTATCGGTTCGAGTGCCAATCCGATGTTTGCCATGCCCTGGTACTGGCATCTCGTTCTCGGCGGTTTTGCGTTCGGCATGATTTTCATGGCCACCGATCCGGTTTCCGCGGCCATGACCAATACCGGGAAGTGGATTTTCGGGGCGCTGATCGGCAGCATGGCGGTGATGGTCCGGGTGCTCAACCCGGCTTTTCCCGAAGGCATCATGCTGGCGATCCTGTTCGGCAATCTCTGCGCACCGTTGATTGATTATTTCGTGATTCAGGCCAATATCAAGAGGAGGCTGCGGCGTAATGTCCACTAGGAAAGAATCGACGACCCGTACCCTCTTCGTTGCCTTGGCGGTGAGCCTCGTTAGCTCGGTTTTTGTCGCTGGTGCGGCGGTATTGCTCAAGCCGGTGCAGATTGAAAACCGGCTTCTCGACAAGCAACGCAGCATTCTGTCAATCGCCGGCCTGGATGGCGAAACCCTCTCTGCTCAGGAAGCAAAGGAACTGTTCAACAGCCGGGTCAAGGCACGTGTTCTCGATCTGAAGACCGGCGAATATGCCGAAGGTATCGATCCGCTGACCTACGATCCGCTCAAGGCGGCCAAGGATCGGAATTTGTCCAGAATGCTTTCAGCCGATCAGGATGTTGCGCTGATCAAGCGCCGCGAGCGTTATTCGATCATTTACACGATCGAGCAGGGCGGTAAGTTGGAGGCGATGATTCTTCCGGTGCGCGGCTATGGGCTCTGGTCGACATTGCATGGATTTGTCGCAATCAAAAGCGATTTGAAGACTGTGATCGGACTCGGTTTTTATCAACATGCCGAAACGCCGGGGTTGGGCGGCGAAGTCGATAACCCGAAATGGAAAGCGCTGTGGCCCGGGAAGAAGCTGTTCAATGAGGCCGGCGAACCCATGATTCAGATCATCAAAGGTAATGTCGATCCATCCAATCCCAAGGCGGATTATCAAGTCGACGGTCTGGCCGGCGCGACGTTGACCAGCAAGGGCGTCGACCAATTGCTGCAGTTCTGGCTTGGCGATCAGGGGTTTGGCCCCTATCTTGCCAAATTGCGTTCCAAGGGGGTTTGAAATGTCGCAACCCACAGTGAAGGAAGTTCTGTTCAATCCGGTCTTCGCCAACAATCCGATTGGTCTCCAGATCCTCGGAATCTGTTCGGCGCTTGCGGTGACTTCCAATCTCAAGACCGCTGTCGTCATGTCTATTGCCCTGACGTTGGTGACGGCGTTCTCGAATTTTTTCATTTCGATGATTCGCCTGCAAATTCCGGCGTCGATCCGCATGATCGTGCAGATGGTAATCATCGCTTCGCTCGTGATTCTCGTCGATCAGGTTTTGCGTGCGTACGCCTTCAGCCTGTCCAAGCAGCTCTCAGTTTTCGTCGGCCTGATCATCACTAACTGTATCGTGATGGGGCGAGCCGAAGCCTTCGCCATGCAGAATCCGCCCTTCCTGTCATTCCTCGATGGGATCGGCAACGGTCTCGGTTACAGTGCGATGCTGCTGACACTAGGCGTTATCCGGGAGTTGTTCGGTGCTGGTAAGTTGTTCGATGTTGCGGTGATTCCTTTGGCGAAGGACGGTGGTTGGTATGTGCCCAACGGATTGTTGCTGCTTCCTCCTTCCGCATTTTTCCTGATTGGCTTGATCATCTGGGGGCTGCGCACCTGGAGAAAGAATCAGGTCGAGAAGGCAGTGTTTACTTTGGCGCCGCAGGTGACCGAGAGAGAGGGCTGCTGAGATGGAACACTTGCTGAGTCTTTTCGTTCGCGCCGTGTTCATCGAGAACATGGCACTGTCCTTCTTTCTCGGGATGTGCACTTTCATAGCGATTTCCAAGAAAGTGGAGACGGCTCTGGGCTTGGGGCTTGCCGTGATCGTTGTGCAGACGATTACGGTGCCGGTGAATAACCTGCTTTATGCCTGGTTGCTTCGCGATGGCGCGCTTGCCTGGGCCGGGCTACCGGATGTCGATCTGTCCTATCTCGGACTCTTGTCCTACATCGGCGTGATTGCCGCGATCGTCCAGATTCTCGAAATGCTGCTGGATAAGTATGTCCCTTCGCTTTACCACGCCTTAGGCATATTTCTGCCGCTGATCACAGTCAATTGCGCGATCCTGGGCGGTACCCTGTTCATGGTCGAGCGTGACTACAGCTTTTCGGAGAGCGTCGTTTATGGGGTTGGCTCCGGCGCTTCTTGGGCGCTGGCGATCGCATTACTGGCCGGTATTCGTGAAAAGCTGAAATACAGTGATGTGCCGGAAGGTTTGCGTGGTCTGGGCATCACTTTCATTACGATTGGCCTGATGTCTCTGGGCTTCATGTCTTTTTCCGGCGTGCAGCTCTAGGAGGTTTAGCAAATGAATGTTCAGGAAATCATTCTGGCCATCGCCATGTTCACCGGGATCGTGCTGGCGCTTTCAGTGTTTATCCTGATTGCTCGTTCACGGCTGGTGTCTTCGGGGGATGTCAGCATCGAGATCAATCACGAGCGTAATCTCACGGTTCCTGCTGGCGGAAAGCTATTGCAAACCCTGGCGACGAACAACATCTTTCTGTCTTCAGCCTGTGGCGGTGGCGGAACCTGTGGCCAATGTAAGTGCATTGTCGAATCAGGAGGCGGAGAAATGCTTCCTACCGAGGAGCCTCACTTTCCCAAACACGAGGCCCGTGATGGCTGGCGTTTGGCGTGCCAGATCGCTGTCAAACACGACATGAAAATCCGGGTTCCGGAGGAGGTTTTCGGTGTCAAGAAATGGGAGTGTACGGTTGAATCCAACCCCAATGTCGCCACCTTTATCAAGGAGCTGACTCTGAGGCTGCCGGAAGGCGAGAGCGTTGATTTTCGGGCGGGAGGTTACGTACAGCTTGAATGTCCGCCGCATGTTGTCAGTTACAAGGATTTCGTCATTCAACCGGAGTTTCGTAGCGATTGGGACAAATTCAACTTGTGGCGCTTTGTTTCAGAGGTAAAACAAAGGATAAGTGAGCCTGTTGTACGTGCCTATTCAATGGCCAATTATCCGGACGAGAAAGGCGTGATCAAGTTCAACATTCGCGCGGCAACGCCGCCTCCTGGTCGCGAGGATATTCCTCCAGGGAAGATGTCGTCCTATGTATTCAATCTCAAGCCTGGCGACAAGGTCACCGTTTACGGGCCCTTTGGCGAGTTCTTTGCACGAGATACAGATAATGAAATGATTTTTATTGGTGGCGGGGCCGGCATGGCACCGATGCGCTCGCATATCTTTGATCAGTTGAAGCGACTGCATAGCAAACGCAAAATCAGTTTCTGGTATGGTGCCCGTTCGTTGCGCGAAGCATTCTACGTTGAAGAGTTCAACAAACTGCAGGAAGAGCATCCAAATTTCACCTGGCATCTGGCCCTTTCTGATCCTCTGCCCGAGGATAACTGGACGGGTTATACCGGATTCATCCATAACGTCTTGTACGAAAATTATCTGAAGGATCATCCGGCGCCAGAGGATTGCGAGTTTTATATGTGTGGGCCTCCGATGATGAGTTCTGCGGTGATCAAGATGTTGCTGGATCTTGGTGTCGAACGTGAGAATATTCTTTTCGACGATTTTGGTGGTTGATGTGACGACTTTTTTTCTGACCTTCGTCGTTGTGGCTGCGGTGGTGCTTGCCTTGGCCATCGGTGTCATTTTCGGGCGCAAACCGATTGCCGGTAGTTGCGGTGGCAACAATGGAGCGGAATCCGATTGTGGCTGTCAGAAACCATGCACGAAACGGCTTGGAACTATCCAGGAAAAGGAAGCGGGCTAAGGTTCAGCAGAAGGGGCTGCTTGGCGACGGGTGAAACAAGTCGCAACCAGCTTCTTTTCCGAGAAGTTTGTGTTCAGAGGTTTTTTACAGCATGCAACAGGTAGTTGACGTCGGTTTTTTGTCCTAGACTGTAAATCCTGCTGATTGGGTTGTAGCCCATGCCGATCAACTCTGTCGGCTCAAGCCCAACGCTTTTCGCCCATCTCGAAAGCTCCGAAGGCTTGATGAATTTGGCGTAGTCGTGGGTTCCTTTTGGTAGCATCTTGAGAATATATTCAGCGCCGACGACGGCGAGTAGATACGCTTTGGGGTTTCGGTTGATCGTCGAGAAGAATACGTGTCCTCCCGGCTTGACCAGCGCTGCACAGGCGGCCACGGTACTCGCCGGATTCGGGACGTGCTCAAGCATTTCCATGCAGGTGACGATGTCGAATTTTCCGCGCGCCTGGTTTGCCAAGTCTTCAGCAGCTATTTTCTGGTAGTCAACGCTTCGCCCGCTTTCCAGAAGGTGCAGTCTGGCAACGCCGAGTGCTTTGTCGGAAAGGTCGATGCCGGTGACTTGCGCGCCAAGCTCTGCCATGCTTTCCGACAGGATGCCGCCGCCGCAACCAACGTCGAGGATGTTTTTTCCTGACAACGGGCCCGCGATGCGTTCGATCCATTCGATCCGCAACGGGTTGATTTCGTGCAGCGGCCGGAATTCGCTGGTTTTGTCCCACCAGCGATGAGCGAGCTGGCTGAATTTTTCGAGTTCGTTCGGGTCGGCGTTCGACATGGTTGACGGTTTGATTGTATTTGTAAAGAAGGTGAAACAAAAAAGCCCTGCCTAGGCAGGGCTTTTGATCATGACGGCAAAATTACTTGGAAGTGCCGATGATTTCAATGTCGACGCGACGATCAGGCTGCAGACACTGAATGACCTTCGCGCTCTTCGGCCCTTCGCACTGTCCGGGCTTGGTAACCGGCTGCTTGCTGCCCTTGCCTTCGGTGTAGATGCGGTTGGCCGGGACACCCTTGCTGACCATGTAGGCCTTGACGGCGGCAGCGCGCTTTTCAGACAGTTTCTGGTTGTAGGCTGGGCTACCAATGCGGTCGGCGTGACCAACGGCGACCACGACCTCGAGGTTCAGTTTGCCAGTCTTGGCGATGACGTCATCCAGCTTTTTCTTGCCTTCGGGACGGAGGTCGGACTTGTTGAAGTCGAAGAGCGCATCAGCGGCGACGGTCACCTTGTCACCCATCGGCTTGACCATCGATGCAGCAGTCTTCGGCTCACAGATTTCCTTGGCGATCAAGTCCTTGTCGCACTTGCATCCGTTCGGGTCGGTCGCAGCAGCGGCCGGAGTCCAGTACCCGGTGCGCCAGCAGAGGCCGGTGCTGTTGGTGGCCACTTCCCAGCGGCCGTCGATGACGTAAACGCTGTTGGCAGCTTGTGCTTGCGTGATCGATGCACAAAGGCCGAGAGTAATGGCCAGTACAGCCATAATGGTTTGCTTTGCTGTTCTTTTCATCTAGATTACCTCGTTGAAAGTTGTGGCCTGCGGGTTATCGTCTGCTTGCCTTGTTACACTTGAAAATATTAAAAGTGAATCTTTTACATACTGCGCGGACTTATCTGATTTTGCCATAAAGCCGAAAGTTTTATCAACTCAATTTCGCTGCTTTGAAGCAGATTCCGATTGGCCACGCGGCATTTTCCCGACACCCATACATCTGACACGTTTTCGCGTCCTGCTGAATAAACAATAAGCGATGCCGGATCGTAGCATGGGGTCAATCCGATGTCATGAGTGTCAATGGCGCACAGATCGGCGGCCTTGCCGGCGGATATGGATCCGATGGCTTTATCCAGTCCGAGCGCTCTTGCGGCGCCAAGCGTCGCCATGTGCAGGGCTTGATGGGCGTTGATAGTGTCTGCTTGTCCGGTCAAGCCTTTGGCAAGCAGTGCGGCAAGCCGCATTTCGTGAAACATGTCCAGCCGGTTGTTGCTGGCCGCTCCATCTGTTCCAATGCCGATGTTGATTCGGGCATTGGACATTATGCTGATCGGGGCGATGCCGCTGGCCAGTTTGAGGTTCGAACTCGGGCAGTGGGCGATTGAGCATCCATGTTGCGCCAGGAGTGAGATTTCTTCTGCGTTGAAATGAATGCCGTGGGCACCGATCAACGATGGGCCGAGGAGGCCAAGCCGGTGCAGGCGTTCCAGTGGGCGTATGCCAAAGCGTTCAATGCTTTCCTCAACTTCGCGATTGGTTTCGTGCAGATGCACATGGATCGGCAGTTCGCATTGTTCGGCAAGGGTCAGAACCTTGGCGAAGTTGCGGTCACTGACCGTGTAGGGGGCGTGCGGAGCCAGGCAAAAACTGAGTAGCGATTCGTCGTGCAGTTCGTCGCGAACAGCCAAGCCTTTGGCCAGGTAGTCGTCGGCGTCGGTGGCGTATGACGTTGGAAAATCGATGGCGATGAGTCCGATTGCAGCACGGATGCCGGAAGCAATTGCGGCGCGGGCTGTCGCTTTCGGGTAAAAGTACATGTCATTAAAGCAGGTTGTGCCGCCACGAAGCATTTCAGCGCAGGCGAGCAGGGTGCCGTCATGGACGAACGAGTCGGAAACAAATTTGGTTTCCGCAGGCCAGATATGGTTTTGAAGCCAATCCATCAGCGGCAAGTCGTCGGCAAGGCCGCGCAATAGGTTCATTGCAGCATGGGTATGGAGGTTGACGAGACCTGGAATCAGGATGTGTTGACCGAGTGGTTTCGTTTCTCGCGGAGAAAATTTTTTACCCGCTTCAGATTGTTGTAAAACTGCAACAATCTGCCCCTTGTCGATGGCTACGGCATAGTTTTCGAGGACTGTGCCGAGAGGTTCGACGGGGATGATCCAGCGGGCTTCGATGAGCAGGTCGATCGTGTTGTTCATTGGTCGGGCCTTGTGTTTTCGAAATGGTGAAGTGTTGAGCGTTTCCGATCTTGACATAAGCTTACTTGGGTTGAGTGCATATTTCGAGCTATGGCAAGCATTCCTGGTCCCCGAAGGGAGCGGGGCGAGGTTCGGTTGTGGTTCGGATTGTCTGATTGTGGCGTGTTAGAATGACCAGTTAAGCCAAAACGAGTATCCGGATGCGGCATTCACGCCAAGGGCTGGTTTGAGTCGTAATGCCCCGGACAATAAATGGAATAATCCGTGGAACACTTCGCCAAAGAAACGCTGCCCATCAGTCTCGAAGACGAGATGCGGCGCTCCTACCTCGATTACGCCATGAGCGTGATTGTCGGTCGTGCACTGCCAGATGCGCGTGACGGCCTGAAACCCGTTCATCGCCGGGTGCTCTTCGCCATGCATGAACTGGGCAACGATTGGAACAAGGCCTATAAAAAGTCGGCGCGTATTGTCGGTGATGTGATCGGTAAGTATCACCCGCACGGCGATACGGCGGTATATGACACGATCGTGCGCATGGCGCAGGACTTCTCGTTGCGCTATATGTTGGTCGACGGGCAGGGGAACTTCGGTTCGGTCGATGGCGACAATGCGGCGGCAATGCGTTACACCGAAGTTCGCATGGCGCGTATCGGCCATGAACTGTTGGCCGACATCGACAAGGAAACGGTTGACTTCGGTCCGAACTACGACGGTTCCGAGCAGGAACCCTTGATCATGCCGGCGCGGATTCCCAACCTGCTGATCAACGGATCTTCGGGCATTGCCGTTGGTATGGCGACGAATATCCCGCCGCACAATCTCAATGAAGTCATCGACGGCTGTCTGGCGTTGTTGGCTAATCCGGAGATGAGTATTGACGAATTGATCGAAATCATTCCGGCGCCAGATTTTCCGACCGCAGGCATCATCTATGGGGTTTCCGGCGTGCGCGAGGGCTACCAGACCGGTCGCGGGCGCGTCGTCATGCGTGCCAAGACGCATTTCGAGGACATCAAGGGCAGCGCCGACCGACAGGCGATCGTGGTTGACGAGCTGCCGTATCAGGTTAACAAGCGTTCTCTGCTGGAAAAGATCAGCGAACTGGTCAACGAGAAACGGATTGACGGCATTTCCGATCTGCGTGACGAGTCGGATAAGTCCGGCATGAGCGTGGTGATCGAACTCAAGCGTGGTGAAGTGCCCGAGGTCGTGCTGAATTGCCTGTACAAGCAGACGCAGTTGCAGGACACCTTCGGCATGAACATGGTGGCGCTGGTCGACGGCCAGCCGCGCCTGCTCAACCTCAAGCAGATGCTGGACTGCTTCCTGTCACACCGGCGCGAGGTCATTACCCGGCGTACCGTTTACGAACTGCGCAAGGCGCGTGAGCGGGCGCATATCCAGGAAGGCCTGGCGGTGGCGCTCGATAATGTCGACGAGATCATCGCCCTGATCAAGGCGTCGCCGACGCCGGCGGATGCGCGTCGCGGCCTGATGTCAAAACTTTGGGTTTCGTCGACGGTGGCCGAAATGCTGGCGCGCGCGTCGCTCGACGCGACGCGTCCGGAAGGACTCGCGTTCGAATACGGTTTGTCGAAGAGCGGTTACCTGCTTTCCGAAGCACAAGCGCAGGCCATCCTTGAGTTGCGTCTGCAGCGTCTGACTGGACTTGAGCGTGACAAGATCGTTTCCGATTTTGCCGATTTGCTGGAGAAAATCGCCGATCTGATGGATATCCTGGCGCGCCCCGAACGCATCAGCGAGATCATTGTCGACGAGCTGACCGGTATCCGTGCCCAATTCGGCGACAAGCGCCGTTCCGAGATCGTCCTCAACACTCAGGATCTGGGCATCGAAGATTTCATTACGCCGCAGGACATGGTGGTGACGCTGTCGCATTCCGGCTACATCAAGTCGCAGCCCTTGGCCGATTACCGCGCCCAGCGCCGCGGTGGTCGTGGCAAGCAGGCGGCATCGGTCAAGGAAGACGATTTTGTCGATCATCTTTTCGTTGCCAACACCCACGATTACATCCTGTGCTTCACCAGCCGTGGCCGGGTTTACTGGCTCAAGGTTTACGAAGTACCGCAGGGGGCCCGTACCGGACGAGGCAAGCCGGTCATCAACATGTTCCCGCTCGAGGGCGGTGAGAAGGTTAACGCCATCCTGACGGTCAAGGAATTCACCGAGGATCGCTACGTCTTCATGTGTACGGCGCAAGGAACAGTCAAGAAGACGCCGTTGTCCGATTTCTCCAATCCGCGCAAGGCCGGCATCATCGCCGTGGCGCTCGACGAGGGCGATTTCCTGATCGGCGCCGAGATCACCAACGGCACGCAGGACATCGTCCTCGTTTCGGACGCCGGTAAGGCCATCTGGTTCGACGAGGAGGATGTGCGCCCGATGGGACGCACGGCACGCGGCGTGCGCGGCATGAAGCTTGGCGAAGGGCAGCAGGTACTTTCACTCCTGGTGGCTGCCAACCATCAGGAAACGGTGCTCGTCGCCACCGAGAACGGCTTCGGCAAGCGCACTGTTCTTGTCGATTTCCGCCATTCCGGGCGTGGTACGCAAGGGGTGATCGCCATCGCCGCCAGCGAACGCAACGGCAAGGTGGTCGCGGCGCGTCTGGTGCAGGATGACGATCAAATCATGCTGATCACCACCGGCGGTGTGCTGATCCGCACGCGGGTCAATGAAATCCGCGAACTGGGACGCGCTACGCAGGGCGTGACGTTGATTGCGCTCGATGCAGGCGAAAAGCTGGCCGGGCTTGAGAAGATCGTTGAAACGGAAGACGATCAGGAAAGTGTCAGTGACGACGATTCAGCGGACAGGCAGGCATTAACGCCGGCCACGGAATGAGCGGGAAAGACGGATTCGGGGGTGACGTGAATCCGCAGAGACAGGACCGGAATCAGGCATGAGTGACGAACTTCAAAAGGAACTGGCGGCGGTGCGTACCGAAATCGATGCCATCGACGATCAGTTGCTCGATCTGCTGAACCGCCGCGCAAAATGCGCTCAGCATGTCGGAGAAATCAAGGCGAAGCATGGCGAGAATGGATTCATTTACCGCCCGGAACGCGAGGCGCAGGTCTTGCGCCGGATTCAGGAAATCAATCCGGGGCCGCTTTCGAACGACAGCGTGATCTGGTTTTTTCGCGAAATGATGTCGGCGTGCCTCTCGCTTGAGCAGACGCTCGGCGTCGCTTTCCTTGGGCCGCTAGGTACGTTTTCGGAGAGCGCGGCGGTCAGGCATTTCGGTCATGCGGCGCGCTTGCTGCCGCAGACTTCGATCGATGATGTATTTCGAGAAGTGGAAGCATCTCACGCCGATTATGCCGTGGTGCCGATCGAAAACTCGACCGAAGGTGCGATCGGGCGTACGCTCGATCTCTTGATGGCGACGCCGTTGAAAATCTGTGGCGAAGTGGTTTTGCGCATCCACCAGCATCTCCTGACCAACGAAACCTCACTCGAAAAAATCACCAAGGTTTATTCGCATGCACAATCGCTGGCACAGTGCCACGAGTGGTTGAACCGTTCCCTGCCACACGCGCAGAGAATCTCCGTTGGCAGCAACGCCCAGGCGGCTCAGCTGGCAGCGACAGAAGAAGGTTCAGCGGCGATCGCCGGCGAGGCCGCGGCCGAACGCTATCTGTTACCGAAGCTGGCGAGCAGCATCGAGGACGAGCCCAACAACACGACACGTTTCGTTGTGCTCGGGCGTCAGGATTCTGGGCGCTCGGGGCGCGATAAGACCTCACTGATCATGTCCGCACATAATCGTACCGGTGCGCTGGGCATGCTGCTCGCGCCGTTTTCCGAAGCTGGCGTGTCGATGACCCGCCTTGAATCGCGTCCGGCGCGACATACCCTGTGGGAGTATGTGTTCTTTGTCGATGTCGAGGGGCACCGTGACGATCCGTCCGTTGCCGCCGCGCTTGCCGAGCTGGCGCAACGCGCACCCTACCTGAAGGTGCTGGGGTCCTACCCAGTCGCTGTTTACTGAAATAGTCGTTGCCAATTCCAAGGATAGTCGATGGCACTTTGTGATTACGCATTACCCAATGTTCGCGCCATTTCGCCCTATTTGCCGGGCAAGCCGATAACCCAGTTGGCGCGTGACATGGGTCTCCCGGTCGAACGCATCGTCAATCTGGCGTCCAACGAGAATCCGCTGGGCATGAGTCCCAAAGCCCGGGGCGCGATGGAGAAAGCCATGGCTTCTCTGGAGCGGTATCCCGATGACTTTGAATTGAAGGCCGCGCTGGCCGGTCATACCGGTCTCGATATCGACCGCATCGTGCTCGGCAACGGCTCGAACGACGTACTCGACCTGATCGCCCGGGTTTTCCTGTCGCCTAGTCGTTCGACGATTTTTTCGCATCATGCTTTTGCCGTGTATCCGCTGGCCTCATTATCCGCTGGCGCCGAACTCATCGCCGTGCCGGCAAAGGATTTCGGACACGATCTTGATTCCATGCGCAATGCGATTCGTCCGGACACGCGACTGATTTGGATCGCCAATCCGAATAATCCGACTGGTACCTTCCTGCCGTATCCGCAACTCAAAGATTTTCTGCAGGCCATTCCGGCGGATGTGATCGTCGTCCTCGACGAGGCGTACAACGAGTACATTCCTCCGGCCGAGCGCGCCGATACGACGCTCTGGTTGCGCGAATTCCCGAATCTGGTCATCACGCGGACATTCTCGAAAATCTACGGGCTGGCCGGTCTGCGTATCGGCTATGCGCTGGCTTCGGCTGAAATTGCCGGTTTGATGAACCGCGTCCGCCAGCCGTTCAACTGCAACAATCTTGCCTTGGCGGCCGCGACGGTAGCGCTCGATGACCACGAATTCGTGGCGCGGAGTTATGCCCTTAATCGCGCCGGGATGGAGCAGATCGTCAATGGCTTGAAACGCTTCGGCATGACGCATATCCCATCGCATGGGAATTTCATAACCTTCCGCGTCGGCGATGCGGCCGCATTGAACCAGAAACTCCTCGAACAGGGGGTCATCGTGCGTCCGATTGGTGGCTACGGCATGCCGGAATGGTTGCGCGTGACGATCGGTACCGAGGCAGAGAATTTGCGTTTCCTTGAAGCGATGGAAAACGCCCGCCGATGAGTAGCAGCCCCGAATTCGGCAAAGTCGTGATTTTCGGCGCCGGCCTGATTGGCGGCTCGTTCGCGCTCGGACTCAAGGCGGCCGGTCAGGTCGAGGAGGTCGTTGGGTTTGGGCGCAGCCTGTCGACGTTGACGCAAGCGCTTGATCTGGGCGTCATTGATCGTGTCGGAGCCAACGCTGGTCAGGAGGTGGTAGATGCTGATCTCGTCCTGATCGCCACGCCGGTCGGGCAGATGCCGGAGATCATGACGCGCATTGCCTCTTATCTCGGGCCACAGACTTTAGTCACTGACGGGGGCAGCACCAAATCTGACGTGGTTGCCGCGGCGCGCGCCTGTTTTGGTGACAAGCTTGGGCAATTCGTACCGGCGCATCCGATCGCCGGGGCAGAGAACAGCGGTGCCGCCGCCGCTCGGGCCGATCTTTATCGTGAGAAAAAAGTTGTGCTGACGCCGTTGCCGGAAAATAGCGTGCTCAACGTGGCGCGGGTCCGTTCGGCTTGGGAGTGGTGCGGCGCCGAAGTACATGAGTTGCAGCCGAACGAACACGACCGCATTTTCGCTGCCGTCAGTCACTTGCCGCATCTGCTCTCGTACGCGCTGGTTCACGATCTGGCTGTGCGCGAAAACAGCGACCAGTTTTTCTGTTTTGCTGCCAGCGGTTTCCGCGATTTCACCCGCATCGCGGCCAGCCATCCGGAAATGTGGCGGGATATCTGTCTGGCCAATCGCGAGGCCTTGCTTGAAGAGCTCGATCGTTATCGCGCCGAACTTGATGAGTTGCGCGCGGCCTTGCAGCAGGGCGATGGTGCGCTGCTTGAGAAAACCTTCAACGTGGCCCGTACGGCTCGCCGTGCCTGGGCCGAAGGCAAGACGAAACAATAAATATGGATTTCATTGACCTGCCTGCCCTGCTCTCCGCGCAGGGAACGATCCGTCTGCCCGGGTCGAAAAGTATTTCCAACCGCGTCCTGTTGCTCTCTGCGCTGGCGGAAGGCGAGACCGAGGTGCGCGATCTGCTCGAATCAGACGATACCGCGCGCATGCTTGAAGCTTTACAGGCGCTGGGTGTCGAGATCCAGGCGCTGGGCGGCAATACATATCGCGTGCGTGGCGTCGCCGGTGCTTTCCCGGTTAAGGAGGCTGAGCTTTTTCTCGGCAATGCCGGTACGGCTTTCCGTTCACTGACGGCGGCGCTGGCGCTGGCCGGCGGTCATTACGTGTTGTCCGGCGTGGCGCGCATGCACGAGCGGCCGATTGGCGATCTCGTTGAGGCCTTGCGCGAACTCGGCGCCGATATCGTCTGCACCGGCAAGGAAGGTTACCCGCCCTTGGCAATCCGGTCGGCGGCAATCAAGCCCGGTGGCGTCGTGCGTATTCGAGGCGATGTGTCGAGCCAGTTCCTGACCGGCCTGTTGATGGCGTTGCCGCTCACCGGCGTCGAGACGACGGTCGAGGTCGTCGGCGAACTTATCTCGAAACCGTATATCGAAATCACGCTGGCTGTCATGGCGCGCTTCGGCGTGCAGGTGGCACGTGACGGCTGGCAAAGTTTCACCGTGCCGGCGGGCAGCGTATATCGCTCTCCGGCCGAGATCTACGTTGAGGGCGATGCCTCGTCGGCATCGTATTTTTTGGTGCTCGGTGCGATTGGCGGAACAACTCGCGGCGGGCCGGTGCGTGTCGAGGGGGTCGGTCGCGATTCGATTCAGGGCGACGTGCATTTTGCCGAAGCACTGGCGCAAATGGGCGCGCGCATCGAAATGGGGCCGAACTGGATCGAGGCAAGTGTGCCGGCTTCTGGGAAATTGCGGGGCATTGAGCTCGATTGCAATGCCATTCCGGATGCCGCGATGACGCTGGCGATGGCCGCATTATTCGCCGATGGGCCGACCCGGCTGAATAATATCGCCAGTTGGCGCGTCAAGGAAACGGACCGCATCGCCGCGATGGCGGCCGAGCTGCGCAAGCTGGGCGCGGTGGTTGAGGAAGGGGAGGATTATCTTGGCGTGACGCCCCCGCCGGGCGCGTTCCTTTCGCCGGCCTCGGGAATTGATACCTACGACGACCACCGTATCGCCATGTGTTTTTCGCTGGCGGCTTTCGCGACCCCGCTGCGTATCAACGATCCGGGTTGCGTCGCCAAGACTTTCCCCGATTATTTCGAGCGTTTTGCCGCAGTGACTCATCCCGTGCCGGTGATCGCCATCGATGGGCCTTCGGCGTGCGGCAAGGGCACCGTTGCCGCACGCGTGGCGGCGGCGCTGGGCTGGCACTATCTCGACTCCGGTGCGCTCTACCGGCTGACTGCACTGGCAGCTCAGCGCGCAGGAATTTCCTGGGGCGACGAAGCCAGGGTGGCGGCGATCGCCGCTGGCCTCGATGTCGTTTTCACTGAGGGTTCGATCCTGCTCGGCGGTGAGGAGGTCGGGGAAGCGATCCGTCAAGAGGAGATGTCAACCGGGGCGTCGCATGTGGCGGCGCTGCCCGCCGTTCGTGCGGCATTGCTTTTCCGGCAGCGCGCTTTCCGTCGAGCTCCCGGGTTGGTCGCCGACGGGCGCGACATGGGGTCGGTGGTGTTTCCCGACGCGCGGACCAAGGTGTTTCTGACGGCCAGCGTCGAGGTGCGCGCGGAAAGGCGCTATAAGCAGTTGATCGAAAAAGGAATCGCTGCTAACATCCGCCCTTTTTTGCAGGATTTGCGCGAACGCGACGAACGCGACAGGCAACGGAGCGTCGCGCCATTGCAGCAAAGCGAAGACGCCGAGTTGCTCGATACCACGCATCTGACCATTGAACAAGCTGTGGCGCAGGTGATGGCGTGGAGCAAGCCGGTATTGTAGTACGAGCGTTGCGGCATGAGCCGTGCGCTTTTAGTGTCATCAGTCGACAGGAACTTGTGGTTCCCGATTGCTGGCTTTTGTTAACTTAACCCGCAGCCATGCGGTCAGGTCCTTTTTTATATGTCAGCCACTCCCATTACCCAAGAAAGCTTTGCCGATCTCTTCGAAGCCAGCCTCTCGCGCCAGGAAATGCGCCAAGGCGAGGTCATCACCGCCGAAGTCGTGCGCATCGATCAAAATTTCGTTGTCGTCAACGCCGGACTGAAGTCCGAAAGTTATATCGATCGCGAAGAATTCCTCAGCGATACCGGCGAAATCGAAGTCAAAATCGGTGACTTCGTCCAGGTCGCCATCGAACAACTCGAAAATGGTTTCGGCGAAACCCGCCTCTCGCGCGAGCGCGCCAAGCGTGTCGCAGCGTGGAACTATCTCGAAAGCGCTCTCAATGAGGGGACTCTGGTCACCGGTACCATTACCGGCAAGGTCAAGGGTGGTCTCACGGTTATGGCCAACAGCGTCCGTGCCTTCCTGCCCGGCTCTTTGGTTGACATGCGTCCGGTCAAGGACACCACGCCGTACGAAGGCAAGACGTTCGAATTCAAGGTCATCAAGCTTGACCGCAAGCGCAACAATGTTGTCGTTTCGCGTCGTGCCGTGCTCGAAGCCAGCGTTGGTGAAGAGCGCGAAGCGCTGCTCTCCAACCTCAAGGAAGGCAGCATCGTCAAGGGCATCGTCAAGAACATCACCGACTACGGTGCGTTCGTCGACCTCGGTGGTATCGACGGTTTGTTGCACATTACCGATCTGGCCTGGCGTCGTGTCCGTCATCCGTCCGAAGTCCTGGCGGTTGGCGACGAAGTGCAAGCCAAGATTCTCAAGTTCGACCAGGAAAAGAACCGCGTTTCGCTTGGCCTCAAGCAACTCGGCGAAGATCCGTGGGTTGGCATCGCCCGTCGTTACCCGCAGAACACCCGCCTCTTTGGCAAGGTGACCAACCTGACCGACTACGGTGCGTTCGTCGAAATCGAGCAGGGCATCGAAGGCCTGGTGCACGTCTCGGAAATGGATTGGACGAACAAGAACGTGCATCCGTCCAAGGTCGTTCAGCTCGGCGACGAAGTCGAGGTCATGATCCTCGAAATCGACGAAGAGCGTCGTCGTATCTCCTTGGGTATGAAGCAGTGCGCGGCCAATCCGTGGGACGAGTTCGCCATGAACTACAAGAAGGGCGACAAAGTGCGCGGTGCGATCAAGTCGATCACTGACTTTGGCGTGTTCATCGGTCTGCCTGGCGGTATCGACGGCTTGGTTCACCTCTACGATCTGTCCTGGTCGGTGCCGGGTGAAGAAGCTATCCGCAACTTCAAGAAGGGCGACGAAGTGGAAGCCGTCGTGCTCGCCATCGATACCGAGAAAGAGCGTATTTCGCTTGGCATCAAGCAGCTCGACAGTGATCCTTATACCTCGTTTATCGCTACACATGAGAAGAACGCTATCGTCAAGGGGGTGGTGAAGTCGGTCGACGCCCGTGGCGCTGTGATCGCCCTTGAAGGTGACATGGAAGGGTATCTGCGTGCTTCCGAAGTATCGCGCGATCGTATTGATGACCTGACCAAGGTCTATAAGGAAGGTGACGAAGTCGAGGCGATGATCGTCAACATCGACCGCAAGACGCGTTCGATCAACCTGTCGATCAAGGCCAAGGAACAAGCCGAACAACAGGAAGCCATGCAGAAATTCACGGCCGACAACAACGCCAGTTCCGGTACGACGAATCTCGGCGCCTTGCTGAAAGCCAAGCTTAACAACCCGCAGTAAGGTAGCGCATGACCAAGTCTGATCTGATCGCGCGACTGGCGGAGCGGTTTCCGCAACTGGTCGCTAAAGACGCCGATTTTGCGGTCAAGATGATTCTCGATGCGATGTCCGAGGCACTGTCCAAGGGCGATCGTATCGAGATTCGCGGGTTCGGCAGTTTGGCGCTGAACTACCGACCGCCACGCGTTGGCCGCAACCCGAAGTCCGGGGATAAGGTCAACGTCCCGGAAAAGTGGGTGCCACATTTCAAGGCGGGCAAGGAATTGCGGGAGCGCGTGGATATCAGCTCTACGCCGGAAGCGGTCTGAGAGACGAAGTTGTGGTAGGTTGACCACATTGGGCGGTAACGAAAGTTGCCGCCCTTTTCATTGCAGAAAGGATGCCGATGCGCGCTTTGCTTTGGGGATGCAGGATATTTATTTTTCTGTTTCTACTGGCTTTCGCGTTAAGAAACACCGAACCAGTCAGTGTTCGTTTCTTTTTCGAAACGGCTTGGCAGGCTCCCTTGATCATCATCCTTTTGGCACTCTTTGCCGGCGGTGCTGCAGTCGGTGTACTTTCCTTGCTGGGGACGGTTTTTGGCTTGCGTCGTGAGCTGGCCAGCCTCAAACGCGAGACGAAACTTCCGGAACAAATCTAATAACCCAGTGCCGTGCGGTCTCTTCAAAAGGCTGCCGCGCAAAACCGAATAAGCGCATTTTCAACGACATGATTCAATTCGAGTACTGGCAACTCCTGTTTTTTCCGCTATTTTTCGGTCTGGGCTGGGCGGCAGCTCGGATCGATATCCGCCATCTGGTGCGAGAATCGCGGGCCTTGCCGCGGTCCTATTTCAAAGGGCTGAATTTTCTACTCAATGAGCAGCCGGATCGGGCGATCGAGGCATTTGTCGAGGCCGTGAAGGTCGATCCGCAAACCATCGAGCTTCATTTTGCTTTGGGTAGTCTTTTCCGCCGTCGAGGCGAGACCGAGCGTGCTATTCGTATGCACCAGAATCTTCTCGATCGTGATGATTTGCTGGAAGACTTCAAACTGCAAGCGCTATGCGAACTCGGGCAGGATTATCTGAAAGCCGGCTTGCTGGACCGCGCGGAAGATGTCTTTAATCAAGTCAGGGAAACGTCAATGGCCGTCGAGGCCAAGCGCAACCTGTTGGAAATCTACCAGCTTGAAAAAGACTGGGAAAAGGCGATTGCCATTGCCGCCGAATTGCCGGATGTTGCCACCCGGAAGGAAATCGCCGAGTACTATTGCGAACTTGCAGCAGTAGAAATGATCTGTTCACGACGCGAAGCAGCGACGGCGTATTTGAAAACGGCGCTCGAGAATAGCCGCAAATGCGTGCGTGCCAGTCTACTGCAAGGGGATATCGAGCTCCAGCAAGGTAATGTGGAGGCGGCAATTTCTTGCTGGAAACGGATTGAGCAGCAGGATCCGACTTACTTGGCGTTGGTGGCGCAACGGTTGTTGGAGGCTTTTCGCAAGCTCGACCGGCGCAGCGAAGGGTTGCAATTGTTGCGCGGCTATCTTGATCGCTATCCGTCGCTTGACTTGCTTGACGTCGTATTCCAGCTCGAACTTGAAAATGAAGGCGCCCAGGCGGCTTATGCTCTGGTTCGCGACGAACTCAGGCGCAATCCGACATTGCTCGGTTTCGACAAGTTGATCGAAGCCCGTTTGCTGACGTCACCGCCCGAATCGCGGGCCGACCTCGATCTTGCCAAGAGCATCGTACAGGGTTATACCCGTCGTCTGGCACGTTATCGATGCGATAATTGTGGATTCAAGGCGCGCCAGTTCTACTGGCGCTGTCCGGCGTGCGGCGGTTGGGAGAGCTACTCGCCGAAGCGTACCGAAGAATTCGATCTGACACCATAATCTCAGGGTTCCTGTCTATGTTTCTTGGAGATCTGTCTCGCGTTCGCTTACTTGTTGTCGGTGATGTCATGCTTGACCGTTACTGGTTCGGTGATGTTTCACGCATTTCGCCGGAAGCCCCGGTCCCGGTGGTCAGGGTCATGCGAAGCGAGGAACGTCCGGGCGGGGCCGCCAACGTGGCACGTAACGCAGCGGCGCTTGGCGCGCAGGTTTCGCTCCTGTCTCTGGTGGGTAATGACGAAGCGGGCGAGATTCTGAAGCGCTTGATGGTCGAGGGCGGTATTGACGCCCGAATGCACGTGGACGACGGGGTGCCGACGACGGTAAAGCTGCGGGTCATCGGCAGGCAGCAACAGTTGCTGCGGATCGACTTCGAGACTCAGCCTTCCCACGAAGTTTTGCGTGCCAAATTGAGCGAATTCGAGCAGCGTTTGATGAAATGCGATGCCGTGGTTTTTTCGGACTACGGTAAGGGGGGGTTGACCCATATTGGCGAGATGATTGCGCTGGCGCGGGCCGCCGGAAAAATTATTCTTGTCGACCCAAAGGGGGATGACTATTCGATCTACGCCGGGGCGACGGTTATTACGCCGAATCGGTCCGAGATGCGCGAGGTTGTCGGGCGCTGGAAGGACGACGACGACCTTGAGTGCAAAGCGACAAGCCTGCGTCACGAACTGGGTCTTGAAGCTTTGTTGGTGACGCGCAGCGAGGAGGGAATGTCCTTGTACCACGACAGCGGAACGATTCATGAGAAAGCCGTGGCCCGTGAGGTCTTTGATGTCTCGGGGGCGGGTGATACAGTCATCGCGACGCTGGCGGTGATGCGCGCGCAAGGCGCGGATTGGGCACGTTCCATCCATGTTGCCAACGTCGCCGCCGGCGTTGTCGTCGGTAAACTCGGTACGGCTGTCGTTACGCGTGACGAGCTGGAATTGGCTTTGAACTGAAAGGGGAATCATGTACACCATTGTGACCGGTGCGGCCGGCTTGATCGGTTCGAATATCGTCAAGGCGCTCAATGACCGTGGCGTCAAGGAGGTCATCGCTGTTGATAATCTAACCCGTGCCGACAAATTCAAGAATCTTGTCGACTGCGACATCGTCGATTACCTCGACAAGCACGAGTTTATCGAGCGGCTCTTGTCGGGCTACTTCGACGGCGACGTCGACGCCATTTTCCATGAAGGCGCCTGCTCGGACACGATGGAGTCCGACGGGCACTACATGATGGAGAACAATTACCGTTATTCGCTTGGCTTGCTCGATTGGTGTATCGACCAGGAGGTCCAGTTCCTCTATGCGTCGAGTGCGGCGACTTACGGTGCAAGTAATGAATTCCTGGAAGAACGTTCGTGTGAGTCGCCACTTAACGTCTATGGCTACTCGAAATTTCTCTTCGACCAGATCGTCCGTCAGCGTTTGCCTGAGGCATCATCGCAAATTGTCGGTTTTCGCTACTTCAACGTTTATGGACCGCGCGAGTCGCACAAGGGGCGCATGGCGTCGGTGGCGTTCCATCACTACAATCAGTTCCAGGCCGAGCAGAAGGTCAAACTGTTCGAAGGCTGCGACGGTTACGGCAATGGCGAGCAAAAGCGCGATTTCGTTTACGTTGGTGATGTAGCCAAGGTTAACCTCCATTTCCTCGATCATCCCGAAAAATCGGGTATTTTTAACCTCGGCACCGGTCGCGCGCAGAGCTTTAACGAACTCGCCGTCGCTACCGTGAACAGCTGTCGCGGGCTACATGGCGAACCGAAACAATCGCTGGAAGAATTGCTTGCGCAGGGCTTCATCGAATATATCCCGTTCCCGGAAGCGCTCAAGGGCAAATATCAGAGCTTTACCCAAGCCGATTTGACGAAATTGCGCAAGGCCGGCTATGAGGCCCCCTTTGCCAGCGTCGAGGAAGGTGTCGAACAGTACGTGCAATGGCTGAGCGCTCGTGTATAAGACGCTCGAAGACTTCGTCGGAGGAACGCCGCTCGTCCGTTTGAAACGCCTGCCTGGTGCCGAGAATGAGGCGCGTGGCAATGTCATTCTCGCCAAGCTGGAGGGCAACAATCCGGCAGGTTCGGTCAAGGATCGGCCGGCACTCTCGATGATTCGGCGGGCAGCGCAGCGCGGCGATATCAAGCCGGGCGATACGCTGATCGAGGCGACTTCCGGAAATACCGGCATTGCGCTCGCCATGGCGGCGGCGATGGGCGGTTATCGCATGATTCTGGTGATGCCCGAGAATCAGAGCGTCGAGCGGCAGCAGACGATGCGTGCTTTTGGCGCCCGACTCGTGCTGACGCCGAAGGACGGCGGCATGGAGTTGGCCCGCGATGTTGCCGAAAAAATGCGAGACGATGGGCAGGGCGTTGTCCTCGATCAGTTTGCCAATCCGGATAACCCGCTCGCGCACTATGAGGGTACGGGTCCGGAGATCTGGCGAGAGACCCAAGGGGGCATCACCCATTTCGTCAGTAGCATGGGGACGACCGGAACGATCATGGGGGTGTCGCGTTACCTCAAGGAGATGAATCGCGATGTCTGCATCGTCGGATGCCAGCCGGAGGCGGGGTCGCAGATCCCCGGAATCCGCAAATGGCCCGAGGCGTACCTGCCGAGGATTTTCGAGGCGTCGCGCGTCGATCGTATCGAATCAGTCGCGCAAAGCGAAGCGGAGAACATGGCCCGGCGTCTGGCTGCCGAGGAAGGCATCTTCGCCGGTATCTCCTCGGGCGGCGCCCTCGCCGTCGCCTTGAGAATCGCTGATGAAGTCGAAAACGCGACGATCGTGAGCATTGTCTGCGATCGCGGCGACCGTTATCTATCAACCGGGGTTTTCCCGGCCTGAATCTTTTATGAAACCCGTCCTCGTCTTCGATATTGAAACCATTCCCGATGTGTCGGGGCTGCGCCGGTTACACGATCTCGATCCTTCATTGTCCGACGCCGAAGTCGCCGAGATGGCGTTTCAACAACGTCGGGCGCAGAACGGTTCCGATTTTCTTCCTCTGCATCTACAACGCGTCGCGGTGATCTCCTGTGTGCTTCGTAGTGGCAAGGATTTACGCGTCTGGTCCTTGTCGGAGCCGGAGCAGGGCGAGGCCGAAATCATTCAGCGATTTTTCGACGGGATCGAGAAATTTACGCCGCAAATCGTTTCCTGGAACGGGGGGGGGTTCGATCTCCCCGTTCTGCATTACCGCAGCCTGATTCATGGTGTCGTCGCGCCGCGGTACTGGGACCTAGGCGACGGTGACTACGGCGATAGTCGTGAATTCAAGTGGAATAACTACATCAGCCGTTATCACACGCGCCATCTCGATCTGATGGACTTGCTCGCGCTTTACCAACCCCGTGCCAATGTGCCGCTCGACGCGCTGGCCAAGCTCATCGGGTTCCCCGGCAAACTTGGCATGGACGGGGGGAAAGTCTGGGAGGCCTCGCAGGGAGGGGAGATCGCCGGGATTCGCGATTATTGCGAAACGGACGCGATGAATACTTATCTCGTTTTCCTGCGTTTCCGTCTGATGCGTGGCGAGGTAACGCGCGCTGAGTACGAAGCCGAGATTGCTTTCGTGCGCGAGGAACTGGCACGGATCGGCAAGCCCCACTGGCAGGAATTCCTCTCGGCTTGGACGGCTTGATTCTTTCGCTGTTTTGAAGCGGCTTTCATTGTTTTCGTATCGCTTACGCCCATGACCCTGAAGATTGCAATTGCCCAACTTAACGCTACTGTCGGCGATCTGGCTGGAAATGCTGCGCGCATTCTCGATTTTGCCCGGCGGGCCGAAGCGCTCGGTGCTGACGTTCTGATGACGCCTGAGCTTGCCTTGTGCGGCTATCCACCGGAAGACCTGCTGCTGCGCGAGGATTTTTATTCGGCATGCGAGCGTGAACTTGATGCCTTGGCGGCGGGTTTGCCGGAAATCGCCGTTCTTGTCGGCCATCCGTTGATGAATGAGGCGGGGTGTTTCAACGCAGCCACCTTGATCAAGGATGGCAGACGGGTGGCGACTTATTGCAAACAGCGCCTGCCCAACTATGAGGTGTTCGACGAGGAACGTTATTTCGAATCCGGAGTATCGTCGTGCATCGTCACACTCAAAGGTGTGCGCTGTGGTATCAATATCTGTGCTGACGTCTGGGAGGCCGGCGCGGCTGACAGCGCCCGTGCTGCCGGTGCGGAACTTTTGCTTGTGCTGAACGCTTCGCCCTACCACATCGGCAAGCAGGCTTTACGTACGACGGTCTTGCGCGAGCGGGTGGCGGCGACCCGACTTCCGGTCGTCTATGCCAATCTAGTCGGTGGTCAGGACGAACTCGTTTTTGACGGCGGATCGTTTGCATTGAGTTCGACCGGGGAAGTACGTTGTTCGCTCCCCCGTTTCGAGGAAGCGCTGGCCGTTGTTGACATCGTTGATGGCGAGCCGCGGGCGGGAGAGGTCGCACCCGAACCGCCGTTGGAGGCCGAGGTCTATCAGGCGCTGGTGCTCGGCGTGTGCGACTATATTGGCAAAAACGGCTTCCCCGGTGCCATTATCGGGTTGTCGGGGGGCATCGATTCTGCGCTGATATTGTGCGTTGCCGTCGATGCGCTCGGTCCGGAAAAGGTGCGCGCGGTGATGATGCCGTCACCTTATACCGCCGAAATCAGTCTCGTCGATTCGCGGGAAATGGTTCGCTGGCTTGGCGTACGCTACGACGAGATCGCCATCGAACCGGCCATGCACACCTTTGCCGGTATGCTGGAGAAAGAATTCGCCGGGTTGGCTGCCGATACGACGGAGGAGAACATCCAGGCGCGCATCCGCGGCGTGATTCTCATGGCACTTTCCAACAAGACCGGCTCGCTGGTGCTGACGACGGGGAACAAGTCAGAGATGGCGGTCGGCTACTGCACCCTCTACGGCGACATGGCTGGCGGTTTCGCCGTGATCAAGGATATTCCCAAGACGCTTGTCTATCGCTTGTCGCGCTGGCGAAATACCGTATCCTCGGCGATTCCAGAGCGTATCATTACCCGCCCGCCTTCTGCCGAACTGAAGCCGGGGCAGGTCGATCAGGACAGCCTGCCGCCATACGACGTACTTGACGCCATCGTCGAGGCCTACATGGAGCACGACATCAGCCCGCGCGAAATCATCGCCATGGGGTATGCTGAGGCCGATGTGCGACGTGTCGTGCGTTTGCTTCGAATCAGCGAATACAAGCGGCGCCAGGCACCGGTCGGTATCCGCATTACACGGCGCGGCTTCGGTAAGGACTGGCGTTATCCGATTACGAACCGCTATCGCGATCCGTTCTGAAATCCTTTTTCTGGTACGATTCAGTCAGGATTTTCTGGAGTTAATCGAATGAAAAAACTGGAAGCTGTTATTAAACCCTTCAAACTTGATGAGGTCCGTGAGGGGCTGTCGGAGATCGGGGTTTCCGGCCTGACCGTGACGGAAGTCAAAGGTTTCGGACGTCAGAAGGGGCATACCGAGTTGTATCGCGGTGCCGAATACGTTGTCGATTTTCTGCCCAAGGTCAAGATCGAGATCGTTGTTCCCGACGATGCCGTTGAGACGGCCATCGACGCCATCATTAAATCCGCGCATACTGGAAAAATCGGGGACGGCAAGATTTTCGTCCTGCCTGTCGAGCAGGTGATTCGCATCCGGACCGGCGAGACCGGCGAAGAGGCGGTGTAGTTTTATTGTGGTCGACAAGAATGGCTCGCTCGAATGCGGGCCGTTTTTTTGCTTCTCATGAGTGTGGCCTTAGGTTTTCGGCAGCCTGTCGGAGACGAAATCGACTATAGTTAATCCGTGGTTCGCCTAGCGAGTGAGGTGCAGGAGTAGTGTGCAGGCGGGGTAAATCCAGGAAGCCGTCTGGTCATTAGAATGACATAGCGGTTCCTGCTCGGGATTTCCGGAGGGTGGGCATGGACGAAGCCAATTATAGCGAGAGCGTTCCGCTGATCAGAGCCAGATTGCTGAAGAAGATGGGAGAAAATGCCGGGGAATACCCCTCGCATGTGGAACAGCGTTTCCCCAGAATTCTTGCCAGAATTACCGAATTATGGGGTAGCCCCGAACTTGATGCCTATCTTGAGGACCTGATTCTTCCCGATCGCCCCGGGCGCCAGGGCTTTCCGCACGAGGTTGGCCTCGAATTATTTCGTCTTGCCGCTTTGCACGACGCGCTTCGTCTGGCGCCAAAACCGTCGGCATCGGGCTGGGCCAGTATCGATGAAGTTTCTTGGCAGAAGGATGAAGACAAGGAGGCTTGATGCCTCAAGTATCCTTTGTCTGCTTTCTTTGCGCTAGGATTTCTGGTGTTTTTTCTTTTGAGAGCAGAGGCGGTGGTGTTGGAGCGAGAAAGGGTTAAAGAAATACCGGTACCTAAGGGGTGATCCGTCAAGAAATTACAAATTCGGCCGATAAAACCAGATAGTCATAGGGGAGAGACATCATGGATGGGGTGCGCATGATTAGATTGTTATCCCAGTCGATATTGCTTGTTGTTCTGCTTGCGGTGTTTCCGGCGCGGGCGGCAACAGTGCTAACTTTGGCCCATATTGTCGCCCCCGATCATCCGCGTGCGCGCAGTGCCCAGTTGTTCGCCGATAAGGTCAAGGGCCTGAGTCAGGGACGAATCGTTGTCGAAGTTTATGGGAATGCAACCCTGGGCGACGCCGCGAGCAATCTCAGGGCATTGAAGAATGGAACCTTGGATATCACTGCCAATACCCAAGGGCCGGTGTCGGTGATCGTGCCTGAATTCAGCGCTTTCGGGATGCCTTTCCTGTTCCCGGACACTGCCGCTGTTTGGGAAGTCCTTGACGGTCCGGTCGGCCAGGAGTTGGCCAAAAGATCGGCGGCCAAGGGACTGATTGTCCTCGGCTTTTGGGATAACGGAATCCGGCATTTCTCCAACTCGGTGAGGCCGCTTCTCAAACCGTCTGATTTTGTCGGCTTGAACATGCGCGTTCCGCCTGGCGAGGAGGTTACTGCCGATATCCTCAAGGCGCTTGGAGCAAAGGTCCAAAGAATTAACTTCATGGATTTGTACAATGCCCTGCGACTGGGGGTCATCGACGGCCAGGAGAATCCACTGGTCAACGTTTGGGAAAGCAAGCTGTATGAAGTCCAGAAGTATTTTTCCCTGACCGGCCACAAATACGAAATGACCCCCTTTCTGATGGGGAAACAGAGCTGGGATGCGCTTTCCGAGCCTGATCAGGCGGTTATCATGGAGGCGGCGAAAGAGGCAACCCGCTATCAGCGTATGCAGACCCAGAAGGCGAGCGAGGATGCGCGCCTGGCCATACAGGCCCGCGGCGTACGTATCGATAAAGTGGATATTCAGCCGTTCATCGCTGCAACGGAGCCGATATACGAGAAATGGTATGCCAGCCCGATTGGCGATTTTGTACGCATGGTTGTTAAAGCTGCCAGAGAAAAACAATGAGATCCCGAAGTATCGAGGCAAGCATCCTGCTAAAGATATTGAGGAATGTCCTCTTTCTTGGCCTGATGACGTTCGGTTTGTCCAGCCAGGCGTCGACCGTGTTGACCTTGGCGCACATCTACGCGCCAGACCATCCCAAAGCCAAGGGCGGGCGCTATTTCGCCAAGATTGTTGAGGAGCGCAGTGCCGGGCGTGTTCAGGTCAAGTTGTACGAAGAGGCCAGTATGGGTAACCAGACACCGATGCTGCGCAGCTTACAGAACGGCAGTCTTGACATGGCGATTCTCAGCCAAGGGTCGCTGTCGGCGGTTATTCCAGAATTCAACGCCTTGGGATTGCCCTATCTTTTCCCTGATCCGAATGCGGCTTGGCGGGTGCTGGAAGGATCCATTGGCGCTGCCTTAATCGGAAAGCTCGAGGGAAGGGGGATCGTTCTCCTCGATTTCCTCGATATCGAGACACGGCAAATTTCCAATTCAGTGCGTCCCGTCACGAAACCCGAGGATCTGGCCGGGTTGCGCATCAGAGTCCCTCCCGACCCCCTTGCCGGAGAGGTCGTCTCGGCATTCGGAGGGACGCCGAAGGAAATCAACTTCTCGGATTTATATATCTCTTTGAAGAAAGGGGTCGTCGATGGGCAGGAGAATCCGATCCTTAATTTCAATGCATACAAGCTTTACGAAGTGCAGAAATACGTTTCGTTGACAGAACACAAGATCACCATATATGCGTTGTTGATCCGGAAGGAGTCCTTTAAGGCGCTTTCTCCTACCGATCAGGCGATCGTCAGAGCGGCGGCAAAGGATGCGGCACGCTATGTGAGAGAACTGGCCAGCGATGCCGAAGAGTCGGCTTACCGCAAGCTTAAGGCCCGTGGCGTTCGTATCGACCATGTCGATACAAAATCTTTCGTTGCCGCGACGGCTTCCTTATACGACAGATGGTATGCCGGACCGTCGGGAGATTTCGTGCGCGAGGTTGTCCGGGCTGTAAAGGAGACACCGTGAGCAGGATGAAGGGGCAAATGTTGTCAATGCCGACATTGATAAGGATTGTGGTTTGCTGTTTGATGGTGGCGATGCAGCATTCTTGGGCCACCACCACGTTATCCCTGGCTCATATTTATGCGCCCGATCACCCAACGGCAAAGACTTGCGAATTTTTTGCCGAAAAGGTCTGGAAGAACAGTTCCGGTCGTCTTGCCGTCAAGGTTTTTGAGGCGAGTAGCGCCGGTAATCAGACCCCCATTCTTCGGAGCTTGGCGAATGGTAGCCTGGATTTTTCGGTCCTTGCGCAAGGTGTTGTCGGCTCCGTTGTACCCGAGTTCAATGCCTTGGGCTTACCCTATCTTTTCCCTGATGAAGATACCGCTTGGCGGGTTCTTGATGGCAAGATCGGGGAACAGTTGAAGGAAAAGGCTGCGGCAGCCGGGTTCGTCGTGCTGGGCTTCTGGAACATTGATGTTCGGCACTTCTCGAACGGCAAACGACCGATCAAGAAACCAGCTGATATGCTTGGTTTGAAGCTGAGGAATCCCCCCGATCAAATGACAATTGATGTCATTGAGGCTTTGGGCGCAAAGCCCCAGGAAATCAATTTTTCCGATTTGTACAAGGCACTGCAGCAAGGAGAGGTTGATGGTCAGGATAACCCGCTTGTCAGTTTTCAGTCGATGAGGTTTTATGAAGTCCAAAAATACTTGTCGCTGACCGGCCATAAATTCTCGATCCATTCCTCTTGATGAGTAAGTTCTCCTGGGAAACTTTGCCGGAAGTGGATCGGCAGATTGTTCTGGATGCGGCGAAAGAGGCGCTCCGTTATTACCGGCTAATCACCAAGGACGACGATGCCAATCTGTATCGCGACCTGCAAGCGCGGGGCGTTCGTATCGACAAGGTGGACGTCGCCCCCTTCAAGGCGGCGACTGCGTCGGTGTATGACAAATGGTATGCGAGTCCGGTCGGCGATTTCGTCCGCTCCGTGGTGCAGGCTGTGCGGGGAGAGGAATGAAGATTCGTCACGTTCTTGTTGGTGGGTTTTGTGCGGCACTGGTTGCCGTGCTCGGCGTGGTGCTGATTTCCTTTGTGGTGCTTAACGGGGTAGCCCATCAGTGGAGCGAAATGTCCACGGTGATTACCAAGCGTCAGCAGGTGATGTTGAGAGCATCTTTGCACCTCGGCTATGCCGTGTTGCATTTCAATAATCACCTTCATGAAGGGGGAAGCAGCGAAGTCGATCGTTTCCAGTCTGAAATCACGACGGTCACCGATTTGCTCGATGAATACGGAGCCAGCGGCGGGGTCGATGATGTTGAGCGCAGACTACTCGAGAACGCTCATGAAATCGTCAGGCAATTCCAGGGGGATATGCGCAAGGTCATCGAACTGCGAGCAGTCGGATTGGAATTGAATAGCCTCCGGTTCGCCGTGCAGAGCGAGAACGACAAGATGCTTTCGCTCATCATCTGCAAGTTGACCGATATCAACAATCAGCGCACCGAAGATGCTTCCGCCGAAATTGATCGGCAACTTGGCGTCAGCCAGATGGGACTGTTGCTTTCGGCGGTGCTGGCCGCCGCGGGGGTTATCGTTGTCGGTATGTTCACGACGCGAACCATTTTCCGCAATGATCGGGAGCGTGAGCAGGCGCTGGCGTCTTTGCGTCTTGAAATTGGCGAACGGCGCAAGGCGGAAGCCGAACTCGAAAGCTATCGTGATCATCTGGAGCAAGTCGTCGGCGAGCGGACCGCGGAGTTGAACGAGGCCAGGCTGGCTGCGGATGCGGCAAATCTGGCGAAGCCCGGTTTCCTGGCCAACATGAGCCATGAAATCCGTACGCCGATGAATGGAATCATCGGGTTGACGCAATTGGCGCTGGATACCTGGCTCGACGAGCGACAGCGCGACTATCTAAGCAAGGTGCTCGGTTCGTCGCGCAATCTGCTGGGTATTCTCAACGATATTCTTGATTATTCGAAGATCGAGGCCGGGCGTATTGATCTGGAAAAGGTCAATTTTTCGCTTGAGGAAGTACTTGTCGCGATGGGAGATATGTTCGCGGTACGTGCCGAGGAAAAGGGGCTGGAACTTTTCATTGAGGTGGCCCCCGACGTGCCCTATTACCTGATCGGCGATCCTCTTCGACTCAGTCAGGTGATCAACAACCTGGTGGGGAATGCCCTCAAGTTTACCCAGAACGGCGAGATCCATGTTCGTGTCGAGAAGGTCGAAATGACCGAAGACATGGTCTGCTTGCGCATTGCCATCCGTGATACCGGGATTGGTATTTCGCCGGACAAGGCACAGCGATTGTTCCAACCGTTCGTGCAGACGGATGAGACGGTCACGCGCAAGTATGGCGGCACGGGGCTGGGACTGACCATCAGCAAACGTCTCGTGGAGTTGATGGGCGGACAAATTACCTTATCCAGCGAACCAGGACTGGGCAGCACTTTTGCCTTTACGGTCAAGTTGGGACGCTCGGCCGCGCCAATGCTATCGCACGAGACCGGTCACAGTTTGCAGGATTTGCATCCCATGCGTACGCTGGTCGTGGACGATCAGGAAACCTCCCTGACCATCATTCGTTCGATTCTCGAAAACTGGAGATTTCCGGTCACGACGGCCAATTCTGGTGAGGAAGGCTTGCATCTGTTCATGAAAGCGCGGGCGCAGGGCAAACCTTTCGAGCTTTTGCTTCTGGACTGGAAAATGCCAGGCATGAATGGCCTGGAAACCGCCCAGGCGATGAAGGATGCACAGAACGGGAAAAACGGCGATCATCCGCCGACCGTGGTTATGGTAACGGCCTATAGCCGGGGTGAATTGCTGAGGGAGGACGGGAGTGCGCTTCTCGACGAAATTCTGACCAAACCCGTGACTCAGTCGCTGTTGTTCGATACCTTGATTCGGCTCCAATACCGAGATGGCCACGCCCAGATAGAGGGGGATGATGTTTTCCGAACGGCGCGTTCTACGCTCGGTGCAATCGTCGGTGCGCGAATTCTTCTTGCCGAAGACAATGAAATCAACCAGCAGGTGGCGAGCGAGTTTCTGTTCAAGGGAGGATTGAAGGTTACCGTCGTCAGCAATGGGCAGGAAGCCGTTGATCTGGTTCAGCGCGAGAGTTTCGATCTGGTGCTAATGGATCTGCATATGCCGGTGATGGATGGCTTCGAAGCGACGCGCCGCATTCGCACTTTGCCGCATGGCGGGGATCTTCCGATTATCGCAATGACGGCAGCGGCGATGGCTCAAGATCGGGCAGCCAGCGCTGAAGCCGGAATGAACGATCATATTGCTAAGCCAGTGGATCCGCAGCAGCTTGCTGATGTCCTCGTGCGCTGGGTCAAACCGACACCGGCCGGATTGGCGAACCGGCAGGAGGATATTGTCCGGACAGAATCGCCCAAGGAGATCGAGGCGCTTGAGTGGGCACTTCCCGGCGTATCCATCCGTTCCGGTTTGACTCGGGTTGGTGGTAATTTCGAACTTTATCGTCGTTTACTCTTGTCCTTTGCCGTGCGGCATAAAGATACGGCGGCGAAATTACGTGAACTCGACCGGTCTGGTGACAACAACAAGCTCTATCTGGAAGCGCATAACCTGAAAGGCGAGGCCGGCAACCTCGGGCTGGATTCGATCCGGTCGGCAGCGGATTTCCTTGTTCGCCAGATCAAGTCGGGAGAGACGGATCGACTCTCCAAGCTGACGGATGCTTTGGCGAAACAATGCGAATCGGTGCTGGTCACCCTGAATAACCTTGTAGAAAATTCTGAGGGGCGCGCATCAGGTGCTTTGAAGAAAAAACTTCGTCCACTTGATCTTGACCGGTTGCAGCCACTTCTCAGGCAGCTGCATGCTCATTTACAATCCAAGAACCTTGCTGCGCGCCGACTATGCGGCGATCTTGAGTCGCTGACGCAGGGTACGGCGTCGGAGGAGGAATTTGCCGAAATTCTACAGGCCTTGCAACAACTGCGTTACGAGGCTGCATTGAAATGTCTTGAGCAGGTTATTGAACACCATCACTGGAATCTCGAATGAACGACGATAGCCGCTCACGTGTTCTGATCATTGACGACTCGATTGGCGTCATCGAATTGCTGGAAAGTGTTCTCGGCACCGAATACAGCATCAGTTTCGCCTGCAATGGGGCGGAGGGTCTGGAGTTGGCACAGCGCTATCTGCCAGATTTGATTCTGCTCGACGTCATGATGCCGGACATGAACGGGTATGAAGTTTGCCGCCGTTTGAAGGAAAGCCCGAGTACCCGGGAAATTCCCATAATCTTCCTGACTGGGCTGGGGAGTCCGGCTGACGAGGAGTTTGGCCTCTCGCTTGGCGCGGGCGACTTTATCGCCAAGCCGATTTCGCCGCCAGTATTGATGGCGCGCGTTCGTAACCATCTTCTGTTGGCCAATTCGCGACGTGAGCTGAAGCGCCATAACGATGAACTTGAAATTCTTGTGGCCGAGCGGACCCGAGAAGTCCTCTTGCGTGACAAGAAGCTCATCGCCTCTCAAACAGCCATCATCACAGCGTTTTGTGCTTTGACTGAGGCCCGAGACAACGAAACCGGCAACCACATTCGGAGAACCCAGAATTACGTACTCGCCTTGGCCGAAGAACTACGGTTGCATCCTCGGTTCTCGGAATCGTTGGATGAAGAAACCATTCGGCTGATCTACAAATCAGCGCCTTTGCATGATGTTGGCAAGGTTGCGGTTCCCGATGCGATCTTGCTCAAGCCGGGAAAACTGACACCCGAAGAATGGGAGGTTATGAAGCGTCACTGCGTTGCCGGACGCAATGCGATTATTACTGCGGCTCGTGAGATGGGGGAGGGCGGCGGCGAGTTTTTCGGTTTTGCCGCTGAGATTGCTTATTCGCATCATGAACGCTGGGATGGAACAGGGTATCCCTGCGGGCTGGCTGGCGAGGATATTCCGCTCAGCGCACGGTTGATGGCAGTTGCAGATGTTTACGACGCGTTGATTACCAAACGTGTCTACAAGGATGCCTATCCCCATGAAGAATCGATTCAAATCATTTTGGCGGAGCGCGGTTCTCATTTCGATCCGGACATCATTGACGCGATGGTGAAGATAGCAGACAAATTCAATGCAATTGCTCAGGAATTCAAGGATGTCGTCGAAGAGCGCTACTATCGAAAGCAGGAGCGACGCCACGCATAGTCATAGTTCATGGCAGGATTCCAACCTGAAATTTCCGCCGTCGCTCATTTGTTTCAAATTTCTGCGCGCTGCTTTCCTGTATTCTTGAGCTATAGATCGTTTGGGACAGAGGCATTGATATTCCATAGCCGAGAAACAGGAAAACACGAATAACGACAAATCCGGTGATGAACTCGTCGAGCAGCGATTCCACATGCTTGAGGATATTGCCCGTGACCTTGCCGGCGAAGTCGTTTTTCCAACCTGTTTTGATACGGCGTTGCGGCTAAGAAAGGAAATGCAGAATCCGGATCTGCCGATTAGCCGGATTGTCGATATCGTTAGCCTCGAGCCCTTGATTGCAGCCAAATTGATGCAGATGGCCAACTCGGCATTGTATTGTCTGAACGGAATGCCGGTGCGGACATTGCAGGGAGCGATTAGCCGTCTTGGGATAAACCTTGTCCGGACAACCGCGTTGGCAATCGCCATTGGGCAATTGATGCGCCCCAAGGAGATGGTGCAATTTTCCGGGATCGCCCACTCGCTTTGGGAGCATTCGATCAAAACAGCGGTGGCAGCGCGAGCGCTGGCCGGGGCGTATACCCGGATCAACCCGGACGAGGCTTTGCTGGCGGGTCTGGTGCACGACCTCGGCGCGTTCTATATGCTTTATCGGGCCGTGCAGTACACCGAACTGACAGCTAGGCCGGAAACACTGAAGCACCTGATCGTCCAGTGGCATGAGAGCATCGGGGTTTCCCTGCTTTGCGCGCTTGGCTTGCCCGAGGATATCGTTAATTCCTCCATCGACCATGATCAGCCGAGGGGCCTCCCGGAGTCTGTTCGAAGCCTGTCGGATATCGTCTATATTGCCAATGTCCTGGCCGGTGCTCATTTCGAGTGGCTCTTTCAAGACTTTGATCCGGAAGAGGGGGAAGCTGGCGAGATCCATCGGAAATTCGCAGATCTGATGCCAGGGATCGAAGCCGATTTTCTTGAAATGAAAGCCGCGTTTGGCCAAGGTGAGGCAGGTGGGCGAAGTGGTCGGAAGGAATGAAGGGAGGGGGTTGGCATGGGATTGAATGCCGAGTACGCAAAGATCGAACCGTCACGTCTTGAGCTCGATGCTCTTGATGAGCCTTGTGTTGTTGAGTTCAGCACCGCATGGTGCGGCCACTGCATGGCGGCACAGCCCTTGATCGCGGAGGCCTTTGACGGCTATCCGCAGGTCCGCCACTTCAAGATCGAGGACGGGCCGGGACGCCGTTTGGGCCGATCATTTCGGGTGAAACTCTGGCCGACTCTTGTTTTTATGCGGCATGGAAAGGAGGTGGCGCGTGTTGTTCGGCCGCAAAGCGTTACCGAGATCGAAAAGGCTTTCGCCTCGTTTGCCTAAGGCGATTGTTGCATCGGGTGTGTCGGGGCCTCACATGAAAACGCTTCTTGCGAAGCTTGTCTTGGTCATCTTCATTTCGTTTACGAACGAACTTTTCGCCGCGCAGGACGTTTATGTAACGCGCGGTAGTAACGGTCCGGTTTTCTCGGACCAACCCCAACCGGGCGCTAAGGCAGTGACTTTGCGACCACTCAACATCGTTTCTCCGCCTTCCGGATCCGGGTGGGCTGCTCCAGCGAGTGACGTTGAGAATAATGAGGTTAAGAAACCGGAAACGACGGCGATCGACTACCGGAAGCTTTCGGTGGTTTTTCCTGAAAACAATGGAAGCGTCCTTGCCAACAACGCATTGTTTGAAGTCCGCCTTGCCGTCGATCCCCCTTTGCTACTGGGAGAAGGGCACGTGTTTGTCGTGAGCATCAATGGCCGTCTTGTCAGCCAGCGTTTTACAGCGACGGAGTTCATGGTTCCTCCGGAATTTTGGGGCGATCAGTTACCGGCAGCCAATCAGCCGGTGCAACTCGATGTTGCGATCGTCGATCGTCAGGGGAGCGTACTGAAACAAGCTGCGCCAGTGCAATTCTTCATGCGTTATGCCGTTATCCATCAGAGGCCCGCTTTTCACCTCAGGTCGTCTGAGCGCGTCAAACCTCTCGACTCCATGAATGACAGGCGATTGCCCAGTCAGGCCAGAGAGCCACGCAAGACAGGGGAAGGCAAGAGCCAGTTGCCCGTCATGGACAGATAGTGGGTTTTAAAGTCCCCATGAAAATCCAGGAAGGAGCAGGGAGTGGTGCGTTTGATGCATGGGCTCCAGTGTTCCCTGAAACAGGGCTTCAATGACGGGGGGTTCCCACCAAGGTTCATCCTTGAAACTGAGGCCGATTTCTTCGACCAGCGCCCCTTTCCAGTAATGGTTGGAAACTTCGTCGAGCGTCGCCAAATTCAGGCTGTGGGGCAGGCGCAAGTAATCGAGCCAACTCGAGTCGTGAAATGAGACGATGTACTCGCCTTTGCTGCGGGCGCGGACGAGATATTTGCCATAGACTCGATCAGGGTGTTTGGCCTGGAAATTTTCTGCGTCAACACGCGTGGCAAACAGTAGCAGCGAGTGAAGCAGACTCGGAAAATTCTTGTACAACCGTTGCCGGTAGTACTCAAGGTGGTACTCAGCCAAGTAGTTTTGGACGGTGGTGAATTGGTCTTCGGGTAGCGATGTGCCGAACGGGTTGCCAGTCAGGACATCCCAGCCGGGAAGTTCAGCCTCAGGGTCCAGCCAAGCATAAAGTTCCAGCGTCGCAGAATCTCTGATCAGGTGATCCATCGTCGTGTTCTGGATGGGTGTCGCCTCTATTTTGACCGTTCATCGGCTTTTATCCAAGTCTCAGCCGAAAATTCGCAGGGTTTCAAACAGGAATCTTACTGCACCGGCGGCTACGAGTGCGGTTGCAAGGGAGATCAGTGCCGAAATCCAGACCACCCTGCTGCCAAGGGTCTTGATCATGACAGCAAAAGTGGACAGACAGGGGACGTAGAAAGTCAGAAAAACCAGGAAGGTGAGGATCTGAACATGGTCGAGGAGTGGCACGATTTCAAGCGTGCCGAGTGCCTGATAGATCATCAGCAACGAAAGTTCCTTGCGCAGGATGCCGAAGAGAATGGGGACGCCGAGAACGGCCGGCAACCCCAGCCACCATGTGGTGACGGGAATCAGCGCGGTGTTGATCAGCGCATCGGCATTTACGTGGCTGAGCAAGGCAAGGACAACACTCCCGGCAACCAGCAAGGGGGTGACGATAGTAATGATGTCTTGCGTTCTTGCCCAGGTTTTGAGCCAGATGCAACGCCAGGAGGGGAGCGAATACGGCGGGATGATTTGCACGAGGCCGGGCGTGTCGTTCGGGTCGTTCCGCCAGAGAATTTTGCCGAGGAGGGCGATGACCAGTAACGTCATCATGAAAATGGCGAAAACGCCGATGCCGCCGAGGTACTTGCCACCAATCGCGAGAATAATCGCCGAGCGTGCAGAACAGGGGACAAAAGTGATCAGGATCGATGAAACGATGCGTTCGCGCCGCGATCCGGCGGTTGCAGCGGCGGAAATTGCTGGCACGTTACAGCCCATGCCGATCAGAAACGGCACGGCAACGCCACCATGCAAGCCGATATGGTGAAATCCTCGGTCGACAACGAAGGCGACGCGATGCATGACGCTCGATTCCTCAAGCGTGACTAGCAGAAGGACTAGCAGCAACATGTAGGGAATGACAATGCCGACCAAGCCGACGAGGCCGTCGGCGATGGCGCGGCCGACAACGC
Organism: uncultured Propionivibrio sp.; assembly: GCA_964575415.1. Taxonomy (GTDB): domain Bacteria; phylum Pseudomonadota; class Gammaproteobacteria; order Burkholderiales; family Rhodocyclaceae; genus Propionivibrio. The sequence continues at coordinate 151,844 of CAZNQL010000001.1, forward strand.
CGAGAGTTGAGTTAGGCTCCCAGAGTTGCACCCAGGCGGCTAGACGCGCCGAGGTTACGGCGTCAAGCAAGGCGCTGATTTCGAAGACGAAGAAAAGTACGAGAGCGAAAATCAGCAAGGAACCGAACAATCCCCAGCGTGGGTGCAGGAAGAGTTCGTCAAGCCACCGTCGCCATCCTTCCTCCGAATCGCTTGCGCGTGGTGTCGTGACAGCTTCGAAAAGCATGGCGGCGCGATGATGCCGGTCGGCATGCAATTCTTCTGAAAGGGGGCGGGGGAGCGTTTGTTCGGCCTCTGTTCTGGCGTTCAGGATTTGCTCCCGAAAACCTGGAATGTATGCGTCCAGAGATTTCAGGAAGTAGTCGTCGTTTTCGGCAAGTTGCGAGAGCAGTAAGGCTCGTGGAACCCGGAACGTGTTATCAGCGTCAGGGCGGGAGATGAGCGATTTTAGTCGCTGCAAGCTTTCGCCGATGTGACGTGTCGGCGGTTGTGGCAGAGGGCAGGATTTGTCCCGAGCGACTTTGAGCACGGCTTCGAAAAGTGCCGAGATGCCTTTGCCCATGAAGGCGATCGTGGGAATGACCGGCACTCCCAAGCGCTCGCTAAGTGCCTGGACGTTGATGAACAGTCCCTTTTTGCGGGCTTCGTCGATCTTGTTGAGGGCGATGACCAAGGGTCGGCCGAAGAGGCTTAATTCAAGGCTCAATTCGAGGTCGCGCTCAAGCGTGGTCGCGTCGATGACTTGAACGAGTACGTCGGGGGCGGGGAAGCTTTGGCTGTCATCTCTGGGCTCGGCTCTGGAGGCCAGTGGCCAGTGGTCGCCCCAGAGCAGGTACATGAGCACGGTCTGGTCGTGTTCGCTCAAATGATGCAGCGAATTAATCGGGGGAAGGTCGACCAGCGACATCTGGTCGAGTCCGACGTTGACGATGCATTCCTGATAGGCACCGCCGACACCGGCCAGTCGTTCATGGCGCACCGTCGGGCTGGCTGCCGCCTCGAAAATGGTGCTTTTCCCGCCACCATGTCGGCCGATCAGTGCCACACGCGGACGTTTTTTTCCGCGTAGCAAGGGACCGCGGATCGGAAAGACTGCGGTGGTTTGGCTTGGTGAGGATGATCGGGGCGCTGACATGATAATAAGACTGGCTTCAGCCGGATGCAGTTCAGTCGGTTGGCGGATGGTCGTGATCGGGGCGGTTGGCTGGGTCGATGTGCGCCATCAGATGGAGGACGCGATGCCGCTGCATCACCCGTTTCCTGACTTCAACAGCGATGTTGTGTCCTTGCTCGACGGTTTGCGTTGCTTCGACCTCGATGTGAGCATCCACCACGATCATGTCCCCCATCTTGCGGGTGCGCAGGTCATGAACGCCGTAAACGCCGGGCGTGTTGAGGATCGTCGCGCGAATGGCCAGAACCTCGTCTTCATCGACCGAGCGGTCCATCAGGTCATGAAAGGCATCCCAAGCGAAATTCCAGCCCATGCGACTGACCATGAAGCCAACAATTGATGCCGCAATAGGGTCGAGAATCGGAAAGCCGGCCAAGTTGCCGATAATGCCCAGTCCGACCACGAGCGAAGAGGCAGCGTCTGAGCGGGCGTGCCAGGCATTCGCGATCAGCATGCTGGAGTTGACGCGTTTGGCGACAGCCAGCATGTATCTGAACAGGAGCTCCTTGACTATCAGTGCGTAGCCAGCAACCCATAAGGCCAGAATGTGAACTGTTGGAACGCTGGTCGGGTTTTCGAGTTTTTTGAAGGCCGACCACAGCATGCCGATGCCGACGATAAGCAGGAGTCCTCCCAGAATCACAGAGGCTGCAGTTTCGTAACGATGGTGTCCGTAGGAGTGGTTCTCGTCGGCGGCCTTTTTGCTGTGATGATTGGCAATCAGAACGACGAAATCAGCGATCAGGTCCGACAGAGAATGGATGCCATCGGCAATCAGCCCCTGCGACTTGGCAAAAATGCCGGTCGTGATTTGGCCGATGGTCAGGAAAAGATTGACAACGACGCTGATCCAAGTGCTTCTGGAGGCGGCCTGGGCACGTTGATGGATGGCGAGTTCGTTGTCCTCGGTCGTATGGTTTAACTCAGGGAATTGCAAAAGCGTAAACTCCTTAATCCTTGCTTGTTCTCGACGGAACGTAATCGGCGAATTGTCACCGCCTTGTCGTTTGATGTTGCGACGATTGGTCGAATGCTACCGTGGCGATCCTGCTGTTCATCGAGATAGGGGGGCGGTTAATAACCGGAAAGCTCGAGGGTTTGCTCGTGAAGCCCGAAGGCTCCACTTCGACGATCGGCGATATAGGCCTTGAGACACAATTCGACACTGCGAAAGGCAAGTTTCGTCACGGAATGTCGTTTTCGAACACCAATGCTGTTTCAAGGCTTTCGATACCGGGACAGATCTCAGTATCGAGCAGTTTCGCCCGATAAAAAAGGTGGACCTGATTGATGTAAGGGAGATTGATCAGCGCAAAAAGTTGATCGGACCCGACTCGGGCGCCAGCCTCCTCAAGCGTTTCGCGCTTGGCAGCCTGTGCGGTCGATTCGCCATTTTCCATGAAGCCGGCGGGTAAAGTCCAAAGTCCGTAGCGAGGTTCGATGGCACGTCGGCAGAGCAATATTCTGCCTTGCCATTCGGCGACGCAGCCGACGAAAATTTTCGGATTCAGGTAGTGAATTTCGCCGCAAGTCATGCAAACGTGGCGCGGTAGCGAGTCCCCTTCGGGGATCTTCAATTCGACCTTGGCGCCACAGAGGGAGCAGTAGTTCATACTGGAAATCATAATAGGGTGGCGGTGATTCTATCCGATTCCCCTGAGCTTCAGAGAAAATGCTGTCATACGATGTTTCGCGTTGTCGGTCATCCGGCTACAATAGTGCTCGACCAGAAGGGTCCATGGCTGCAGTCCATTTGATGCGCATTTGACAGGGGGGGAATGTTTCTAATCGTCGGCTACGTCATCATTCTGGCGGCTTCGGTCGGAACCTATTCGGTTCATGGCAGCCTGGCAGCGCTGTGGGTTCCGCTCGAATACTTGGCCATCGTCGGCTTGACTGTCGGCGGTTTCGTGGCGGGCAACGACACCAAGGTCATCAAAGCGACGATCGGCGCATTGCCTGGTCTATTCAAGGGGTCGAAGTACAACAAGGCGCTTTACGTCGATCTACTTGCCATGCTTTTTGAGGTTCTGGCCAAAGTACGTAAAGAAGGCCTGATGTCGATCGAGAATGATGTCGAGAATCCGCACGAAAGCCCGATATTTGGCAAGTATCCTACCTTGGTTAGCGATCACCATGTCATGGATTTCATTACCGATTACCTGCGCATGATGGTGGGCGGCAATCTGAACGCGCTGGAAATTGAAAACCTCATGGACGTGGAAATCGAGACCCATCATCATGAAGCCGAAGTCCCCGGTCACATTATGGGCAAAGTCGCCGATGCGACCCCGGATTTCGGTATCGTGGTTGCCGTGATGGGGGTGGTCAACGTCATGGGGTCAGTCGGTGAACCGCCCGCCGTGCTTGGGAAAATGATCGGTGGCGCGCTTGTCGGGACATTCCTTGGTATTTTGATTTCTTATGGGTTTGTAGTCCCAATTGCTTCATTGCTGGAGCAAAAAGCGCATGAGGGCTCAAAGATCTACCAGGTGATCAAAACAGTTCTGATTGCGTCCATGTCCGGCTATGCGCCTCAGGTGGCCGTCGAGTTCGGGCGTAAGGTGCTCTTCTCAAGGGATCGTCCGACTTTTATCGAGCTCGAGACTGAACTCAAGGCGCGCAAGGGTAAGTAAGGCTGCGAGAGTGGAGAATGAGAGGCGCTGAATGAGCGAAGATGTACGTCCGATAGTCATCAAGCGGATTAAAAAGACGGCCGGGGGGCATCACGGGGGGGCATGGAAGATCGCTTATGCCGACTTCGTGACAGCAATGATGGCGTTCTTCTTGTTGATGTGGCTATTGGGCTCGACTTCGAAAGGCGATCTCAAGGGGCTTGCCGACTATTTTCTCAACCCGCTTAAAGTGAGTATGTCGGGCGGAAGTGGGGCGGGCGACGCGACAAGCATCATCAAAGGCGGCGGCAAGGATTTGACGGAGTCGTCTGGTCAAGTAAAAAAAGTAACGTTGAGGCGAAGGTCGAAACGAAGAAAAAAGCGCCCGATCTCAAGAGTGCCAGGGACGAGCAGTTACGCAAGGAATTCGAGCAGCGTGAAAAAGCGTCGTTACGGGAACTCAAGAAAAACATCGAAAAACTCATCGACAACAATTCCGTTCTCAGACAGTTCAAGAACCAGTTGCTGATCGACGTGACGCCGGAAGGTTTGCGTATCCAGATCGTCGACGAAAAAAACCGGCCGATGTTCGATTCCAGCAGTTCTGAACCCAAGCCCTATTCCAAGGTGATTCTTCGCGAGATCGGCAAAGCGCTGAACGCTGTTCCGAATAAGGTCAGCTTTACCGGATATACGGATGCGGCCCAATTCAGTGGGAGGGATAAAGGGTTTTCGAACTGGGAGCTTTCTGCCAATCGGGCGAATTCGTCGCGGCGTGAAATGATTTCTGGCGGGATGGATGAGAATAAAGTGTTACGGGTGGTCGGTCGTGCCTCCACAGTCTTGTTCGACAAGAACGATCCCTTGGGGTCGTCGAATCGCCGGATCAATATCGTGGTTTTGAACAAGCGAACGGAAGAGGCGATGCTGCAGGAAGATGGTAATGCGACAGTCGAGATCGATGCGGACTCGGGTGTGTCCGTTCTGTCACCCGGAGAGCCGGGGGCTCTCTAGAGGTATATCGGCGCCAGGAAAAATTTCCGATTTTGGAATTGTCCAATTTTGGGTCTGGTCAGGGCGTAGCAATTCGATCGGAGGGTTCGATGCTTGATAATAATAAATCCGCTTGGGGGCAGTTACCACCGTCTCGTGATGCAGGTTCCCGCGAGTTTGCCTTTACGGGCGCTGATTTCGAGAGAGTGCGCAAACTCATTTATGAGCATGCCGGTATTTCGCTATCCGCGACGAAGCAGGATATGGTTTATAGCCGACTCGCTCGACGCTTGCGCGAAACTCGACTGAAGTCATTCGGGGAGTATTTGGCGTTGTTGGAGAGGGGCGATAAGGTCGAATGGGAAAAATTCGTCAATTCTTTGACCACCAATCTGACTTCTTTTTTCCGCGAGCCGCATCATTTTCCGATACTTGCCGATCATCTGAAAAAATTGCAGGGGAAAACGCAAATCAAGGTCTGGTGCTGTGCGTCATCGACAGGGGAAGAGCCATACAGTATTGCGATCACGGTTGCGGAAGTATTCAACAGTTTTAATACGCCAGTGTCGATTATTGCGACCGACCTCGATACCAATGTGCTGTCGACGGCTTCCCGGGGGGTGTATCAGGCAGATCGGGTCAGCAAGATTCCGGCTGATCGATTGAACCGCTTTTTCGTCAAGACGCCTGGACAAGACGATGAGTATTCGGTGCGGCCGGAACTGCGTCGCATGATTAGTTTTCAACGCGTGAACCTGTTGGAGCCGAATTGGCCTGTTCGTGGCCCGATAGATGTTATTTTTTGCCGTAACGTCATGATTTACTTTGATAAGCAAACACAATACAAGATTCTCAAGCGTTTCGCTCCGTTGATGAGTCCTGACGGTTTGCTGATTGCTGGGCATTCGGAGAGCTTCTTGCATGCTGCCGATATCTTCCGTTCCCAAGGTAAGACGGTCTATGAGCTTGCCTCGCAACGGAAGTGACATGGAAAAAGTCGGGTACAGCGCAGGCAGGACAGGGAGGCCTGTACTGAACGGAGGCAAAATCATTTTTGTCGGGGCCTCGACCGGAGGAACCGAGGCTGTTCGGAACTTCTTACTGGGGTTTCCTGCCGATTGCCCGCCAATTCTTATCGTTCAGCACATGCCTGAGTTGTTTACCGGATCTTTTGCCACGCGACTGGACAGCTTGTGCCAACCGCATGTGGTTGAGGCACAGGGTAATGAAGTGATCGAAACGGGAACCGTTTATATCGCTCCGGGGCATTCTCACATGCAGATCAAACGTAGTGGTTCCGGCTATGTGACCGAATTGCTCAAGACGCCGCCTGTCAACCGACATCGCCCGTCGGTTGATGTGCTCTTTGACTCGGCAGCAGAGATTGTCGGGCGATCTGCCGTTGGGGTGATTCTGACCGGAATGGGTAAGGATGGCGCATGTGGCCTTCTGCGCATGCTCCAGGCTGGGGCACGCACCTTCGGACAAGACGAGGCGAGTTGTGTTGTCTATGGCATGCCGCGCGAAGCCGCAGTAATTGGTGCGGTTGAGGAAGTCGCTGCTTTGAAAGAGTTGCCAAAAAGAGTGCTTGCCGCCATCGGTAGAGGATGCGTCTGACCTTTGTTCAGGTTTTTGTCTCGCCAGAATTTTTCCCCTAAAGTGCTTTGGCATTGAGCCGTAATATCCGCAGGCGAGTCAAAGTTTGCTGTTTCGGAGAAAATGACGCACGGACTGACCATTTGCATACGAAATGCACTTCGAAGAAATGTGCGGATTGTATGATGTTGTTTTACCCGAAATTATTATTGCCAATTTGTCTTTCTGGATTAAATGAGAGCACGGTCAAACAGAGGTGAATTGAATATTACTGATGAGTCGCACGAAGCGCTGGCAATGCTTGGCGACAGATATGGTTATGGTGAAATGCTGTTGGTTGGATTAAGATGATGTTAGTTCGGTTGTTAGCTTTTTTTCCCAGAAGGGAGTTCAGGAATGTCGGAGTTGTTGAAAAGTATTGATGCACGGACCAAGCTTGCCGGAACCAATAAGCTCGAAATCTTGTTGTTTTCCCTCGGGGTCAATTCGAGAACGGGTCGGTCTGAGACGTTTGGCATCAATGTTTTCAAGGTTCGTGAGGTTATGCGAACCCCACCGATCACCACCGCGCCGGAAATGCCTTCGTCGGTGATGGGGATGGTCAGTTTGCGCGGAGCGCTGGTCCCTGTCGTTGATTTGGCCCAGTATGCAGGAATTACGACTGATATGCCTCGTTCGATCATGATTGTCACTGAGTACGCCGGTCATACTCAGGGTTTTCTTGTCGAGTCAGTTGATACAATTTTGCGTCTCGATTGGAGCCAGATGAGGGTTCCTCCCGAAATGCTGGTGGCCGAGATGGGCGGCTTAGTTACCGCCGTGACCGAATTGCAGGACGGTCGTCTGGTGATGATGATGGATGTCGAGAAAGTGCTCTCGGAAACGACGAATTATGATGACGAGATCGTTTTTCGCACCATCAAGCCGCTGGACGATCCTCATTTGACTGTCTATTTCGCCGACGATTCGATCGTCGCGCGCAAGCAAATCGTCCGTACGCTTGAAGCGATGAACGTCAAATACGTCAGCGCGATTAACGGTCGCGAGGCGTGGAATGAGCTTGAAAAAGCCGCCGCCTATGCCAAGGCTTCGGGTCAAAAAATGACCGATGTCGTCAGCCTCGTGCTGACGGATATTGAAATGCCAGAGATGGACGGCTATATCCTGACCAAGAAAATCAAGTCGGATCCGCGTTTTGCTGGTGTGCCGGTTATCATGCATTCGTCGCTTTCGGGGATGTCCAATCAGCAGTTGGGTAAATCGGTCGGAGTTGACGAATACGTTCCCAAATTCGAGCCGCAGAAACTATCCGAGACCCTGACGCGTCGCTTGTTAGGGGGTTCCACGGTCGTTGTTGACTGAAGCCCGGTTGCGGATATAGGAGTGGAAATATGACGATGAGTCTGATCGAAAACAAGAACTTGCTCGACAGCGTCGACGCGAGAACCCGTTTGGCGGGTTCCAACAAGATGGAAATCCTGCTTTTTTCCCTCGGGACGCGTGAAACCTTCGGGATCAATGTGTTCAAGGTACGAGAGGTGGGGCGCGCACCGCACATCACCAAGACCCCCAACATGCCGCGTGGCGTCGAAGGGTTGGTTTCCTTGCGGGGCAATGTCATTCCGGTTCTGTCTTTGGTCAGTTTTCTTGACACCCATGGGCAGACCGTAGAGCGCGGTCAGACCATGATGGTCGCTGAGTATTCCAAGCGTACCTTGGGATTTCTTGTGCACGAGGTCGACCGGATCATTCGCGTGGATTGGGAAAAGGTCAAGGCGCCGGAAAGCGTTCTGTCTGCCAATCAGGGGCTGATTACCGCGATTACCGAGCTCGAAAACGGCACACTGGTTTCGATTCTCGATGTGGAGCAAATTCTCGCAAACGCTTTCGGAGAGGCTGTCATCATCGATCTCGCACCGGCTCAATTGCAGGAAGAGGTTGGCGTCTTTTTTGCCGATGACCCGATCGTTGCGCGCCGCAAGATCGCAGAGGTTTTCGACAAGCTGGGCGTCAAACACAAGCATGCAACCAATGGCGTCGAGGCATGGAGTCGCTTGCAAGGCTTGGCAGCGCATGCCCAGCAGACGAATTCGAACTTGCGCGACGACGTCCGTCTGATTCTGGTCGATGCTGAAATGCCCGAGATGGATGGTTACGTACTGACCAAGCATATCAAGAGCGATTCGCGCTTCGAGGGGATTCCGGTCATCATGCATTCATCACTGTCTTCAGAAGCCAATCGGGCCATGGGGCAAGCCGTCGGAGTCGATGGTTATGTTGCCAAATTCGATGCGGAAGGGCTGGCGGATACGCTTCGTCCGATTCTTGAGCGGTAAAGAGATTAATCAGGAGTTTTGAATGGCTGATCCAAAATTAAGAATTCTGGTCGTCGACGATTTTTCGACGATGCGCCGGATTGTCAGAAATCTGCTCAAGGAGCTCGGCTATACCAACGTCGATGAAGCCGAAGACGGAGCGATCGCACTGCAAAAACTGCAGGCCGGTGGCTTTGAGTTTGTGGTGACTGACTGGAATATGCCGAATATGGATGGCCTTCAGTTGCTGCAGGCCGTTCGCTCCTCGCCAACGCTGTCTCATTTGCCGGTGCTGATGATTACCGCAGAAGCGAAGAAGGAGAACATCATTGCGGCGGCGCAGGCCGGCGCTAGCGGTTATATCGTCAAGCCATTTACTGCAGCAGTTTTGGCTGAAAAGCTGCAGAAGATCTTCGACAAGATGGGTGCTTGATATGGCAGACGAAAACACATCGGGTGATTCGGTCGAACTCGAAGCGCTTTTTGACAGTATCGCGAGTAGTGCAGCAGGTTCTCCCGCAGTGCCTGCATCAGTGCAGGAGGCTAAGCCTTCATTGATGCAACAGGCGCGCGAGAATGACAGTGGAACAGATGATTCTCCTGAATTGGAAGCGCTCTTCGATTCAGTAGCGAGTCAACATAATGCAAAAGTTCTGGATTCCGTCGTTGGTCAGGTGCCTGTTAGTGAGAATGGAGAATGGTCAATTCAGGATAAAGTATTCAAGCAGGTTGGGCAAATGGCTCGGCAGTTGCATGACACGTTAGGTGGTCTCGGATACGAAAAATTCGTTGAAAAGACGGTCGGCGCTTTGCCTGACGCAAAAGACAGGTTGAACTATATCGCCAATCTGACAGAGCAGGCGGCGTGCAAGGTTTTGAATGCGACCGATATCGCTACTCCCTTGCAGGACGAGCTTGAAGCGGGAGCCAGTCTGCTGGCGGCAAAATGGGATAAACTTTATGACAATAAGCTTGATGTCGAAGAATTCAAGCTGCTTGCCAATGAAACAAGGGCTTATCTGAAGAATGCGGTGCCACAAAGGACCGAGTCTACTAAAGCGCAATTGATGGAAATCATGATGGCTCAGGATTTCCAGGATTTGACGGGGCAGGTGATCAAAAAGGTGATTGCGATGTCTCAGGAACTGGAGGCTCAGTTGATGAGTGTCCTGATCGATACGATGCCCGTTGAAAAACGAACTGATTCAGTGAATTCATTGCTCAACGGGCCGGTAATTAATGCCGATGGGCGAACGGATGTCGTCGCCAGCCAGCAGCAGGTAGACGATCTTCTCGATAGCTTGGGATTCTAGGGGGTTCAAGATGAGTGATTTTCCCGGAATGGAAGATCTTTTGCAGGATTTCTTGCAAGAGGCTGGTGATCTTCTCTCCGACGTCGACAACAGATTGGTCGATCTGGAGAAGTTTCCCGAAGATCGTAAACTGTTGAACGAGATTTTTCGGGGTTTTCATACCATCAAGGGGGGCGCCGGATTTTTGAATGCCACCGAATTGGTTACGCTGTGCCATTTGACCGAAAATCTGTTCGATAAACTGCGAAATGCAGAAATGCACCTGACCCCCGAGTTGATGGACACCATCATGGCGTCGACTCAAGCGGTGCGTAATATGTTCGGTGAGCTTTCTCAGGCGGTACAACCTCGTCCTGCTCAACCGGAAATCATTGCTGCATTAAGATTTGCACTTGAAGGCGGGAATTCTGTCGCGCCGGTGGCTGATCCTCCTGTCGCGAATGTCAGTGCAGTTGAACCAGTGGTAGCAGTAGCCACCCAGATTCCGTCTGCCGGCATCGCACAGGCGGTTAGTGGGGGTGGGCGCGGGCCGGATTGGCAAGCACTGCACAGCGCGGTAACCGGTAATTCGGTTTCAGTGCAGGAACCGGCGGTCAAGACTGTCGAAGACGTTGCCCCTGTTTTGCCGGTAGCTGGCAGTGAAAACACGGGCGCGGTAACCCAGATGGCGCCGCATTATCCTCCAGAAGGTCGTCGCTCGACGGACAAGCCTTCCGCTGTGGCCACCGGTACGACATCCTGGCGTCGGGTAGACGAGAAAGTCGCTGCACGCGAGTCGACTATACGCGTGGATACTGCGCGTCTCGATCAGGTACTCAATCTTTCTGGTGAAATTGGTTTGACCAAAAATCGCCTGACCAGTTTGCGTACCGATATCATGGCCGGGAGAAATGATACTGATACGTTGCACGCGCTTGATCAGGCAATCAGCCAACTGGATTTGCTGGTTTCCGATTTGCAGAATTCGGTGATGAAGACGCGGATGCAACCCATTGGGCGTCTATTCCAGAAGTATCCACGGATTGCCCGTGATCTGGCGCGGCAGCTTGGTAAGGATGTCGAGTTGGCGCTTGTCGGTGAGGAAACTGAGGTCGACAAGACGATGATCGAGGATCTGGCGGATCCTCTGGTGCATTTGATTCGCAATGCTGTCGACCATGGTGTCGAGTCGTCAGAAGAACGTATGGCGGCCGGAAAGCCTACCAAGAGTATTGTCAGGCTGGAAGCGCGCCAAGAAGGCGATCATATTGTGTTGATCGTTGCGGACGATGGCCGCGGAATGAGCCCCGAACGCATTCGCATGAAGGCAATCGAGAAAGGTATCATTAAAGAGGAAGAGGCTAATACGCTGGATGACCGGCAGAGTCTCAATCTCATCTTCATGCCGGGATTCTCGACTATGACTCAGGCGTCCGCTGTGTCGGGACGGGGGGTCGGCATGGATGTGGTGAAGACCAACATTCAGAAGCTGAATGGATCAATTGAGATCCGCTCGGAACCGGGAAAAGGGTCGGTTTTCCTTATTTCTTTGCCGCTGACGCTGGCGATTCTTCCTGTCTTGCTTGTTAGGCTGGGTGATCAACCGTTTGCATTACCGCTTTCGATGGTTCGGGAAATATTGCCTATCGAAAAGAACAAGATGCAGGAAGTTGGAGGCAAAGAAACGCTTGTGGTTCGGGGAGAGGTGCTACCTGTCGTTGCATTGTCCCGCTTGTTAGGTTGGCCGTAATTGCAGGCTCCGGAATATGGGGTTCTGATGCAGATATCCGAGCGCAGCTTCATACTCTCGGTGGACAGCTTTGCCGGACGCGATGATGCAGTGATCAAGTCTCTTGATGATTTCCGTCCGCGTGGTGTGGCTGGGGTGACGACGCTGTCGAATGGTCAGATCGTCCTGATCCTCGATATGAAGGAATTGCTTTCAGATCTAAGTTCTCACGTAGACAGCAACTTGGCAGGAAAACAATCCAAATTACTTGAGCTTTCCATTTAATTAGCTTTAGAAACAAATGATTAGGCAGGGGGCTTTTGCCCCCTGCTTTTTTTATGGCGGTTCAGCCAATGTTGCACAAGTGCAACTATTCGAGAATCAATGTAAATAAACGTACATACCTCTTTATTTTTTATGGATTTTTTATATAATTCGGCTTAACCAACTGGACTCAGCTGATGGCCGAAGATAGCGACGTCGAAAAAACAGAACCTGCGTCAGGCAGACGGCTTGAGCGGGCGCGTGAGGAAGGAAATGTTCCTCGCTCACGAGAGGTCGGCGCTTTCCTGATACTTTTGGTTTCCGCAGGCGTGTTCTGGTTTGTCGGTTCCTGGGTGATGCAGCGCATGATGCTGGTAGTGCAGCGTAGTCTGATCATCAACGATCCTTCTTTTCGCGATCCTCAATTCATGATGTCGCGATTTTCGGAAGCATCCTTTGGCGCTTTGGTGTCCATGTCGCCTCTTTTTCTGGCTGTCGTTATTGCTGCGTTAGCCTCCCCCTACTTTCTCGGTAGCTGGAATTTCTCGGCCAAGGCTTTGGTCCCGGATTTGAATCGGCTCAATCCGGTCAAAGGGGTGTCTCGCCTGGTGTCGTGGAATGGCTTGATTGAACTCTTCAAGGCCGTTGCCAAATCCTTGCTGGTGGGCGGTGTGGCAATTTACGTCTTGTGGGGTGAGCGAGGCGAATTTTTTGCCATTTTCGGGCAAAGCGTTGATGTCGGTCTGTACAGTGCCGGGCAGTTGGTTAAGTTCAGTTATCTCATGATCGTCCTGTCGATGTTGGTCATTGTGGCGATCGATGTGCCGTTTCAACTTTGGCAGTACTACGACAAGCTCAAGATGAGCAAGGAAGAGGTTAAGCAAGAAAATAAGGAATGGAAGGCAGTCCCGAGGTCAAGGGGCGGATTCGCCAGTTGCAGCGTGATGCGCAGCGCGTCGGCGCATGATGGCAGCAGTTCCGGCAGCTGATGTGATTGTCACCAATCCCACCCACTTTGCTGTCGCTCTGAACTACAAGAGCGGGATGAGCGCACCGAAGGTCGTGGCCAAAGGGATGGGGGAGATCGCACTCAAGATTCGCGAAGTTGGTGCCGAGAATGGTGTGCCAATGCTCGAAGCGCCGCCATTGGCAAGAGCGTTGTATCGTCATGCTGAGCTTGATCGGGAAATTCCCGTCGGCCTGTATGCCGCGGTAGCGGAGGTGCTGGCGTATATTTACCAATTGGCGAATTGGCGAGAAACTGGCGGCAGTTATCCGATGCCGCCGCGCGAAATTCCCGTCCCGCCCGAGCTGGTGCCGGAGGCGATGAATGGCTAGTCCGGCGATGGTTATTCAGAATTTATTCGGGCGTTCAAACCTGCGTCAGCTTGCCGCACCGGTGCTCATCTTGCTTGTGCTTTCCATGATGGTGCTGCCTCTGCCGCCCTTCATGCTGGATCTGTTCTTCACGTTTAATATTGCCATTTCGGTGATCGTCATTCTGGTGGCGATCAACGTAGTGAAGCCGCTGGACTTTTCGGTTTTTCCGACTGTACTCCTAGTCACGACCTTGCTGCGCTTGTCACTCAATGTGGCATCCACGCGCGTGGTACTGCTCGAAGGGCATAGCGGTCCCGGCGCTGCCGGACAAGTGATCGACGCTTTTGGTCATTTCCTCGTCGGTGGTAATTATGCTGTCGGCCTTGTCGTGTTCACGATTCTGGTGGTCATCAATTTTGTTGTGATTACCAAGGGTGCCGGCCGGGTTGCCGAGGTTGCCGCTCGCTTCACGTTGGATGCGATGCCCGGCAAGCAGATGGCGATCGACGCCGACCTTAACGCCGGGTTGATTGGCGAGGATGAGGCGAGAAAACGCCGCGCCACGATTGCCGAGGAGGCTGATTTTTTCGGTTCCATGGACGGTGCGTCGAAATTCGTGCGCGGCGATGCCGTGGCCGGCATCCTGATCATGTTCATCAACGTTATCGGTGGATTGTTCGTCGGTGTCCTTCAGCATGGCATGGACGTCGGCGCTGCCGCAAAAACCTATACGCTGCTGACGATCGGCGACGGCTTGGTGGCGCAGATCCCGGCGCTGATTATTTCGATCGCCGCTGGCATGGTGGTGACGCGCGTCGGCGACACGCAGGATCTTTCGCAACAATTTCTCGGTCAGGTTTTCAATAACCCGAAGCTGATCGCCCTGACGGCGGGCATCCTTGGCCTGCTCGGCATGATTCCCGGAATGCCGAATTTCGTTTTCCTGCTATTGGCCAGTATTCTGGGAGCGCTGGCCTGGGATCTTGATCGGCGAGCGCACGCCGCCAAGCCCGTCCCCGTCGTCGCTGCTCCGACCGCTACGGGCGAGGCGCAAGAGGCGAGTTGGGCCGACGTCGCACCGCTCGACGTGCTCGGTCTTGAAGTCGGTTATCGTTTGATTCCGCTCGTCGACAAGGGGCAGGATGGCGAATTGTTGCGGCGAATTCGGGGTATTCGCAAAAAGTTTGCTCAGGAAGTCGGTTTCCTGGTTTCACCGGTGCATATACGCGATAACCTCGAACTCAAGCCGAATGTTTACCGCATCTTGCTCAAAGGCGTTGAGATTGCTCAAGGCGAGGCTTTCCCTGGCAACCTTCTGGCGATCAACCCCGGACGCGTCTCGGGGCCGCTGCCAGGGACGGCGACCAAGGATCCCGCTTTCGGTTTGCCGGCAATCTGGATTGAAAAATCGCTCCGTGATCAGGCGCAGGCTCTGGGTTATACCGTGGTCGATGCCAGTACGGTAACGGCCACGCACCTCAATCACCTGATCCTCTCGCATGCTGCAGAGCTTCTCGGTCGCCAGGAGACACAGGCGTTGCTCGACCATCTGGCGAAAGAAATTCCGAAACTCGTTGAAGATCTGGTTCCGAAGACCCTACAGCTCGGCGTTTTGCAGAAGGTACTGCAAAACTTGCTCGAAGAGGGTATCCACATCCGCGACATGCGTACCATCATCGAAACTCTTGCCGAGATTGCTCCAAGGACGCAGGACGCCGAGACGCTGACGGCGCAAGTGCGCATAGCGCTGGGGCGCTCAATCATTCAACAGCTGTATCCGAGCGGTACGGAAATGCAGGTGATGTCACTCGATCCACAGCTCGAACGCATCCTGCAGCAGGCGATTGCTGGTGGTGGCGAAAACGCCAGCATCGAGCCGAGTCTGGCGGATACGCTGTTACGCGAAACGGCGGCGGCTTCTCAGCGCCAGGAAGAGCTCGGCATGCCGGCGGTTCTTCTCGTTCCGGGAAATCTGCGCACGTTGCTTTCCCGTTTTCTGCGGCGCGGCATTTCGCAATTGAAAGTTCTCGCTCACGGCGAGGTTCCCGAAAACAAAATAATCAAGGTCACCTCGATCATCGGAGGTAGGGTATGAACGTCAGGAAATTCATAGCGGCAACGGCGCGTGACGCTCTTCACAAGGTCAAGGAATTGCTGGGTCCAGACGCGATCATCCTGTCCAATCGTGCTATACCGGGGGGCGTCGAGATCATGGCGGTCGCCGCGAGCGAAATGGACATGCTGGTGCAGTCGCCTTTTGCCAAGGAAACGGCAACACAGGATGATTACACCGTCCGTCTTTCCCGGCCTACGTCCGAACCGGCTCGAAATACAGGCGTTATTTCTCCGCGCCAGACTACGCCAAGTGTACCGCCGCCACTGGCACCACGTCCGGCACCGGTCATTGAGCGGACCAACGTGCCAATGGCGAGCGGAGCGGTGACGCAGGCCGAGATTGTGCCGGCAGAAGTGGTTGATGAAATCCGTTCGCTGCGCAAAATGTTCGAGCAGCATCTTGCCGGCATGGCATGGGGGGAAAGTGCACGCTCGGAACCGGTCAAGACCGATGTTTTGCGCCAAATGCTGGACGCTGGTTTTTCGCCACTGCTTGCCCGTGAATTGATCGCCGATTTGCCGCGCGAACTTAATCCGTCGCAATCGCTGGCTTGGGTCAAGAACCGCGCTGACCAATCGCTGCTGACGATTGACAGTGAGAATGACATTATCGATCAGGGCGGGGTTTATGCGCTGGTCGGGCCGACAGGTGTCGGCAAGACGACGACGACGGCCAAGCTGGCTGCGCGCTGCGTACTACGTCACGGCGCTAGCAAAGTTGCGTTGGTGACCATGGACGGTTACCGGATCGGTGCTTACGAGCAGCTCCGGATTTATGGTCGGATCCTCGGCGTTTCGGTATATCTGGTCAAGGATGCCGCCGAATTGAAACAGACACTGACCGATCTGGAACACAAGCACATGGTGCTGATCGATACGATGGGGATGAGCCAGCGTGACAAGCTGGTGGGTGATCAAGTGGCGATGTTCGGCGACAGCCAAGTCAAACGTTTGCTTCTGCTCAACGCAACCGCTCGCGGAGACACGCTCGACGACGTAGTTCGCGCCTATCATGGCCCGGATGTCGCCGGCTGCATCCTGAGCAAGATTGACGAGGCGGCTAGCCTGGCTTCGGCGCTTGACGTGATCATCCGCAACGGGTTGCGCCTGCATTACGTTTCCAACGGCCAACGGGTGCCGGAAGACTTGCATCTTCCCAATCGAACCTATTTGCTACATCGGGCGTTCAAGGATGTCCCCGAGGTTTCTCCGCATCGGCTGGATGGGATGGAACCCGGTCTGGTCATGGCCAATTCGGCGTCCCTGAAGGTCGCGGCGGGAGGCCGTTTTGGCTGAGCATTTGGGTGATCAAGCCGCTGGTCTGCGTCGACTTTTTGCCAAGGAACGGACCCGGATCGTTACTTTTGCCGCAGGCGCCAACGGTCTCGGTCAGAGCTTGCTCGTCGCCAATCTTGCCGCCTCGATTGTACGGCAGGGAAAGGAAGTTCTCGTTCTTGATGAGACCATGAAAAACAACGTCGCCTCTTATTTCGGATCGAGAGGACGCTACGACCTGCAACATGTAATTAACGGTGAGAAATCGCTGTCGGAAGTGCTGCTTAACCTTGCACCCGGTGTGCGTGTTTTGCCGATGGCACGAGCCGTAAAAAGACTCGGAAAATTGAATCCCCTGCAACAACATTCGCTCATGCAGGGGTTCGCGGGGTTTGGTGCGCCAGCCGATGTGATTTTGGTGGACTCCTCGCTGGATCATCCCCTAGGGTTTTCGCCGCTGGGCTTGGTTGCACATGAAACCATCGTGTTGGTCGAACCGAAAGGGGTGTCGATCACCGATGCTTATGCCTTGATCAAGAAAGTCAGCTTGGGCTATGCGCGAAGGGACTTTCGGATTCTTGTCAATAAGGTACGCGGTTCGGAAGAGGCCGAATCGATTTTCGGCAATATCGCCCACGTAACTCACAGTCGAAAGTTGGCACGTCTCGAATATGCCGGTTTCGTGCCTCTCGATGGGCAGCTGTGCCAAGCCGCCAAGCTATCGCAGTCTGTGGTCGAGTTGTTTCCCGAGGCACCGGCAGCAAAAACCATCCGGGCGATCGCGAGCGAGTTGCTTGATTGGCCGTTGCCTGAAAACGATTCGGGGGGGCTCGAACATTTCGTGCAACAACTGCTACACTTGAGCCAACGTATCGATCCGGTCGCAATTTACGCTTGATTCCAACCATGTATAACGCTGCTGGTCAGATCAACAGAGATCAGCTGGTACAGCGCTTCGCTCCGCTGGTTAAGCGTATCGCCTACCATCTGATGGCCCGCCTGCCTTCCAGTGTCCATGTTGACGATCTGGTCCAGAACGGCATGATGGGCTTGCTCGATGCTATCGACAAGTTCGAGAGCGGCATGGGGGCCCAGTTTGAAACTTATGCTGTGCAGCGCGTGCGTGGCGCCATGCTGGATGGCTTGCGCGAGAATGACTGGTTGCCGAGAAGTCTACGCCGGGATTTTCGGCGGATCGAAGAAGCCATTGCACGCCTTGAACAAGAATACGGACGGGCTCCGAGCGAAAAAGAGCTGGCGCGGGCTCTGGATATGCCACTCACCGATTATCAGAAAATGCTCCAGGATGCTCGTGGGCATCAACTCATTTCCTTTGAGGATATGGTCGAAGAAGGAAATGAGGATTTTCTTGAGCGGCACGTCAGCGATGTCTCGAGTGAACCTTCGAAACTGCTTGAAGATGAGAGTTTGCGTCGGCAGCTTGTTCAGGGGATCGAATCACTTCCTGAGCGGGAAAAACTGATGATGGCGCTTTATTATGAGCAGGATCTAAATTTGCGCGAAATCGGCGAAGTGATGGGCGTTACCGAATCCCGTGTTTGCCAATTGCATAGCCAGGCAGTCGCCAGGCTGCGAACAAAAATCCTGGGGAGCGGTATGCTGAAGAGAAAGAAGGCCGCATCGAATGGATAAGATTAGCATTGTCGGGCTGGTTTTGGGGGTTCTGGCGATCGTCGGAGGTCAGCTTCTCGAGGGCGGACATATCGGGTCGTTGTCGCAGCCGGCTGCTCTGCTGATTGTGTTGGGCGGAACCATGGGTGCCGTCATGCTGCAAAGCCCCTATGCGACCTTTGTTCGAGGTTTGCGCATGGTGAGTTGGGTTTGGTATCCACCCGTTGTCGATTTTGCGGAGATGATCCGCCAGGTCACTCTCTGGAGCCAGACGTCGCGGCGTGAGGGTTTGCTGGCGCTGGAGAATGTCATCAATCAGTTGAAGGATGACTTCACTCGCAAGGGTTTACAGTTGCTGGTCGATGGTGCTGAACCCGAGCGCTTGCGTGAAGTGCTCGAGGTAGAGATCAATACCTTTGAGCAAAAAATGAAATTGTCAGCAAGAATCTGGGAGGCAGCTGGCGGGTATGCTCCCACGATCGGGATTCTTGGCGCGGTACTGGGTCTCATTCAAGTCATGGAGAATCTGTCGGATCCTTCCAAGCTTGGTGCCGGGATTGCCGTGGCTTTTGTGGCGACGATTTATGGCGTCGGATTGGCCAACCTGGTGTTTTTGGCAATGTCAAACAAGCTCAAGGCGCATATCAATCGGCTTGTCTTACAGCGTGAAATGATCGTGGATGGTTTAGTCGGTATCGCTAATGGCGATAATCCGCGCATCATCGAGAGCCGACTTCAGGGCTACGTGTTTTAAATTATGGCCCGCAAACGGCGTGACGACGAGCACGATAATCACGAACGCTGGCTCGTTTCGTATGCGGATTTCATCACGCTTCTTTTTGCTTTTTTTGTCGTCATGTATGCTTTGTCGAGGGTAAACGAGGGTAAATACCGCATTCTCAGTGATTCGCTGGTCAGCGCGTTCCGCAATATTCAGGTCAATACGACGTCGTCGATGCCAGTAGTCATGCCGCCACCGATACCTAATATTCGCAAATCGCAGCCTACCGTGCCTTCTTCCGAGGCGGTCAAGCAGAAACAACAGCGGCGCGAAAAGATGTGCAACGTGGCCAAGGACATCATGGAAGTGATGGCGCCTCTGGTGGCCGAAGGCAAGGTCAGGGTGATAGAGACCGGCAATGGTGTGACCATAGAGATCAACGATAGCGTGTTGTTTTCACCCGGGCAGGCCGTGCTTCAGCCGCCAATCGTAAAAGCCATACGCGCGATTGCCGAGGTGTTGGCACCTACCGACTTCCCAATGACGATCGAAGGTCATACCGACAACATACCAATAAATAAACCGCAGTTTCCGTCCAATTGGGAATTGTCAGCAGTCAGGGCGACGACCGTTCTCCGGTTGTTCGTCGATGCCGGAGTGGCCTCGGACCGACTGACGGCGATCGGTTATGCGGATACCCGTCCCGTCGAGCCGAATTTGTTGGCCGATGGTCGGGCGCGCAATCGTCGTGTGAGCATTCTGATCGACTCGAACATGCCGGAAAAAGGCAAGGAACTCGATTTGCAGTGAAGCGGAATGGCTAAGTGCAGCTCGGAGAAGTGCTGCTCGGAGGCTATAGGGGCCGGCGGCGACTGCGATTAAGCGGCGTCGTTGATGCGGCGACTTTCCGTTGAAGTCGATTGGCCGTCAGGGCCATAGAGGGGTAGCGAGCTGCGGTTGCTGCCCAGCAGGATTTCGAGGGCTTTGCTGTTATGTTGCATGTGGATCCTGATCAGATCGCCATTGAGACGATTTAATTCCCGAGCCTCAGCGGCTAGCGCAAGAATATCCGACCACAACTTGGGGACGTCTTGCATCTCGGAATTTTTGCTGCACCAAGATTCAATTCCCTGTTTATCGCAAGAGAAACCTTGCTTGCACAGGAGTTCTACACGTTTTTCTGCCAGTTCATTGAGTTTGGCGGCCAAAGCCCCCTTCTGCTCTGCAAAGTCAGCTAGACGATCAATCTTGCCTTGGCTGAGGTTGTCCTGCTCACGTTCGAGAACGGTAACGAATTGTCGGACGAGTTCAAACTCGGACTGCAGGATTTTCTTGAAGTCGGCAATTGGCGTAATTGGAGCCACAGGTTTGCTCAGGCTTGACGCTGCGAGTCGATGAGTTCTTTCGCAGAGGCGATCAGTCGGTCCGCTATGGCGTCGGCATTGATCGTGAACCGACCTTCCGCAATCGCACTCTTGATTTCGGCAACTCGAGCGGCATCGAAACTCGATTCGTCACTATTGGCTCGCAATTGAGCTGCCAGTCCGCTTAAATGAATGTCGTCTGTTGCTGCCGCCGTTTTTTCGGGTGCAGAGCCTCGTAAATCCTTGTTCAGCGGTGCAGGAGAGGTTTTTGTTGTGCCGTCGATTTTCATGGTGGCGCCTCGATAGAATGCTTCTTGATAGCTGTATCGGCTGGATGTGCCGGAACTTTAGCATTATTTCTGAAATTGAAAGTGGCGTCGAGATTAATGCGTAATTTCGACGATTCCGCCTGTTCGTGCGATTCCGTTCACGGTTTGTCCGTTGCTGGTTCTGACCTGAACAATCTGTCCGGCGACGGCATTGTTCAGCGCTTTGCCTTCGCTGCTGACGGAGAATCCTGGACCGTTGGATACCGTCTTCACGGTCTGGCCCTGCTGGACTGCAAACGGCGCTTTGAGTCGGTCGTCACGCAGGGGTTGTCCGGCGGCAATTCCGAATTTAACAGTCTGTCCAATGGCCCGTGATTTTTCTGTGATGATATTGGGTGGCAATTTACTTAAGTCACCACTGCGCACGACAATGTCTCTTTCGCCGATGGTATAGCCAGCTGGCATCGTGCGCGCGGAAATGAGGTAATTGCCACTGACGCTGACTTCGACTTGGACATAGATCGTCCAGTTCGAAGGACCGAGGCAGCGGACACCGGCCGTTGATTTTCCCCACAGTTTCGCGCCATGGGGAAGGAAAGGCTGGAAAGCCTGACAGGGGGAGAGCTGCGTATTCGGATCGAGAGGCTCAATGCGAAAGCTGACTTTACCCGGCAAGCCTTGTGTCTGAATATGCAGGAAGTCAGTCAGAGCAGCGTCGAACTCATTTTCGGCCAGAACAGGGGTGGCGAACAATATTGAAACTAGCGGGATAAAACACCTTGACCGGGCGCGGTTAAGCATGAGGCGGTAAGTGCTAAGAATCCGGTTTGAAATTTGCATTCCGGTATTTTGCCTGATCATCGTCTGTTCGCGAAGTCTCGCCTCTGTTGTCGAAGCGTGCTAGTTGCCGGCAATAATTGCCGATCCTATGCAAAAGGTGATGCTGTCTTTGCTTATGTTCATAGGTTTCGTGGGATTTCAAAGGTGTTTCATACGTGGCACAAGAATTGCTTAACGGTCGATAGGGTTTTAGATCGAACGGAGCGCCTGCGCTTAGCAAAATCGACAACGAATTAGGATTCCTGCAAACCGCCTTGGGCTTGCGCGCTCAGCGTCAGCAGGTGATTGCGGGAAATATCGCTAATGCCGATACGCCGAATTACAAGGCGCGTGACTTCAACTTTGCTACAGCGCTCAAGGAGGCAGTAGCCGGGCGCAGTGCAGGGGATTTGCCTTTGGCGACGACCGCGCCAGGTCATCTGCAGGTTGGTGCTGGCGGTGATTTGGCTAGGCTCCAGTACCGCGTCCCGACGCAATCGAGTGCTGACGGCAATACGGTGGACATGGACGTCGAGCGTGCCGAATTTTCTGAGAACGCGATTCGCTATCAAGCCGGATTAACCTTCATTAGTGGCAAGATCAAAGCCATGACCATGGCTATCCAGGGGCAATAATCATGAGCATGTTCAACGTTTTTCATATTGCGGGAAGTGGGATGACGGCGCAGGCCATGCGTCTGAATGCCGTCGCCAGCAATCTCGCCAACGCCGACAGCGTTGCCGGTCCAGATGGCAAACCCTACCGTGCCAAACAGGTGGTTTTCGAGGCCGTGCCGATGAGCGGGCAGACGGGACAAAGCGTTCGTGTACAGCAGGTGGTCGAGGACGCTTCTCCGGGGCGCATGATCTATAACCCGAGCAATCCGGCCGCCGACGAGAAGGGCTACGTCACGATGCCAAACGTCAATCCAGTCGACGAAATGGTCAATATGATCTCGGCATCGCGCGCGTACCAGACCAATACCGAGATCATGAACACGGCTAAACAACTGTTATTGAGAACGCTGTCGATTGGGCAGTAATTAAGGATTATTGGAGAGTATTCATGGCAACCGTACAAAGCAGTACATCATCCAGCGTCTACGATGCGATCAATGCCGCGAGCGGCGGTACGGGGACGTCCAAGACGCAGGAGGCACAGGATCGGTTCCTCAAGCTGTTGGTTACCCAATTAAAGAACCAAGACCCTCTGAATCCTATGGATAATGCGGAGATGACCAGCCAGTTGGCTCAAATGAGTACGGTCGAGGGGATCGACAAGCTCAATACGACACTGAATGGCTTGCTTGATGATCTGGGAACCAGCCAGTCGATGCAGGCGGCAAGTTTGATCGGCAAGAATGTGATGGTCACCGGCAATCAACTGGCTTTTGCCGATGGTGTTGGCTACGCCGGTATCAATCTGGCGTCGGCCGCCGATGAAGTGACGGTGAAAATTCTTGATGCCAATGGCGCGGTTGTTCAAACCCAGTCGCTGGGTGAGCAAGAGGCCGGCGTGGTCAATTTCGCCTGGGACGGCAAGACAAGCGCAGGGACGACGGCAGCGGCCGGCAACTATAAATTCTCTGTGCAGGCGACTCAGGGCGGCAAGGCGGTTACCGTCGATCCTCTGCAAATTGGCACGGTTTATGCTATGGTTAGGACAAGCAGCGGTTTCCAGCTCGATCTGGGGACGCTTGGCAATGCCGATTTCAAGAACGTGCAGCAGATCCTCTAAGTTCAGGAGAATACAATGTCATTCCAACAAGGCTTGAGCGGGCTGAATACTTCAGCGAAGGCACTGGACGTGCTGGGCAACAATATCGCGAATGCCAATACCGTCGGCTTCAAGTCGTCGGAGGTGCATTTTTCCGATGTTTATGCCGCTTCGCTTTCCGGCGGTGGCGCTTCACAGATTGGTATCGGCAGCGCGTTGTCCGCCATCCAGCAGTCCTTTACGCAGGGCAACATTACGGCGACCAATAATCCGCTCGATATTTCGATCAACGGCAACGGATTTTTCCGGATGAGCAACAGCGGGTCGATCTCGTACACACGTAACGGGCAGTTTCATTTGGACAACGCGGGATATATCGTTAACGATCAGGGTTTCAAACTGATGGGGTATGCCGCTGATCCAACGACCGGCACGATTTCTCCGTCCGATCCGTTGGAAATCCAGTTGTCGAGTGCCCAGATTTCGCCGCGTGCGACGAGTGACCCGCTGTCCGGGGATGTGACCGCAGTGTTGAACCTCGATTCTCGCGAAGGTGTGCCGTCGATCGTGCCATTCAACAAGGACAACCCGCAGACGTATAACTTCTCGACGGCCTTGTCGGTATACGACACGCTCGGCGTGGCACATACGTTAACTTTATATTTCCCAGCGGACGGTCGCAGGCGGTGCCTGGAACGTGTATGGCACGATGGATGGCGCCGCAGCAACGAACATCGCGACGACAGTGGGCCTGCCGGCGGGCGGCGGCGCGTCGGCGACGGCTGGCGGTGGTGCGCTGGCCTTTAATACGTCGGGGGCGCTGACATCGACCATGCCGATTACCTTGCCTTCCTGGACGCTGACTTCCGGGGCAGCATCCCCATGGTCCCCCGGTGCCATCGATTTTACCGGAACCACCCAATACGGTAGTAAATCAAGCGTCGATGCACTGACGCAGGGCGGTTACGCCTCGGGGGCGTTGTCCGGATTGTCGATTGGGACGGATGGCGTGGTGCAAGGCCGATATACCAATGGCCAATCACGGGACTTGGGGCAGGTGGTCCTGGCCTCATTTACCAACCCGAACGGATTGCAGTCGGTGGGCAACAATCAATGGGTGGCGACTTCGGATTCCGGACCCGAGCTTGTTTCTGCCCCGGGTAGTGGTGGCCGGGGCGTGCTGCAGTCGTCGTCGATCGAGGAGTCAAATGTTGATTTGACGGCGCAACTGGTCAATATGATTACCCAGCAGCGCAACTATCAGGCCAATGCGCAGACGATCAAGACCCATGACCAAATCCTGCAGACCTTGGTTAACCTGAGATAACAATAAATAACGGTTAAGACGGAGGCATTGGACAACCATGGATCGTCTGATTTATACCGCGATGACCGGCGCCAGGCATGCGTTTCTGCAGCAGGCCGGCGTCGCCAATAATCTGGCCAATGCGTCGACCATCGGTTTCCGCGCCATGGAGCACAAGTTCCGCGCCGTGCCGATCCAGGGCGAGGGGGCGCCGACGCGGGCTTTCGTCGTCGATGCCTCGGTTGCCGACGTTCTCGACCAGGGGCCTTTGATGGCCACCGGTCGTCCGCTCGACGTCGCCGTGCAAGGGGCTGGGTGGATCGCGGTGCAAACCGAAGACGGCCGTGAAGCCTACACTCGCGCAAGCAATTTGCAGACCAACGCTAATGGCCAACTGCAAACCGCCAGTGGTATCAACGTTCAGGGCGACGGTGGCCCGATTGCCATTCCGCCGGACAACAGCATCACGATTTCGCCCGATGGCACGGTTTCGGTCGTGCCGCTCTATGGTGCGCCCAACAATGTCAGCGTGGTCGGCCGTATCAAGCTGGTCAACCCGCCGGAGAATGAACTGATTCGCGGCGATGACGGACTGTTTCGCCTGAAAAGTGGCGAACCGGCGGCGCTCGATGAAAACGTCCGGCTGGCGACCGAGACGCTTGAAGGCAGTAACGTCAATCCGGTCGATGCCATGGTCAACATGATCAGCTTGGCGCGGCAGTTTGAGATGCAAATCAAGATGCTGCAGACGGCTGATGCCAATGCCAGCAAGGCGAGTCAGATTCTTTCTTTAAATAGCTAACAGGAATAAAGCCCGATGATCCGCTCACTCTGGATTGCCCGAACCGGCCTCGATGCTCAGCAAACGAGCCTGGATGTGATCGCCAACAATCTGGCCAACGTCAGCACCAACGGTTTCAAGCGCGCTCGTCCGGTTTTCGAGGATTTGCTCTATCAGACGCTACGGCAACCGGGGGCACAATCCTCGCAATCGACGCAGATTCCCGGCGGCCTGCAGCTCGGTACTGGTGTGCGTCCGGTGTCGACAGCGCGCATCCATACACAAGGCTCCGTTCAACAGACGGGCAACCCTCTGGACGTGGCGGTCGACGGCGCTGGATTTTTCCAAGTATTGTTGCCAGACGGCACGACGGCTTATACCCGCGATGGTTCTTTCCAGCGCGATAATCAGGGGCAGGTGGTGACGGCGAGCGGCTATCCTTTGCAGCCGAGCATCACCATTCCGGACAATGCCTTGTCGATCACCATTTCGTGTGACGGTGTGGTTTCCATTACCCAGCCGGGAACAACGGCGACAACCCAAGTCGGAACCTTGCAGTTGGCGACCTTCGTCAATGTCGCCGAAGAGCTGGTCAGCATGATTCAGACGCAACGGGCCTACGAAGTCAATTCCAAGGTGGTGACGACTTCCGACCAGATGCTTGGCCGACTGACGCAGTTGTAACGGAGTGATCATGAAGCGTGCGCTTTCAGTACTGTTACTCGGGCTGGTCGTCAGCGCCTGTACGACAGTGCCGCCGACCAACGTTCATCAACCGATGACGGCTCGTCCGGCACCCCGACAGGAAAGCCAGGCCGCGACCGGCAGCATTTTCCAGGCCGGCGCAGCGCGTACGCTTTTCGAGGATCGACGGGCAAGATACGTGGGCGATACGCTGACCATCGGTATCGCCGAGACGACCAATGCTTCGACCAAGTTGAATACCAAGGCCAGTCGTGGCGGCAGCATCAGTGCTTCGGTGCCGACGATCACCGGCTTGCCCGGCAAGACTTTCCAAGGCATGGGCTTGTCCGCGGAAAGCGCGGTAAGCCATGACGGCAAAGGCGAAGCAGCGGCCAACAACGTGTTTACCGGCACCATCACGGTTACCGTGATCGAAGTCCTGCCGAACGGTAACCTGCTGGTTTCCGGCGAGAAACAAGTTTCCATCGGTGCGGGCACCGAATATATCCGTATTTCCGGCGTCGTTAATCCCTATTTCCTCAATGCGGCGAATACGATCAGCTCGACGCAGGTGGCCGATGCGCGCATTGAGTATAAAGAAAGTGGTGTCATCAGCGAGGCGCAGGTCATGGGCTGGCTGGCGAGATTTTTCCTCTCCGCCCTTCCGTTCTAGTTGAAGTCGAGGCACGTCATGACCAAGTTTTCCGGCAAGTCGATTCGCAAACTGGCAATTCTTGCCTGTTGTCTGTTGCCGCTTGTTGCCGGAACAGCGTTTGCCGACCGGATCAAGGACCTGGCCACGGTACAGGGTATCCGCAACAAACAACTGGTCGGTTACGGTCTTGTCGTCGGACTCGACGGTACCGGTGACCAGACGACGCAAACGCCATTCACGACGCAAAGCATCATCAACATGCTGGCGCAACTGGGGACAACACTGCCGACGACGCAGTCGTTGCAATTGAATAACGTCGCCGCGGTCATGGTGACGGCCGAATTGCCGCCATTCTTGCGTATCGGTCAGCGCATCGACGTCACCGTGTCGTCGATGGGCAACGCCAAGAGTTTGCGCGGTGGCACCTTGATCATGACGCCGCTGAAAGGCGCGGACGGGCAGATTTACGCGCAGGCGCAAGGCAACCTGATGGTTGGCGGCGTCGGTGCGGTTTCGGGCGGCAACAAGGCCGTAATCAATCACCTTCTTGCCGGTCGGATCGCGTCCGGGGCGACGGTCGAACGTGAAGTGCCGACGATGCTTGGCCAGGGCGCGTTTGTCCATTATGAAATGCGGGAGACCGATTTCGGTAATAGGCAGCGGGTCGTTGAAGCGATCAACCGCGAGATGGGCGCAGGAACGGCCGAAGCCGTCGATGGTCGCATGATCCGCGTCAATGCCCCGCTCGATCCGAACTTGCGCGTCGCGTTCATGGGCCGGGTCGAGAATCTGGACGTGCAGATGATCAAGGGCATGGCCAAGGTCATCGTAAATCCGCGTACGGGATCGGTCGTCATGAACCAGATGGTGACGATTGATGCCTGTGCTGTAGCGCATGGCTCGCTTTCGGTGGTCGTGACTTCCGATCAGCAGGTCAGTCAGCCTAATGCCTTATCGGGTGGGCAGACCGTGACGACAAACCAGACCGACATCGCGATCAACCAAAGCGGGGGGGCGCTGATGACCTTGAAGCGCGGGGCGAAGCTTTCCGATATCGTCAAGGCCATCAACGCGCTGGGGCCAATCCGCAAGATCTGATCTCGATTCTGCAAGCGATGAAGGCGGCGGGTGCTCTCCATGCCGATCTGGAAGTGATTTGATCGCTTGTTCGCTATGATCGGGTAATTGCAGGCCTAAAAATTGCTTGATTCAGCTTATGAAAGCTGAAGACATCCAATCCAATCGTTTCGTGCTCGACCTGAAGGCCGCGGCCGAACTCAAATCGCGAGTCAGGCAGGATCCGCAAGCGGGCTTGAAATTGGCGGCCCAGCAATTCGAAGGCATGCTGTTGCAGATGATGCTGAAAAGCATGCGCGATGCGACGTCGCAGGATGGTCCAATGGATAGCGACCAGACCCGATTCTTCACGTCCATCATGGATCAGCAACTGGCCCAGAATCTTTCCTCGAAAGGCGCGCTGGGTTTTGCCAAACTGATCGAGCAGCAACTCGGACGCAATCTGGCGAGTGGCGATCCGCAAAGCACGGCGTTACCGCTTGAAGCCATGCAGCAGGCCTTGCTGCAACGGTAAGCGGCAAATTCTGCCTATCCACTGTCGGCCGGTGCCGAGCGCATCCGTAGCGCGGCGGCGACACCGGCTGCGGTTCCGTCATCCGATGCCGCAAGCGATCCTGCAGATTTCGTCAATCGGGTCTGGCCGCACGCCGTTTCTGTGGCGCAGAGCCTTGGAGTGCCGCCGCATTTTCTCGTGGCGCACTCGGCGCTCGAAACCGGTTGGGGCAAGACGGAAATCCGCTCTGTCGATGGATCGCCTACTTACAACATTTTTGGCGTTAAGGCTGGCCGAAATTGGTCGGGGCCATCGGTTGAGGTGCAGACGACCGAGTACGTCAACGGCGTCGCACAGTCCACTCGCGAAAAGTTCTGGGTTTACGGTTCCTATGCCGAGGCCTTCGCCGACTACGCGAGCCTTCTGCGCAACAATTCGCGTTTTTCTAGGGTGCTCGGGCAACAGGATGGCGTGCAATTTGCGCGTTCGTTACAACAGTCGGACTATGCCACTGATCCCATGTATGCCGAAAAACTGGGCCGGATCATCAATGGCACAACGCTAAGGCAAGCCCTTGCCGGATAGCGGCGGCCTCAATTATTCGACGGAACTGTCGTTATAGACGAGGACAAGGAGAAGCACCATGGGATCAGGAGTTTTCGGGATAGGCGTTGGCGCGATACAGAATGCGCAGTTCGGGTTGCTCACTACTGAGCACAATATTGCCAATGCGCATACGGCCGGCTATAGCCGCCAGCGGGTTATCCAGACATCGAATATCGCGGTTCAAACCGGCTCTGGCTTCATTGGTCAAGGCGCCCATGTTTCCACGATTGAGCGGATGTACGATGGCTATATTGGGGCTCAAATCAACAATGCTCAGGCCAATGTCAGCGAACTCGAGGCCTATTCTTCGGAAATCAGCCAGATCAACAGCATGCTCGCCGATCCGAATGCGGGCTTGTCATCGGCGATGACCGCTTTTTTCAAAGGCATTCAACAGGTGGCTGCCGATCCGAGTTCGTTGACGGCCAGGCAGTCGATGGTTTCGTCGGCAGAGGCGATGATTTCCCGGTTCCAGGGACTTGAACAGCGGATTAGTGAGCAATATGACAGTGTGAATAGTCAGATTGAGGGATACGTCTCTTCGATCAATTCTTATGCGCAACAAATTGCGAACCTCAACGAGCGAATCATTCTGTCGCAGTCGGCGACCAGTCAGCCGCCGAACGATTTACTCGATCAGCGGGACCAACTGGTTGCTGAACTTAACACCCTGATCAAGGTCAGCACCACGACCAACTCAGATGGTACGTTTAACGTCTATATCAGCAACGGGCAGCAACTGGTGACGCGAACCCAGGTCAGCGAACTTACCGCGCTGGGGGCTTCAGCCGATACGTCGCGGGTCGTTGTGGGCCTGAAAACCCCCAGTGGCAATCTCGAACTGCCAGAGTCGTTGATTACGGGGGGGAGCCTGGGGGGATTGCTTGAGTTCCGGTCAGAATTTCTGGATCGGACGGCCAACGATCTCGGCCGAATTGCTGTTTCAATGGCCTTGACCTTCAATGCCCAGCAAGCGCTGGGCCAGGATCTGACCGGAAAAATTGCAGGCGATACCGGTTTTGTAAGCAATTTCTTTACCGTACCAACGCCCAAAGTGGTTGCTAACAGCCTGAATCCGGTCGGCTCGCCGACTGTTACGGTGACTTACGAATCGCCATCTTACGATGAGAATTTCTATACCAATCTGACCAGCAGCGACTATCAGCTGGAATACGATGGAACCGATCTGACCTTGACCCGGCTCAGTGACAACGCGCAATGGACGGGGGCGAGCGTTGCGGCGCTGAATGCGGCGGTTGCCGCAAGCACACAGGGTTCTCAGGGGTTCACTATCGCGTCGAGCGGTGCTTTTGTCGCCGGATCGACCTATCTGATTCAGCCGACACGTGAAGCCGCCCGCAACATTGCCATCAATCCGACGATCGAGGCCGATGTTCGGCAAATTGCCGTGGCTGCACCAATCCGCACTTCCGTTAATACCTCGAATACCGGCAATGCAACGATTTCTGCGGGTGCTGTTGGGCCAAACTATTCAGTCGCCGATTTTCCTGTGACATTGACCTATAACAGTGGAAGTCCTCCAACTTTGACCGGATTTCCCGCGTCGGCTTATCCTGTGACGGTCGAAGAAAACGGCACGACGACTAGTTTCGCATCGGGCGCGGTTACCTACACCACTGGTGCGACGATTACCTTTTCCGGAATCAGCTTCGAAATCAGCGGTACGCCCAAGGACGGGGATAAGTTCGAGATCACCAGAAACAACAACGGGGTTTCCGACGGACGAAACGTCGTGTTGATGGGCAAGCTTCAGACGCAAAGCACGATGTCCGGACAAACGGCGACCTTCCTCGGGACTTATGCCCAGCTGGTTAGCGATGCCGGGAACAAAGGGTGGGAAGTAATACGACGCTGAAAGCGCAACAGAGCCTGCTGGAGCAGTCTCAAAGCGCCCGAGAGTCATTCTCCGGGGTGAACCTTGACGAGGAAGCGGCCAACCTTTTGATGTATCAGCAGGCTTACCAAGCTACGGCCAAGATGATTGAAATCGGATCGAAGCTTTTTGATTCGATTCTGGCCATTGGCTAAAGGAGAGAATCATGCGTGTCAGCACTAGCCAAATTTACGATGTCGGTGCCCGGAATATCATCAAGAACCAGAGCGATCTTTACAAGACGCAGAATCAGCTGTCGACAGGGCGTCGCATTCTGACCGCGGAAGATGATCCGGTGGCCGCTTCGCAAGTCCTTCTCGATACCCAGGCACGAGAAGTGAATTCGCAATATGCGGACAATCAGTCGAATGCCAGTGCTCAGCTAGCGCTTGAGGAAAGTCGCCTGAATTCGGTGGTCGATGCGATCCAGTTCATCAAGGAGAAAGTGATCGCTGGCAGCAATGCGTCTTTGTCGGATACTCAGCGCGAGTATTTTGCTGTGGATCTGCAGGGGCAACTCGATGCCCTGCTGGGCATTGCCAACAGCGCCGATGCGAGTGGGCACTACCTTTTTTCCGGTTTTCAGGGGGCGACGCAGCCTTTTCAGCTTCTGACTTCAGGAAGTGTCCAGTATGTTGGGGACGAAGGGCAACGATTGTTGCAGGTGGGGGCATCGCGTCAGATTGCCGTCAGCGATTCGGGGCGGGAGATATTTCTCAACAATGGTTCCGGTAACGGAACGTTTGTGACATCGGGCGCTCCGGGCAATACCGGAACCGGGATTATCGATAACGGAACGGTCTTGAATCCGAGCGTTGCTCTGCCCACGCCGCCTTCCTACTATCAAGTCAGCTTTACCTCAGGCTCCCAGTACGATATTACGATTGAGCCTGCAGGAACCTCGGTCGTCAGTGGTGCGACTTATGCTACGGGAGCAGCGATTACCGGTATTACCGGAGTTTCCTTTGTCATTCAGGGCGTTCCGGCCGCAGGAGATACTTTTACCGTCGCCGCAAGCACCAACCGTAGTGTCTTTGAAACGGTACAGGATTTGATTACGGCGTTTCGGACCGATATCGCTGGCGACCCCGTCGCTGCCGCGAGTGTTCGCAATACGATCAACAGCAACCTGGAAAATCTTGATCGAGCACTGGAAAATGTCTCCCGCGTTCAGGCATCGATCGGATCGCGCCGGAAAGAGCTTGAGGGGCTGTCCGATCTTTCCAGTAATCTGGATCTGCAATATCAGGAAAAAATATCGAATCTTCAGGATCTCGATTACACCGAGGCAATTTCTAGGTTTAAGAAACAGCAGACGCAGCTGGAGGCAGCCCAAAACTCATTCGTGCAGATCAGTGGATTAAGTCTTTTTAACTATATTTAAAAGCTGATGCGACTTCTCATTCCTATTATCGCGCTAATTGTTTCGGCTTGCGGAACGACGACCAAGCTCAACTCGGCAGTTGACCGAATGCGCGAGGAGGAACCCTTGGGGTTGTCTCCGGGGGTCTCTGTCAATGTCGAAACGGCTGTCGTCGCGGGGGCAATGCATCATTTTGACGCGCCACGACTGTTTGGTCACGCCGTCCTTTCTTCGACACAGGCAGCATTTTTCTACATCATCTACGATCCTCTGGCGCCTAACTGGGAAATCAAGGAGAGAGCGATAAATCAAGAAACATTTATGCTTTCCCTGAAAGCCAAGAGTTTTCGCATTGGCGGTGATGGCGAAGCACTCATGGCCCTGAAACGTAGAGCCTTGTATCTACAACGTGTAAAGGGATATTCTAGTTATCAGATACTTGATTACTCGGAAGGAATTGAGTCCACGACGCCGTTTACGCATCGGGTATCCGAAGGGACCATTCGTCTGGTTAAAACACCCTGAAGCTGAAGCAGGCTGCAGGTTAGCCAGCGATGACGAAATAACCGAGGATCGATTCCAGGCCGAAGTCGAAAAGCTGCAGGATTGGTGCACTCATATAGGTCATTGCGACCAGCAATGCGGCGAATCCGACCAGCATGGTGATCGCGAAACCAATGGCGATAATGTTGAGTTGCGGAGCGACTCGTCCAAGGATTCCAATTGCGATATTCGTGATTAACAGCGCAATGACAATCGGGAGCGCTATCAAGACTCCGGAAGAGAAGATGACGCCGCCCGCATTGGCAATATTCGACCAGCTGGTCTTTTCAATGACACTCGAAGCCACTGGAAGCAAATCAAAGCTCTTCGCTAGTGTGGCAATGACCATCAAGTGCCCGTTAATTGACAGAAAAATCAGCAGCGCCAACATGCCGATGAATTCCGGAATCACCACAGTTTGCGATCCGCTTTGCGGATCATAGGAAGTGGCGAAACCGAGTCCCATCTGATTGCTGATCATGGTGCCTCCTAGGTCGATGGCGCTGAACACCAAGCGAAGAGAAAAGCCCATCGCAAACCCTATGGCAAGTTGCCAAGCAAAAATGAGAAGTCCTTGTCCTGATGCGGGGTCAATCGGCGGCATCTTGGGGAGTGTCGGGCTAATGGCGATGGTGAAGATCAGGCCGGCAAGAAGACGGACCCGGCGCGTCATGCCGACATTGTTGAATGGCGGAGCAACAGCGAGGAAGGCGAGAATACGGGCGAGCGGATAGAAATACGCCACGATCCATGCATTGATTTCCGCAGTCGCCAGCGTAATCATGACTGCCGTATTTAGCCGATGAGTTGAGGGATGCTTTCGAACAGGCGGCGGATGAAGTCAACCATCATTTGCAGCATCCATGGGCCGGCAAGAATAAGCATGAGAAACATGCCGACCAATTTCGGGATGAACGAAAGCGTTTGTTCGTTGATCTGCGTTGCTGCCTGGAAGATGCTGACGATCAATCCAATGACAAGCGCCGCCAGCAGGGGCGGTCCAGCCAAAATCAGCGCCATTTCGATGGCCTGCCGGCCAATGTTCATGACTTGTTCGGGAGTCATGGCGTAAAACTCATGACGAGAGAACCGAGAAGGAGGTGCCAGCCATCGACAAGGACGAACAGCATCAGTTTCAGTGGCAGGGCGACCATGATTGGTGACATCATCATCATACCCATCGACATGAGGACACTGGCAACAACCATATCGATGATCAGGAAAGGGATGAAGATGATGAATCCGATCTGGAACGCCGTTTTCAACTCGCTGGTGACAAAGGCCGGGATCAATACCCGCATCGGGATATCCTGCGGGGATTCGAATTTAGGGGCGTTGGCAAGGCGAGCAAATAAACCAATATCGGTCTCTCGCGTTTGTTTGAGCATGAAGCTGCGTAGGGGAACGGCGCCACGTTCGACGGCCTGATTGAAAGTGATCCGGTTTTCTGAAAGTGGCAGATAAGCGTCGGTGTAAACCTTTTCCAAAACCGGGGACATGATGAAAAAAAGTCAGGAAGAGGGCGAGACCGACCAGAATCTGGGTAGGGGGTGACGATTGTGTGCCCAAGGCATGACGGAGTAGCCCCAGCACGATGATGATACGTGTGAAACTCGTCATCATTAGTAGTGCGGCGGGAATAAAGGTCAGCGCCGTCAGCGTGATCAGTGTCTGGATCGGTAGCGTGTAGGTTTGGCTTCCTCCAGGACCCGGTGTGCTGGTAAACGCCGCGAGGCCACCGGATTGTGCCCAGGCTGAGATAGGTGAAAAGAGCAGCGCGAAAACGACGGCCGGAATCCAGTAGCGCAACTTAAGGGCTTTCATGCTTGTGCTCCGAGAACTGCTTCAACCATTGGGCAAACGGTTTGTCCCCTGCGTTGGAAACAGGGAGTTCGCCTTTCGGAAGTGTGTGCAATGTTTTGATCTGGCCCGGGACGACCCCAATTACGATCCATTCGTCGCCGATTTCAACCAGTACGATGCGTTCTCGCGTACTGATCATTAGTCCTCCAACAACGCGCATGGGGCCCGCGTTTCCGAAGTTCAATCCTCCGTTGATTTTTCGTAGAAAAAAGGCGCCGAGAAAAAGGACGCCGATAACCAAAAGGAGCCCCAACACCATTTGCAACATGGCCGGAGTCGAAACACCCGGTACGTCGTGAGTGGGAGATTGTGCAAGCGCTGCAGTCGAGGACATCGCGAACAGCGTGCCGAAACTTGCGGTGATGGCGCTATGGGGGGAAGTGAAAATTCGGATCAAGTGCGTAGGCCAAGTTGAATTTGGCCAATATCTTAACCTAGAAAAAGTATTTGAACCACGAAGAAAATGAAGTTCACAAAGAAAGTCAAAGACTTGCAATGCGCCGTTGATTTTTCGTCGGCTTATGCGCCTCGATCGCACAACGTCTTGTTTTTCTTCGAATCCTTCATGGTTAAGCCAGTCTTTTCAGCTTGATCCTTGTCAAGACGAGGAGGCCGTGGCGGCAATTCCAACCTGAGCGCAAGTGGGGGGGTGGCCGAGTCAGCGTCCGATCTTCCGCATGCGCTCGGAAGGCGTGATGATGTCGGTCAGGCGGATGCCGAATTTGTCGTTCACCACCACGACTTCGCCTTGGGCAATCAGCGTGCCATTGACGAAGACACTCATCGGTTCTCCGGCCATGGCATCGAGTTCGACGACCGAACCATGGGCGAGTTGCAACAGGTTTTTGATGGTGATTTTTGTTCGCCCCAACTCAACGGCAATCTGGACAGGAATGTCCAGAATCATGTCGAGTTCGTTCATCATGGACGCCTTGCCGTCGGTTTCTCCGAAGGAAGGAAAAATTTGCGCTGGTTTAGCGGCTACCGCTTCAGATTCGGCAGTGGCTTGTTCGGCCATGGCTGCCGCCCAATCGTCTTCCATTGATGCTTATGAACTGGAATTGTTTTCATCAGTCATGTTTTACTCCAAGGGCGCCGTCGTCGCCATCAGGGGTTATGAATTTTTCGATTTTAAGGGCGTATTGACCGCCTTGCTGGCCGTAACGACATTCCATGAGTGGAACATCGTCGACGTGTGCCATGATTTTTTCCGGAATGCTGATCGGAATGATGTCACCGCTTTTCATCTTCAGTATTTGTCCAAGCGTGACAGTGCTTGTCGCAAGTTTAGCCACGATCTCGACTTCTGCGTCCTTCAATTGCTTGCGTAGCATGACGATCCAGCGATGGTCTGTGGATAGCTGGGCGCTCTGCATCGAGCTGTAAAGGAGATCGCGGATCGGTTCGACCATCGAATAGGGGAAGCAGATGTGCATGTCCGCAGCTGCGCCGCCAAATTCGAGGGAAAACGTGGTGGAAATCACGATTTCCGAGGGGGTAGCGATGTTAGCGAACTGTGAGTTCATTTCCGAGCGAATGTATTCGAAGGAGAGTTCGTGAACAGGCTTCCACGATCTGGAATATTCGTTGAAAACGACGTTCAGCAGCCCCTGAATGATGCGCTGTTCGGTGGCCGTGAAATCACGACCTTCGACACGGGTATGAAAACGACCGTCACCGCCAAACATGTTATCGACAACCAGAAAGACGAGGTTGGGGTCAAAGACGATCAGAGAGGTGCCACGCAAGGGTTTGGACGTGATGAGATTGAGATTGGTCGGCACGACCAAATTACGGATGAACTCGCTGTACTTCTGAACCCGGATCGGACCGACCGAGATTTCGGTCGTGCGATGCATGTAGTTGAAGAGACCGATTCTCAGATAGCGGGCAAAGCGCTCGTTAATGAGTTCGAGCGTGGGCATGCGTCCCCGGACGATCCGTTCCTGGGTGCCCAGATTGTACGAATGGACGCCGTCCGCACTTTCTTCCGATGATTCGGGTTCGTCGGTTTCACCGGTGACCCCTT
This sequence comes from uncultured Propionivibrio sp., assembly GCA_964575415.1. Classification (GTDB taxonomy): domain Bacteria; phylum Pseudomonadota; class Gammaproteobacteria; order Burkholderiales; family Rhodocyclaceae; genus Propionivibrio. The sequence continues at coordinate 188,347 of CAZNQL010000001.1, forward strand.
TGAGTAGGGCGTCAACCTCGTCCTGCGAAAGAAAATCGGTGGTCATGTTCTATTGGATGATGAAGGACGTAAACAGCACTTCTCTGACGGGTGGTTCCTTTTCATGATCGCCGCCTTCTTGTCCGAGAACCTTGTTCATCAGGTCGCGTATGTCTTTGGCGAGATTCTCCTTGCCTTCGCGGCTAACCAATTCGGAGGCCTTTTTCGAGGAAAGCAGGAGCATGACGTTGTTGCGAAGTTTTGGGGTGTAAAGCTTCAGCCTGTCGCCAACATGAGCGTCGGCGACTTCGACTGAAATGAGGATCTGCAGGAATTGTTCTCCGTTTTCCGGAACGAGATTGACGGTAAATGCGTCAAGCGGGACGTATACCGGGGGCGCTTGCTTGGTTTTTTCGACGGCAGCTTTTGCTTCTTCCCCGTCTTGCGTCTTGTTCTTCTTAATCAGAAGGAAAGCCACACCACCACCGAGAATGAGAAGCAACAGGACGACGATGAGGATGATGATCAGCAGTTTCTTGCTTTTCTTGGGGGGGCAGCGGTTTCTGTGGCGTCAGCATCCGCTTTTGTTTCCTTGGCCATGTGTTGTTCCCTCTCTTCTTTTTCCTGAGAAATTATCCGTTGGAGATGTTTCCGCTCTTGATTCAGGACAATCTAACGGTAAATCCTTTACGCAAAGATATCGACCAGCCCATTTCCTTGTTGAGAGGAAATCGCTCTCGGTGCGATAAATGTTTCGCCGACATTCGATGCAAGTATAGCGTTATCCGGATGTGCTCGAGAGGCGTGACCTTGTCCTTGTCCGTTTTCATTGCCGCCAGACTGCCGGAACGATTCCGCGCCAACGTTGGTTTGCCCCAGTTCAATTCCGGTACTGGCCAGCATTTCGCGCAAGCTTGGTAGCGCCGATTCGATGGCTTGTCGGACCTCTGCATTTGCCGAAACGAAATTGGCACTGGCATGACCCTTATCAACACTGATTGAGACTTCTATCGGCCCCATTTGTGGCGGGTTGAGGGTTAATTGAGCGGTTTGCTTGTCGTTCGTCGCGAGCCAGACGATTTTTTGTCCAAAATCCCCGGACCAATTCCCGTCTCGCACAGGGGTCGAAATCGGCAAAGCGGTTTCACGGCTTGGCGACGCTTGATTGGCGTTTTCCGTCGCAACGGAGGGGGGGAGAAAAGGTGCGGAGGCTGCTGCATTGTCCGTATGGCTTCGAACACTCAAGGTTTCGGAAGCCGTGGAGGCCTGGGGGGAAGAGACGGCAAATTTTGCCGCTTTATCGTTTGCGCTCGGCATTTCGCTGGACAACGGGGCGGTGCTTCCGGATTCAACATCTGATAGCGGCGTTGCTACTAGCGGTCCCTTGCCTGATTTGCCGTCATTGCCGGCGATTACGCCGAGTTCAGGTTCTGCAGTCGATTGGTTGGCGGCATCGGCCGGTGTTTGGGCTTGAATGAGTCACATCGTGGCCAAGAGCGTCGAAGCGTCGCTTGCCGTGCCATCGGTCACGGCAAAACCGGTCGTGTCCTCTGTTGTCAGGGCGGATTGGATTTTTTTTCCAGCTGCGGCAAAAGGATCCAGCGCCAAGGGGGCGGCGGGGGTAAGCTGGGCAAGCAACAGACCGAGAAAACTCAAGTCCGCCGACGAGTCGTTACTTCCGTTCGCAATCAGGCTATCGCTTGCGCCGGGCTGGGGAGAAATCGAAGGGGGTGAAACAATTGTGATGGCCATTGTTTTTTCCGGTTGTCTGGAATCAGACTGGAATAAGCAATATATGTGCCATATTTAGGAGTTCGCAAAGTGCCTTTGGATGGACTCGTTGCGAATCGGTTATTTTTCGTTTTTCAGCCGAGCGGCAAACTCATCCTGGGCCTTTTGCTCGCGACGCATTTGCTGGGCTTCCTCTTTGGCATAGTGGCGCTGGGAGAGCGTGTCGAAAGCTTTGAGTTTTTTCCGCTGTTGTTGCCACTGGAGCTGGCCGGCGGAGGTGTTTCTGGCTTGTTGGCCGACTGCCTGGGTTTGTGCGTCTATGGCCTCGTCAAGCCGGCCAAGAAATTCCTGATAATTGTGCCATTCGCGCGGCGTCAAGCCGTTCTGGGCCGCTTCGCGGAAACGAGTTGCGTATTCGTCGCGATATTGCTGAAGCATCTGCAACTTGTTGCGCGCATCGCGTTCGTTGGCGATCAATTGTGCTAGGCGAACCGTCGCTTCGTCGGCTCGTGTCTGCATGAGCTCGAGCACGGTTTGCAGGGAAAAAGGTTTAACCATTCTCGGTTGAAGTGGTTTGGCTTAGCGTGAGTAAAGATTGGCTGGATTGGTCCCGCAGCGTTTGTACTACTTTTGAGTTCCGAACAGGGTGAAAAGTGCCCGCAGGCTGTCATTGAAGTCGGCTTGTTCGTTCAAAGCTTGCTGGAGAAAAACTTCGAAGCTCGGGTAGAGTCGGATCGCTTGATCGAGCAGAGCGTCCGAACCCGCGGCGTAGGCACCAACGCTGATTAAATCGCGTGAGCGCTGGTAGCGTGAGAATAAATGTTTAAACGTGCGGATTTGTTCCAGATGCTCGGGGGTGATCAGGTTAACCATGGCCCGCGATATCGATTGTTCGATGTCGATGGCCGGGTAATGGCCAGCGTCGGCGAGTGTCCGCGATAAGACGATATGACCGTCGAGGATGGCGCGGGCGGAATCGGCAATCGGATCCTGCTGATCGTCGCCCTCGGTGAGAACAGTGTAAAAAGCGGTGATCGAGCCTCCTTCGTCGGTACCGTTGCCGGCACGTTCGACCAGTTGTGGCAGGCGGGCAAAAACCGACGGCGGGTAGCCACGCGTCACGGGCGGCTCGCCGATGGCCAGCGCGATTTCTCGTTGCGCCATTGCGTAGCGGGTCAGGGAATCCATGATCAGCAGGACGTGTCGTCCTTGGTCGCGGAAATGTTCAGCGATCGAGGTGGCGTAGGCAGCGCCTTGCAGCCGCATAAGCGGGCTGACGTCAGCTGGCGCCGCAACGACAACTGAGCGCCGCAAACCCTCTTCGCCTAGAATCTGTTCAATGAATTCCTTGACTTCGCGACCCCGTTCGCCGATCAGTCCAACGACGATGACCTCGGCCGTCGTGTAACGCGCCATCATGCCGAGCAGGACGCTTTTGCCGACGCCGGAGCCCGCGAAAAGCCCCATGCGCTGGCCGCGGCCGACGGTCAGCAGGGCGTTGATGGCGCGGATGCCGACGTCGAGCGATTGCTCAATCGGTGCACGCAACATCGGATTGATTGGGCGTCCCTGAAGCGGCCGCAAAGTTTCGGCGTGGAGCGGACCATGTCGGTCAAGCGGCCGACCTGCGGCATCGACAACCCGACCGAGGAGCGCGTCGCCGACGGGGAGCAACTTGGCCCGGTCGATCGCACGTCGTCTCGCCGGTGCTGGGGTGCCGAGCCTCGGCGGGGGGGCTGGGTCTCCAAGGCGACGACGCGTGCGCCTGGCGACAGCCCGAATACATCCTCCGATGGCATGAGGTAGAGTCGTTTGCCATGAAAGCCGACCACTTCGGCCTCAATCGGCGATCCGCCGGCGGGTAGGATGCGGCAGGAACTCCCGAGCGGCAATTTCAGGCCGGCTGCTTCCATGACGAGGCCATTGATACGGGTCAGATGGCCGGTCGCCAGGATTGGTGCCGAAGAAACCGCTGCCTCCTGGCAGTTTTCAAGAAACTTTTGCCAGCCGGAGAGGTGTTCGTTGTCGATAGCTTCGCTCATCGGAACGACAATTTCACGGCTTGTCTTTCAGCCATTCCTGGCTGATGCCTATCGATTCGATGACACGCCGCCAGCGCGTTTCCACGCTGGCATCAATCTCACTGGCGCCCAGTTCGACCCGGCAGCCGCCAGGAGTCAGGCTAGTGTCTTCGAGAATTCGCCAGTTGTTATGGGTGAGTTGTTCGCCAAGATGGGTGCGAATCAGTTTCGCATCGTCGGGGTGAACGAAGAGCGCTGGATGCGCATTGTTGGGATGCAAGGCAGCAATCGCTTCGCGAACGACCGGCAGGATGAGTTCTGGCTTCAGTTGCAGGCTTTGGCGTACGATTTGGTTGGCAATTATCTTTTCGCGTGTTAACCGGTTGGGCGACGCTGGCAATGGGCGCCTGGATACCAGCAGCGTTGAGCTGGCCTGGCAGGGCCGGACCGGCGGATGCAGCAGTTCTGGGGGCGGTTACGGCGGGACTGGTGATGGGGGCCGTTGCCGGAACCGGCGGTTGGTTGGACAGAGCACCCGGAACGCCAATCGCGGACGGTGTTCCGCTGGCTGATTCGCTGGTCTGCTGACTGCGGATGCTGATATTGGGCGGCGTGGCGTTCGGTCGGTGTGTTTCGGCGGTCTGTTCCGTTTGCGAGAAATCGAGGTCAGCGGCAATCTGGACGCGGGCATTGCCTTGGCCGACGATGGGGATCAGAATGTCCTCGACACGCTTGATGGCGTTGTTTTCGATTTCCTGCACGTAACGAATCTGGGTTGGGTCGAGTCCCGCCTGCATGAGCCGGCTTTTCAGCTGCGAGAGCATTGTGCCGTCTTGGTCGATCAGGGTGACGCTCGAAGCCGAGAGGTTTGGCACGCTGGCGGCGACCAGATTCTGGATGCCTGCGATTTGCGAGGGGTCCAGCGTACGACTGGGATAAAGATTGAGCAGCACTGTTTTCCTTCGTATGAATGAAGCACCGCAAATCACGGTCCCGGATTTGAAGGCTCAGGAGCTGCAAAAAGCATTTGATGTCTTCAATCAGGTTTCCCATGAGTTGACGCAGGCCTATGAGGGACTTCAGGCCCGTGTCGAATCGCTGACGGCAGAGTTGGCCGTGGCCAATGGCGAGTTACGTCGGCAGTACCAGGAGAAGGAGGCCTTGTCCGAGCGCCTCTCGCTGTTGCTTGACGCCTTGCCGGCGGGTGTTGTCGTTCTTGACAGCAATGCGAAGGTGAGCGAGGCCAATCCTGCTGCTATGGAGCTTTTGGGCGAAGATGTCGTTGGCGTGGACTGGCCGGCACGGTCACACGTCTGCCTGTCACCAACCGATGCGCCGGAGGAGTGGCAGCTGGCGACGAAACGGGTTTCCATCGCCGAAAGTCCGCTCGATTCGGCGGGGGGACGGTTGCTGCTGATTCACGACATCACGACTGCGCATGAACTCAAAGCCAACCTTGAACGTAATCAACGGCTGGCAGCGATGGGAGAAATGGCGGCCTCTCTGGCGCATCAGTTGCGCACACCGCTGGCGACGGCATTGCTTTACAGTTCCAACTTGGCACAGCCTGGGCTTTCGGAAGCGGCGCGCTTGCGGTTTTCAGGCAAGGCCATTGAACAGCTCAAACGGCTTGAGCGGTTGATTCAGGATGTGCTGCTTTTTGCGCGCGGGGAGAGCATCGGTCGCGACGTGATCCCGGTGTCTTCGTTGATTGTCGAGGCGGCTCTGACGATGGAGCCTTTGTGTCTTGAGAAAGGGATCGCTTTCAGCGTTGATTCACAGGCCGGAGAATCTGTCATCAAGGGCAGCCGCAAAGCGCTTGGCGGTGCGCTGCTCAATCTTCTCGAGAATGCCCTGCAGGCTTGCGAAGCCCGGAACCGGGGCAAGGAGCGCGTTAGGCTTGCCGCACGACTCGATGGCCATTTGCTGATGCTCAGCGTTAGCGATACCGGTGGCGGGATTGCCCCAGAGGCCAGTTCGCGGCTTTTCGAACCGTTCTTCACGACCCGTGGGCAAGGGACGGGGCTGGGGTTGGCGATTGCTCTCGGCGTGGCGCGTGCGCATGGTGGGACCATCGAAGTGAGATCGGTTCCTGGAGAAGGGTCGGAGTTCGTGATGTCGCTGCCAGCCGGGACAGAGAATGGGCAATGAATCGTAGCGGACTTTTTTCTGGTAACTTCACCGCTGGATTTTTTTACGGATAACGGATCGAAATGGCTCAGGGATTGCCTGTACTGGTTGTCGAAGACGATAGTAATTTGCGTGAGGCAATATGCGATACGCTCGAATTGGCCGGACAAAGCGTCATTTCCGCTGCGGGGGGTGAAGAGGCGCTTAGTTTGCTCGAAACGCAGGCTGTGGCGCTGGTCGTGAGCGACGTGCGGATGATGCCGATGGACGGCATCACTCTGCTCAAAGAAATCCGTGCCAGTTATCCCCACTTGCAGGTGGTGCTGATGACCGCCTTCGCTGACGTCGATCGGGCAGTCGAGGCCATGCGATCGGGGGCTTGCGACTTCTTGCTCAAGCCCTTCGAGCCGAAAGCCTTGCTTGAACATGTCGCGCGTTATCGGCTGCCGGAAGCCATGGACGACGAGCGGGTGATCGCCAACGATCCGGTTAGTCGTAATCTTTTCGCGCTGGCGATGCGTGTCGCGCAGACCGATACAACCGTCCTGCTCACTGGCGAAAGTGGCGTTGGTAAGGAAGTTGTCGCTCGCTATATTCATAACCATTCGGCGCGACGGGACGGGCCGTTTGTGGCGATTAACTGCGCAGCCATCCCCGATTCGTTGCTTGAGGCGACATTGTTTGGCTATGAAAAAGGCGCTTTTACCGGCGCTCAACAGGCACAGGCCGGAAAATTCGAACAGGCTCAAAACGGGACATTGCTTCTTGATGAAGTGACCGAGATGCCGCTTGGCTTGCAAGCCAAGCTTCTGCGGGTACTGCAAGAACGTGAAGTCGAGCGGGTCGGTGGCAAGAAGCCGGTGGCGCTGGATATCCGTATTATTGCTACTTCGAATCGCGACATGGCCGAGGCAGTGGCCAAGGGTGTGCTGCGCGAAGACGTGTATTATCGGCTTAACGTTTTCCCTTTGTTGATTCCGGCGTTACGTCAGCGCCGTGACGACATTGTTCCGCTGGCGCAACATTTTCTTGCCGAGCACGGCGGGCGCGCCAAGCGGGTGGGGTTGAAGTTGGCGCTGGCGGCAGAGAACGCGTTGCGCAATCACTCTTGGCCGGGTAACGTGCGTGAACTGGAAAACGTCATGCAGCGCGCCGTTATTTTTGCCGCGGGTGATGTGGTTGAATGTGATGCGCTGCACTTGTCTCAGTTTTCTCCGAATGGGGGGGCGGTGAAGATAGCAGACTAAATGCTCCCGCCGGTAGGGCCGTCAGCGATGAAACGAAAACGGATAATATGCGTGATCTTGAGCGCGAGCATATTCTCGGGACGCTTGCGGCCGTGGGCGGATCACGTAAACTGGCCGGCGAACGCCTCGGAATGTCGGAACGAACTTTGCGCCACAAGCTCAAACAATATAGAGAGGCTGGGTTTTTTAAGGATTGATGTTTTCCTGGCGCGCTTCTTGCCTTGGAATGGGCGTCAAGTTTGGAGAGGCACATGGATACCAAAGGTATTGATCAAATGTTGAGTGTCATGCGGGCCGCGGCGGCAAAGGCGAGTGCGCCTGCCGGCGAATCGCAGAAGGTAGAAGCCGGCGCTTCGGATTTTGCTCAGGTTCTTCAAAATTCGATCAATCAGGTCAATCAGGCGCAGCAGGAAGCTGGAGGCATGGCGGCAAAATTTGCCGCTGGCGATTCCAATGCGAATCTGCACGACGTGATGATCTCTTTGCAAAAAGCGAATCTTTCTTTTCAGGAAATGGTGCAGGTTCGAAACAAACTGGTTTCGGCCTATAACGATGTAATGAACATGCAGGTCTGATCTTCTTTCTCGCGGTCTCAAAACAATAGCGGCGCCCTTTCGGGCGCCGCTATTGTTTTGAGAGGAGTTGATGCTTGGGTTTAGGCCATGCCACTGAGTCGCGCTTTGCGTTCGCGTTCGGTACGCGTGATGTAGCGTTGAACCATTGTCAATTTGGCTGGCGAAAGTCCCACGTATTCGCAGCCGACGCGCACATATTGCGAGCCGTTGCGGGTTGTAACGTCGAACAGGTTGCGCACACACAGTGAGGTCGTCAGCAGACCTTCTTGAGGCAGAGAAATCCTGCAATCCGTTAGTGTGGTTCCCCGTTCGAGGAGAACCGCCTCATCCGGGCTCATCATCAGGCCGATCCCGCCGCCGCTGATGTCAAGTAGGGGAAGTTCGAGCTTGAGCGCACTCCCGTCATGCCGGTAGGCCGTAGCGCTGAGTTTCAAAGGATTCGCGACAGGGGTGGATAGGCGGAAAAATTCACGACGTTGTAAGCGCAGCAGAGATTCGGGTAAGGACGCCTGGAAAGCCGGCCGACCGCCACTTTGCGTCAAGCTGAGAGAATTCAGGCTGAACTGGACTTTGACTTTGTCGACCAAGGTCGTGAAGATGAATCTGTCAGCCTGGAGCGCCTTTCGATTCATCTCTTTGTCGTTGCCGATATCGAAAATCAGTTCTTTCCCATTGCTGATTTCGATCAGCGAGGTCAGAAAGAAAGATTGCCCATGGTTGAAATATACCGTGATCAGCGAACGCTTAGGAATCAGGCTGCGCAGGACGGCGAGGATTTCAGGCTTGGAATGCAGTAGGTACTGGCTGTAATCGACAGTTTATTCCAGCTCGAATCGTCGCGGTTGCTCAGGTTGGCCGAGGTTGTTTTCTGTTTCCAATGTTAACCGCACTGAAAAAACGTTGGCGGGAGTTTAACCTATAAACTTCGGTTGTCTGCTCATTTGTCCTTGGAAAGACTGTGGATATTCGGATTTTTGCATAGGGACAGCTTCGGCTGTCGAGATCAGGTCCATCCCCGAAAAGGCAAGTCCGCTATCGCGTAATTTTGGTCGGGAATGGGGTTGGCATCCTCAACGCTTGTCGATTGCTACGGGTAACGGCGAGAGTACGGGGCCGTCAGTGACGAGCTGGCGGCTTTCCAGGCGATAAATCCAGGCAAGAAGTTCCGAAACCGCAAGGTAGAGCTGCGGCGGGATGCGTTGGTCGAGATCGACTTGCAAAAGCAGCGAGACAAGTTCCGGCGATTCGTGGACATAGACGCCATGCTCTCGCGCCTGCTGGATGATCTGGTCGGCAATGATGCCGCGCCCCTTGGCTACGACCCGGGGAGCGCTGTCAGTTTGACCATAGGTGAGCGCGACGGCGCTCTTCATCGGATCAGGATTGTTCCGATTCATTGGTCGTCTGTTCCGTCATGGTGTCGATTCCCATTGTGGAGAGCAATAGCCCGGCTTCTTCAAAATGACGGCGCAGATTCAGGCTGGCTTCTCGCATGCGGTTGTGCGTCTCGGCACTCGCCGCTGTCATCGATAGTTCGATCCGGTTGTCTTGAAGCCTGATACGAGGGTCGATTTCGCCGAGATTGGGGAGGCTCAGGCGTAACCGCGTGCTCCATCGGTTGCCGTCCTCATCGCCGTCTGGGGTGTTGCCGGAAGCGTTCTCCTCGATTTCCCACTGCATCTCCTGCCCCGGCCAGATTTGGCCCTGCCAGGCGAAATTGTGTGTGGCCAAGGCTTGCAGTTGCTGGTGGACAAGGGGTTGTGTCTGGGGGGCGATCAATGCTGTCGATGTCTGGGGAACGGTGGTTTTGCCGCTATCGCTCTGGCTTGTTTGCGGTTGTCCGGAATCGACGGCGACCCGGGCGGCCGAGGGGGCGTCTGAAGCGTTAATCTGTGCTCTCAGAGCTAGGGTGCGTAACTGTTCGCCTGCCGGTGCCTCGGGGTCAGGAAGAAAGGCTGCCGGCGATGATAATCTGCCTTGCGGTTCCTGCAACAGGGACGCTTTCGGCAGGCGTCCGGCAATCCATTCCGCTTGGTGCGATTCGTAGAATAGACCGCTTCGGGCAATGGCTTGTTTGAGCAGGGGTAGCAAATCCTGTGCGTTTGTTGGGGGGGCTCCGGCAATGGGCTGGTTTCCATTGAGGACGACGGGCTGGGCGCGATCTTTGCCTTCGCCGACGCCGGAGAAGAGCGTGCTGATCAACTGGGCGGTACGGCTGAGTGTCGTCGACGTCGAGGCAGGGAGGTTTCCCGCATTGGCTTCTTGGCGAGCAAGCACGGCGAGCGCCAGTTTGCCGTTCGATTCGGTAACCTCAAATTCGAGCGAATCCCCGGCTTTCGCTGAAAAGGGCAGGGCCAGAGTGATGTTGCGTTGGTTGATTAGGGCTCGATAGGTGCCATTCGGGAGAAGCGCCTGGATTTCGGCCATGATCTTCTGCCCGGCGACTAAGCCGGAAAGCTTGTCGGAGATTTCCTGCGAGGGGGCGACCGGCCGCAATGCTGCTTCGGCGGTGACCTGTTGGCGACTGGCGACATCAGCGGGGATCATGGCAGGGGGGCTGGCTAATCAATGCATCGGCATCGATGGGGCATCGTACTGCCTATGACCGTCCTGGTTTCAGCGGGAAACGGTCGAAACTATCAAGTAGCGGGCGGACTTGATCCATCCACGGTCGAACTCGGTCATTAATCTGTTGTTGGCGGGCTAGGAGGCTTTCGATCAGTTCGCGCGCTTCTCGACGTTCGCTAAACTCAAGGCTTGTTGCCAAGGGGGATTGTTTTAGCCTGGCGAAATTGGATTCGGCGCTTGTCCAACTCCGTTCCAGTTCATCCCAGTCGAGCGCCTCGGCCGATTTGACCATTGCCCGGTACAATTTATCCAGGTCACGAAGAAGAGTGAGTGTCGCGGACATTCAGGGCGCGGTTCCGGTGTTGGTGGCATCCTGATGTTCTCGGTTCCCGATCGTGATCCAGGCGCCATGAATTTCTGCCAGCAGTTTGAGAACCTCGTCCAGGGCGGCTTTATCGTTGTGCAGATTGGCGTGCAGTAATCGTCGCGCCATGTAGTCATACAAGGCGTAAAGATTCTGTGCCAGATCGCCGCCTTCTTCGAGGTTGATACAGGAGCGCAGGCCGTTGAGGATGATGTCGATGGCTTTGGTGATTGCGGCGCCCTTTTGCGGGATATTGGCGGTTTCTATTCCCGAACGCGCCACCACAATGGCTTCGCGTGCACCTTCAAACAGAAGGTTGATGAGTTGATGCGGACTGGCTTCCTGCACGGAGGTTTCGATGCCTACGTTCCGGTAGGCGTTTTGCGGGGAGGGTCTTGCTCCGAACATCATGTCGTCCTATGGGGGCGGTTAGCTACTCAGGGAAGCCAGCTGCTGTGAGAGGAAGCTGGACGTTGACTGGAAACTTGCCATCAGGGTATCCAGGGCCGAGTACTGTTTGCGATAACGTGATTCGACATAGGTCAATTGCTTTTCCATGTCTTCAATGCGGGACGTCAGTAATTTCGACGAGGCGCTCAAACTGTCGGTTCTGGCGGTGATCAGGCCGTCGGTATCGTTCATGTTCGTGGCCAGCGTGTTGAATACTGATCCGTAGGCAGCAAGACTGGTTGCGACACCAGAAAAATTCGAATCGATCGCGGTTTGAAGAACGTCTTCGTCAAGGGTCAGTGTGCCGTCGCTTTTTGAAGTGATCCCCAGTTGGAACAGGTTCTGATAGTTGCTGTTGACCCCGGAAGGAACGGTGGACAGCGCTTCACGCAATTGGTTAAGCGTGCTGGTCACTGTGCCGTCGCCGTTGAGGATGCCGGTGCTCTTGCCAGTCGAGTCGTATTTAATCAGATCCTTCATCGTCGTTCTCGCCTCGTTGTAGGCGGTGACGAAGTCCTGTGCCAGGGTTTTCAGATTCGAAGTGTCGTTGCTGACCGTCAGTTGAGTCGGATTGTCATCATTCGTTTTGAGCAAGGTCAGCGTGACGCCGGTGATGGCGTCCGTGACCGTATTGGAACTGGTGTTCGCAATCGTGATGCCGTCGATTTTGAGGATGGCGCCCTGTCCCGGATCCTTTTCCGTCAGACCGCCGGTGTCGGTTACAGGGTCGAATGCGAAATCGCTCATCGCCGCCGTCGTCGTGATCTTGATCTGGCTCGTTTCGCCAGAAGGCTTGCTGGTCACCACCAGGCGTGAACCATCGGCACCATTGATAACGGTGGCACTGACCCCGGCATCGGCCGCATTGATGGCGCTGGCGACATCGGTCAGCGAGGCGCCGGCATTGATCGTGACCGGAACCGCAGCTCCGTTGGCGACAAAGCTACCGCTCGCGGTGCTCCCGATTTCAATGGACAGGGTGCCGCCCGCAGAGGTGTCAGGGGCGACATCTGATACCAGCTTGTGGGTGCTTGCCAAGCGCTCGACTTCAATGCTGTAGGTGCCGCCAACTGCACTTGAGGTCGTTGTCGCCGAGGCGATTGTGGTGTCAGCCAGCGTGCCCTTGTACGAATAGAGCCCACTCGCAGTTGAAATGGCTTCTGAGGCCGTTTGCAACTTATCGATGGCGCTTTTGATCTTGCCGAGGGCAGAAATCTGGCTCGAGGTTTTTGTTTGCTGTGTTTGCAGCCGGGTCACCGGCTTGCGCTCAATGGCCATCAGCTGCGTGACGATGCTTTCAACGTCCAGCCCGGAACCAATACCCGATGATGAGATTGCCATTGTTTACTCCTTGTCGTGCAAAGCCCTCAGGCCTTGTTTCGAACCAGAAGTCCTTGCAGTCGATCCAATGCCTTTGACATTTCCAGCATTTCCTCGGACGGAATCTGCCGGATCACTTCCTTGGTCGACCGGTCGATCACTTTGATCACTGTGCCGCCACTTGCGTCGTCGATGGAAAAATTCAGATCGCTCGTGCTGACGTTCACGAAGGCCTGGATTTTTTCCACAGCCGATTTTAACTCTTCCGGGCTGGCTTGGCGGTCATTCTTGATACTTTTATCCGGATTGTTTTGATCCGTCTTGCCGGCAACGCCCGCGTTGGCTGCATCCCTGGCTACGGACTGCGCGCGGTCGTTGATTGGCAGCGATACGGTAGTGCTGCCGATTTCGTTGATACCCATGATTATCTCCTTATCCCGTTATGCAAACCCCGGTACGGAGGAACCGTACCGGGAATTGTTCGCCTCAAGGATTTTCCCGATTATCTCAGGAGAGACAGCACGTTTTGCGGAAGCTGGTTGGCTTGCGAAACCATGGCTGTACCGGCTTGCTGCAGAATCTGGGCACGGGTCAGGTTAGCGGTTTCCATAGCGAAATCAGCGTCCATGATGCGGCTCTTAGCGGCGGATTGGTTTTCACGGGCACCTTCAAGATACTGGATCGTGAAGTTCAGGCGGCTCTGGATGCCGCCGACGCCGGCGCGGTTGGTGGCGAGGCTGCCCAGCCAAGCATCGATGCTGGCCAGCGCGGTCGAGGCGGCGGCCAAGGTCGAGACGCTGGTGCCGGTGACGCCGACGCTGGTGAACGTGCCGGTGATCGTGTCCGAGGCGTCTGCGTCAACCTGGAAGGTGAAGGAGGCAAAGACGCTCTGACCGTTCAACTTGGCGGCGCCTTGAACGCGCGAAGCTTCGGACTGCAGTGCGGCATATTCAGTATCGATCTTTGAACGCTCGGTGTCGGCCAGGGTGCCGTTCAGCGACTGGGTGGCCAGTTTGCGCATCCGCTGCAACTGATCGGACACGACGGCGAGAGCGGTGTCGGCGGTTTGGGCGTAGGAGATTCCGTCCGAGGCGTTACGCATCGCAACGGTCATGCCGCGAATCTGGGATTCCATCTTCTGGGCAACGGCCAGACCGGCAGCGTCGTCAACCGACGAGTTAATGCGAAGACCGGAAGAGAGACGCTGCAAGGCGGTGGTCAAAGCGTCATCAGTCTTGTTCAGGCTGCGTTGCGCATTCAGCGTCATAACATTGGTGTTGATTACTTGTGCCATTTTCAGCTCCTTGAGGTGATTAAGTCATGCGCCAGAGAGGCATCTGTCGCTTCCTTTGCTGCTTACGACCGGATTTTGTCCGCCGTTAGGTCCATTCACGGCAGGGGCGGAGAAAAACTTTAGGGTGAATTCATGAAATTTCAATTGAAGTTCTGATTCGGGCTTTGATTGGCGATAATCCAAGGCTGAGCGATGCCATGTCGATCAATCGTGAAAGGGCGAATGGAATGAATTTGCACGCAGAACCGGACCGGGACTCCCAGTTGAGGCGCCTTGCCGCAAACTTCGGCAACGGCAATTATGCCGAGGCTGAACGGATCGCCCGGGAATTGAGTCGGGGGAATGCGGGGGACGACGAAGCGTTGCGGCTGCTGGCCGAGATCGTCAACCGTCAAGGGCGGCTCGATGAAGCCATCGCGTTGATGAGGCAGTTCCTGGAGCGTGACCCCATGAACGCGGCGTACCACGACGATATGGGGGCGATGTTGGCTTCCGGTGGGCGATGGCAGGAGGCTGAGGAAGCGCATCGTCTGGCCCTGGTGCTCGATCCCAGAGCGGTTAATGCACAATTCAATCTGGCCTTGGCCCTCTTTCGCCAGAGAAGAACGCTTGAAGCCTTGCAAGTGCTCGACAAGCTGGAAAAAGAGAAACCGGACTTCGCTGAGCAATACGCCTTGCGAGGAGAAATACTCCGTGCAGAAAATCGTCACGACGACGCGGTCGCGGCATTTTCCCGCGCCGCAGCGCTTGGGCTTGAAACTTCGGACGTATTGGTCAATCTCGGAATGGCGCTGAGCGATGCTGGGCAAGCTGACGATGCCATGGCGGTTCTGGCGAAATCGGGCAAGATCAATCCGGAGGATGCTAACGCCAATTATTATCTGGGTAACCTCGTGCGTGACCAGGGTGACCTCGATGGGGCATTGGCCTATTACAGAAAGGCACTAGCGCAACGCCCCGACTTTGCCGAGGTCCTCAATAATCTCGGCCTGATCCTGCAGGAAAAAGGAGACGTCCGGGGCGCCGAAGCCTCGTTTGCACGGGCGATGGCGGCTTCGCCCGGCTTGGGGGCGGTGCACAACAACATGGGGAACTGCCGGCTAAAACTGGGGCAAATGGAGGCGGCGATCGCCTGTTTCCGCAAGGCAGTTGATATTTCTCCGGAATCGTACGAGGTCTGGAACAATCTCGGCGAGACCTATGCCCGTCTGCAACGGCTCGATGAAGCTGAAGCAGCTTACCGCCGTGCCCTGGAAATCAAGCCCGGTGCCGACGAAACGGAACTCAACCTGGGGATTTTGCTGTTATTGCGCGGCGATTTCGAGAACGGCTGGAAATATTATGAGAAGCGTTGGGAAATGCCGGCCATCAAGGCCAACCGGCCGCGTTTCCAGCAGCCGGAGTGGCTCGGTGAACCACTCGACGGCAAGACCCTGCTCATCTACGTTGAGCAGGGGATGGGCGACAATCTGCAATTCGTCCGTTACCTGAAAATCCTGCGCGATCGTTATCCCACGGCCCGGATTTATTACTGGTGTCTCCGTCCATTGTTTCGCCTTTTCTCGGCTTATGCGGCCGAATGCGGTGTCGAGCTACTGCCGGAAGTCATTCCAGGGGGCGTGCCGCCCATTGATTACCACGTCGCCTTGCTGACGATTCCGGAACGGGTCGGCACGACACTGACAACGATTCCGGCCGAGGTGCCTTATCTGCGCGCGCCCGCCGATTTGGTCGAAAAATGGGGAGGGCGTCTGGCCGGTCTTGAAGGCAAGCGCGTCGGATTGGTCTGGGCCAGTGGAGAAACCTATCTCTTTCACATGTTCCGTACCATGGCGTTGAGTCAGTTGAAGCCACTTCTCGATGTGCCGGGGATCAGTTGGGTGTCCCTGCAGAAAGGCTGTGGCAAGAATCAGATTGTTGCCGAGGGGCTGTCCGAAAAAATTCTCGATTTGATGGACGAGGCCGAGGATTTTGCCGATACCGCCGCCATTATCGCCAATCTCGATCTGGTTATCAGCGTCGATACCTCGGTACCTCATCTGGCCGGTGCAATGGGCGTCCCGGTCTGGCTGGTTGATCGTTTTGACACCGACTGGCGCTGGCTGCTTAATCGGAGCGACAGTCCTTGGTATCCGAGTATGCGTATTTTCCGGCAAACGGCGTTCGGCGATTGGGATTCGCTCGTGCCACGCGTCGCTGAGGCACTGTATGAATGGGTGGGCAGGGTTCCTGTGCTTCCGGCCAAGAAAATTGAAACGGAAATAAAACAGTCGCCAGTAGACGAGGGCGCAGTAGACGTGTTGCCGGCGAAGTCGCTCAAGCTGAACCTGGGTTGCGGCAACCGCAAGATGGACGGTTTCGTCAACGTCGACTTCGTCGAAGCCTGTCACCCGGATCTGGTGGTCAATCTGGAAAAAACGCCGTGGCCCTGGGATGACCACGCCGTCGACGAAATCAAGCTGATCCACGTGCTCGAACATCTTGGCCAGACGACGGATACCTTTCTGTCGATCATCAAGGAGATGTACCGGGTCTGCCGTGACGGCGCACACATCGAAATCATCGTTCCGCACCCGCGCAGCGATCACTTCCTTGGCGACCCGACGCATGTCCGGCCGGTGACAATCGCCATGCTGAATCTTTTCGACCAGCGCCTGAACCGGGAATGGGAAAAGATGGGGGCGGCGAATACGCCGCTCGGATTGATCCTCGGTGTGGATTTCGAAGTCGAGTCAGCGGTGCATACGCTGGAACCCGATTGGCAGCAAAAACTAACGAGTGGCCAGATGAACGAGACCGAGATTGCCGCGGCAGTTCGGCAGTTCAATAACGTCGTGATCCAGACCAGCATCGTCTGGCGCGTGTGCAAGACAAGAAGCTGATGGCGCTGGAGCAGGCCGTTGCGTCGGAAGTTGCCGCCGGGCGTTACGGGGCGGCATTGGGTCTTCTCGAGAAAGCTTTGGCCGAGAATCCCGGGCGTTACGATCTACTCTGCTTGCTGGGCTACGTTCATCAGAATTTCGGACACTACGCGGAAGCCTGTGACAGTTACGAGAAGGTGCTGATCCTCTCGCCGCCGTCGTTCGAACTGCGGCACAACCTGGGCCTGGTTTATCGCGAACTCGATCGCCTCGAGCAAGCGCGTGAAAACTTCCAGGCGGCGCTCGTCATCAGGCCGAACGCCCTGGAAGCTCTGCAAGCCTTGTCGTCCGTTTTGCAAATACAGGGGGATCTGAACGGCTCACTGGCGCTTTTCGAAAAAATTCTGAAGATCGATCCCCGGCATGTGCCGACGCATGTGGCGATGGCCGAAACCTTCGCCGACCATGGCTGGGAACAGGAAGCCATCCGCAGTTATCGCGTCGCTCTCGAAATCGACAAGAACAATCTCCCCGCAATGAACGGGCTCGGGGCAATGTGTCTGCAGGTCGGCGCGTATGACGAGGCGCATCGCCTTTTCAAGCAGGCACTGGTGAATTGCCCGGAAAGCGTCGATTTGCGGCGTAATCTGGCCCTGCTGGCGCTCGCCCGCGGCGATGTCGCCGAGGCAGAGGCGCATTGCCTGCAGGCGCTGCAGAATCGCCCGGACGACCCCGACGTCCGCTTTACCCTCGGCACGGTCCGGTTGATCAGCGGGCGGCTGCGCGAAGACTGGCCCGATTATGAATATCGTTGGCAGTCGGCCGAGAAGGCAACGGTGGTCAGGACAATTGATAGCGCATTGCCGCGCTGGCAGAGCGAAACCGTCAATGCCGACGAAAGCGGCCTCGTGCTTTACGGCGAACAGGGCTTCGGTGACAGCATCCAATTTTCGCGCTTCGTGCCACTGGTTGCACGGCGTTTTTACAAGATCTGCTTGCAGGTACAGGAGCCGTTGCGCACCTTGTTCGAACGCAGCTTCGGGCATTTTGCCGAAGTGCGGAGCGTTGCCCCGGACGAAACCGGTTATACCCATCATTGTCCCCTCATGAGCCTGCCATTGGCGTACGATACGTCGCTGGAGACGATTCCATCTGACGTTCCCTACCTGACGCCCGACCCGGCCAGGGTCGGATTCTGGCAGGAAAGGCTTGCCGGGCCGGAGGGTTTGAAGGTCGGGGTGGTCTGGGCGACCGGCAAGCGGGCCGTGCACAAGCCCGAATTCGATGTGCCTTTGCAATTCTTTACGCCGCTGTTTGCCATGCCGGGGGTACGCTGGGTCAGCCTCAACAAGGCCCCCCTGGACGAAGTCCAGAAAGAAGTGCTGAAGTCATCGGCCGTGCTCGACTGGACTGACGAACTGGCCAGCTTTGACGACACGGCGGCGTTGGTTGCCAATCTCGATCTGATCATCAGCGTCGATACGGCGACGGCGCACTTGGCAGGTGCTTTAGGTAAACCGGTCTGGCTGCTCAACCGTGCCGCCAGCGAATGGCGATGGCTGCTCGGGCGCAGCGATTCGCCCTGGTATCCGAGCATGCGTATCTTCCGCCAACAGGCGCCGCGACAATGGGCGTCGGTGATCGATGAGGTGTCCGTTGCCTTGCGTCGGCTTGCGGAAGAAAACGTGGTCAGAAGTTCAGGTCAGGGCCGATAGCCAGCGTTCCAGATTGTTTTCGAGCAGATAGTGTTGTTTGACCCATTCGCGGAGCGCATCGCCTTCTCGCGCCAGTGCGTCATATTCCCCGATGCGTTCGCGGATGGCGGCGATCCATTTTTCAGCGTCGTTTGGCAAGTACGTGACCGGGGGGGCATCGGTTCGGTAGGGATAGATGTCTGTGCAGATCACCGGCCAGCCGAGGATGCCGTATTCGAGCAGGCGAAGATTGCTCTTTGCCTCGTTGAAGGGGTGGGTTTCCAGCGGCACGACAGCCAGGTCAAGGTCGAGCGAAGCCAGTTTCGCCGGGTAGTCGGCAAAATGGTGCACGAAGTCGTGGAATTCGGCGACATAGGCCTGTGCGCCCATCGGCATCATGCCCAGGAAAATCCAGTCGACCACGGCATGAGTGGCCTTGACGACGTCAAGCATGAACTTCAGGTCGCCGGCGTGCTGCTGGGCACCGGCCCAGCCGACGCGGAGTTTGGCGCCGCGCCGCCGTGCGGGCTGCAAGGCGCCCCAGGTTTTCCATTCCAGCGTGTTGGGCAGCAGTCGGATGTC
The DNA here is from genome assembly GCA_964575415.1 of uncultured Propionivibrio sp. GTDB lineage: Bacteria > Pseudomonadota > Gammaproteobacteria > Burkholderiales > Rhodocyclaceae > Propionivibrio. The sequence continues at coordinate 207,163 of CAZNQL010000001.1, forward strand.
GCCGATCAGGTCCCGGTAGGCGTCGGCGAGCGGCTCGGTGGTGACGATCAGGCGGTCGCAGGCCGCGAGTCCGAGGCGTAGCCGTTCTTTCATGACATTCGCCGGTAAGTTTCGGCGCACGTAGCTGCCGTCCGGGATGTCGGTGATCAGGTCGTCCAGTGAATAGACGCGCAGGATGTCGGCGTTGATCTCCTTGTAGTGCAGGAGGCTGATGCAGCGCGTGTCGTCGACCGGAGCATGCAGGATCAAGGTGTCGGGCGCGAGGCGAGCCAGTTCGACAGGCGGCGGCGCGCGGTCGGGATGTCCGTGCCTCGGCTGGCAGACGGCGGCGCATTGCGCCAGTCCGGCGTCGTGCAGTGCGCGCATCGGCGAGAACGTACGGTATTCGGCTTGCCCCGGGCTGGCTAGCGGCATCCAGAGCAGGCGCGGGCGATCCTGGAAGTCGGGGTTCCACGTCGATACCAGTTCGCTTTCGGCAACCGAATCGCTGCGCGACAGGCTCAGGTTGCGGTTCCAGGCTGGGTCGTCGGCGAGTTCGGGGAGCCAGCGTTTCGCTAGTTGGTGGGCTGCGTTTTGCAACAGGGGGCGCGTTCTTTTTGCGACTCTTCGTCTGCCGTTGCGAGTGTGGCCGCGCCGTGGTGGAGTAAGGTGGCGTGCGGCGTCCATAAGGCACGATAGCCTTGCCGGCGGATTTTCAGGCAGAGGTCGACGTCGCCGTTGGCAATCCCGAACGTGTTTTCGTCCATGCCGTCGACGGCGAGGTAGAGCGATTTGCGCACAAGCATACAGGCGCCGCTGACGGCCGAGACGTTCTGCTCGACCTGGGCGCGTAGCATGTCGCCGGTTTCTTCCACCGACAGGCCTTCGAAAGCGCTGCCCGCTGTTCCGTGCATGCCAAGGACCATCCCGGCGTGTTGCAGCGATCGGCCGCCCGGTGCGATCAGGCGTGCGCCGACAATGCCGATTTCCGGACGCTGGGCATGGCTCATCATGACGTCGAGCCAGTCGTCGTGCAGCGCGAGCGTATCGTTGTTGAGCAGCAGCAGGTAATCCCCGCTTACCGCCTGCGCGGCACGGTTGTTCATCGCTGCGAAATTGAAGTCGCCGGGGTAATCGATGATTTCAGTTCGTCCCGGCAGACCGTCCCGCAGCGCCTGATAGTAGGTGGCGACATCGGGGTTGTCGCTGCCGTTGTCGACGATCAGCAGTTCCCAGTTGGGATAAGCAGTATATGAGAGCAGGTTACCGAGGCATTCCCCGAGAAGGTCGAGCCGGTTGCGGGTCGGGATGACGATCGAAACCTTCGGTTGCGTCTCATGCTGATAGACGATGCGCCGGGTCTGGCCGGCCACGAAGCCGGGGAGGATTTCGGCGCGCAGCAGCAGACGGTCGAAATGCGCCTGCAAGGCGCGGAGGGCGGCTTCGTTCTCGGCCGCGGGCGTGACTGAATGCGGGATATGGCCGAGCACGTCGGGAATATGGCCGATTGAGTCTTCGCCCTGGCTGTCGAGGAGGCGCAAGACAAGGTCGTAACGTTCTCCGCCCGGATGGTGGGGGTAGCCTCCGGCAGCAAGCAGTGCATTCTTTTCCGCGAGGAAGCTGCCGATGTAGTCGGTGGCGCGCAGCAAGTCTGGATTGCAATCTGGCTTGAAGCGCGGGGCCTGCCGGAGCTCTTCCGCGTTGATGGTGTCATCGTCGGTGTAAATCAGCTGCCACTTCGGGCGAGTGGCGATGTAATCGCCGCAGATCAAAAGCAATTGCTGCGGGAATTGCGTGCCGCATTCGAAGAAGCCGAACCAGTTGGCCGGCGATTGGGCAATCCGTTGATTGACGGCGTCGGCGACGGCGTTTTCGCCTTCTGTCTGGATCCAGCGCACCTTGGCCGATTCGGCCGAGAATTCCGGATCGGGCGAGGGCGCGCGGGCAAAGATCGATAAGCGCCAGCCGTCGTAGAACTGGGCGGCGAGCGAATCGATGGTATCGGCGAGCAGCGCTTCCTGGCCGGGGCGCAAAATCAGAATAAATTCGAAAAGCGGCTGTTTTTTCCAGAGCTTGCCGACGTGTTCCTGGAAATAGCGCAGGTCGCTTTCCTGTAATTGATGTTTCAAGCACCACTGTGCGTATTCCGATTCGCGGTCCGTTGTCGGGATTTTGTTGACGCCGGAATTGGCGGAAAGTGCGGCGCGCGAGTTCCGGAAATCGTCGAGGTGGCGCATCCTTTCAGCAGCGTCGAGCAGCCAGCAGTCCAGCTGCGAATTGACCGATGCCGGCTTGTTTGCAGCCCTCAGAATATTTTGCGCATGGGCTTGGGTCAGTTCGGCAAAATCTCGGATTTGTTCCAGGGCAGCGGCCTGGTTGTCTCTCAGAAATTGCGCCGAATCGGTGATTTCGGCCCGGGCTTTGGCCAACGACGTCGGGCCATTATCGATTTCGATTCCCGGTTCACAGACCTCGTACGGCTGAATGTCCCAGTATTCCGAAGCGACATTGATTACCGGACAACCGCAGGCGACGGCTTCCTGGATGATCGCCGAGCGTTCGTAGCAATAGAGCGCTTCCGAGCGGCGCAGGATCGATGCGATTTCTTCCGGCGTCAGGGGAGTTTCGTGGCCGAGGCTTTGATAGGGCTCGTGCTCGGGCTTGATTTTTCCGCCGAACGCCAGGTATTTGTTGGCGTAGCGGCAGAACCCCGAGCGTTTGGAATCCATGGGATTGTTCTCGTTGTTGAACAATCGCGTATCGGTACTCGGGATGTAGAGCGAATGCCCTTCCAGTCCTTCGGGCAGGCACCAGGGCAGATGATAGAAAATCAGGTCGTTTTTCTTGAAAAAGACGTCGCCGCCGAGAGCGCCCGGCACGTTGAGCAGCCACCGGGCGACAACCGGGATGTGCAGCGGGTTGCCGGAAATGATTTCCGGATAGACTGCGATCGGCAAGCGACCCGAGCGGAAATGGCGTTCGATCGTCGATTCGTCGAGCAGGGGGGTTCTCAGGAAATCGGAAGTGACACTCGCGCCGGCGAGATAGGCCTCGTAACCCATCTCGTTCAGGACGTGGCACAGGTAGTGGAGATTGCGGATGCCGGCGGACGAGTGGCGAAAGTCCGGAGCGAGAATGTAGTAGGGCGAGCGGCGACTTTCGAAAAGGCTCAGATCCATGATTGTCGATTATTCCGCAAAGTGAGTTTTATTGTGGTGGAAGGAGAGCGTTCGGGTAATTGCCGTATCGAGTGAGATTTCCCGACTGACACCGAGTTCGTTGACTATCCGGGCGATCGACGGCACGTAGGTGTTTGGGCTCGATGTTGCCAACTGTGTTTGAGCACCTTCGACGATGACCTTACTGCCGCTCAGGCGGGCAATTTTTTCAGCGAGTGTGCCGATCGATACGGCTTCTTCCGAGCCAATGTTGTAGAGCCGCCCCGATTTTCCACGCAAAAGCAGATTCATCATCCAAACGATCAGATCGGTCGGGTAGAGGAAGGAGCGGAGCGGTGTGCCGTCGCCATGGATGCGGATCGGTTTTCCGGCTACGGCATCGCGGATGAAGTTGCCAGCAGCATAATGCAGGTCGGTTTGCAGATACGGCCCGAGGAAAGTGAAACAACGGCAAATCTTGGCCTCGAAGCCGTGATTATCCGAATAGATTCGGGCCAGAAGTTCGGCGGCCCGTTTGCCTTCGCCGAGTGCGGAGGATACCGGCGCCGTAATGTCTGGTGCGCCCGGATGATCCTCGGTGATGGCGGTAGTTTTTCCTGTTACAGGTCCGTAGGCGTTGCCCGAACTCGTCAGCAGGAATTTTTCCACGCCGTAGCGGGCAGCAAATTCGAGGACGCGTTGTGTGCCGAGTGCCGAGGTGGTGAATTTTTCGAGCGGTTTCTCACCGCCAAACGTTGCTTCCGCCGAGGTCGTTGCCATGTGGATGACATAGGAAAACTTCTCGTCGGGGAAGGTGAAATCGCGCACGTCTCCCGTCAGGAAGCGGATGGTTTTGCCACCCGCCAAGTGGGGAAGTTCGGCGAGAAGCCGACCCGGGTCGCGCGTCAGTACCAGAATTCGCAGGTCGAGCGACAGTCGGCGATCGGCCCAGAGCAGGCTGTCCAGCAGCCATTTGCCGAAGAAGCCGGTACCGCCGGTGACGAAGATACCGCGACCGCGAAATTCCTCCCATAGATTGCCGACGCGATGAAAGATTTCATCGAGGTCGCCGGCCAGGCGGTGATTAGTCTGGGAAGACTGGGGTGCGGCGGTCATCGAACCAGTCCCGCCATCAGCCGAGGACGACGATGCCGCTGTCCCAGTATTCCGAGACCTGTCCGAAATGCGGGCGCCGGTTGAACGTCAGGTTTCGACCATAGGCCTCGAAGTAATAGCCGACGTTCTCGTCTTCCGTCTGCATTGCCGCCAGCCAGAGCAGGTTCGGATAGCCTTCCTCCCGATCCAGCAAGGAGGGCGAACCGACGAGCGCTGCGCAAGTGTCCACGCCACCGGCCAGCAGCAAGTTCTCGGGCAGGTTGGCCATCTGCTCGATCGTCGCCGGCACCGAGAACTCGGTCAGGCACGGGAAATACCAGCCGACCGCGTCCGTGTCGCGCATCTTTTCGAGCAGTGTTTCATGGCGCGAGCCCGGTTGAATGTCGATTCTTCCGGTCAGGGGCGTCGGGCTGTGGTTCTTGAAGGTGTAGTGCGGGAAGGCTTCGGTGAAAGCCGATTCCACGGCCAGCAGGTAGCGCTCGTCGATGGCCGTGCCGAGGTCGGCATGATCGCCTTTCGGCAGGAAAAACGGAACGCGGACGCCGCGCATCATGTTTGCCACTGCCGGCATAGCAGCTAAGCCATCGACAATTGCCTGCGCCCTTGCCTCGAATTGGTTGCGAGTCAGCGCGGCGGGGTGGCCGAGGTGGCGCGAGATGCGCTCGAAAATTTGCGCGTAATCGACGTCCGGCTGCTCGATGGTGAAGTAACCCCGGGACACCGGATTCGCCGGATGGGTCAGTCGCCGGGGAATTCTTCTGCCGCTTTCGTCGAAAAGCGCTTCGGCGCTGGCGTTGGCCGGTTCCGATGGCTTGACCGGGGCGTCGATGCTGTCCTGTTCCGAAAAGCCCTGTCCCCAGGGGATCGGCAACAGCACGGCGCTGTCGGTTCGGGACGCGTGCAACTGCATGAAGTCGAGATCCTCGCCGATCGGGCAATCCGGCCGGTAAGGACCGAGCCAGCGGTTGCGCATGCCGCGCGTAAGGACTTCCTTCAACGACGTTTCGCGCAGGTTGCCGAACGAGAGGTCGATGTAGGGACATGGTGTCACTTCGCAGGTCGAAGTGATGGTGATGATGCCCTTGACCGCGATACAACCCTTGTATGAGCCGTACGATGGTGTCATGTGGGTGAAGACGTTGTATTCCTTCTCCAGTTCGCGGATGAAGTCGGCTTCCTCCTTGTCGATGACGTATTCCGGGTGAACCGAGCACGAGCCTGTCGGTTTGGCGTAGGAGACGTAGAGGCCGATCTTCCTTTCCGTTGCGAATTTGCAGAAGTCGAGGAATTCCTGTGACTTTGCCCGGCCCTTGACCATCACCGTCTGGATGATGATGTTCAAGCCGACTTCCTGCGACGCATCGAGTGCCCGCATGGCGCGTTTCCAGGCGCCGGGTTTATTGCGGAAGGCGTCGTGTTCCGCCTCGATGAAACTGTCGATCGAAATCTGCACTTTCTCGACGCCGATGTCCTTGAGGTGCCGTGCTTTTTTCCGGTCCAGGAACCAGCCGTTGGTGTCGGAAATGACATAGTGCTTGTCGGGGTCGATGGCTTCGACGACGGCGTCGAAATCTTTCATGACCAGGGGCTCGCCGCCGGTGATGACGAAGCGTCCCAATCCCAGCTCATCGGCCTGGCGCGAGATTTCCCGCACGTCGTCGAGGGTCATCTGCCGGCGGGGGTCCTCGATCTTGTGCACCTTTTTCAGGTGTCGGTCCATGTAGAACTCGGCCGAGCAATGCGTACACTGGAAATTGCACAAATAGCTTTTTTCGAGGCGGATGATCGGGCTGACTTCGCCGCGCGCCTCCATGGCCGAGATCGCGGCCAGCTTGTCGGCGAGGTAGGGTTTGCGTGCGCGCAGTCCGTTCCGGCGCTCCAGCTCAGCGGGTGTCAGGAGTTGATCGGCGGGGGCGACTTGGGTGTTCATAGTTTGTTCCTCATTCGTTTCTGCCGCTCAATACAGTTCCTTGAGACGCTGCGCGTCCGCGCTGAGGTCGTCTTCAGGGAACCAGCGGTATTTGATGATGCTGCAATCCTCGCAAACGGGGGACGCCTGGGCGACGCCGTCGAGCATGGCGCGCCGGAAAGCGCGGAAGCGGCTGCCGTTCCAGATGTCCGTCACGCTTTCCTCATTGCAGTCGCCGAGAATAGCCGGATAGTCCCAAGAATAACAGGGGACGACTTTTCCGTCCGGGTTGATCTGCATGTGGAAAAACGGCTGCGGACAAACGGCGACGTCGTGCACCGGTAAACCGAATTGCGTTCTTGCGTTTTCCTTGTCGGCGAGAATGCCACTGAAATCGATGGCTTTGTGGATCGGAACCGTATTCTCGACAGCGATCGAATCGCAGAGCGCCGCGAATTTTTCGAAGAACAAGGCGCGGTCGTCATCGTCCTTTAACGCCGTATCGATGACCTTAATGTAAACGTGCATGTTTCCCTTGTTCGCCCGCAGGTAGGCCAACTGGGCCATGAATTTTTCGAAATCGACCCGCACTCCGGAAACTTCAAGATACTTTTCTTGCGCTGTTCCCTGGATCGAGATCACGAGGCGCGACAGTCCAGCTCGCACCAGTCCGTCGACCATCGCCTTGTCGAGCAGGAAACCGTTGGTGACGATCTCGACAGTATTGGCGATCCGACGATCGACCGTGTACGCCACCATGTCGACGATTTTCTTGTGCAACAGCGGTTCGCCGATGCCGACGAAACGGAGCACCTTGATCCTGTCGGGAAAGCGCGTCATGTCGTCGACGCATTTGTGGTAGAGGTCGAAATCGATCAGGTTTTTCTCGGAGATGAAGCCGCGCTCCGATTTTTCCACCGAGAAAATACAGTAGCTGCATTTGAAATTGCAGGCATAGACCGGGAAGATCTGCACCACGTAAGGCGTCGCGAGCGGCAGGACGCGGGCCAGCGGCTGCCGGGCACCACCGGGCGCTTGGCCGCTAATGTCCTTGGCCTTGTCGGGCTGCTGTTTAGATGTATTGTCGATAGACATCGTGATAAACGATCATGTTGTCGGGACACGCATCATGCCAGGCCAGGAAGCCGGCATCGGATGGTGTCAAGCCGCGATTCTCGGGAACGAAGGAGGCGGCAAGCCGGCAGTTGTAGAGCAGGGAAATGAAATGGCCGCGCAGTTCACGATCACGGTGAATCATTTCGTTGATTGCCACCGGCTCCGGGTCGTAGTCGACGAGCGTGCCGATCTCGCGTAGCGAGACCTGGCTGATGCGCTCGGCAATTGTTTCCTTGAAGCGGATGATGCCGCCGGGGATATGCCATCCCGTGCCGGCATGGACGTCGTCTCGCCAGGCCAGCAACGTCCTGCCGGATGCGTTCTTGATCAGGAGATCGACGTTGATGAACGGCGTCGTCCGGCTGACGTAATAGAAAATCTCGTCGGGAAGCCCGGCGTTCGGATCGGGAACCGCGTCGACGAGGACGCGCACGGCGTCGGCGACGGTGTCAGTCATGACGCTTCTCCGGTCGGTCGTAGCTGAAGTACGGCAGTGGCTTGGCGGGCTGTACTGCCGGCGTGACCTCGTTTCCCGAAAGCGGCCGGCCGTTACAGTAGTCGCAGGTGTTCAGGGGAGCGTTTCTCAAAACGTAGCGCTTGATCCTGTGGCGCAACTCGCCTTCGTCTCCCGACAGGATGTCGACATAGTCGTCCGGTAAGTCGGGGACGGCGGAAAGACGGTCCGCGTTGGCCGCGAACGGGCAGCGGAACAGCTTGCCGTCCGAGAGACTCAACATGTTTTTTGCACAGCACTCCTGGTAGAGGCGTTGGTTACCTTCTTCGGTCCGCTCGTGTTTTTCGATCGTCGCGCAGTCCAGCCATGAATCCACGGTGAGGATTCGATGCGCAATCTGGTGCCGGTCGAAATACGAACGTAGCGAGGGCAGGTTGCGCGAAAGCGTGCCGTAATAGGTGACGACCGTCAGGACTTTGGGGTGCGAAAGCAGCGGCGCATATTCGTCCTTAGGGACGATGGTGCCGTTGGTGTAGATGACGATCCGTTTGGCTTTGGACTCGCCGATCAGTCGGGCAACGACCTTGGGCCAGTCCTTGTTCATGAAAGCGTCGCCGCCGATGACGCGCAGTTCCATGATTTCGTCGACGAGAGCGCACAAGGCGTCGATGGATCGGTCGATCAACTGAAGCGGAACATTCTTCGGGCGCGGGTAGTACTGTGCCAGGTTCGAGCAATCTCGGCACTTCAGCGAACAGCGTTCGGTGATGATGATGTCGACGCTGCGCAGAAAAACTTTATCCGGTTCCAGATAGCCCCGATGACAATCGATACAGGTCTCGATCGAGAATTTCCGAGAATCGACTTCCGGCGCATCCTGTTGCGTATCTTCGTCTTCCAGCAGGGGGCCGGCGGCGATCCAGTCGTTCAGGCCCTGAGTCTGCAGCAGATCGACGACATCCTTGATTGCTGCAGCTGAAATCAGGACGAGGGCGTCGGCGAAGTGTTCCTTGAGTCGCGGCGTATGGATGACGCGGTAACCGTGAAAATCGCTGCCGGCAACCTTGATGCTGCCGTCACAGACGCCCGCAACTGGGAAACCGTGTGTTTGGCAGAAGTCGAGCACGGCTTCGCCAACGACGCCGGCGCCGTTCAAGATCAACGGTTTTTCCGAGTTTTTCAGACGATCGATGAATCCTTGTTTCATGCCCTGCCGTTCTTCAATTTGCCGTAACGCCGATTCCCTCTCGACTGAGCTATAACGGCAAGCAAGCGCACAAGCTTGAGTTTGATCAGCATGGGGAGCAGTCGGCTGTTACCCGGTTGCGGTTTGTAGAACGGCAGCGATTCACGTAATACGGGCGATGAGACGAAACTCCGGAGCTCATGGAGAATCGCGGTGCGGTTTTTCGAATCGATCTGTCGGCAGGTTCGGACGATGAAAATGATCGCGTAATGGACCAGCGTATGCCCGACCTCCTCGCGCACGGTTGCAGCCAGTTCTCCGGCGACACCGATTTCTGCCATGAAGTCGACGACGACCTGCCGGAACGATTGCATATCGGCGGTGAGGCTGGTGGCGTTCAGGATGGACATGCTCGCCGAAGCGTGGCCGCTGCGCAGGACGTAGATATAAACCGGCCGATTGACGAATACGAGCCGTTTGGCCTTGCCGAGGAAGGCGAGGTTGAAGGCGAAATCCTCGAACAGGCGCATATTCTTGTCGGTGCAAAGCGCAAATTCGACGATGAGCGAACGTCGGTAGAGACGCGCCCAGAAGTAACTGACGAGGTGGTTGCTCGGGTAATGCAGAAAATGGCGGAGGTATTGGATTAGCTCAGTGTCGGCGAGAACTCTCGTTTTGCCGCGGAAAGGCTCGGCGCCGAGGGCGAGGATTGCCCGTTGTGACGCCGGAGGCGCATCGTTCTCCTGTTTGAGGAAATTGCCGAGCGCCATGTCGGCCCGCTCGGTTTCGACGGCGGACAGCAGCAGTTCCAAGGCGTCGGACGGAAGGCGGTCGTCAGCGTCGAGAAAGAAGATGAACTCGCCCTTCGACGCGATGACTCCGGTGTTGCGTGCAGCCGACGGCCCTCGGTTAGCCTGTGCGACAACGCGGATGCGTGGATTGTCCAGTGCGTATTCCTGGCAAACCTGCAAGCTGTTATCGGTCGATCCGTCGTCCACAAGAATCAGTTCCCAGTCGGCCATCGTCTGTTCGATGACGCTGCCGACCGACGCGGCGAGAAAGCCGGCGGCGTTGTATACCGGCATGACCACGCTGACACGCGGCATAATCTCTGCAGGGTTTCTGGTTTCAGACACTGGCATAAAGTACGGTCTCGATGGCAAAACCCGTGTAGTTTCTCAGATAGAACTTGTAACCAACGCCAAGGCTGTCGAGGTAGAGCGGGATTTCCCAGGCGTGATTGGGTGAGTGATACACGCAAACGCCGAGATCGGGCGCGCACTTGCGCAGCAATTGTTCGGCGCCGCGTAGTGCGTCGGGTTCGACGCCTTCGATGTCCATCGAGATGGATGTCGGGTCGAATCCGACCAGCGCCTGATCGAGCGTAACGCATTGAACCTTGGCGCTTCCATTCGCGCTGATTCGCGAACCGAGGCCATCACCGGGGATGAAGGGCATCAGCCCGCTGTGGCCGTGAACTGCGCAGGGCCAGGTAAGAATACGCTCGGCAAGGGCATGACTTTCCCGTTCCAGATAGGCGATCAGCCGGCTATAAATATGCGCTTCCGGCTCGAAGCAGGCGATGGAGTCCACCTTGCCACAGGTGTCGTGGAGCAGTCGCACGGTGTCGCCGTCGTAAGCGCCGCAGCACACGTAACGGGCATGGCTGCGGGCGAGCGGTATATCGATCGGGAAGTATTGCTCGTGGCGCGGGCGTTGCGGAATCGGCACCGGCTTGCGCCGCAGGTGCGTCTGCAAGAAGCGGACGAAAACCTCCTGGCTTTCCCTATCAGCCAGCTTGTCAAACGCGGCAAGTATGGAATCGGAATTCTCGCGGAAGAATGCGGGGCCTTTTTCTATCAGTTCCGGTGGTTGGGAAAACGGATTGTGGATCTCGTAAATATCACGCAATGGCACGATATTTTTGAATCCCATGTCGATCAGGGTCGTGCGTATTTCGTCGTGCAGCGTTTCGCTGCCGACGCAGACGACTATCCGCGCGTCGTTTTTTTGTGTTTCGGTCGGTTCGAACTCTAGCGGCGAATAGGCCGGAATGCCGTTCCAGATTTGTCCTTTGCGCAATGCACGGTCGATGACGGCAATGGGTCGGTAGCCATGCATTTTCATGGCGATCTCGATGAACCAGTGACTGCATTCTCCGGCGCCGTAGATAATGACGGGGAAGCCGGCGAGCATGCCGTCGGCGATGGAATTCGATCGCGAGACGAATCCATCGTCCAGTTCTCTTGCCAGCGTTTTCCGCAGGTTCTCGATAGTTTCGTTCATCGTTGTTTTACCTGATTTCAATGCTTCCTGCTGGAGGGGAGTAGGAAACCTCGCGGTTCATGAGGTTCTGGCCGACTTTCAGTTCGTCGAGGATTATCCGTCGTTCCTGATCGTTCGCTTTCCAGAATTTTTTGATTTTCGCGTATGTCGGTTCGGATTTGATATTCAGCGAAAGTGCCAGCGCTAGCCGGAAATATCGTTCAGCGACGTCCAGCATGTCGTCGGACAGAAAGCGCGTGCAATAGCGCAGACAAAGCTAACTCAGTTTCTCGGTTGCCTTGTCAAGATTGTCGATCACGCCTTGCATTCCTCTTGACCGTGCAATTTCCGAGAACTGGCGGTGGAGGAGAAACGGTCCGATGATTTCCATCAGGTTGCCGGCGGCGACATGCGAATCGTTGGCGCCGTGCAACCGATGCTGGAGCAGCGGTTCCTTGAGGTAGGCAACGTCGTAGTCGCAGCAAAGGTTGAAATCCATGATGCGGGCGCCGTACCAGCGACCGGCAAGTACCTTCGAAAAATCGACGCGATGGACTGCTTCACGTGATGAAACGTACATGATCTGGGAGATGCTGGGGTTGATCGCGGCCATCATATAGACGGCCGCTTGCTCGTGTCCGGGAATGATGCAGGAGCGATCGTAAAAAGGCGGCTCTTCCGTTATCCGGCCTTCGCCGTCGATGATGCTGCGATGAACCATGACGAAAGCGCATTCGGGGTGTTCCTCAAGCGTGCGAACGCATTTCTCGATGAAATCCGGGGCCATGACGTCGTCCGAACACATCTGCACCGTATATTTGCCGTGGGACGCGAAGACGCAATTGACGATATTGGCGTCCGGGCCGAAGTTCTTGCGGTTTCTGGCGATGCTGACGATTTCCGGATATTTGTCACGATAGTCGAGGGCGATTTCCCAGGAATCGTCCGTCGACGCGTTGTCAGAAAAACTGATTTCAAGGTTCGGATAGGTCTGCGCGATAACCGAGTCGAAGCACTGGCGGAGGAAGCGCCCGTAGTTGAAGTTGTGAATGCGAACGCTGACTAGCGGGTAACTTTCGTCACCGGGCGCAAACCGGATGTTTCGGATCGGTTCATGCATAGCGGCAAGCCCTCGTCGGTTGTCGTGATTCGGGTACGGCGAAATGGGAAAACTTGCTGATCAGACTTGCGGAGCCGGCGATCTGCGATTCTGGAATTCCATTTGAAATCAATTGTGTTTTTATCGCAGCGTAACCGTTGAGCGTTGATATGAATGTCAGGCTGTTCCTGCACTCGTCGAACAGGCGCCGGGCGCCGATTACCGGGATGCCTTCGCAAAGCCGATTATCGTCTTCCCGTGCGTTGTTGTCACAGAATCGGTGCACGGTATGGCCGAAGTATTCAAGAATCTGCTTGAGTTGGATGCCAGCGGCGCCGGCGCCGAACAGAATCAGCGGCGTGTCGTTTGCGAGTTGCTCGATCTGCTGTGGAGAAAAAGCCAGTTGCATGAAACTGTCTCGTGAATACGAGCTGACGGTGAGTCCTGTTGCACCTCGCGTGTTCCGACATTCGTTTTCCAGGCATGATCTGGCCAGTTCGCTTTCCGCTTCGGAGAGACGGGCTTCAGTCGCCAGCCCGAGCTGCCGCTCCAAGCTTTGCAGGCGATAGCGGAAGAGTCGCAGGATTTGTTGCTTCTCGGAATCGACGTCCGGGATCGCGGGATTCCAGTCGATGTCAGGGTAGTCGCTTGTCGAGTAAATCGTCAGCCATTCCTTGATCATGGAAACGCGCGGATTATCCGGCTGGTCGAAGGTGAAGATCACCGGGACACCCATGGCTAGACAGGGCAGAGCAATGTGTATACGGCGGGTCAGCACCAACGAGGCCTGGTTGCGGATGTCGCTCAGTCGTTCAAGCGCGAGTTCGTGAACGCGTTCGACGTCGCTTTCGCTGATCGGCCATACGCTGGAGGGAAAGGGGGATTCCTGCGCAAGATGGACGGCGTTTTGCTGGAGCTGTGGTGGCAGGTAGGTTTCGGCGTTTCCAAGCGGGTCGACCAGGAAAATACGCTGCTGCGTCGGCGCCGTTTCCCGTTTCGGGAATATCAGGGTGAGACAGCCGGAATAATAAGCTTCTTCGATGCCGATGCTGCGCAGGTAATCGCGCGTGCCGAAATCGCGGCAGCCGATGGGCGCATGTTTCCGCATCGACGCCAGAAAGCGTGGGTCGTTGGCCAGATACTCCCAACTGCCTTCGTTGAGGTGAAAACCGAAAAACAGGGGCAGGATTCCGTCGTCGTCGATCGGGAGGGGCGCGGCGCCGGGGCGGCAGCCGAACCAGCCTTGCGCGATCAGGATTCCCTGGTTTTTCGACGGGCGGGCGATATCGTCCCGGTTCATCGCGCCGATCCTGTCCGGCGGAATGCCGCACGAGCGGAGCGCTTTGACGGTCGCGATGCTCTGGATGTTGTCGCCAAGATTGTATTTTTTCTCGATGGCGTATTTGTATTTGAGAACGAAATAATTCATGGAATGAGAATTTCGTTGCGGTAGCCGGCGCGGCGAAGTTCTTGTTCGACGGCTTCGGGGGCCGATGCGTGCAGAACCAGAATCGGGCAAACGAGATCGCGGGCCGCTTCGGGAGGGCGGATCGTATGCCCGCACAGCGTTTTTCCCTGCTTGTCGGGGGCGCCGTCGATAATCATGGCGATGTTCGCTTGCAAAAGACGTGTGTCGGACAAAGCTTGCAAGGTCTTGAGTCCGGCGCACCAGAGGATCAGCGGCTGCTGGCTGTCGGCAAAGTGTTCGGCGATGCGTTCCAGTGCCGAGCTGTCGGTCGCTTCACGGACGCAACGGCGGGGTCCGTTTGCGTCGCGGACATCGACGACGATTTTATTGGCCGGGCAGGCGCATTCGCTTCGGGAATAGTCGGTGACCTCGAAAAGAAAATGCGCACCGGTGTTTCCATTCGTCGAGACCGTCAGCGTTTTGCCGACATTCGCCATCACGGTATTGCCTTCGTCAAGGATGAGGCTGCCGTCGATTTTCGTCTGGACGAGATGGACGCGGTAGCGCAATGAAGCGGAATCGAAAGGCAGTGTTACGATGAATTTTACGCCGGGTTCGATCCATATGCCGCGGATCGCTTCGTCGAAATCCAGCCAGACTTTTCTCAGGTAGGCCGTGCCGGCAATTTGAGGCGCAGCGAAAAATGCCGAATAGAAGCGTTCATGCGCCTCGGGCAGAAACTGGTTCAAGCTGACGAGGTCGGCCCGGCGCATGAGTTCGTCGTGGAGATGGCGGTATTCCCAGACGCTCGCCAATGGATTGGCCGCTTTCAGTCTTCTCGGAAGATCGAGGAAGACCTCGCGGTTGTGCAGCAAGGCGTGCCCGGAAACTTCCCAGATTTTTCGGACGCATCCCGTTTCTTTGGCGATGGACCCTTCCATGTCGAAGAGTGCGCTGAGATGGACGTGCATCGTGTGCTCGGCGGCGTAGCGGAAGATCCCGATCATGTCGTCAACGTTGGCGTTGGAAACCGTGACGTTGAAGGCAAGCGTCGGGCGTGGAGGCGCCCGGGTTTCCAGAATGGCGCGCAGAGCCTTGAGGTTTTCAAGCAATACGGGAAGCTTTTCCTTGCCGCGTAGCCAGTCGAATCGGGCTGTGTCGAAGGTGTCGCAGCTGATCTGGATGAGTTCGAAACGGGCCAGCAGTGCGAGATCGTCATGGCTTAACCGGCGGCCAAAATTCGAGATCAGCCTCAGCTTGAGATCCGGGTGACGGTCGAGGATGTCGCGGCATAAGGACTGCCAGTGCCGGTAGGCGGTCAGTTCACCAAGGCCGCAGAAATTGAATATCCGCAAACCCCGCTCAATCAGGCAATCCAGGATCGCCATGAAAGACTCGCGCGCCATCACCTTGCCGAGACTTCCCAGCTTCGCACCGGCACCGGAGTGAGAACAATAGATGCAGGCAAAATTGCAGCGGTTAGTGATGTTGCCACCGCATTCTTCAAAAGCGTACAGGTCAGCCAGGTCTTTGCCTTCGGTTGTTACGCCGCGGGCTTCGAGATAGTCGACGACCTTGCGTTCGAAGGCCTCGACCGGGATATCCGGATCATGGACGGCGCGGCAATTCCTGCAGGCTTCGGGCAGGTCGCCGTCGAGCAGTCTTCGCCGGAGATCGCGGTAAGCGTCATTCCTGAATAGTCCGCCTTCTTCATCCAGCGTCGGAAGGTCTTCGAGCAGGTTGCCGAAATCGCCACGGATCGGTCCGCAGCACGGTGAAACTTTTCCGTCGGCAAGAAATTCAAGCGAGCGCCACGGGGCGAGGCAATTCTTCGTGAACTTCGTTCGCGTCGAACCGGTAAGTTTCTTATCAGAACTCATAAGGGAACGCTTCCGTCGGGCGGAGGGTACGAAACCTCGCGCGCGAGAAAATTCAACTCGGCGCGCAAATTTTCCAGAATCGACTGCTTCGACGCTTTGGAGGCGTCCCAGTAATCCGTGAGCAGGGAATGAATTCGCCCGGATTTGACGGCGGGCGAAAGTGCAGAAGCGAGATGGTAATAACGCTCTCCGGTCGCTTCGTCTCCGCCGAGCAGGAATCTGGCGCAGTAGCGCAAACAGAGTGTGCCGAGTTTCTCGATTGAAGCCGGCAGCCGCTTTTCTACGCCGGCGAGGTTGTAGGCGCGCGCTGTTTCGGCGAACTGTTGATTCAGCACATAGGGGCCTATGATTTCAATCAGATGCTGCGCAGCCTTCAGCGAATCGTTTTCGTCGTGCAACCGGTGCCGCAATAACGGTTCCTTGATATACGCGATCGGGTAGTTGCAACATAAATGGAAATCAAGCAGACGCGTGCCATACCAGCGGCCGGCCAACTCCTTCGCCACGTTCTTGCCGTGAACGGCGGATTTGCTCGAAACGTACATGATCTGCGATACGCTTGGATTTACTGCCGCCATCATGTACACCTCGGCCTGCCCAGCGCCGGGAATGATGCAGGAGCGGTCGTAAAATGGCGCTTCGGGGGTTACTTTGCCGCAAGCGTCGATGATCGAGCGATTGACCATGGCGAAGGCGCAGTCCGGGTTTGCTTCCAAGGCGCTCACGCAGCGCTCGATGTATTCAGGCTCGAGAACGTCGTCCGAGCACAATTGCAGGTGGTATTTCCCTCTTTTGCCGAAAGCGCAGTTCGCCAGGTTAGCGTGCGGGCCGAGGTTGATCCGGTTGCGGGAAATGTTGAACCTGTCGGCGAATTTGCGTGGTATTCGGTTGCAATCAGCCAGGAGTCATCGCTCGAGGCGTTGTCCGAGAAACAGACCTCGAGGTTCGGATAGGTCTGGCGAAGAACACTGTCGAAACACTCGCGCAGGAAACGGCCGTAGTTGAAGTTGAAGATGAGTACACTGACCAACGGGTTCTGCGTATCCGTGGCGTCCGGCGTGCGCGTCATTTCCGCTCCTTCACGCATTTTTCCGGGCGATATCCGCGGTACGTTCCAAGTCGGCTGCGAGCAATTGGAAAAGCGCTTCCTGCTCGATTTTCGGTGCCATGGCAGCGGCCAGATGAAACCACTGTTTCGCAGATACGAGGCTGCCTTCCGCTAGGGCACTCCGGCTTTTCCCGACAAGGATGTTGGCCAATTCCCCGATGGCCTCGGCGCAGGTGGCGTCGAGTTCTTTCATACCGTCGATTGTCGCTTGACGGGTAAAGTTGCGCTTGTCGAGATAGAGCTGGAAATAATGCGCTAGGGCATCGCCATTGTTTTGAAGTGCCGGTCGTTGAATCGTTAAAAGTGGTTCATGGAGGTAGCCGATGCCGTAGCGCGTGGCAAGATTGAGTTCGGTCAGATAGGCCGAGTAACCAGCATGCAGCTTCATGATGTCGGAATTGTAAAAGGCGACTGTCGAGAACGGTTCCGGGTTGGTCATGAGCAGGCGCGGAATATGGTCGCGCCCGGCGACGATTGTCGACGCCTCATAGAGCGGGGGTTCGAGGATTTCCTCGCTGCCGTTGCCGATCCGGCGCGTCCGGATCCTGACCAGCGCCGTCGCTGCGTTTTTCCCGATCATGCCCAGGCAGCGTTCGATAAGCTCAGGTTCCATGAAGCAAGAGGCGTGAAAGCGCATGAAGTATTTCCCGCGCACGTTCTGCATGTGATCGACGAGTGCTTCCGGATAGTAGTCCTTGCGTAATCTCAATGTGGTCAACAAGCCGGGGTGTCGCCGTTGGAATTCAGTGATTATGTCCCACGAGCCGTCTTCCGAAGCGAAGTCATAAACGATGATTTCGAGGTTGCGGTGCGTTTGGGCAATCAGACTGTCTAGGCAGGAGCGAAGATGCGCCTCGTCGTTCCTGCTGTGGACGACCATCGAGACTAGCGGCGGGACTGCCGGCGAAGGCGTGGCACATTGATTCATGTCGTTTTCAGCCAATCATCGAAAAGAGAGAGTCAAGCCTGTTCGGCGTTGCCAGGGCTGTTGTGGAAATGTTTCGCATTGTTTTACCGTATCAGATCATTTCCGGTGCGAAGGTTTGGCAACCTGGATTCCGGCGCCGATCCGTCCGCGGGAGGAAGCCGGGCAGTAATCGCAAGCCTGTAGCGCGGCTTTCCTGAACGCCAGTTGCCGGATTTCGTTTCGGATGTTTTCCGAATTTCTTTGCCGTTCGAGATCGACGCAGTCGTTTTCGAAGAAGGGAATCAATCCCAAGTTCTGGGTGAAATTCGAAAAACTGCAACGATGCAATTTGCCGTCCATGATCTGGCAGCATATCGATGCGTTGGCGATGCAATTCCTGAAAATCCGGTCGTTTTCCGCCGGGGCGCGCTTCCTTTCAATAATCGGGTGCTGCATGCCCCAGTCGGCGTCAGCCGTGTAGCGGTAGTAGTCCACGAAAATTGCGTTTTCCGCACAGGATGCGGCGACCTCCTCGGCTCGCGAGGATGCGGTTCCATAGTCGGAGACGATGACGCAGGCGCCGTTTTCGGCTAGGGCGTCGAGGGTGCGCTGTTTCGGGACGATCGTGCCGTTGGTGACGCTGTCGATGAAAATCAGATTCGGAATCTCTGCGACCCGGTGGACGATCTCGGCCAGCTGCCTGTGCATGAACGGTTCCACCCTTGCAAGGCGACGTGATGCACGACGTCGAAGGCGCTGCAATAGGTGTGAAGATCCTCGATGATCTGGTCGACTTGATAAGTCTTCGGCGAGACGATTTCGGGGACGAAGGCGCCGCATTCCTCGCAGCACAACGAACACTTTTGCGTGACGATGCAGGAGAGCGAAGGCGAAATGGTCGGGGCGTCCATCTGTTCGGCGTAGTACCGCTCGATGGTCGTTGCTAATGCCTCGGGATCGATGTTGCGCCGGGCGACTTCGGTGAAATAGTCGAAAAGGATGCACGGCATCAGATGGCGCGTGTCTCCGATGCCAATCCCGGCTAGTTGTGTCGAGATCGCCTGCAGGTTTTTCGTGCCGAGCAGTCCCGGCAGGAAAATCGCGTCCGGGTGGCGCTCGGCGGCGGCCTGTGGCGCGATGACCGGAACGCCGCAATAATTGCCGTGCTTGGCCGGATTGTTGTCAGCGAATGCGGCGACAGCGATTCCCTTCTTGGCCAGGGATTGTTGGACATACCAGCCTCCCCGGCCGGCACCGACGACCACAACCGGTCTGTTGTTCCCCGATATTTCCGCAACGAATGAAGACATCTCCCGGCGGAATTTTGCGGCGGTCGTCATGCCAGGTTTTCCCCGGATTCCAGTATCCGGCGGTTGGCTTTGGAGAGTTGAATCGCTGGTGTCACGTAGGTGCCTTCTCCTATAGGGCAAAAGTCGCATGCCGGCAGGGCTGTCGTCGTCGACAGGAACCGCCTGATGTCCGCCGAGACCGTTTCCTGCTCGCTGGATTCGAGTCGCACGTAGTTTTCGGTGTCCTCCGCGATTTTTCCTTGCGCCGACTCATGAGCCGAAATCGGGCAGCGATACAACCTTCCGTTCATGATCTGACAGCAGATATCCGTGGCGATGCATTTCTGGAACCATTCGTCGTTTTCTTGCTGTTTCCTGTAATGAGGGCGCACCGGTCCTGAGCGTGTCCATTTCTCGTTCGGGTTCACGAAATGGATGTCGCAAAAAACATTGTGGCGTGAGCAAGCCGAAAACACCTCGGCCTGTTTTCGGGACAGTTTCCCATAGTCGCTTTGATGAATGTCCGCGCCGGCGTACGCCATGTCATGCAGCGTTGCTTCGGAAGGCAGGACGCTGCCGTTTGTAATCAGGTTGATGAAAACCAGGTTCGGGATTGACGACAACTCCCGGCAAATCTCGCCGATATGGGGATGCAGGAAAGGCTAGCCGCCATGTAGACTGATTTCCGGGACCAGCGTGAAAGCAGCGCAGTAGCGCTTGATGTCGCGGACGATATCGGCTACCGGAAAATCGGCTGGGGTCTCGTAATAAGGAATCCGCTGGCCGCAGTCGTAACATTTTAGGGTGCATCTCTGGGTGACGACGCCGGTGACAAAGGGAGAAACGAATTCGCCGTTGTCGGTGTCTCCGTAACGATAGGTGCCGAGCGAATAGTAGGCGGAAAGTCTGTTCAAACTTTCCGCCAGAAGTTCGGGGGCGCATTTCCGGGCGGCGACTTCGGTGAGGTAGCCGAAGAGAAAGGCGTAAGCATCGTGCTCCGGAACGACGAATCCCCGGTCGTTCAGCGATGCCTTGACCGCTCTCGCGCTTTCATCGCGGAAGATGCCGACCAGCACGACAGCATCGGGATGTCGGCCTTGCAGTTCGTTCGGGGTCAGGACGTCGTATCCGTGGAAACCGGTTTGCACTTTCCCTGCGTCGTTGTCGCAGAAACAGACGATGGCGATACCACGCGTCTGCATTGTCTTCATGACGTACCAGCCGGCCTTGCCGGCGCCGAACACGGCGACAGGCTTTCCTGTGGCCGCTTCGGCGCAGCGATCGAGGGTTTCTCGGTAGTTCCGGATGTGAATCTGTTCGTTCATGGAACAGGAATGGCGAAAAGGTCGGTATCGGAAAGATGATAGGTGCCGTGCCGGAGATAAAAATTGTAGTCCGGGCTGTAGGCATGTACCTGCAAGGGAATTTCGTAAATGGCCTGAAGCGAGTGATAAACGCCGAGGGCGAGCTTCGGACGATATCGCGCGATGGTGTTCCTGGTACCGGTCAGCAGCTTCGGAATGATGTTGGCGCCCGGGTCCATCTTGATCAGGGTGACCGGTTTGCCGTCCAGAAAATTGTCCAGCGTCACGATCCTGACTTCGTGTTCTCCTGCGGCATGCTCGATGCCAACATGGTAACGAGCTTCTTGATCCGAGGTCATGAATCGCACGCTTCCGTCCTTGTCTCCCAAGCCCAGAGGAAGGCATTCGACATTGCGAATGCCTTCGCATGTCTCGATGAGTTTGGCGAAATACGGGGGGTCGGGTTCGAAGGCGATGATTGAGTCATGGTTGACGCCCTGTTTTTTGCAGGCGTCGATAAAGGTCAGGATCGTGTCGCCGTCGAAAGCGCCGACGTCCACATAAACTTCATCATCCTGCAGGCGCATGACATCGTTGTCGAAGTAATAAAGGGATTCGGTCGTGCCCTCGCGGCCGAACATGCCGAATTGTCGGTAGGGTTCGCTGAAGCGGGTGATGAAGCTTTTCAGCAAGGCGATATTGCCTCCGGATGCGAGCAAGGCCAGTTTGGTGCTGAACAAATTCCGGGATTTCTCGTCGGCAAGGAGGTCGTAGGCCGCCTGTATCTTTTCTTCGTCCCTAGTCAGGATGTCCTGTATGGTCAAAGGCCGGTATTGCCTGGCAAACCCCGTAATCAGGGTCTGGCTGCCGATCATCGCGTAGGAATACAGGAAAGCGGTTTCCGGATTTTGCGGGGAACAAAGAATTGCGTTCCCCGGAACATTCCGGGCGATCAGTTGGCCGTAGATTTCATCGGCGTGCCTTCTCGACGAGATCAGGATCGGTTCGCCTTGCCAGTGCTCACTGAACGTTTTGCCAGAGAGGACCGGGATACCCAGAACGTGTGTTCCGGCTTTGGAAGAGCCGTTGTCGAAAATGCACTTCACGGGAATGTCGTGATTCTGCATGGTACGCGCCAGTTCAATTCCGAGTCCGCCGGCGCTGTAAAGAACGACGGCAGGAGGGCGGCGGTCGGTTCCAAAACTTTGGCCGAAAAGCACGGAAAGGAACGCCTGATCCGCCGGGGCGGCGTTGGCAAGCTCCAGTATTTCCTTGAGTGCGCATTGCATCATGTCTTCCTTGAAATTGAATTGCGGTCACCGGCGCATGTTTCGAGCACGGCGACGTTCGTGTTTGCACCGAGGTGGTTCGAAACCGTCTGGGTGATCGCTTGGCGATGATGTTCGGGGGTCGCGACAATGACAAGATCAGGCATCAGCTTGGCCAGTTCAGCGTATGGAAAGACCTTCACGCCTTCGATTTCCTTGCCGTGCAGGACGGCGTCGCGGTCGAGGAAACCGACGACCTCGGCTTCGCTCAGTTCCGGATCGGCCAACAGCTGCCGCGCCAGAACACAGGCCGGTGCGAGCACCACTCGTTTCCCTTTCAGGGATATCGACTGCCAGTCACCGCCGGGAACACGGATACGTAGCGGCGAGACGGCGAGTGCGGTGGTCTCGACGGCGGGTTGCGCTGGCCGCACATCGCGAAAGTCAACGAGCTCGAGGTACGCAGATGTGGATTTTCTTTCCGAGCGCAGGCGTTCGATTTCCTCCTTCGCAGCCTGCAGGAGGAGTTTGCCTTGCAGGCTGACGACTGCCAGATGTTTTTCCAACATCAAATAGGTTTTTGCGTACGCCGAAACATGTTTCGAGTAGTCGTGGCCGCCGAAGTCGGCGCAATCGCCGGGCAGGAGGGGGTCGAAGTCGAAAGTCAGCCAGACTTCCTGCGGACGGAGTGCCAGCATCGCGTAGGCGAATCCGCTGACGTCGTCGTCTCCGCAATTGCCGTCGGCGAAGATGTACTTGACGGCGACTTGGCCTCTGCCCTGGCTGCCGGCCTGGGAGTAGCGCGCGATCGTCTCCAAGGGGTCTTCAAATCGTTTGCTTTTCTTGAGAGCTTCGTAGGTCGAAGGGGTGCCGGCGTCGAGGGAGACGCAGGCCCAGCGGATCGTGCCGTTGGCCAGCCCGTCGTAAACCGATTGCCGATAGGTGACTGCGTTGGTGTAGAGGAAGACCCGGATGCGGCGCGAGGCGAAGTAGTCGATGAGGTTGTCGAAGTCCTTGAGCAGCGTCGGCTCGCCGCCGTTGAAATCGACGGTGGCGTCCCAGAGCACATCTTCGGGCGAATACAGGCGCAGGACGGCGAGCGCGTCGTATTTTGCCTCAGCGAAGGCGTCGTGCCAGGTATAGCCGCAGAAGTTGCAACGCAGGTTGCAGGTCGTCGTCGCCGCCAGGTCGATATGCCCCAGTTGGTCGAAGCGCACTTCGTCGGCCGGTTTTTCGACGACCATGTGGCAATGCTTGCACGGCGTCTCGCTATGGTCGTCGTTCAGTAGGTCGAAAATCCAGCGCCGCTTCTCGGCGATCATCTCGCGGGTGATCGTCGTCCGTGCGGCTTCATCCGCCGTCCAGTAGATCGGCGAGGAGAAGGGGCCCAGCTCGCAGGCGTGGATGCCTTCCTGGCCGAGGCGGAGTCCGCTTTCGAGCTTCGGGCAGGATTTGACGAGTTGCGTCATGAAAAAGCTCCGATATCACGGGCTTTGCGTATTGCCGACTCGATCGTCAGCCCGCGGTAATCCTGCGCGGAGAACCAGCGGCCGTTGACGTTGCCATCGACGAGCGCGCCGAGCAGTCCGCCCGGCAGCACGCTGTCGACGTCGTTCGATGCTGACGGTCCGCCCATGTCGGTGCTCAGCCAGCCGGGGTCGAGCAGGCTCAACATGACGCCGCTGCCGGCCAGCGAGGGAGAAAGATCATGCACGAATTTGTCGAGCGCGGCCTTGCTGCAGGCGTAGGCCATTTCGCCCGGACGTTTCTGGATACTGCTGGAAACATTGACGATTCTTCCGAATCCGCGCCTACGCATGGCGGGGATGAGGGTCTGGCAAATCCGTATCGGCGCCAAGGTGTTGACCGTGTAACAGTCGATAAAATCCCGGTTGCCCATTTTCCAGAAACCCTCTGCACAGTGTGGGGAAATGCCGGCGTTGTTGTAGACGACGCTAAGCGACGGCGCGGACTCAGCCACCCATGCGCAAAAATAGTCGATTTCTTCCAGTCTGGACAGGTCGGCGGCGACGGGAAGCGTTTCGACGCCGAAGTCCGCGAGTGCCTGGCAGACGCGTTGCGAACTGTCGACAGTTTTCCCGTGACAGACAATATTCAGGCCGCGTTCGGCGAGCGCCTCGGCGATCGTTCGGCCGATTCCCCGTGTGGCATTCGCAACACATCTTGAAGTCCATCATGCTTGTACCGTACCAGCGTCCGGCAAGACCCCCGGTAACGCTTTTCCCAAAGGTGAACAGTTTTCGATACATGATTTGCGTAACGGCCGGATTGACGGCGGCCATCATGTACACGGCAGCTTGACCAGCGCCGGGAATCTTGCACGTCTGATTGTAAAACGGTGCTTCGATAACGTGTTTGCCGTGTTCGTCCAGGATCGTGCGATGGACCATGGCAAAACCGGCGTCAACATGTTCCTCGAGCGCCTTGACGCATCGCTCAGTGAAATCCGGTAGCAATGCGTCGTCGGAGCAGACTTCGACAAAATATTTGCCGCGCGCGTTGGTCCAGCAATTGGCGAAATTAGCGTCGGTCCCGAAGTTCTGGCGGTTTCTGGCGACGAAGATAACGTCAGGATAACGCTTCTGGTATTCGAGCGCGATTTCCCATGAGTCATCGGTCGAGGCGTTGTCCGAGAAGCAAATTTCGATATTGTCGTAGGTTTGAGCGAGTAGCCTGTCCAGGCATTCCCGCAGGTATCGGCCGTAGTTGTAGTTGAACACCATCATGCTGACCAGCGGTTTATCGGGCGTATTGAGCCTAGGTTTCAGTGCCATTGTCTGGGGTCTCAGTGGGTTGTTTTTTATCGGGCGAGGAGTGATGCGGGGGCCAGCGGCACGAGCATTTCTTCTTGCAATTGTTCAAGCGGCAGCAGTGGCGACATGTCTTCCTGCGGCATGGAGAGCATCGACCCGTCAGCTTGCGGCAGCGCGGCGACTTTCGGCGCTAGTGTTTCATTCGCAATGAGTCGCACGTCGATCAGTTGCGGCCCCTCGCTGGCCAGTGCCGTTTTCAGCGCTTGGGGCAGCGAGGCCGCGTCGTCGATACGCGTGAAGGGGAGGCCGTAGGTGGCGGCGATCTTTTCGAGGTCCGGGAGGAGGAGTCCGGCTTCGGGGCCGGTGCCGAGGTAACGGCCGGAAAAGTAGTTGCGCTGCGTGTTTCGGATCGACGCGTAACCGATGTTGTTCATGACGATCAGGGTAATTGGCAGTTTCAGGGCCGCCAGCGTGGCGAATTCCTGCAGGTTGAGCTGCAGGCTGCCGTCGCTTTCGACGGCCACCGACGGCTGGCTGCCATTCGCCAGGCAGGCGCCGATGGCTGCCGGCAAACCATAGCCCATCGACCCGAATCCGGAAGTCAGGAAAACGCGCTGGCCGGGCTTGTTGCGAAAGACCGTGTAGAACACCTCGATCGCCAGGCCGGAACTGCCGGTCGAGACAAGCGTTTCGGCCGGGACGGCGTCGGAGAGAGCGGAGACGAAATGGGTGTGGCTGATCGGGCCACTGGCCGAAAACGGGAGGCCGTCATTGACCGGGTAGCGTGTTTTCCAGTGCGCGCAGCGGGCGATCCAGGCGCTCGTGTCGGGGCGCTTCTCGGGCAGGGAATGCTCGGCAAGTGCGGTAATGAATTTCCCGGCATCGGCGACGACGCGCAGGTCGATCTCCATGTCCAGCTTGTCGATCTCGTTCGGGTCGACATCGATGACCGCTTTCGTAGCCGCCCGTGCGAAGCCGCGCGGGTTGTAGGCGGTGATGATGTTGTCGAGCCGGCAACCGACGCTGATCAGGAGGTCGCAATTCTGCACCGCGAAGTTCGCGCCGCGCAGGGCGACGACGCCGGGGCGGCCGACGTTGAGCGGGTGCTCCCATGGCAGGAGGTCGAGCGCGTTCCAGGTCGTGGCGACCGGGATTTGCAACCGTTCGGACAGGGCGGCAAAGGCCGTGGCGGCGCCCGACAGGCGGACGCCGTGGCCCGCCAGCAGCAAGGGGCGTTCGGCGCGAGCGATCAAGTCCATCAATTTTGCGCAGGACTCGGCGAGCTGCGGTGCTGGTTGCGGTTCCGGCGTGAATCCGGTCAGCGTTTCCGGATCGACATTCGTGGCCTGGACGTCGAGCCGGACGTCGAGCCAGACCGGACCGCCGCGCCCGGTTTTCATTTCATGCAGGGCGCGTTCGAGGTGGTAACGGATCTTTTGCGGATCCGTGACGGTCACGGCGTACTTGGTGATCGATGCCACCATCGGAACGATGGCGACTTCCTGAACGCCGCCTTGACGCAACGGCCGGCCGGCGAGCAGGTCCGGGCGTTTGACCTGGCCAGAAATGACGAATAGCGGTACCGATTCGATCCAGGCGCCGGCGACCGGGGTAATGGCGTTGGTGGCGCCGGGGCCGGTCGTGACCATGCAGACGCCAAAGGATTCGCGAACCCTGCCCCAGGCTTCGGCGGCGATGCCGCAAGCCTGTTCGTGGTGGCAAGGGATCGCGGTCAGCTTTTTTCACAGGCGAGCGCGTCATTGAGGTATATGGCGCCCCCGCCGGGGAGCATGAAAACGTGTTCGGCGCCGGCATCGGCCAGCTGGCTCATCAGGTAATCGGCAACTCGCATCGTCAGGTCTGGGGATTATTTCGTTGTGGTCGTTAGAGGGGGCGGTGTTGCCGAATTTACAAAAGTCGAAAGCTCGTTAACGGCGAATTTGCTGGCCACTTTAGGCATTGTCTGCAGGCATTCATCGGGCTGTATCCGCTCGTTGCTGAAGCTGGCGAGAGAGGGTGAGGCCAAGTTCGTTTGGGTTTTCGGCGCGAATCCAATGCGGCGGCGTCGCTTCGCGCGGCACGTTGCCGTATCCCCAAGCGGCGTAGTAGAAGGGAATGGCGTTGGCCGTTGACGCGGCGGCGTCCGCTGACGTATCGCCGATATAGGCCGTTGTCGCCGGGTCGAGCGATAGATCGGTGATCTGTCCGGCGATCAGTGCTGCCTTGTCGGCGAAGCGACCCGGTGCCATGTCGAGGGCGTAGGTCGACGCGAAGCGGCGGCTCCAGCCCAGGTGGTCGACAATTCTCCGGGTGGGAATGAGCCGTTTGTTGGTGCAGAGATGCAGTGACACGCCGGTAGCGAGCAGCGCATCGAGCAGGGCGGGAATCCCTTCGAAACACTGCGTTTCGAAGACGCCGACCTCATCGTAATGATCCATGAAATCTTTGGCCAATCTGTCCAGCAGCTTGCTGTCGTCGCTGCCGGCAATCAGGGCCAGCGTCTTGCGCAACGGGGGGCCGATGATCGTCCGGTCGAGCGTGACGGCCGGCGGTATTCCGGCGCGGTCGAGAATGGCGGCGAAAGTTGACAGGATGGTCGGGGCGGAATCGATCAACGTGCCATCAAGATCGAAAATGAGTGAGGAGAGTTTGCGTTCAGCGGACATCGCTTGCGTTCGTGGCAAAAAGCCTGGGCTTGGGTGCGGACAAGGGAATTACATCCAGTAGGTGAGCAGCGTCTTGCGGTTGCCGTTTTCGTGGATGGCCGGGTCGGTGTAGAAGGAGTCGTCCGGGAAATGCGACGACGAAATTTCTTCAAAGATGACCCCCGTTCGGGTGTGGAACTTGTGCCGAACCCCGCGGGCGACGGTGACCACGTCGCCGGGGTGGTAGGTCGCTTCTTCGCCATCGAGCGCGATTTCGATCTCGCCATGCAGGATGAGGAAGGTCTCTTCCTTGCGGATGTGGTGCTGCTCCGGATCGGTCTGTCCGGGCAGCATGACAATAAGTTTCTTGCAGTATTCGCGGTTGACGACCGTGATCATGACCAGCCCGTATTCATCGAACCGGCTCATGCCGTAGTGGTGAGAAATTTCCAGGTCGGACTTGCCGGGGACGACGATGTGTCCCTGTTGCAACATGGTCTTGACCGACTCCACGGCATTGAGGATGCGCTGGCGCAGATGCACGGTGTCAACGTTGCGCCGGCCTAACGGCTGATTGGCGGCGATTCCCGCGCGAGCCGTATGCTGCGCATACTTTGACCAGTCGTTGGCGAGCAACTGGCCCTCCTGCGGCGGGAAGGCAAAAAACACATCCGAGCTGTCGATGATCTTGCCGGCGGGGATCGTGTGCTTGGCGAAGACCCCGCGGCGCAATCCATTCAGACTGTCGGCCTTACTCGCGCCGCCGGTGGCGCGTTCATGCGTTGGACCGCACAGGAGGAAAGCCTCGCGCGCAGCTTGCAGCCAGAGGCGGATCTGGTCGGGCGAAGCCGAATAGTTGCTCAACGGATAATCCGGCGAGGCGATACCGACGTGTTTTTCGAAAAGCATCGCGCCTTTGGCGATGGCCATCCGGATCGCGATCGTTTCGTCCGGATTCTCATGCGTCGAATAACCGACGGGAACGTTCGGGTAGCGCTGGCGCAAGAGATCGATCTGGTTGAGGTGGTAATGCTCGTGCGGCGTCGGGTACTCGCCGACGCAATGCATCAGGCTCAGCGGTTTTTGCCGGTGCTCGAAGAAGCTGACGACGCGGTCGATATCCTCGAGTTCCGCCCCCGCGGTCGAGGCGACGATCGGTTTGTCCGAGAGCGCGATCCGTTCCAGCAGTGGCCAGTCGGTGAACGAACAACTGGCGATCTTGATGATGTTGATGCCGTGGGCTTCGATGCGGTCGACAGACGCTTCGTCGAACGGTGTGCTCATCGGAATGAAACCTTCCGCCGTCATCGTGTCGACCAAGCGGCGGAAGTCGCTGTCGGAGAGGCGGGTTTCCTGGAAACGCTTGACTTACTTGATGTCCGAGCGCGACTGATAATCGGGGTGGATGAAGCTATCGAGGTCGCGGTACTGCAGCTTGAAGGCGAAGCGGAAACCGTCGGCCGCATGTTCGCGGATGATTTTGCCGAAGGCTTGGATGACCCGGATGCCGTGCTCGACGCTCCCCATGTGGTTGTTGGCCAGTTCGAAGATGAACAGCGGAGCGGCGGGAGCGTCGGTCATGATTTTCCTTTCGATTCGGAGGCTGGGATTCTACCAGCCGCGGCCGAAGAATCCGGCCAGCGTGTCGGCAATGTAATCGAGTTGTGCGGCGCCCAGTCCGGGATAGACGCCGACCCAGAACGCGTCCTTCATGATCGTGTCGGTGTTGTCGAGGGCGCCGACGACGCGATGCGGACGTCCCGAAAAATACGGTTGCCGCAACAGATTGCCGCCGAAGACGAGGCGGGTGTCGATGCGGCGTTCGTTCAGGTAATTCAGCAGATCCTTGCGGTCTGTTTCGGCAGTGGGGCGCAGAGTGATCGGGAAACCGAACCACGACGGCTCGCTGTTCGGCGTTGCTTCCGGTAGCAGCAGGACGTCTTCCAGCCCTTGCAGCCATTCGTGCAGATAGGCGAAATTCTCGCGGCGGCGGGCAACGAACGACGGCAGCTTTTCCAGTTGGCCGACGCCGCAGGCGGCTTGCATGTCGGTGATCTTGAGGTTGTAGCCAAGATGCGAATAGACGTACTTGTGATCGTAGCCGTCGGGCAGTTCGCCGAGTTTCCAGGCGTAGCGCCGACCGCAGGTGTTGTCCTTGCCCGGACCGCACCAGCAGTCGCGTCCCCAGTCGCGGATCGATTCAGCGAGGCGGACCAGGGCCGGATCGTTGGTAAAAAAGGCGCCGCCTTCGCCCATGGTGATGTGGTGTGCCGGGTAGAAACTCAGGGTGCCGAAACTGCCGAATGTGCCGACGTGCTTGCCCCCGTAGGTCGAGCCGAGCGCATCGCAGCAATCTTCGATCAGCCACAGGTCGTGCTTGCGGGCGAATGCCGTGACCGCATCGAGATCGAACGGATTGCCCAGAGTATCGGCGACCATGATCGCCCGCGTCCGCGGCGACAGGGCGGCCTCGAGCATATTCGCGTCGATGTTGTAGGTGGGTAGGTCGACGTCGACAAACACCGGAACCAGATCGTAGAGCAGGAGCGGGTTGACGGTGGTCGGAAATCCGGCAGCGACGGTGATGACCTCGTCGCCGGGGAGCAGGGCGCGGTCGCCCAGCGTTTTCGAGGTCAGCGAGGCGAAAGCGGCCAGGTTGGCCGAAGAGCCCGAATTTACCGTGCGGACGTGCCGAACGCCGATGAATTCGGAAAGCTGCTTTTCGAAGCGGTCGTTGAAGCGGCCGCTGGTCAGCCAGCCATCGAGGCAGGCGTCGACCATGCGCGTGATGTCTCCAGCGTCAATGACTTTTCCGGAAACGGGGACCGGGTCAATGCCGGGGCGGAACGGCGGTCGTTGGCTGGTTTCTTCGACATGGCGGGAGACGAGTTCCAGGATGGTGTCCCGCGAGGGCGTGTCATTCATTCGAATCTTTCCGAGTAGTGCCTGATTTGTCCGAGCGAGAAATCACGCATGTTGTCTCCCCTGCGCCAGGCGCGGTGCCAGGAGAGGATCGCATTGAGGCTGTCGTCGATGCCGAAGTGTGTTGTCCAGCCGAGCAGGGTGCGGGCCTTGCTGCTGTCGAGACGCAGTTGCATTACCTCGTGCGGGTGTTCACCAGCTGGCGTTTTCCAGCAGGCGCCCGGTCCCCAGTGGCTGGCTAAGTGCTGTAACAATTTTTCGACGGATAGCATGCCGGCATCCGTCGGCCCGAAATTCCAGGCGCCAACGTGCTGGCCGTCCACCAGTCCCGCCGCGAGCGTCAGGTAACCGGCCAGCGCATCGAGGTGATATTGCCAAGGGCGCGTTGCCAGCGGATTGCGGATCGCCAGCGTCTCGCCGCGTTCCCAGGCGCGCAGCGCATCGGGAATCAAGCGGTCCTTTCCCCAGTCGCCACCGCCGATGACGTTGCCAGCGCGCGCGGTGGCAACGGCAACGTCAGGCTGCAGGAACGAATCCCGCCAAGCGGCGGTGAGTAGTTCGACGCAGCCTTTGCTTGCGGAGTAGGGGTCGCGGCCGCCCATCGGCTCGCTTTCGCGATAGGGCCAGAGCCATTCGCGGTTTTCGTAACATTTGTCGCTGGTCACGACGACCAAGGCGCGCACCGAGGGCGTCGCGCGAATGGCTTCGAGCAAATGGAGCGTTCCCGTTACGTTGCTGGCAAAGGTGCCGGTCGGATCGAGATAGCTCTGCCGGACGAGCGCTTGCGCGGCAAGATGAAAGACGATTTCCGGCTGTGCGTCCCATAGGGCGGTTTTGACCTGTTCTGCATCGCGCAAGTTGCCAAGGATATGCGTCATGCCGTCGGCGATGCCGGCGGTGTCGAAAAATGACGGTGTGCTCGGTGGGGAAAGAGAGAAGCCATGCACTTCGGCACCCAACGATTGCAACCACAAAGCTAGCCAGCCACCTTTGAAACCGGTGTGGCCCGTTACCAGAACGCGGCGTCCCCTCCAAAAATCAGGTCTCAGTTTCATAGCTTTCATTTGATCATCGGCTTCGGTTTCGGGTGGGATTCTTCGCTGATGCGGGTGCCGAATCCACCGGCAAGGATGATGCATTTCATGATGTTGGCCTGTTCGGGCGATGTTCCGCAGAAAGATTATGGGCGAGGAAAATCGGCATCCGCGAGTGTATTACAAAGTGTTCTCGATGAGACCGTTCAGTTCATGACGACCCGATTTTTTCCGGTGCGCTTGGCCGTGTACATCGCCTCGTCGGCGCGCTTCGTGACGCTGGTCAGCGTGTCTTCCACACGATACTCGGTGACGCCGGCGCTGAAGGTGATCAGGACTTTTTCGTTGTCGTTGAGGAAGATGCGCTTGGTCAGTTCGCGCTGTAAGCGCACCAGAGCCTTGTTGGCGTCTTCGACGGTGGTGTCGGGCAGCAGGATGATGAATTCCTCGCCGCCGAAGCGCGCCAGCGTGTCCTGCGGGCGGAGCGTCTCGCGGGCGACGGTGACGAGATGGATCAGCGCGGCGTCGCCGGCGTCGTGGCCGAGGCTGTCGTTGAGCTTCTTGAAATTGTCGATGTCGAGCATGGCCACGCATAGCGGCGACTGGCGCCGGCGCGCGCGCGCCACCTCGCCGTCGACGGTCTCTTCCAGGCCGCGCCGGTTGAGCGCGCCGGTCAGTTGGTCATGGCGCACCAGCGTGCTGGCCTTGTCGAGTTCGCCTTGCAACTCGTTGATGCGTTTTTCGGCTTCGTCGACGCGTTGCTTCGTGGCGCGCAATTCATCGCGCGAGCGTTGCGCATTAAGCTGGATGATCCGGGTTTCCCGGATGACTTCGCCGAGCACATCTTCCAGTTGCGAAATATCGTCCGCTTGGCCGATCTTCTCGACGCAACGTTCGATCTTGTCGTGGTAGTCCGAAGTCGAGTCCGCGAATTCGGCGAGATGGTCGACGAAACCGGCCAGCATATGCTTGAGCGCTTCCCGCGCCTCAAAGAGGCTGTGCTTGAGCTGGCTCTGCTTGAAGATGACTTCCTTGAGTCGGTGTTCGGCGTCGGTGAGCGTCCGGATGTTCATCGGGCGGGCGACGATCTCGCGCACCATGGCGATCTGCCCGTTCAGCCAGCGGTCGTCGACGACCAGTTCGCCGACGTTGTCGATCATCAACTGCAGCAGCTTGAGGATGCCGCTGCGCAGTTCGGCACGATCCTCGGCGACGAATTCCAGCTGGTAGGCCAGCCGCTTGATCCCCGTCTGCAGCTCCTGGAGGTCCTTCACCGTGCGCGCACTGCGCACGGCTGTGGCGATGGCACGCGCCTGCGCCGCCAGTTCCGGCTCGTCGTCGAGTTGCGTGACCACGGCGGCGTCGAGCGCGTAAGCAAACAGATCGCGCAATTCCGCCAGCACCTCGCCGGCAGGGCTGACCGGGGCGACCGCTTTGGCCGGCGCCGGCGTTGGCGCTGCTGCTTCGGGGGCGGCGCTCTCCTCTTCCGTCAACAGGCTGTCCTCCGACTCCAGCTTGTTGAGCGACCAGGATTTGATCAGGCGTTGCAGCCGGCCGAACAGCAGCTCGCTGTTTTTCGATCCGCTGGCGAGCACACGTTCGAGCGATTCGCGCTTGCGCGCCGGGGTCAGATTGGATTGCTTGGCCTCCCATTGGCGCAGGAAATCCGAGATCAACTCGCCCCAGTTGCGCTCCGACTCGGTCGAACGCTCCTTGACGAATTCGGTGAGCGGCTTTCTGACCTCATCCCAGTCGGCGCTCTTGATCGCTTGTTCGAGCTGGTGGGCGAGGCGTTGCTGAATGGGGTTTTCCTTCGGCAGCGCCACGAGCAGCGCTTTTAACTCGCGTTCGGGAAAAGTCTCCTGCACTTTATCCGCGATGCCGGCAATCTCGTTATAGATTTTGCGATAGTTCTCCGGCGACGGTGGCATGCGCCGCGCCATCAGCACTTTCAGGGTTTCCCGGGCAATTTCCGAGGGATTGGTCAAATTCGGCATGAAGAATTAAAATGGACGGTGGGGGATCGTTCGAGCGAAACCGATATTACATTCTCCCCGGGTGCAGGGAAAGCCGCCTTCGGCTATAATCCGCGTCTTGGTGAATACAACCGCCCCCGTAGCATGAAGGTCGTGCAGTTGATTTGTAATCATCAGGTAGCGGTTCGATTCCGTTCGGGGGCACCAAAGATCAAAACGTTAAGCCACTCCTTGGAGTGGCTTTTCTGTTTTCTGGCGGCGCTATCGCCCCGGTCGCCGCGGATGGTGTCGATGACTGCCTTCCAGAGGTGTTGGGGATTTTCTCAAGTAGAAAGCGGGTTTGCTGGAGCTGATCGTCAAGCATGGCTTGTAAATCCAGCGGGCTGTAGCCGGTAAGGATTCGGTCCAACCATTCGTTTTGGCGGAATGCCTTGTGGATCAGACGCTCGGTCTTGATTTTTTGTAGCTGGTTTAAATGCTGTTTTAAATCGCTTTCCGGAATTGCCGAGGGCTGGCCAGTGATGGTCTGGATGATCCAGTTTTTTAGGGCGCCGATGTCGATTGGTGGTGAGGTCCGGGAAGTGTTTTCCGTTAGTCCGGCGAGCGGTTCCGGGGGCGATTGTCGAACGATGTCCGGCGTTTCGTTCGGAGAGTCCGGGTGGGGATAATGCGCACGCAGCGTTTTGGCAATGTCCATCGTTATCAATACCGACGGTATGGCAGTTTCGTGTTGTCCCGGTTTGTTTTTTTTTTCTCGCGCTGATCGGCGTTCAATCGCGGCAAGCATTGCGCGAGTTCGTCAGCAAGGGTGTCGAACAAAGGAGTGGTCGCCAGGTCGGAGCGGTTTCTGGCCAAGATGTGCGCCGTTTCACCCAGTAAGTCCGGAATCACGACGGAGGGGAGAGTTGAGACTGAGTGATCGTCAGTAGCAGCGAGAGGGGTGGGCGAAGCATTGCCCGGATGTCGACCGAACTCAATCATCGATTGTTCAGGGTAGCGTTTGAGGGTGCTGTATATCCGGTTTATCAGGTCGATGGCCGGGAGCTGGATGGGGCCAGGGGCGGTAATGCGCAGTCTCCAGCGATGTCGTGGGTTTGGGGTAAACGGTTCGACGCACTGGCCCGGTTCCAGTTGCAAGAGCCCGATCCACTCGCCTTTGTTTAATCGTAGGGTGACTTCGCTGGCGAATAATTTACTCTTCCAGCCGTGGATGACGATTTGTACCGACTCGGTCGAGCGTTGGTTCAGCGACTCGATAGGACGGTTCGGGAAAGCAAGATTCCACGCCTTGGCCATGGCATGGGGAATCGTCGCGGTGTCGATCGTCTTCTCGGAAAAGAGGGGGTCAAACGCTAGCCCGATGGCGGCGACCTTGAGAACGGAAGCGAGGGCGGCTTCGATCTGGACATTGGCGAGCGCGCGTAATTCGGCGAACCCGGTTCGTCCGTATATGCGCCCAAGGTGGGCGTACAGTTGGCTCAAATTCTCTGCGTGAGCCATAGCCACAGCCCGCTCGCCGCCATGGCGGCGAGCGTGGCGACAAGGGTGGATCCGATGAGATGGCGCCGGGTTCGTCGATGCAGCGCCTGTTCGCGCAAGTTGAGTTGCTTCTGTCGTTCCTTGATGGTTTTGAGCAGGGATTGGCTTTCAGTATTCAAACGGTTCGTATAGCTGAGTGCTGCAGTCAGTTTGGTCTGGAAATCCTCGTGGACGCTGGCGAAGTGAGTCCGGGCCGATTCCGCTTCACTTTGTAGTGCTGAACGATCTTGCGTGATTTGTTCGCGTAGCAGGGCAAATTCGGCCAGGAGCGAAGATTTTTCGGTGGCAATTTCAGTGGCAGTGAGCTTGCTGGTGTGAGCGATCGTGTTCAGAAGCGCTTCGCTATGCGTTCTTGCCTTTTCAAAAACGGCTTCTGTTTGGCGCGCGGTTCGGTCGATCTGTTCGCTGGCGGTGTCGAGTCTGCTCTGAAAGGAATCGATGCGTTCCTCGGCGCGTTGTTCAATCTCCTGCTTGAGGGTTTGCAACGCCTTGTGCAT
Organism: uncultured Propionivibrio sp.; assembly: GCA_964575415.1. GTDB lineage: Bacteria > Pseudomonadota > Gammaproteobacteria > Burkholderiales > Rhodocyclaceae > Propionivibrio. The sequence goes on from CAZNQL010000001.1 coordinate 241,996, forward strand.
TCCCAGCAGCACCGTGCCGTGAACTTCGCTGAATTCATCCAGCAGGCTGTCGTTTCTATCCGGTTTCCCGGTCGCTTGGGCCATGGTTTGCCCTCGATTTTCGGGTTGGAATAAAGTGCGAGTGATGGAAAGCGATCGGATGCAAACCAAATATCCTGACCGGCGATTCTACCTATTCGATGGCTTTTTGTGTTGACTGCATGCGCTTGGCAAGTTACGGGGATCGCGCATTCATCGCTTCATCGCAGGCCAATTCCTCTGGATGGGAAGCGGGGGTTATTTACGAATGGCGTCGGCCCAGCAGTTGGGGGTTTCGTAAAGACGGACACGTTCTAGCCGCAAATGGTTGCCATAAGTGTCGCGGTAAACACCATCGAGGATGTTGAAAGCCAGTTCGGCAAGATTTTCAGCCGTCGGGATGCAGTTGAGTACAACCGTCTTGTGGTCAGGGAGGGATTGCAGAAATTCGATGACGGCGGTGTCGCCGGCGTAGGCTAGAAAAGCGTGGTCCCACAGGTCGACGAGATGCTGGCTGGCCAGCGCCTTGACTTCGGAGAAGTCCATGACCATGCCATTGGCCGCGTCGCCTTGCTGGCGAATGATGTCGCCCGTGAGGGTGATTTCGAGCGCGTAGCGGTGGCCGTGCAGATGCCGGCACTGGCTTTTGTGGTCTGGGATGCGGTGACCGGCATCAAATTCGAGACGGCGGGTGATTTGCATTGAAAAACTCGGCAACAATCCGGAGGGCGATTATATCATTGCGTTACCATCCGCCTTGGATGTGTCCAAGTTGTCGGGCCATGTTGAATCGAGGTCAAGCCAAACCATGCTCAATGTCAAAAATCACAGCCGTGACAGCGCACGGATGACCTATGTTTATCCGGTCGTGTCACGTCGAGCCGGGGGGGTTTCGATTGGCATCAACCTCAATATCAACAATGCTTGCAACTGGGCCTGCGTTTATTGTCAAGTGCCTGATTTGAAGCGGGGTGGTCCGTCGCCGGTCGATCTTCGATTGCTCGAACACGAGTTCCGGGAATTCTTGCACGATGCGATCGAAGGCGACTTCATGACGCAGCAAGTGCCGCCCGAAGCAAGGCGATTGGTGGACGTGGCGTTCTCTGGAAATGGTGAACCCACCAGCGCCACGGAATTCGCGGAGGCGGTGATTGTTGTCGAGAACGTGCTGCGCGATCTGGCTTTGCGGTCGAGTCTCAAGCTGCGTTTGATCACTAACGGTAGCCTGCTGCACCGAAAGGCGGTTCAGGAGGGGATTGCCCGTATCGGCGCTTTGAACGGTGAAGTCTGGTTCAAGGTCGATCGTGTCAGTGAAAGGGGGATGGCCGCAATCAACGGGGTCAGTCTGCGTCCCGACAAAGTTCGGGCGTCATTGCTCAAGTGCATGGAACTGGCGCCGACTTGGCTGCAGACCTGTTATTTCTTCGTAGACGGTAAGCCGCCTGAAGATGAAGAAAAAACGGCCTATCTTGAATTCGTCGGGTCGGTCAGGGGAAGCATCCAAGGCGTTCACCTTTACGGTCTTGCTCGCCCTTCGCTTCAGCCAGGAGCAGGAAGATTGTCCGGAGCTCCGGAGGCGGCATTCCTGGATTTTGCCCGACAAATTTCGGCACTTGGCGTCGAGGTTGTCGCCAACCCCTGACGCCGGTGCGGTCAGCCGGCCTTGCGTTTGGCCTTGGCCGCTTTCTTGAGAGTCTTGTAAAGATCTGATTCTTCAGTCTTGAGATAGTCGATGATGTCCACGTCGTCACGCTTGATGCGCTGAATGTCGATCTGTTCGACGTGCACAAGACGAAGCAACTCGCGAACAGGTTTCGGCATGTTGCGACCGCTTTCATAGCGAGAGCCGCCACTTTGCGTGACGCCGATTTTGGACCAGAACTGCTGTTGATTCAGACCGAGCTTGCGGCGAATTTCACGCGGCTCGTTCTTTTCTTCTGTTTTTGCGTTGCTCATATCAATCCTTTCGTATGGTTTGTCTTGCCACAACACCGTTGTTACTTCTTTGGCAACGATTAATCGGTGACTATAACTTTAGTTATAGATGGCTCAGTATAGAACAAATAAATATTCAATTGCAAGTCGCATCTATAAATTCCAATAGCTTATTTTTGCGTTGCGACGGTAAACCCGAAATTACCCTTAAGTTTCAAGGATGAAATGGGTTAGAATCAGCTCCTTTCCTGAACGTTTGAATTGGATTGTGAATGGCGCTGATAGTTCAGAAGTTTGGCGGTACGTCGGTCGGTTCGACGGATCGCATCAAGAATGTGGCCAAGCGCGTCGCTCGCTGGAAAGCGCAGGGACACGACATCGTGGTGGTTCCGTCGGCCATGTCGGGGGAAACGAATCGTTTGATCGCATTGGCCAAAGATATTTCTCCCAATCCCGATCCTCGAGAGCTTGATGTCATTGCTTCAACCGGGGAGCAGGTGACGATTGGCCTGCTGGCCATGGCCTTGCATGCCGAAGGCGTGAAGGCGAAGAGCTACACCGGGCCGCAGGTGCGGGTACTGACCGATAGCACCTTTACCAAGGCGCGCATTCTCCAGATTGATGACGATCGGATTCGTGCCGATCTCGCCGCCGGCAATGTCGTTGTTGTGGCCGGTTTCCAGGGGGCAGACGAGGACGGCAACATCACGACGCTCGGTCGTGGCGGTTCCGACACGTCGGCGGTTGCGCTTGCCGCCGCGCTCAAGGCAGATGAGTGCCAGATCTACACCGACGTCGATGGCGTTTATACGACCGATCCGCGTGTCGTGCCGGAAGCCCGTAAGCTCGACACCATCACCTTCGAAGAAATGCTGGAAATGGCCAGCCTGGGGTCGAAGGTGTTGCAGATTCGCTCGGTCGAATTTGCAGGCAAATACAAAGTCAAATTGCGCGTGCTTTCCAGTTTCGAGGACGAGGGCGAAGGCACCCTGATTACCGTTGAGGAAGACAACAAAATGGAACAACCGATCATTTCCGGAATTGCATTCAATCGTGACGAGGCCAAGCTGACCATCCTCGGCGTTCCTGACCTGCCGGGGATTGCCCACCAGATTCTGGGGCCGATTGCCGACGCCAACATTGACGTCGACATGATTATTCAGAACGTCGGTCACGACGGCACGACGGATTTTTCCTTTACGGTTAACCGGAACGATTACAGCAAGGCGCTCGATATTCTCAACGCGACCTCGGGCAAGATGAATGCACGCGGCGCGGTCGGCGACAACAAGACCTGCAAGGTGTCGATCGTTGGCGTCGGCATGCGCTCGCATCCCGGTGTCGCCAGCAAGATGTTCAGCACGCTGGCTTCGGAAAATATCAACATCCAGATGATTTCCACCTCCGAGATCAAGATTTCGGTCGTTCTCGAAGAAAAATACCTCGAGCTTGCCGTGCGTGTGCTGCACAAGGCGTTCGAGCTCGACAAGCCGGAATAATTTAAGTTTTGGTTTGACCGGCAGCGATGGAAAGGCTATCATCGCGCCCTTCCGGAGACGTGGCCGAGAGGTCGAAGGCACTCCCCTGCTAAGGGAGCATGCGGGCAAAACCTGCATCGAGGGTTCGAATCCCTCCGTCTCCGCCAAAACCCATAAAACCCGCACTGCCTAAAGCATTGCGCGTTTTTTCTTGGATTTGAACTATGTCGTTGTGCCCCGCCGCTCTATTTTGGCAATCGAGGCCTATGCTGCAGATCAAGGGCAGTCAGAGCGGCCTTCGGCCGCTTCGGTGGGGCGTCGACCGCGATCAGTCACGATTGACGTCCACGATCACGCGGCCGCGGATTTCTCCTTTGATCAATTTCGCTGCCGTCGGGATGGCCTCGGTCAGTGAGATTTCATGGCCACCGATCATTTCGAGCTTCGATATGTCGAGGTCGGTGCCGAGGCGGCGCCATGCCTCGAGGCGCTCGGCGCGCGGGCACATCACGCTGTCGATGCCGACAAGCGTTACCCCACGTAGGATGAACGGCACGACCGTGGCCGGGAAATCCATTCCCCCGGCGAGCCCGCAAGCTGTGACCACGCCACGATATTGGGTGGTGGCGCAGACATTTGCCAGCGTTTGGCTGCCGACGACATCGATTGCGCCGGCCCAACGCTCCTTGCCCAACGGTTTGCCCGGCAACGAGAACTCGGCACGGTCAAGCACCAGGCTGGCGCCCAGACGCTTCAGGTAGTCGGTTTCTTCTGCGCGGCCGCTGACCGCGACTACGGTGTAGCCCAGCTTGGCCAGCACGGCAATGGCGACACTGCCGACGCCCCCGGCCGCACCGGTCACAAGAATCTCTCCCAGCGCCGGCGTCACGCCATGGCGCTCCAAGGCTAGCACGCACAGCATGGCGGTGTAACCGGCGGTGCCGATCGCCATCGCCTGTTGCGGAGAAAACTGCTCGGGCAATGGCACCAGCCAATCTCCCTTCAGGCGGGCCTTTTGCGCCAGTCCGCCCCAATGGACTTCGCCGACGCCCCATCCATTGAGTAGCACGGCGTCACCGGCCTTGTATTCGGAGCAGTTACTCGATTCGACGGTGCCCACCAGATCGATGCCCGGCACCATCGGGAAGCGGCGAACCACCGGGCCTTTGCCGGTGATGGCGAGTCCATCCTTGTAGTTGAGTGTCGAATGACTGACGCGGATGGTCACGTCGCCGTCGGGGAGTTGTCCTTCGTCGATATCCTTAAGGGTGGCGCGATAACCCGCGTCATCTTTTTCGATCAGGATGCCTTTGAACATTGCATTTTCCTCTTCCAATAAATCAGTGTTTTTGCAGTCCGGCGAAAAAACCTTTCGCAAAGATTTGCAGGGGTTTGGTATTCCGTTCGAGCTTTGCGCGCAAAACAGCGCCTTCCCAGACGATCCAGAAATAAGCGGCGACTTGCGCACAGTTCACCGAAACGGGGATTTCGCCTTGCTCCTTCGCTGTTTCGAGGCAGCGGGCGAAGCGCTGCTCCCAGTCGGCGAACACAGCGCAAAGACGCGCATGAAAGCTTTCTGGCAACGTGGTTATCTCTTGACCCAGATTGCCTATCAGGCACCCCCGTCGGAAATCGTACCGCGCCATACTGGCTTGGGCATCTTCAATGAAGGCTCTGAGTCGTTCGAGCGGCGGCTTCGAGTCGTCATTGAAGAAGTGTTCCAGCTTGCCGCCAAAATAGCTGGCGTAACGATCGACCAATTCTGCCCCGAAGGCCTCCTTGCTCGCGAAGTAGTGATAGAACGAGCCTTTCGGCACACCGACTCGTTTAAGCACTTCGTCGATGCCGGTGGAAGAAAATCCCTTTTCGGTAAGCACTTCGAGGCCGGCACGAAGCAGTAGCTCTTTGGTTTCGAGCGTTTGCTCCGGCCGCTTGTGGGGGCGGCCGCGTTTGCGGGCAAGGATGGGCGGCGTCTGCATGTTGAGATATTAGACCGGTTGTCTCTTTTAATGCAAGGTTCTTGACAACCAGCCTGCGATGGCCATCTGAGGAGGGGAGGCGACTTGCGCTTGGGCCGCGTTGAGTTAAACGTTTCGCTGTCAGCGTTGAAGCAAAGCGAGGTTTCGCGAGTCGTTCGTAGCTCGGGACAACGTCGAATTGCTCCTCGTCGGATAGCGACCGCTCCCATCCGGAAAATTCAGGAGTTGTCTCATTTTAAATGAATCAATTCGAAGTTTTGTGTGGCAGCGGCCACGACCAATCGCGGATTTCCGGCATGTCCTCGCCATACGTCCGGATGTACTGCCGGTGTTCCGCGAGCTTTTCCTGAAGGCGCTGCTTCAGGCGCAGGCCGGCATCGCTGGTTTGCGGCAGGCGGTCGATGACGTCCATGACCAAGTGGAAACGATCGAGGTCGTTTAATACCGTCATGTCGAACGGTGTCGTGATGGTGCCTTCCTCCTTGTAGCCGCGCACGTGAATGTTGTCGTGGTTGGTGCGCCGATAGGTCAGTCGGTGGATCAGCCAGGGATACCCGTGAAAAGCGAAGATGACCGGCTTGTTCCGCGTGAAAAGCGCATCGAATTCAGCCTCGCTCAGGCCGTGCGGGTGTTCGCTTTGCGGTTGTAGTTTCATCAGGTCGACGACATTGACGACGCGGATTCTCAGATCGGGAAGGTGTTCGCGCATCAGGCTTACGGCAGCGAGCGTTTCCAGCGTCGGGACGTCACCGCAGCAGGCCATCACGACATCCGGTTCGGCATTCTGGTCATTGCTGGCCCAGGACCAGATGCTGGCGCCTGCCGTGCAATGTGCGATGGCCTGATCCATGGTCAACCACTGAGGAGCTTGGTATTTGCCCGCGATGACGACATTGACGTAATGGCGGCTACGCAGGCAGTGATCCATTACCGAGAGCAGGCAGTTCGCGTCCGGCGGCAGATAGACGCGCACCACAGCGGCTTTCTTGTTGACGACATTGTCGATGAATCCCGGGTCCTGATGCGTGAAGCCGTTGTGCATTTGTTGCCAGACGTGTGAGGCCAGCAGGTAATTCAACGACGCGATCTTGCGCCGCCAGGGCAGTCCGGCGGTGACCTTTAGCCATTTGGCGTGCTGGTTGAACATCGAATCGACAATATGGATGAAAGCCTCGTAACAATTGAAGACGCCGTGTCGGCCGGTGAGCAGGTAGCCTTCCAGCCAGCCCTGGCATTGGTGCTCGCTGAGCATTTCGACGACGCGGCCGTCGCGGGCGAGGAACTCGTCGTTTTCCTGGATGCGCGCGTTCCACTGCCGGTTGGTCGCTTCGAAGACGGCGTTGAGGCGGTTGGACAAGGTCTCATCGGGGCCGAAAATCCGGAAGTTGCGCTGCGACTGGTTGAACTTGACGACACCGCGCAGGAAGACGCCAAGTTCGTGCGCGTCGGCGGCTCGGACCGCGCCGGGGGTCGGCACTTCGACGGCATACTGGCGGAAGTTGGGCAGGATGAGGTCACACAGCAGCAGACCACCGTTGGTGTGCGGATTGGCGCCCATGCGGCGTTCGCCTTGGGGTGCCAGGGCTGCCAGTTCCGGCATCAGTCTCCCTTGTGCGTCGAAAAGCTCATCGGGATGGTAACTGCGCAGCCACTCCTCGAGTAATTTCAGGTGTTCCGGATTCGCGGCGGGATCGGAGAGCGGCACCTGATGTGCGCGGAAACAGCCCTCGATTTGCCGTCCATCGACTGCTTTCGGTCCGGTCCAGCCTTTCGGCGAGTTGAGGACGATCATCGGCCAACGTGGGCGGAGCGTGTTGCCATGTTCGCGGGCATCGTGCTGGATGTGCTTGATCTCGTCGATAACCTGGTCAAGTGTGGCGGCCATCGCTTCGTGCATCAGCGCGGGCTCTTGGCCTTCGACGTAGTGCGGCGTCCAGCCGCAGCCGCGCAGCAACTGGTCGAGTTCCTCGGGGTCGATGCGCGCGAACAGGGACGGGTTGGCGATCTTGTAGCCGTTGAGATGCAAGATGGGAAGCACGGCGCCGTCGTAGACCGGGTTGAGGAATTTGTTGGAATGCCAGGCCGTGGCCAGTGGGCCCGTTTCGGCCTCACCGTCGCCGACGACGCAAGCGACGACGAGATCGGGGTTGTCGAAGACGGCGCCGAAGGCATGGCTGAGCGAATAGCCCAGTTCGCCACCTTCGTGGATCGATCCCGGACATTCCGGCGAAGCGTGACTAGGGATGCCGCCGGGGAAAGAGAACTGCAGAAACAGTTTGCGCAGCCCGGCCTCATCCCGGCTGATGTCGGGGTAAATTTCGCTGTAGGTGCCTTCGAGATAAGTGTTGGCGACGACCGCCGGGCCGCCGTGACCGGGGCCGGAAATGTAGATCATGTCGAGATCGTACTTGTTGATCACCCGGTTCAGATGCGCGTAAATGAAGTTCTGTCCGGGCGTCGTGCCCCAGTGGCCGAGCAGCGTGCGTTTGATATCCGACAGTTCCAACGGCCGTCTGAGCAAGGGGTTGTCGCGCAAATAAATTTGGCCGACGGAGAGGTAGTTGGCCGCGCGCCACCAGGCGTCGATTCGATGGAGTTCTATATCGGTCAAAGTTGCGGTCGTCATGGCACGCCTCGTCCCCGTGCAGCAGTGGGAGGAAAGTCTCCGATTCCGCGCGGCCTTTTTAAGGGGGCATGCCCACTAGGGCGCCCCCCGAGGTACGCGCAGATTTAAACGCCAGAAGCGCTTATTTGGCGTTGATGACGGCGTCGATCTGTTTCTGCGCTTTTAACGACGACTCAAACATCTCTTGTCGTAGATCGGAGATTGTTTTGTAGCTCTTGCTGATTTGCGTGTCGTCGCGCGGCACGGCGTAATACAGTTCATTCATCTTCGCCTGCTCGTCGAGTACCTTGCCCATCAAGGCCCAGTGTTTGTGGCGTAAATCGTCCTGGATGGCGTTGATCTTGCGTTGTTGATCGGTGTTAAGGTTCGTGCCCGTGAAAGCGCCATTGCTACCCATCATGCCGGGCCCCATGCCATAACCGTGCATCATGCCGGGACCGCCCATCATGCCGTAGCCGGGAAAGGCGTTGCTTTGTTCGGGATCTGCCGATGCCTGATTTGTCACAGTTGCCGCGCCGGCAATGATTAGGGCGGCCAATGTCTTGCGAAGATTCGTGCGATTCATCTCTAGCCTCCGTTCGATACGCGATGAGTCTGTTGTTGCATCGTGCCTGTGAGGACAGCGGATGCATGAGGTCAGGATAGATCACCGTGAAGGGTTCGGCCAGATCGGATACATTTGCTCACGATTCATGCAAAGAAAGTCAGGAAGGGCAGACAGTCGCGGACGATTGGACAATAATGAACTTTCGTTTTGTTTATGATCGGCTAACGTGACGGTTCAGGGTCGGATCGGACGTTGTGCATGTTTCGACGAACCGAATGAAGGGGTTAAGAGTTCTGAGAGTCGCTTACTGGCTTTGGGCGCTATGGGTGACGAATCGTTATGGCTCGGAAAAAACATGTTGTTGCGAACAATTATCATTCACGATATGCTCGGTGTAAATCTTTCAATCGGAGACTCACCATGAATTTCGGGAAGTTGTTTCACACTGTAATGGTGTCGGCCATTTTGGGTTTCGCCGGCACGTCGTTTGCCACCGAGGTGGTGGTCTATTCCGCGCGCAACGAGCAGTTGATCAAGCCCTTGTTCGACGCTTACACCAAGGAGACCGGGGTTGCCGTTAAATTGGTGACGGACAAGGAAGGGCCGCTCATGGCGCGGTTGAAAGCTGAAGGCGCCAATACGCCGGCCGACCTGTTCATGACGGTCGATGCCGGAAATTTATGGCAAGCGACGGAAGAGGGGCTGTTGCAGAGCGTCGATTCGCCGCTGCTGGCGGTAAATATTCCGGCCCATCTGCGCGACCCGGGTAAGCAGTGGTTCGGTTTGTCTGTGCGGGCGCGCACGATGGTGTACAACACCGCTAGGACGAAACCGGCGGAGCTGTGTACCTACGAAGACTTGGCGAGTCCGAAATGGAAGAAGCGCCTTTGTCTGCGGACCTCAAAAAAGGTGTACAACCAGTCGCTGGTTGCCATGGCGATTTGGGAACACGGTGTAGAAAAAACCGAGAGCCTTGTTCGTGGCTGGGTCGACAACTTGGCTGTTTCCCCGTTCCCAGACGACACCAAGGCCATGGAGGCCGTTGCCGCCGGCTTGTGCGACGTCACGATCGTGAACACGTATTACTTTGGTCGTCTGATGGCTAAAAAGCCGAATCTGCCGTTGGCGATTTTCTGGCCTAATCAGAATCTCGAAGGCAAGACCGCCGGGGTGCATGTCAACATTTCCGGAGCCGGCGTGACGCGTTACGCCAAACACCGCCAGGAAGCGGTCAAACTGCTTGAGTGGCTTGCCTCGGAAAAGGCGCAGAATCTCTACGCCGACGCCAACCTCGAATATCCAGCCAACCCTAAGGTTAAACCGGATACTACGGTAGCGGCCTGGGGAGTATTCAAGCCCAATCTCATCAATGTCGTCGAGGCCGGACGTTTGCAGGCCAAGGCAGTCATGCTGATGGATCGGGCCGGCTACCATTAACTTGCGTACCCGTCAGGCTTGGACGATGGCGCTGCCCGTCGCCATCGTCCCGTTAATCCCGTTGCTGGTGCTGGCCAGCTCGTTGCTGCAGCCTAGCCCGGAAATCTGGGCGCATTTGCGAACCTACGTACTTCCGGAATTGTTGTGGAATACGTTCTGGCTGGTGCTTGGCGTCGGTATCGGCGTCACTCTGCTTGGCGTTTCCCTCGCCTGGCTGACGACGGCCTGCGATTATCCTGGCCGACGCTTTTTTTCCTGGGCGCTGTTACTGCCGTTGGCGCTGCCGGCGTATGTCTCGGCTTTCGTTTGGCTCGGTTTGCTCGACTTTTCCGGCACGTTGCCGACATTGCTGCGCGAACGTTTCGACATTGCCTGGGTGCTCCCCATTCAATCGCGCGGTGGGGTGGTCCTGGTGATGACGCTGGCGCTTTATCCCTATGTTTATCTTGTTGCCCGGGCCGCTTTTCACAGCCAGGGCGCCCGCCTGCTGGAAGCGGCGCAGTCGCTCGGTATGTCGCGTCGCCGGGCCTTCTTCCACGTTGCCTTGCCGATGGCAAGACCGGGCATCGCTGCCGGCCTCGCGTTGGCGCTGATGGAGACGCTGGCCGATTTCGGCACCGTCGCCATTTTCAACTACAACACCTTTACGACGGCAATCTACAAGGCATGGTTCTCGTTGTTTTCCCTGCCTGCAGCGGCTAAGTTGGCGTCGTTGCTGACCTGTTTCGTCTTTGTCGCCGTGCTGTTCGAATCGTACATGCGGCATCGGCGCAGTTACGCCGCACCCACGCGCGCTGCTGCTGCTGTGCGTCGGATCGACCTTTCGGGGGGGCATGGATGGTTCGCTGCAGGATGGTGTGCATTGGTCTTTTTGCTGGCGTTCGCGATCCCGGTTGGGCAGATGCTGGTTTGGGCCGCTGCTACGGCCGGACAGGATTTCGACATGCGATATATCGGATTTGCCTGGCATTCGCTTCTGCTGGCCAGTTTGGGAGCGGCGCTGGTGGTCGTCCTGGCGCTCGTGCTCGGTTACGCGCAACGCCGCGACGACCGTCCCGCGATGCGCGCGGTCATCCGTTTCGCCAGCATCGGTTATGCGCTGCCGGGAGCGGTGCTTGCAGTCGGCATCTTCATTCCGGTCGCCTGGCTGGATCATCGGTTGGTTGCCTGGTTCGGTCTGGATGGGCAACTGATCAGCGGCACGCTTGTTGTGATGTTGCTTGCCTACTGCGCCCGCTTTCTTGCTGTCGGCTTTGGTCCGGTCGAGGCCGGGCTGCTGCGCATCTCGCCGGCCATGGACGAGGCGGCGCAAAGTCTTGGCGTGCTGGGCGTCAATCGCATGCGAGGATTGCATCTGCCGTTGTTGCGCGTTCCCTTGCTGACCGCTGCCGCCTTGTGTTTTGTCGATATCATGAAAGAATTGCCGATTACGCTGATGACTCGTCCCTTTGGCTGGGATACGCTGGCGGTGCGCGTATTCGAGATGACCTCCGAAGGGGAGTGGGAGCGTGCCGCTTTGCCGGCTGTCGTCATCGCCCTGGTCGGCTTGTTTCCCGTGATTTTCCTGATCCGGAGTGCCGATCGTGCTCGCGTTTGAAAATGTAGCCCAGTCGTATGGACGGAAGCTTGTTCTGCGCGATGTTTCCTTTCATTTACGTCCGGGGGAAATCGGTTGCCTGCTCGGATCTTCGGGATGCGGCAAGACGACAGCCTTGCGTCTTATCGCCGGTTTCGAGCGCCTGGCGGCGGGCGCGATCCGGATCGGCGGGACGTGTGTTGCCCGGCCGGGAAGTCAGCTTGAACCGGAGGAACGGCACGTCGGCCTGGTGTTCCAGGACTATGCGTTGTTTCCCCATCTGGATGTGGCGGCGAACATCGCTTTCGGTCTGCAGCGGTTGGCAGGCGTAGAGCGCGAACGTCGTACGGCGGAAATGCTGGAACTGGTCGGCATGACCGGGGAGGCGCGCCGATATCCCCACGAACTATCGGGCGGGCAGCAGCAGCGGGTGGCCCTGGTGCGCGCGCTGGCGCCGCGACCGCGTTTGTTGCTGCTCGACGAGCCCTTTTCCAATCTTGATGTCGAATTGCGCGAAAAATTGTCCATCGAAGTGCGTGACATTCTCAAGCATGAAGGCATGACGGCGTTGCTGGTGACCCACGATCAGCACGAGGCCTTCGCCATTGCAGATGTCGTCGGGATCATGGGCGAAGGCGAAATTCTCAATGGGACTCCCCCTACGATCTGTACTACCGTCCGCGCAGTCGCCGTGTCGCGGAATTCGTCGGCGAGGGTGTGTTGCTTCCCGGCAAGGTGTGCGCCGACGGCCGTGTCGAGACGGCGCTGGGGTTACTCGACGGCGTGCTGACTACGGAGTGTGACGGCGGTAGTTGCGCGTTGCTGGGCGAGGGCACATCGGTAGAGGTTCTTCTGCGTCCCGATGACATCGTCCACGATGATGCCGGACCGCTTGTGGCCATGGTTGAGCGCAAGGCTTTTCGCGGCGCTGAGTTCCTGTATGTCCTGCGACTGGCTGGCGGTGAGCGTGTCCTGTCGCTGGTGCCCTCGCACCACGACCATGCACTCGGTGAGCGCATCGGGTTGCGGCTGGATGTCGGACACGTTGTCGCGTTCCGGGTCTGACAGGTTGTCAAGAATCCTGTTCTGGCAAAACAGCTCAAAACACTCCGTGCGACTTTGGCGATTGGCAAGCGCCTTGATCGGTTGATGAAGTTTCAGTCTTCATCTGCTTCGTGTGCCAAATGAAATTTTGACCCGTACTATCGTAATCTTGGATATTGATTGAATCTTGGTAGTATGTGTTGATGACGTGATCGAACGGGAAGAAATCAGGAGTTTTTTTCCGGCCAATGACGGGGCTGAAAGGAGGTCTGAATATGGCGAATATCGCATTTCTCGGCACCGGGCTGCTCGGCAGTGCTTTGGCGGAGGCGGCGGCAAAGCGGGGTGACACGGTCAGCGTCTGGAACCGCACCCCGGCAAAGGCCGAGGCGCTGGCGCAATTCGGGATTCGGGCAGCGGCGACGCCTGCGGAAGCGGTGCAGGGCGCGTCCCGGGTGCATCTGGTGCTCAAGGACGACGCCGTGGTCAATGAGGTTATCGCAGCGGTAGGCTCGGGGTTGACGCCGGGGCAATTATTTGCGACCACACCACGACCCTGCCGAGGCTGACCGCCGACCGCGCCTGGCGGTTGCGCGCCGAGGGTGTGAATTACCTGCACTGCCCGGTATTCATGGGACCGCCCGCGGCGCGCAATGCCCAAGGCTCGATGATGGTTTCCGGGCCGGAAACGCTGTTTGTCCGCATTCGCGACGATCTTGCCCGCATGACCGGGCGGCTGGAGTACCTCGGTGAGCGCGCCGATCTCGGCGCCGTTTATAAACTCTGCGGCAATACCCTGCTGATCGGCGTCTGGTCGACGCTAGCCGACGTTCTGGCGGTGGCGAAGGCGAGCGAGGTTCGCCCAGCCGACGCGATCTCGATGCTCGGGCTGCTCGACCTGAACACGGTGGTTCGAACGCGTGGCGTCAATATGGTGCAAGGGAATTTCGCGCCGAATTTCGAGCTGGACATGGCGCGCAAGGACGTCGGGTTGATGCTCGACGTCCTCGGCGATTTGCCGAAAGCCGTGCTGCCTTCGATTGCCGCGCGCATGGACGAACTGATCGCCGCCGGTCATGGCAAGGCAGACGCCGGCGTGATGGCGATCGATGCCGTAAACACGGTGTCGGCAAAGAAAACCTGACGCGAGGACAATGAGCGAGAGAGCGAGCCGACTTGCCGCGTTAAGGGCGTGCTCCGACAAGGGCGAACTTGACCTGATCGTCATCGGCGGCGGCGCCACCGGTTGCGGGATCGCCGTCGATGCCGCGAGTCGTGGACTGCGCGTGGCGCTGGTCGAAAAACACGATCTCGCCGAAGGGACCAGTAGCCACAGCACCAAGCTCGTGCACGGCGGCGTGCGCTACCTCGAAATGGCGGTGAAGAAGCTCGACCGCGGCCAGTACCACCTGGTGCGGGAGGCGCTGCGCGAGCGCGCCACTTTCCTGAGGAATGCGCCGCATCTGGCCCGCCGCCTGCCCCTGGTGACGCCGATCTATTCCTGGCTCGAAGTGCCGTACGTCTTCAGCGGATTGATCCTCTACGACCTGCTCGCCGGATCGAGAAGCCTCGGCCACAGTGCGCTCGTCAGCCGCCGGGAAGCGCTGCGGCGTTTCCCGATGCTCCGGCGCCAGGGGTTGAAGGCCGGCGTGATGTACTACGACGGGCAGTTCAACGACGCCCGCATGGCGCTGACGCTGGCGCTGACCGCGCAGGAGCACGGCGCTTTCGTTGCCAATCACTGCGAAGCCGTTGCCCTCGAAAAAAGCGGGGGACGAATCGGCGCTGTGCGCGTGCGCGATGCGGTCGGCGGGGAGGAATTCACCCTGGCAGCGCGTGGTGTCATCAATGCTGCCGGCCCTTTCGTCGATTCGATCCGGTGCCTGGATGAACCTGAGGCGGATCCGATCCTGGAAGCCTCCTCGGGTATCCACATCGTGCTCTCGGCGCGCTTCTCGCCACCGCAAAGCGGCTTGTTGATCCCGAAAACCGAGGATGGTCGCGTCCTCTTCATTCTGCCCTGGCAGGGCCACGCCCTGATCGGCACCACCGACCGCCCAGCGGCAATCGTCGAGCATCCGCAAGCGCGCGAGGACGAAATCGATTACTTGCTGCGGCACATCAATCGCTATTTCGACATTGGCGTGCAGCGCGACGACGTCAGTGCAGTGTGGGCGGGGCTGCGGCCTTTGATCCGGCATCAGGGCGAAGCGGGCACGGCGCAACTCGTGCGCGAACACCTGTTGCTGACGAGTCCGTCCGGCCTGCTCACGATCGCCGGCGGTAAATGGACCTCGTACCGGCTGATGGCCGAGGAGACCGTCGACCGGGCCGTCGCCGAATTCGACTTGGCACCGACGTGCGCCTGCTTCACCCATAAACTGCGGCTCGCCGGCGGCGAGAAGTTAGTCGATCCGTCAGGCAAGTTGCTGGCGGTTGAATACGGCCTCGATGCCGACGTGGCCTACCACCTTCGCCACGCCTACGGCGACCGCGCCGAGCGCGTCGCCGATCTCGTACGCTCGGGGCTCGGCGCACGCCTGCACGCCGGGCATCCGTTCATCGAGGCTGAGGTCGTGCATGCTTCGCGCCATGAGTTCGCCGAGCATGCCGGCGATGTTCTTGTCCGGCGTATGCCTTTGGCTTTGCTCGACAGCCGGGCGGCGCAAAATGCCGCCGTCCGCGTCGTCGAACTGATGGCAGGCGAGAAAGGTTGGGATCGGGCGCGTTGCGACGAGGAACTCGCGCGTTGTTGTTCCAGCCTGGTCTGAGATGTAATAGCAGTTAACCACTGCGGGTACGGCAAACGCAGCGAAAAAACAAGAGATTATGCGGGCTTTGCAGATCACCCACTGGGATGCCCCATCAACAGGCCAGAAATTCAGGCTTCTCGCCGTGTCCGCCGTGTTCGCCGTGGTTAAACAGAGATTTTCTGAGTAAAAAAACGGGCGTGCGGATCATAGATATCCGCTCCGCCCGTTCGGAGATGGAAGATCAGGCCAGCGCCTTCAGCGCGGCATCGTAGTTCGGTTCTTCCTTGATTTCCGGCACCAGTTCACTGTGCAGGACGGTGTTGTTCTCGTCAAGGACGACGACGGCGCGTGCGGCGAGACCGGCGAGCGGGCCGGTGCTCAGCGCGACGCCGTAATTTTCGAGAAACGCGCTGCCGCGCAGGGTGGACAAGGTGATGACGTTGTCCAGTCCCTCGGCACCGCAGAAGCGGCTCTGCGCAAAGGGAAGGTCGGCCGAAATGCACAGCACGACGGTGTTCGGCACGGCATTCGCCTGCTGGTTGAACTTGCGCACCGACATTGCGCAGATCGGCGTGTCGATGCTGGGGAAGATGTTCAGGATCTTGCGCTTGCCAGCAAAGCTGTCGAGCGAAACGTCTGCCAGATCTTTGGCAACCAGCGAAAACGCCGGCGCTTTCTGGCCCTTTTGCAGAAAGTTGCCGGAAACGGTTTCCGGATTACCGCCGCGAGTGACTGTGCTTGTCATATGGGTTCCTTATTGGGATTGAATGAGAGGGAGACCTGAGGTTGTGGCCTCAGAGATATGGCTTAACGAGATGGTAACTTGGTCAGCGCCGAGCGGGAAAAGTTCGTGGCGGAGACTGATCCTGATGACGTTTGATCCGCTATCATCGCGAATTGATTTTCTGAAAGCCACCAAAATGTCAAATCCCGTTTCAGCGCCCGTTCCCGTCCATCTCAAGGATTACACGCCGCCGGCCTGGCTGATCGAAACCATCCATCTGGATGTCGATATCCGCGCAGACGGAGCGTATGTGGCATCGAAACTGGACGTTTGCCGCAATCCGCGAGTCGATGGCAACCCGCCGTTGGCGCTTGACGGCGAGGAACTCGAAACGCTGGCTGTGAGGATCAACGGTCGCCTGCTGGCGGCGAGCGACTACGCGCTGAGCGACGAAAAACTCATGCTCGATGGCTTGCCCGACCGTTTTGCCGTGGAAACGCAAGTGCGCATCCAGCCGGACAAGAACACGCAGCTTTCCGGTCTTTATCGTTCGCGTGATGGCTATTTCACGCAGTGCGAGCCACAGGGCTTCCGTCGCATCACCTGGTTCATCGACCGTCCCGATGTCATGGCGCGCTATACCGTGACCATCCACGCCGACAAGGCGGCGTTTCCCTTCCTGCTCGCCAACGGCAACCCGGTCGCCAGCGGCGACGAGGCGGACGGACGCCATTTCGCGACCTGGGAAGATCCGTTCCGCAAGCCGAGCTATCTCTTCGCGATGGTCGCCGGCAAACTCGACGTGCTGCGCGACACCTACCGCACGGCGTCTGGCCGCGAGGTGCAGCTGGCGATCTACGTCGAGCCGGGCAAACTCGACCAGTGCGAACACGCGATGGCATCGTTGAAAAAATCGATGCGCTGGGACGAACAGCGCTTCGGCCTCGAATGCGACCTCGACCATTACATGATCGTCGCCGTCGGCGACTTCAACATGGGGGCGATGGAGACCAAAGGGCTTAATAT
>CAZNQL010000002.1:0-2020 GCA_964575415.1 uncultured Propionivibrio sp.
AAAAAATCCCGGGGTCCTTGCGGACACCCGGGATTTTTGTTGAAGCGTGGCTTCGTTTCGCGCGGGGATTAGCCGAGACGCGAGATGAAGTAACCGGCACAAACCGCCGTGCCGATCACGCCGGCCACGTTCGGACCCATGGCGTGCATGAGCAGGAAGTTGCCTTTGTCGTACTTGGCACCAACCACTTGCGAGACGCGAGCGGCCATCGGCACCGCCGAAACGCCGGCCGAACCGATCAGCGGGTTAATCGGGCTCTTCGAGAACTTGTTCATCAGCTTGGCGAACAGCACGCCACCGGCGGTCGACACCGCGAAGGCAATGACGCCCATGCAGATGATCATCAGCGTTTTCGGGCTGAGGAAGTTCGCGGCATCCATGGTCAGACCGACCGAGGTGCCAAGGAAGATCGTCGTGATGTTGATGATTTCGTTCTGCGAGCACTTGACCAGACGCTCGACGACGCCCGACTCACGCATGATGTTGCCGAGCATGAGCATGGCAACCAGCGGCGAAGCCGGCGGCACGACCAGACAGACGATGACCATGACGACGATGGCGAACAGGATACGCTCCAGTTTGCCGACCGGACGCAAGGTCTTCATGCGGATCTTGCGCTCGGCGTCGGTGGTCAGGGCCTTCATGATCGGCGGCTGGATCAGCGGCACCAGCGACATGTAGGTGTAGGCAGCGACGGCGATTGGTCCGATCAGGTGGGCGGCCAGCTTGTTCGCCGTAAAGATCGAGGTCGGGCCATCCGCACCACCGATGATGCCGATCGACGCGCCTTCACCAGCGGTAAAGACACCGCTGATGACGGCCACGAACATCGTCGCGAAGATGCCGAGCTGAGCCGCGGCGCCAAGGAACAGCGTGCGCGGGTTGGCGATCAGCGGTCCGAAGTCGGTCAGAGCACCCACGCCGAGGAAGATGATCGGCGGGAACAGCTCGAGGTGAATCCCCTGCGAGATGTAGTAGTACAGACCGCCCGGCACATGCACCAGGTTATCGACGTACGGCTGGTTGAGAATGCCCATGGTCGGGATGTTGGCGAGCAGCGCACCGAAGGTGATCGGCAGCAGCAGCAGCGGTTCGTACTGCTTGACGATGGCCAAGTAGAACAGAACGGCGCAAGCAGCCCACATGATGACCATGCCGCCGGTGATTCCTGAGAATCCGGTGGTTTGGGTCAGGAAGACCCAGAACTGGTTGAAAATTTCCATGACGGACTACCTCAACCGAGCTGGACGAGAACTTGGCCTTCGGAGACGGCATCGCCTTCCTTGACCAGAATGGCGGTGACCTTGCCGGCGGTCGGGGCATAGATCGGCGATTCCATCTTCATCGCTTCGAGGACGATGATTTCCTGATCGGCAGCAACGGTGTCGCCGACAGCGACCTTGACCTTGAACACCACACCCGGCATCGGGCAAACGATATCGCCGGCGCCAACAGCAACCGGAGCGGGGGCGGCAGCCGGAGCCGGAGCCGGAGCCGGAGCAGCGGCAGGTTTAGCGGCCGGGGCGGCAGCCGGAGCCGGAGCAGCGGCAGCAGCTTCGCCAACGACTTCAACGCCAACTTCGTACGTCTTGCCTTCGAGGGTGATCTTGAGCTTTTTCATGGTGACTATCCTTATATCAATGGTTCAATGTTCGGTAGAGATTTAAGCTTTGGGGTTGTGCGAGTGATGGTGCGCGACGCGGCCTTGCATCGCCCAGCCGGCGTCCGCCGCGCTGTACGACACCACCATCGCCGACTTGCCGAAGACTTCCTGCGCCGCAGCGGCCAGAATCACCAGCAGCTTGTCGTGGCTGAGGCCCGACGCCGTCGCTGCCGGGGCTGCCGCTGGCTTGGCGGCCGGGGCTGCCTTGGCCGCTTCCATCGCCGGCTTCTTGCAGTGATACGAATCCGGCACCAGGGCCTTCAGCAGTGCCGACATCAGGCTGCTAAGCAGCGTGATCGCGCCGAGAACAACGAAGACGACGAGCAGGCCGGTGATCTGGAACTCGACGATCTCGCC
>CAZNQL010000002.1:2120-175700 GCA_964575415.1 uncultured Propionivibrio sp.
CGAGAACAACGAAGACGACGAGCAGGCCGGTGATCTGGAACTCGACGATCTCGCCAACCGTCGGCTTGGCGGAGAACCCGCCTTTGCCTTCAGCCGCCACCACTGCCGTGGTCGTTTGCGCCGTTGCCGCCGGAGCGGTCGGAACCGCCGCGGCCGGAGCCGCTTCGGTCGCCGCCTGCGCCAGGAGCATGTTTTGCGTAGTACTCATGGTTATTTCTTCCCGTGGTATTGATTAGGGGCGAAGGTCTTGAGCAGCGTCGACATCAGGCTGCTGAGCAGCGTGATCGCGCCGAGGACGACGAAGACGACGAGCAGGCCGGTGATCTGGAACTCGACGATCTCGCCGACCGTCGGCTTGGCGGAGAACCCGCCCTTGCCTTCGGTCGCGACCACAGCCTGCGTCGCAGCCGGCGCCGTATTGGCGCTGGCCACCACGATTGCTTGTGGGGTCGTGCTCATAGCGGAATCAGCCCGTGCTTCTTCGGCGGACGCGTCACGCGCTTGGTCAGCGACGTGCGCAGCGCGATCGCGATCTTCGAGCGCGTTTCGGCCGGGGTGATCACGTCGTCGATCATGCCGTTTTCAGCGGCCTGGTACGGCGAAGCGAATTCGTTGCGGTACTTGGCGATCAGCTCGGCTTCCTTGGCCTTCGGATCGGCTGCGGCATCCATTTCCTTCTTGTAGATGACGCGCACCGCACCTTCGGCGCCCATGACGGCGATTTCAGCGGTCGGCCAGGCATAGACGTAATCCGCACCCAGGTCCTTCGAGCACATGGCGAGGTAAGCGCCACCGTAGGACTTGCCGAGAATCATCGTGATCTTCGGTACCGTCGCTGCCGAGTAGGCAAACAGCAACTTGGCGCCGTGACGAATGATACCGCCGCGCTCTTGCGCCAGACCCGGCATGAAGCCCGGAACGTTCACCAGATTGACGATGGGGATATTGAACGCGTTGCAGAAGCGGATGAAGCGTGCGCCCTTGTCCGACGAATCAACGTCCAGCACGCCGGCCTTGAAGGTCGGCTGGTTGGCGAGAATACCAACAACCATGCCTTCGATGCGGGCAAAACCGACCACCAGGCTCTTGGCAAATTCACGCATGATTTCGAAGAAGTCGCCACCATCGACCAGACGGGCGATGACCTTGTAGCAGTCCAGCGCGGCCTTGGTGCCTTCCGGAACCAGGTCGTTCATGCCTTCGTCTTCGACGGCAACGATCTTGTTCGGGATGACGTGCGGAGCGTCCTGCATGTTGTTGGACGGCAGGTAGGAGAGCAGCTTGCGCGTGATTTCCAGCGCGTGCTTGTCGTCTTCAGCGATGAAGTGGATGTTGCCGCTCACCGAGGCGTGCGCTTCGGCGGTACCGAATTGCTCGATCGGCGCCGATTGGCCGGTCGCGGCCTTGATCACGTCCGGTCCGCAGATGAACATCTGCGAGTTCTTGCGCGTCATGATCAGGAAGTCCATCAGCGCCGGGCTGTACGCCGCACCGCCGGCACACGGGCCCGCAATGATGGCGATCTGTGGCACCAGACCAGACACTTCAACGTTGCGGTAGAACACTTGGCCGTAACCGGACAGCGAATTCACCGCTTCCTGAATCCGCGCACCGCCCGAGTCGTTGATCGCGACGATCGGCGTGCCCAGGTTGGCCGCACGATCCATCATGTCGCAAATCTTCTTGGCGTGCATGCTGCCCAGCGAGCCGCCCGACACCGTGAAGTCCTGCGAGAAGGCCGAAACCGGACGACCATCAACGTTACCGATACCGGTGATCACGCCGTCGCCCGGAACACGGCCCTTGAGGCCGGGCGTCCGGTGATTGACGTGCATCCCAGATTCCTGGAACGAATCCTTGTCGAACAGCCCCTCGATGCGGTCACGCGCCGTCATCTGACCCTTTGCGCGACGCTTCTCGAGCTTCTCGAGACCACCGCCCGCTGCTGCTTCAGCACGGCGCTCGAACAACTCGTCCATCAGCTCTTTACGTATTGCCATAAATACTCCCAGACTAGTTTACAAACAAAGAAAAAACCTCGTGAAACCTAAAGCTCTCCAAATCAAATTGAACAAGAAAATCAGTAGGGCAACTCAGTCAAAACATTTTCCCGAGGGGCCGTGCAGAGGTTTTGTTTTTTATGGCGTGCACACACAGCCGGGAGGTGATCATTTTTGGCGCGATTGTTAAATTCTGCGAGTATCCAAGTAATGAATGAGAGCCACGGTTAGGGGGCGCGAAAATAATTGTATTGTGGCGCGCCGCAAATGCTGCAATAAAAGCGAATGTCGAGTATAGATTAACAGGGTGCCATGGTCAATCAAATGCCGGATTTCGGGGTTAAACACGGGGGTAAATGAACGTTTATGGGCAAAAAAATGGAGAAAATGACCGTGACGTACTGTGAATGCCTCGCGAGATACCTGTTTTTTGCCCGAATGTTGGATATTTTTGTGGTTTTTATTTGTATAGAGAGAAAAACATTACGTATCGGTGAATTTGCGCAGCAATTCGTCGGGAAGTAATCGATGATACAAAAAGCTTGTCTGGTCGGTTTGTTTAACCGTATGCGGAGGATGGTGTGAGTCAGTGTGGGGTAGACCAAGGAGCCCAAATTAGGGAGTGCAATGCGGTGGCGGACGGGTTGCGCGTCGATTCGCTTGCGCCTGAATTCAATAGCGAAGCAAAGCGCTGGGCGACACGCCTGCAATTGCCGATGGATGGGGATGCCGGTTATGCGTTACAGATTGGGGCGGGCGGTTTGCAGTTCGTTGAATTGTGTGCGCCGACGGGGCCGGTGCGGGTCGATTTCGTTACAGGCGCTGTGGCTCACCGGCGCAAGTTCGGTGGTGGTGGAGGGCAGATGATCGCAAAGGCGGTTGGTGTACAGCCTGGGGTTCGACCGACGATTCTTGACGCGACGGCTGGTCTGGGTCGCGATGCTTTCGTATTGGCGACCCTAGGCTGCACGCTGACGCTCATCGAACGTCAGCCGATTATCGCCGCCCTGCTCGAGGATGGTTTGCGGCGAGCAATGGCGGATACGGAAGTAGCGGAGGTGGCTGCGAAAATGACACTCAGGCTAGGCAATGCCATCGAACTGATGCGTGCCTGGCCGGATGAACGGCCGCAGGTGATCTACCTCGACCCGATGTTCCCGCATCGCGACAAGAGCGCTCTGGTCAAAAAGGAAATGCGCCTGTTTCGGCCTCTGGCCGGGAATGACGAGGATGCCCCGGCATTGCTCGAAGCCGCTTTGGCGTTGGCGGTAAACCGAGTGGTCGTCAAGCGTCCACGCAAGGCTCCGGTAATTGCTGGAGCGAAGCCGGGGTATTCCCTCGAGGGAAAATCGAGTCGGTTCGACATTTATCCTAAAAAAGCCTTACTGGGACATGCCAATGCGTGACCAAAATGCCTGGTAATCAGTCTTTGAAATTGTAGGGGAATACCCTCAGCATGATGAGGTCGAAATTATTTCGAATCCTTATCCAGCTTATCCAAAAGCATTCGCACTTCCTTGCGCCGACCATCGTCGGCAAGCTCGCGCCCAACTCGAGCAGGCGCTTTGAGCGCTATTTCGAGGTGTTTGCGCGCTTCCTGATGGCGTCCGTGGTCGATGAGGTATTCGCCGTAAAAATAATTCGGATCAATACCGTTCGGGTTAATGGAAATGGATTTTATGAAATAGCTTTCAGCCTGATCATTATCACCAAAACCAATTGGCCAGCCTGGCACTTTGGCGTACAACGTCGCCAAGCTTGTATATGCGGAGCCGTTGAGCGCTTGGTCATTGATCTTGATGGACTGGAGAAGTTTGTCGCGTGCGTTTTTGGCGAGAGAGAGTGCTGAGAGCCCTGACCGGACGCCAGCTTCGCTGGAAATGACAATTCCTTCCCAAATCAAGGGTTCTGCCGAGCCGGGATGAGTTTCGCTAACCTTCCTTGCATCGAGCGCGAGTGCTTTGAATAATTCGGCCTGATCTTTGGTGGCAACTTCGTACTTGATTTCAGCCCATTTCTTCTGGATGGGGAAAATCAATTGTTCGGTCTCAGTAGCCCAAATTGTTCCTGCAAGAAAAAATGATGAAGAGATGGAGAGAAGTAGTCTAGAAGCGGTTTTCATCGCGATTCCTTTCAAGAATGGCAGGCTGAGGCATGCTGCTTGACCATGGGGAGTTTGGAGCCAAGCGCGCGGTCGATGAGGCCGGGGAAAGAACCATTCAGTTTGGCGATCAGGCTTTCAGGAAATCCAATATGGACTTCCGGCACATTTCTGATCAATGCGTCGAGGATTTGTTCGGCAACTGATGATGCCTCGTCGATGGTGCTGTTTAGGGCGTGATTCAACGCAATGACTTTTGCATTGTTCAGGGCAGTTCGAATAGCTCTGGGCGAGATATGAATAACGGAAACGTGCGTGTCATAGAGTTCGCGCCGCAAGGCCTGTGAAAAGCCTTTAAGTCCCGATTTGGCGGCAGAATAGGCGACGAATCCGGGGAAAGGAATCGAACCAAAGCTTGAACCGATATTGACAATCGCAGCCTGTGGTTGCAAGCGTAGCCAGGGAAGCAGCGTGTGAGTGAGATGGATTGGCGCATGCAAACATGTCAGCAATACCTGATCCACCGTAGGCCATGGCTGGTTTTCGAACAAGTCGAATGCACTTGCTCCTGCGTTGTTGATAAGAAGATTGATGTCAGCAGTCCGCGCAACTTGGGCCAGGTTGGCTATGCCATCGCCCCGATTGAGGTCGGCATGAGCTACGTCGACATTTTTTCCAAGCGATTTCTGAAGCGTGCCGAGAAGTTCGGTATCCCGACCCGTAAGAAGCAAATAGGCGCCTTGCGCGTGCAACTGCCGGGCAAGTTCTTGACCCAGCCCCCCTGTGGCACCGGTGAGAAGGATTCGAGCTTGATTTAATGGCACGATGTTCTCCCGGAAGAAGGAAGCGCTCTGAAGATGTCGCCGTAGAGTTTGAAAAAGACTTGGGCGGAATGAACGACATCCGCTTGGTCTTCCGGGGTCATGCGTTCGAGTAATGCGGCCAGGTGTTTTGTATGCTCCTGATCCAGCGTGCCGTGAGAGCGAAGGTAGGAAAAAGCTTTGTCAGGCAATCCCAAAGCGCTTTGAACAAGATCGGCGGCATTTAGTGCAAGGGCTACGCTGGTACCTTCCAGCACATAAACCATGCCGAAAAAACCTGCCGGGTTGCCACGGTTAATCAGATCGTATGCGTAAGCCACCATGAGTTCGGCAGGCAGTTCGGGGCGACTGTGGCGGACTGTATCCGGGTTTCCTCCCGCCGCCGCGATATCATTGAGAATCCATTCTTCGTGACCGATTTCTTCTTCAATGTATTCGGCAACTGGCCGACGTAGCCATTCAAGGCGCTCAGGCAGACGTCCGCCCAGGGTCATGAGCAGAGGTGTCGTATGTTTGACGTGATGGAAGGCCTGACCAAGAAAAGCTTGATAACTTTCCAGCGTAACTTGGCCGCGAAGACAGTCAACGATGACTGGCGAGGAAATCAGGTAGTCGCGGTTAATCCGAGTTTTAAGCGCCAATTGCTCATAGAACGACATGGTGTTGTTCCTTCCGTAGATAAAATGCTTCCAATTCACATGCATAGTGAGTAAAAATAGCCGGGCGAATGGGGCGGTTATTGCCGGTGGCCTGCCCGTTTTCCAAGGTAAAAGGGGACGCCTTTAGCCAATATTTAATCTGGGCGTAATCCGGGAGCCGTTGATTGACACGGCTGACCGCATCGGAAATGCGATCAATTGAAAGGTCCGTTCGGGGAACGATTACGGCGGATAAGGCGCTTTGTCCTTCACCAAAAACGACGGCCTGGGAAAACTCAGGTTGGTCAAGAAGAATCGATTCGATCCATTCCGGAGAAATGTTCCTGCCATATGACGAAATAAGGAGGTTCTTTTTCCTGCCAGATAAATGCAGGTGTTCTTCCTCGTCGAAATAACCTAGATCGCCGCTAGAAAATATCGAGTCCCTTGCATGTTTGGTGTCTCCGACATAGCCTAGAAAAGCGCGGCTTTGGATGTCGATTTCCCCATCGTTAACTTTCACATCTACATGGGGTAAGGGGCGACCGACACCATCGCTGTCATCTCCTGGTCGATTGAGGCTGACGACCGATCCGCATTCGGTCAGACCATAGCCCTGATAAGCAGGTATTCCGTAGTCGCGTGCTCTGGTTAGCAGCGAGTATTCGATCCGGGAGCCGCCCACTGCAACATACCTGAGGCTGCCCGGAGCGCTTTGCTCAGTAGTTTCAAGGAACAGGGCCCATGCCTTTAAGAGTTCAGGTACAAGAATCATGGTGGATCGGCTATGTCGTATGACGGATTCCTGAAGGTATTGCGGAGAAAAGCCGTGCATGCCCTTCCATCCCAGATGCTCAAGAGTTCTAACATGAATTTCCGCCCCGCTAAGCAAGGGCGCATAAATGCCGGCCACGTTCTCAAGCAACAGCGAGAAAGGAAGAACAGCTAGGTGCCTTTCAATGGATAAATCACGGAGCCTTTCTGTAAGCGAGCGGGCTGTATCGATGAAACCGTCGGTGGAGAGGCAAACCCCTTTGGGATCGCCGGTACTTCCAGACGTAAATGATATTTTTGCGGTACCTGGCGGTAACGCAACGTGTGCAACAGTGCGGCGAAGCAGGAAAAGCCGGTCCTGCCTTTCGAAAAGCCCGAATCCGGCATTGAGTTCGAGAATCCTCTGCGGTTGATCTGTCAGTACCGTGTCTACTCCGGCTTTGTCAAGCGCGTGGATAATTTGAGCGGAGGTGAAAAAAGTGGGCAAGGGCAGTAATGGAATGCGGTGAAACAAAGCCGCTAAGTCGGCAATAACCCATTCAATCGTGTTATCGCCCAGCAGCGCCAAGGTGTGCGTCCCGTGCAATGCCTTCGCGCAATCATCAATGGCAGCCAGCAACTCGCTTGCATTCAGTTGCGTATCGTCGCTCAGTAGAATGGGTTTGTTCTCAGGTCGGGCGGCGATGGCTGCAATCAGTAAATCCGTACTCAATTCCATTCTCCTTCACCTTGATTTCGGCGTAACAGGGCGTGCTTGATCCGTCCTGCAACGACTACAGGTTTTGAGTCGTAATATGTGCCCCAGTCGTTTGCGGCTTGACCGAGTCGGCTGGGATCGGCATTGGATAGCGCAAATAGGGGTAAGCCAAGTTTTGAGAAAATTCCGATAAGTTGTTGCGTTGCCGTAAAGACAACCCATTCGAATCCCGATTGATTCAAACACGAGGCAAGGTGCGCAAAGATGTGCACACTGGCGCCCGACAGCCTGGAGGCCAGATGAGCGAGTTCAACTATTTTCCTTCTTTCGACAATCTGGCCAGCTAAGTCGCTGATTACGGTTTGAACCGGAAAATCGAGGTAGTGTTCAAGAAAAAGTTTTTCGCTTTCAGCGCCTCGCCACCCGGCGGCAGCGCAAATGCCTCGCCCGGTTTCCAGGACTAATAAATTCGGGGTGAAGGAATTGACCCGGGCGGCATAGTGTTCCTGGAAGATTCCTTTTATGAATGACCCCGCTTCGAAGCGACGCGGCGACATCTTGTCGACCTGTGTAGCAACGAATTCCACAGAGAGGTCGCTTTTCAACACACATAACGAGCGGGTGTTTTTCATGATGTCTCCAGAGCGATAGCGATGGAGTCATCATGAAAAAGAAATCTTAAAATCAGCTTAAATGAGAATGTTTTGCAAAGTCGGATTTTGGTCGCAGAAAAATTCTAAGCAAGCGGTCTGCATGAATTGATGAGCAGGTAATCAAAAATCCTCAGGAATAAGTAGGTCGAAATAGTTGTGCTAGCACCATATCGATCAAATCTCCTGAGAGAATGCAGGGCCGCGTGATATTTCAGTGTGCGAATCAGCCTAGGCATCAAAATGCCGGAAAGCGTCGACAGTGATAAGGCTATTGCTCCCTTGATAATCCGAGCGAAATTCTTATCGGTCGTGGCCTGACGGTATGGGGCTGAGATAAAGTGCAGCGCTCTGATCGGTTTGAACCGAAGGAAGCTTGCGTCGTTGGTCTTAACCCGGCTTGGCGAAGGATGGGGACGCAGGGAAGTCTAATTTCTAATTTGTTCTGGCCAGGTCTAGTTTCGATCAGACTTTTTTCAGAAAGCATGCCTTCAGCATGAAGTTTCCCGCATCCATGCGGCAGTCAACTTCGTGATCGCCGCTTCCGACCAAGCGAATGCTTTTGACTTTGGTGCCCATCTTGAGGGTGATCGATGAGCCTTTGACCTTCAAATCCTTGATCAGGACGACGGCGTCGCCATCGACAAAAATATTGCCGTTGGCATCCTTGACGGTGGTGGGTTCGTCATCGTGAGCGACTTCGTCGACTTGCATCGGCCATTCGAACCCACAATCGGCGCAAACCAGATTGGTGCCGTCGGAATAGGTGTTGTCGAGCGTACATTGCGGGCAATTCGGCGGGGTAGATGTAGACATCTTCAGGCTTGTAATGGTTGATGGAACCCATAAGAGTACCAAACATCGTGTGGTGAATGCACGTAACAGGGACATTCTCTCATTGTGCTTTCGCCGTCGGTAGCTTGATTCCAGTGCCCGAAGGCGCCAGCGGAACAACCGTATTTCATGCGATTTAAGCAATCCTTGCTATGGCCGATTTCTACACGCTTCGCTAAGTTCGTCCAGGTACTGATTGCATCACTTCGTCCTTAATAACACTGGCGCAGTGAGGCTGTGGGTCGCCGAATTGGCAACGCTGACACAGAGGATTGGGGCTACGCAGTAATTGCTGGAATGTTATTTTCGGCAGATGAGTTTCCACGTCGACTCCGCCGTGGATTTTGCGGGAAGGGTTTCCCATTGCGGGTTGTCGATTTTATCGAAAGAGACGACCCTGCCTTCACCCATCTGCTCGGAGGTGGCTTCAAGGGTGAGCGTTCGTGCGCGTGGCTGGGTGCAGTCGTATTCGACCACCGATTTGAGGGAACCGACGACATGTCGTTCGTCCACCCATTGCGCGGTGGTGAAGTCCATAAGCTGTACGCTCTGTACGAAGTCGCCATTGCGGCGCAGGGAGCTTTGGTCGAGATAGACACGGAAATTTTCGGTCCGACCAAGCTGGAACCACTC
Organism: uncultured Propionivibrio sp.; assembly: GCA_964575415.1. Lineage (GTDB taxonomy): Bacteria > Pseudomonadota > Gammaproteobacteria > Burkholderiales > Rhodocyclaceae > Propionivibrio. The sequence goes on from CAZNQL010000002.1 coordinate 11,269, forward strand.
GGCTTGCGCACTGCCAGGCAGCAAAAACGCGGCATGTAAGAAGAGAATCCGGCTCGTCTTTCGCATGGGTTTCTCCACAATCCGAGGTGTTCCTTTCCGTCAGGCGCTGAAGACCGTTCTTCCGGCGATCAGCGTTTTCCGCACACGTCCGGTCATTTCTGAGCCGAGATAGGGTGAGTTCTTGCCTTGGCTGTACAAGTGAGCCGGCGTGACTTGCCAGCGCTCCGTGGGGTCGAAGAGGCAGAGGTCGGCCGGCTTGCCGATGGTCAGCGCGCCGGCATCGATGCCGAGAATGGCCGCCGGGTCGCAGCTGATGCGGGCCAGCGCGACAAGCAACGGGAGTTTTCTTGCAGTTGCCCATTGGAGTGTCAGCGGCAGCAGCAGTTCGATGCCGGTAGCGCCGGACTCGGCTTCGCCGAAGGGGAGTTGTTTGGCGTCTTCGTCGAGCGGTGTGTGGTCGGAACAGATGGCGGCGAGCCCTTCCGCTGCCGCAGCGCAAAGCGCTTCGCGGTCTTCGGCCGAGCGTAGCGGCGGGTCGAAGCGGGCATGGCTGTCGAAGTAACCGATGTCGGTCTCGGATAGATGCAGGTGGTGGATATCGACGTCGCAGCTGACCTTGAGCCCGTTCGCACGGGCCTCGCGCACCATGGCGACGCCGGCGGCCGAGGAGAGTCGCATCAGATGCAGACGGACGCCGGTTTCGCGGGCGAGCTGGATGGCGGTGGCGAGGGCGACAGTTTCTGCGCACACTGGAATGCCGGGGAGCCCAAGCCGGGAGGCAACTTCGCCGTCGTGGGCGACGCCGTCGCGGGCGAGGTTGTGATCTTGCGGCTGCAGACGAATGGCGAAATCAAAGGTTGCCGCGTATTGCATGGCGCGGTAAAGCACCTGTGTATCGGGGATCGGCTGTTTCGCCTGAGAGAATCCGATACAGCCGGCGGCGGTAAGACTGTGCATTTCCGCGAGTTTGGTGCCGCCGAGGTCTTGCGTCAGTGCGCCGATCGGGTAGACGTGGGCGAGACCGAGCACTTCACTGCGGCGGACAAGGCGTTCGACGAGCTCCGGTTCATCAAGCGGCGGATCGGTGTCCGGCGGACAGGCGACGGCAGTGACGCCGCCGGCAACGGCCGCAGCGAGTTCGGAATCGAGGCTGCCCAGTCGCGCCGAAAGGTCGACAAAGCCGGGGCAGACGACGAGGCCGGTGGCATCAATGATTTCGGTGGCAATGAAACCGGCCGGTGCCTGGCCGATGGCGACGATCAGGCCGTTGTCGATGAACAGGTCGCCCTGCGTGTCGATCCCGTTCTTCGGATCGACGATCCGGCCGTTGGTGATCTGGATCATCTTGTTCTTCATGCTGTCTTGCATCGTTCAGTTCCCCACCAGAATGCTCATGACTGCCATCCGCACCGCAATGCCGAAACTGACTTGCGAGAGGATGACGGCTTGTGGTCCGTCGGCGACGTCGGAATCGATCTCGACGCCACGGTTCATTGGCCCCGGATGCATCACGATGGCATCGGGTTTGGCCAGAGCCAGCACTTCCGGGGTGAGGCCGTAGCATTTGAAATATTCGCCGGCCGAAGGCAGCAGCGCACCGTTCATGCGCTCGTTCTGCAGGCGCAACATGATGATCACGTCGCAATCCTTCAATCCCGCCCGCGGATCATGGAAGACGCGTACGCCCATTTGTTCAAGGGCGCGGGGCAGCAAGGTTTGCGGGCCGACAGCGCGGATTTCGGCAGCGCCGAGCGTATTCAGCGCGTGGATGTCGGAACGGGCGACTCGCGAATGCAAGATGTCGCCGACGATGGCGACTTTCAGTTGCGCGAAATCCTGCTTGTAATGCCGGATCGTGTACATGTCGAGCAGACCCTGCGTCGGGTGCGCGTGCCGGCCGTCGCCGGCATTGACCACGTGCACGTCATTACGCCCGATGCGGTTCAGGTGCTCGGCGATCAGGTACGGTGCGCCGGAAGTGGCGTGGCGGACGAAGAACATGTCGGCGTGCATGGCAACAAGGTTGTCGACGGTGTCGAGCAGCGTTTCGCCCTTGGCGGTCGAGGAGCGCGTCACATCGAGGTTGATGACGTCGGCGGAAAGACGTTTGGCGGCGATTTCGAAAGTTGTCCGTGTCCGTGTGGAGTTTTCGAAGAAGACGTTGAATACACTTTTGCCGCGTAGCAGGGGAACTTTTTTCACATCGCGGTCGGAGACTTCGAGGAAGCTCGAAGCCGTGTCCAGGATGTGGGTCATCACTTCACGCGGTAGCCCCTCGATTGAAAGCAAGTGGTTGAGTTCGCCGTTGGCGTTGAGTTGGGGGTTACGCATTGTTCACACACCTCCATTGCAGGTGACCGGCGGCATCCGGTTCGAGGATGAGTTCTTCGGTGGCGCCGAGCTTGACCTGCCAGGTGCAGAATTCGGCCTGGATTGGCAGTTCGCGCCCGCCGCGATTGGCGAGCACGGCTAGTTTGATGCTGGCCGGGCGACCGTAATCGAAGAGTTCGTTGATGGCGGCGCGTGTCGTGCGGCCGGTAAAAAGGACGTCATCGACGATGATCAGCGGCTTGTTCTCGATTTCGAAGGGCAGCGAGGTTGGCTTGACCTGCGGATGCAGTCCCTTCTCGCTGAAATCGTCGCGGTAAAAGGAGACATCGATCTGGCCAATTTCACCGGACAGGCCGAGCAATTCGTGTAGGCGTTGGGCAATCCAGACGCCGCCGCTGTGGATGCCGATCAGCGTGGTGTCGGGGTGCAGGTGCGGTCGGATGAGTTCGGCCAGTTCGGCGCATTGCGCTTCGGCGTCAGGAAGTTTTGTACAGGGCATTGATAGAGGGTTCCGTGGTGGCCGGGGAAGAGTTCCGGGGGGCGTGTTCAAAATACGATTGCAAGATGATTTGTGCGGCAAGTGCGTCGACGTGTTCTTTCGTGCTTCTGCCGTCGTGGCCGGATTCACGCAGTCGCTTTTCGGCCTCGACCGAGCTGAGCCGCTCTTCGGCGTAGTCGACAGGCAGCCCGAAACGACCGCGCAATTGGTTGGCAAAGCGAGTACAGCGTGCCGTCATTTCGTGCGGTGTGCCGTCGAGTGCAGTCGGTAGTCCGACGACGAGGCCGGTCGGTTTCCATTCGTCGATGAGGACGGCGATGCGGGAAAAACGTTCGGCGTTGGCTTCGCTGCGGATGGTCGTCAGCGGATGCGCTTGGCGAAGTAACCACTCACCTACCGCTACGCCGATGCGTTTGACGCCGAAATCGAAGGCGACAATTGTCCCTTGTGGCGCGGTGGTGTGCTCAGGCATGCCCGGCGCTTCCGGCGAGACGGGCGAAATCGATGCCCAGTTTTTCCATGGCCGACGGGAGCTTTTCCTCAAAAGGCGTTTCAAAGATGATGTGCTGGTCGGCGGGAACAGTCAGCCAGGCGTTGTCAGCCAGTTCCTGTTCGAGCTGACCTGATCCCCAGCCGGAATAGCCAAGGGAAACAAGCACATCGGCCGGTTTGCCGAAGGTGGCGACGGATTGGAGGATATCGCGCGAACTGGTCAGGCCAATGTCGGCATTGATTTGCAGGGTTGATTGCCATTGGCCGAGGGGCCGGTGTAGCACGAAACCGCGGTCGGTTTGTACCGGGCCACCGAAAAAAACGGGCAAATTCGTGAGGTCAATGGCGTTGTTGGACTCAATCTTGAGTTCGATTTTTTCGAGCAGGCTGGCTAGATTCATGTCGAGTGGGCGGTTGACGATGAGCCCCAGCGCGCCGTGCTCGTTGTGCTCGGAGATATAGACCAGCGATTTGGCGAAGTACGGATCGGTCATTGCCGGCATGGCAATGAGAAAATGATCGGTAAGGTTGATACTCTGCATATGCGCATTTTAAACTTTGGCTGCGGCTGATACAAAGGTAAACCATGTTTGATTCAACACTGGTCTGGTTCCGCCGCGATTTGCGCGATCGCGATCACTGCGCCCTTGACGAGGCGCTCCGCCGATCGCGCCGTGTTTTCTGCGTATTCATCCTCGATAGGGAGCTTCTTGATGCACTGACAGAGGTGAGGGATCGGCGCGTCGAATTCATCCGCGAGTCGCTGGTCGAACTTGACCAGGCGCTCAAGCGGCGTGGCGGCGCCCTGATCGTGCGGCATGGTCAGGCGGTCGTCGAGGTTCCCCGGCTGGCGAGTGAATTGGGCGTGGACGCCGTGTTTACCAATCGCGACTACGAGCCACGAGCAAAATGGCGCGACGCATCGGTGGAGGAAGCGTTACGCGTCGGGGGCGTCGGCTTCGAATTATTCAAGGATCAGGCGGTTTTTGATGGCGTCGAGGTGCTGACGCCATCGGGAAAACCGTATTCCATTTTTACGCCTTACCGTAATGCTTGGCTCAAGCGGTTGGTCGAAGAGGATGTCTCGTCGTGCAGCAAAATCTGGGGGAGTGGCTTCGGCAAATTGGCCGCACCCAATTTCGCCGTGCGTGTGCCGGAACTCCAGGAATTCGGGTTCGCGCCGGCGGGTTTGAGCAATGTCGGCATTGAGCCGGGAATGTCCGGAGCAAGTCGTCGTTTGGCTGAATTTGGCCAGCGCCTTGCCCAATATCGGGCGGCGCGCGATTTCCCTGCTGTCGATGGCGTGTCGCGTCTCTCCGTACATCTGCGCTTCGGCACGATTTCGATTCGCGACCTCGTTGGCACGGCCTTGCAACACGGTGCGCTTTCTGGGGCCGAGGGGGCGGCAACCTGGCTTTCGGAACTCATCTGGCGGGATTTTTATTTCATGGTCCTCGACCATTTTCCGCAGGTGGAGATGCAGCCCTTCAAGCCGGAGTATGCTGCGATCGAATGGGAAACCGGCGAGGCGGCGGAAGCACTCTTTGCCGCCTGGTGCGTAGGGCGCACCGGCTATCCGCTGGTCGATGCGGCAATGCGCCAACTCAATACGACCGGCTATATGCACAATCGTTTGCGCATGGTGACCGCTTCTTTCTTATGCAAGGATCTCGGCATCGACTGGCGGCGAGGCGAGGCCTGGTTCGCACGGCAACTGATCGATTTCGATCTGTCAGCCAACAACGGCGGTTGGCAGTGGGCGGCGTCGAGCGGTTGCGACGCGCAGCCTTATTTCCGCATCTTTAATCCGATCCGGCAGTCGGAAAAATTCGATCCGGGCGGGGTCTTCATCCGGCGCTTTTTGCCGGAGCTGGCGGCGGTGCCGGATCGGTTCATCCATGCGCCATGGCGCATGAGTGTAGCGGAGCAGTCGGCGTGTGGCGTGCGAATCGGCCGCGAAACCCCAGCGCCGCTGGTCGAGCATGAGAGGGCCCGACAGCGGACGCTGGCGCGTTACGGGGTGGTCAGGCGAACTGCCTCTGGCTAACGTATTGGCTGACCAATTGCAGCAACTCGTCTTCCTGGTACGGCTTGCCGAGGTAGTGATTAACGCCGATTTCGAAAGCGTAGTTGCGGTGTTTGTCGGCCGTGCGCGAGGTGATCATGATGATCGGAATGGACTTGAGCCGCTCGTCGGCCCGAATGTTGCGCGTCAGGTCGAAGCCATCGAGGCGTGGCATTTCGATGTCAACCAGCATCACGTCGGGAATGACGTCGATCAGTATTTCAAGGGCTTCGACACCGTCCTTGGCGGCCAGGACCTGATAGCCTTCGCGGGCGAGCAGGCGACCGGTGATCTTGCGTACCGTCAGCGAGTCGTCGACGATCAAGACCGTCGGCAAATGCGCCGCTGCGGTTTTGCCTTCGGTTGTTTGAGCTTGTGTCGGAACCGGTACGGCATGTACGAAGGCCTGGGCCCGGGTGCTCAGCGAGACCGGGTTGAGGATGAGAACGACCTGTCCGTCGCCGAGGACCGTCGCGCCGTCGATGCCGATGATGCGGGCGAGTTGCGGCCCAATGTTTTTGACGACGATTTCGCGGTTGCCCATCAGTTCGTCGACCTGCACGGCGATGCGGCGGGTGCTGCTGCGCAGCAGCAGGACCCAGTACTGGCGGTGCTGTTCGGGCAGCGCTCCGGGATCGCCGAGCAGATGCGGCAGGTAGTTGAAAGGATAGACGTTGTTCATCCATTCGGCCTGGCCGGCGTCGCGGATGCGCGTCAATTCGGCTTCCTTGAGGTCGAGGACCTGTTCGATCATGACCGATGGGATCGCGTAACTTCTGTTGCCGACGCGAACCAGCAAGGCCTTGGTGACAGCGAGGGTGAGCGGGATGTAGAGCCGGAATTCGGTTCCCTTGCCCGGGGTCGAGAGCGTTTCGATGTGGCCGCCAAGACTGGCGACTTCGGTTTTGACAACGTCCATGCCGACGCCACGGCCGGCGATGTGAGAAACTTCGCTGGCCGTCGAGAAGCCGGGAGCGAAAATCATGTCGGCAAGCCGTTCCGGCGCGACGTCCTCGTCGGCGTCGAGCAGACCGATTTCGACGGCGTGTGTTTTGATACGTTCGAGATCGAGACCGGCGCCATCGTCGGATAGGGTGATGATGACTTCGTTGCCTTCCTGTCGGGCTGACAGCGAGATTTCGCCGATGTCGGGTTTGCCCTGCGCGACGCGCTGTTCGCGTTCTTCCAGGCCGTGGGCGATCGAATTGCGCAGCATGTGTTCGAGCGGGGCAACCATCTTGTCGAGCACGCTGCGGTCAAGTTCGACCTGGCCGCCGGCGATGTCGAGGTTGGCGCGTTTGTTGAGTTCCTTCGACGTCTGCCGGACGATGCGGTAGAGGCGGTCGCTCAGGCTGGCGAAAGGCACCATGCGTACCGACATCAGTTCCTGCTGCAGTTCCCGGTTCATGCGCGCCTGGGCGAGGATGGCAGCGTTGGCGTCGTCGAGGTTCTTGAGCAGATTCTGCTGGACGGTGGCGACGTCGTTGACCGACTCGGCCATCATCCGCGTCAGTTCCTGGAAGCGCGTGAAGCGGTCGAATTCGAGCGGGTCGAATCCGGCATGATGAACGTCGGCCTGGGCTGTGCGCGATTGCATCTGGGTTTCGGCCTGAATTTCGATGTCACGCAACTGGCGGCGCAGCCGGATCACGTTTTCGGTCAGGTCGAGTAGCGAGGTCTTCAGGCCGCGCATTTCGCCTTCGATGCGTGCACGGGCGATCGACAATTCGCCGGCTTCGTTGACTAGGCGATTGACGAGATCGGCTCGGATGCGGATGGTGGCGCGTTGCGCCTGCTGGTCCGTGGTGTCGGCCTCAGGTGTTGCCGCGCGCTCGGATTGTAGCGTGGGCGTTGTGTCGTCAATTGCCGTTGGCGATTTTTCCGGTGCCGCTTTGATGATGGTCGAGTCTTCTTCAGCCGTCTCAGCCGGTTTTTCCCCTGTCTCTCCGCTTTGCAGGCGTTCGATAATCTGCTGGACGGTGTCGAAAGCGTTGTCGATTTCGTCGATGACCTCAGGCGTTGCCGGGCCGGTACGGGTGGCTTCGCTGACGTAGGTTTCAATGGCGTGGGCGATTTCTCCGAGTTTCATGGCGCCGGCCATGCGCGCGCTACCCTTCAAAGTATGTAGTTGGCGCGCCAGCATGGCGACTGCTTCAGTGTTGTCGGACGAGTGGTGCCAGCTTCGCAACTGGGACGTGATGTCTTGGCAGATCTCCTGCGCTTCTTCGAGGAAGATGGGGAGAAGTTGCTCGTCGATCTCATCCATGGCGAGCTTGGTCTCGATTAAGAGCGGACCAGGGCGCATGGCCTGAGCGGGTGTCGTTGGCAGGGCGTCTTCGGTTTGTGTTTGGCTAGCCTTGTCCTCTGATAGGGGGGGGGCTTCGGACGTCGTTTCGTCAGCCTTTTCACTCGGCGACAGTTCAATGCTTGGCGCAGGATAGGCAGCGTCAAGAGCCTCGATCAGACCGAACGGAACCACGGGGTCCCTTTGCTCGGCCAGGGCCGAGAGCAGCAGTTCTATCTGGCCGATAGCTTCGCGAAGCTTGCCCAGCGCTTCCAGACTGCCCGGTTGCGTGGAATGGTCACGGCGAAGCAGGGCGTGTTCGAGCGCCAGACCGAGGCGGTTGATCGAGGTGATACCGACTGTCGCCGAAATGCCGGCCAGCGTGTGTGCAGCACGGTACATTTCGTGCGGCGTCGGTGAGACTTCCTCGGCTTCCAGTACAGGAAGCTCTCGCTGCAAAGTTGCCAAGTGGCTACGTGCTTCCTCGGAGAAAATTTCGAAGAGCACGGGGGAGATGACGGTTTTCCCTTCTTTTGCTGGCGGGGCTTCGGTAGCGGGTATTTCCACGGGGACGGATTCAGGAGGTGCCTCCGCCGGTGTTTCGATCTCTGCGGTTGATTCAGGCCAAGTTCTTTCTGCCTCGATCGTCGCCCCCTGTTCGCTTTCTGCTTGGGCGGTTGGGGGGGCTTCGTTGGGTTCATCCGCGATGGCTGGTGTGGCCTCGACGATTGGAGACGGCGCTTCCGGCGCGATAGGCGGGAAATTCAGAGTGATGATCTCGGCGCTGCGCAGTGGCGTTTCCTTCTCCTGTGCGGCCGCGAGTTCATGCACCGGTGCCTCGTCGGGAAGCACGATGGTTTCCTCGGCTTCCGGAAAGCCTTCTTCCAGCGGCTGCAAGGCAATTTCGTTGGTCTCCGGAGCGGCTTCTTCCGTTAATTGTGCCGGCACTTCAGCCGTCGGTTCCTGAGTCGCCGGTGCCGCCACCGGGGCTGCTTGGGCTTCCTCCTTACCGAGGCGTAGGGCTTCGGCACGGGCAATCATTTCGCCCGCCTCGGGCGGCAAGCCGGTTCCGGACTCGAGATGCCGGACCCAGGCGGCGAACACGATATGCGCTTGGTCGATCAGCGCGAGAACTTCTGTGGTGACTTCGAGTTCCTTGCGCAGCCAGAGATTGAGCATCTGTTCGACGGCCCAGGCCGCTTCGCCGACGTCCTTGAGGCCGACCATGCGACCGCTGCCCTTGTTGAGGGTGTGGAACGAGCGGCGGATGGTCGTCAGCGTCTCGACGTCGTGCGGCTCGTTAGTGAGCGCGAGAAGGTTTTCTTCGATCGTGTCGAGAACCTCGTTGGCTTCTTCGAGGAAGATCGCTAGCGATTCGGCGTCGATGACGTCGGCGCTCGACTGGGAAAGTTCGATCGTTTCAGCCGATGGTGCGCTCGATTCAGCGAGCCTTGGCTTGAGCGCGGACATGGTGCGCTCGATGTCCTGGAGGGTGTGAGTGCCCGCTCCAAGCGTCGAAAGCATCGCCTTGACCTGCTCGGCGAGCGAGGTGTCGGCAACGATCTCGGCATCTTTTTGCAGGGCCTGGAGGGGCTGGCCGATTTTTTCGCGCAGCACGGGATCGTCGGAGATGCTCCTGAAAGTGTCGAGCAGGGCGTGGGCTTGATCCTTTTGAAGTTCGATCTCCTGTTCGACAGAAGCCCGCGGTTCGTGCTCGATCTCGGTGGCTTCGTCTGCCAAGCGTTGCTCGTCTGCGCACTCAATTTCTGGCCAGTTTTCCGTTGCTGTTTCGCGTTCCGGCTCCGGTTCATTCTGCATTTGCCGGACGAAAGCATCGAAATTGGCAGCACCATGTTGCAGGGTGTCAATAAAGAAACCGATCAGCGACAAGCGGTCAGCGACCTGCTCGAAATCGCTCTCCGTCGGCGTATAGTCCGGATCGGCGAAGCGCTTGATTTCGGCGGCGCATTCGTTCAGAGCGGCGACGGCGCTGTCGTGACCCATGATGGTCAGTGCGCCCGCGATTTGCCGCAGCGGCGAGTCGAGGTTGGCCAGGTCGCCGCGTTTTTCAGGATCGCGGAAGAAGGTGTCGAGCGCTTGTTCGATTTGCGCGAGATTGTTCTGGATTTCCTTGGCGACCTGAACGATGAGCAGCTTTTCCTGTGCCTTACGCGACATTTCGTCGAGCAATGGGATTTCCGAACTGGGTTGCGGTGGCGATCCGGCGATGCAGCCGTGGATACGCGCGACGGTGACGTCGACCTGATGAGCGAAATCGTTGCCGAGGTGGAGGAAATTCTCCTGCGCGTTTTGCGTCAGGAGAATGGCTGTGGCGATTTCCATCGCTACCGTCTCCGAATGGCGGGTGTTGTCTTCGGCCAGCCAGTTGGCGGCGAAGGCAATCGCCTGGGCGAGGCGGCGGAAATCGGTGTGGCCGAGTTGCTCTGCAGCCGACGCCAGCGCGCCAGCGTGTTCCTTGAACAGCGGGAGTGACTGGTGGGTGCCGGAACAAAACTTGTTCCAGGCTTCCTCGGTGGCCGCAATAATGTCGCGCAGTTTGCGGCGCAGAGCCTCCTTCGGTGGCGGCGGGGGGGACTCTCCGCTCGGCATGGCCTCTGGGAGCCGATAGGCCGTTTTGACACGCGCTACCTCGTCATTGCGGCTGTTGGCCTGTGCGATGAAATAGAGTGTGTCGCGCATCAGGCGCTCGGCGACGTTGCGTGACCCTTCATAGAGCCGGCGGATTTGCTGGTCGATACGGGCACAAATCTGCTTGACCGCTTTTTCTTGCGGCAGACCATCCTCCGCCAGAGCCGAGAGATAGGCCGAGGCTACCCACCAGAATGAGCGGGCGGATGGGGCTTCTTGTGTTTCTTCGATCCGCTTGACGGCGTCGAGCATCTGGGCAATGCCGCTGCGGTCCTGCGAGTTAAGCAGCCAGGCGAGGAGGCCGCGCTGGAAGCGCATGCGTTCCTGACGAATGCATTGGCGAAAAGCTTCGGTTGATAGCTTGCTTGTCATGCCGGTACGCCGCGGAGGGCGTACGCTCAGGTCAGGATAAAAAAGGTCGGTGGGCGAGTAATGCGCGCTACCCCGTGCCTCTTGCACTTCCTGGTAGAGCGTAAGGAGGCGCAAGGGTTGGTTCGGTTGGCCGTTGATCAGGTCGTCGAGATAGTGGCCAATCGAGCTTAGGGCGCGATGCGCCAGTTCGATGCTGGTTTCGCCGGCGGGGCGTGTTTGTCGCTCGATCGCTTCGAGCAGGGATTCAAGGGCTTGGGCGAACTGAGTCACACCGTCCAGGCCAATGATGGTCAATGCACCGTGGACCTGGTGCAGGTGGGCGCGGCAGAATTTGATCTGGGTCAGGTCGCCGATGCCTCCAGAAACGCTGTCGGTGTATAGATCCAGTGCCTGGTTTGCGCGTTCCAAAGCAAGGTCAATCTCGCTTTTGACCCAGGTCAAGGGGGCAACATCAAATTCCGTCGTGGTGTTCATTTCGACAGGGTCTCCAATTTGCAAACGGGCGTTGTCTGATCGATTCGACACCAATGTTGTGGTGCTTCATGAATTTTGTGTGCGCATGTGCCATGCCCTAGTGGTCGGGCGAAGCTGGATTCGGCGCAGCGGTTAAATGCCGATTTCCATGAATTGCTCATCAGCCAGGAGTTCCTTGACGTTCAGCATGTTCCAGCGACGACCTTCGCTGTCGGTGTACGCTTGGCAGGCCCAGGCCGGCGCATCGAGGTTGGCGGTCGCTGGCGTCATGCTGTCAAGGCTGCGTAGACCAAGCGCACGCGTGACCAGCAGGGCGGCGTTGTTGCCGTGGCGTGTGCCAATGAGCAGCAGTCGCGAACTGGCGTTGTGCGGTGTCGGTTCCTTGCCTTGAAAGGCTGAGAAATCAGCGACCGAGTAGAGATTGCCACGGATGTTGGCAATGCCGAGATACCACCCTTTGGTCAGGGGGACGCTCGTGAGTGGCGTCATCGGGACGATTTCTCCCGAGTCGTACAAGCTCAACAGCCAGTATTCGCTGCCGGCCTGGATCCCAAGAAGCCCCGCAGCGTTCTGATTGCTGGTGTCTGCAAGGCGACTCGACAAGTGTGCCTGAAAGTCTCGGAGATTGCCTTTTTTGCCCATGCGTCTTGGCCTCGGATCTGGCTTTTAGAGTGCCGCAATCTTGGCCAGAAGCTCTTCGCCGTTGATGGGCTTGGTCATGTAATCTTGCGCGCCTTGGCGCAATCCCCAGATTTTGTCGGTTTCCTGGCTCTTCGAGGTGCAGACGATGACCGGGATGTTTTTCGTCTTCTCGTCGCGGGTGAGCGTCCGCGTGGCTTGGTAACCGTTGAGTCCGGGCATGACGACGTCCATCAGGATCAGATCGGGGAGTTCGGCTTTGGCGACTTCGATGCCTTGTTCGCCGTTTTCGGCGGTGATGACCTGGTATCCGTTCTGGGAAAGAAGTTCGACAAGAACGTGTCTTTCGGTGGGCGAGTCGTCAACGACGAGAATTTTAGTGACAGGCATGGAGGTGGCTCCCAGAATTGCTAATGGACATGATGTGTTAATGATCAGGCCGGCGCAGCAAATGTTGCGACGGCTTGCAGGAGGCTGTCTTTCGTGAAGGGTTTGGTCAGGTAATGCTCGGATCCGACCATGCGGCCACGAGCTCGATCGAACAGGCAGTCCTTGGAGGAAAGCATGATCAGCGGCGTGTTGCTGAAACGCTGATTTTTCTTGATCAATGCGCAAGTTTGGTAGCCGTCGAGCCGTGGCATCATGATGTCGCAGAAAATGACGTCTGGTTGGTGGTCGGCAATTTTGGCGAGGGCGTCAAAACCATCCTCGGCAAGCACCACCTGGCATCCCGCCTGCACGAGAAAAATTTCAGCGCTGCGCCGGATCGTGTTGCTGTCGTCAATGATCATAACCTTGACGCCGTTCAAGTTGGGAGCTTCCGCCAATTCGCGCCTCCGAAAGGTCGAGGGGGTGACTGCCTGCAGCCTGCACAAAACCAATACGAATTAAATCGAATCGACACTATACATCAAGGAAACTGGCTTAAACCAGAGTTGGGCGCCGGTATGCTGTCCGGTTTCTGCCTGTTTGTGGCCGCATTTCGGGTAAGATACCGCCTGTGGCGCCGGGCTGAACGCACTGGCGTTACCCTTTTGCAGTCCGTGTTTCGCCCCTTGGGTCAGTTTGTCCATGTCATTGAATTCACCGATTTTTCTGCCGCCTGTTGTGCTTTCGTTCGCGGGTAGCGATCCAACGGGCGGGGCTGGCGTCCAAGCCGACTTGATGACGTTGAGTGCCTTAGGTTGTCACGCGCTTTCGGTTGTGACGGCGTTAACCGTTCAGGATACGGTCGGTGTTCACGGCGTGACGGTGATTGACGCGAAGTGGGTTGACGGCCAGGCGCGCTGTCTGCTGCAGGACATGCCGGTATCGGTTTTCAAGATCGGCATGCTCGGCAGTCTCGGTAACGTTGAGACGATTGCCCGGATACTCTCCGACTACCCTTCGGTTCCGCTGGTTTTCGATCCCGTATTGACTTCCGGGCGCGGGGACGCCTTGGCTGACGCAGCGATGATTAGAGCAATCCGCGAATTGTTGTTACCGCGTACGACAATTCTGACCCCGAATTCCTTGGAGGCAAGATGTCTGGTTGACCACGATAAGCGGGAGGCTGAGAGCACTCTATCTCTTGACGAGCGTGCGCACCGTTTATTGGCGATGGGATGCCAACATGTCCTGTTGACCGGGACACACGAGAATACACTGCGTGTGGTGAATGATCTTTACGGACCAACGGGAAATGTTCAGAGTGCCAGCTGGGAGCGCTTGTCAGGCAGCTATCACGGTTCCGGCTGCACCTTGGCGTCTGCTGTGGCTGCCGGTCTTGCGCACGGCTTGCCGGTCAGTGATGCGGTGCGAAAAGCACAAAACTATACGTGGCACACGCTGGCGGCGGGTTTTCGCCCGGGGGCGGGGCAATACGTTCCTGACCGCTTCTTCCAGACGCGTCAGTAGGAGAATGTGGGCGCCTTGTGACGAATTCGTGCCGCCGGTTGTCCGAGGCAGGCGCAAGGCCGGTAAGCCGGCTTCCAATTGAAGGAGTAAAGGTTTGAGCAATCGTAATCAGCAGCTTTTCGAACGCGCGCAACGCCATATTCCCGGTGGCGTGAATTCCCCGGTGCGGGCTTTCCGGTCGGTTGGCGGTACGCCATGTTTTTTCACCGAAGGCCGTGGTGCACGCGTCACCGATGCGGAAGGCAAGACCTATCTCGACTATGTGGGCTCGTGGGGGCCGTTGATTCTCGGCCATGCGCATCCCGAAGTCGTCGCGGCTGTTCAGTCGGCCGCTGCACGCGGGCTGTCGTTCGGTGCGCCGACAGAGCTGGAAATCGAGATGGCGGACTTGCTTTGCGAACTGCTGCCTTCACTCGAGATGGTGCGCTTGGTCAGTTCGGGCACTGAAGCGACCATGAGCGCCATTCGCCTCGCCCGTGGCTACACAGGGCGTGATGTGCTGATCAAGTTTGAAGGCTGCTATCACGGGCATAGTGACAGTTTGCTGGTGAGGGCCGGGTCGGGGATGCTGACCTTCGGAAATCCAAGTTCCGGCGGGGTGCCGGCCGATCTGGCGCAGCATACTTTGGTGCTCGACTATAACGATCCGGACCAACTGGCAATGGCGTTTGCTGAACACGGCGAGCGTATCGCCGCGGTGATCGTTGAACCGGTCGTTGGCAACATGAATTTGATCGCCCCGCGCCCTGATTTTCTGCACGCCATGCGCCACTTGTGTACGAAATACGGCGCAGTGCTGATTTTTGACGAGGTGATGACCGGTTTCCGGGTCGGACCGCAGTGTGCGCAAGGGGCTTACGGTATTACGCCCGACTTGACGACGCTCGGCAAGGTGATTGGTGGCGGTATGCCGGTTGGCGCTTTCGGAGGTCGGCGCGACATCATGGAAAAAATCGCGCCGCTCGGTCCGGTCTATCAGGCGGGAACGCTGTCCGGCAATCCGGTGGCCGTTGCCGCCGGCCTGGCAACTTTGCGCCTGGTACAGGCGCCGGGGTTTTATGAAGCGCTGGCCTTGAAAACGCAGGCCTTGTGCGACGGCTTGTGTGCCGCCGCGCAAAAACACGGCGTGGCCTTTTCCGCGCGCGCAGTCGGTGGCATGTTCGGCCTCTATTTCCGGGCTGAATGTCCGGAGAGCTACGCTGAGGTCATGGCGTGCGACAAGGAGGCGTTCAATCGCTTTTTCCACGCCATGCTCGATGCTGGCCACTACTTTGCTCCCTCGGCTTTCGAGGCGGGGTTCGTTTCATCGGCGCATAGCAACGCTGATATTGACGAAACAGTGGCGGCGGCTGAGCGGATTTTCGCCGGCTGGTGATTAACTTGGGAGGAAATGGCTTTCCCGCCGGACCGTCCCAAGCGGACTTACGTTAATCGCTGCCAAGCGTATCTGGACAAGGGCTGGTCAATCGCGTTTGAGATCCTCCTTTCGTGAGGAGGGGGGCCGGCGATGGTGGCGGACTATTGCAGCCAGCCCTTGCGGCGGAAAATCCAGAAAGGAATGGCGATCGAAGCGGCCATCAACGCCAGCGAGAACGGGTAGCCGTATTCCCATTGGATTTCCGGGAACCAGCCATGGAAGTTCATGCCATAGATGCTGGCGATCAGGGTCGGTGGCAGCATGGCAACGGAGGCCACGGAGAAGATCTTGATGATCTTGTTCTGGTTGATGTTGATGAAACCGACCGTGGCGTCCATCAGGAAGTTGATTTTTCCGAACAGGAAGGTGGTGTGCCCGTCGAGCGATTCGATGTCGCGCAGGATTTGCCGGGCGTCTTCCTGCTGGTCGGCATTGAGGAACTTGCCGCGAGTCAGGAAGGAGACGGCGCGGCGCTTGTCATGGACGTTGCGCCGGATGCGGCCATTCAGATCTTCTTCGCGCGCGATGTCGGCCAGAATTTTTGCGGCGTCGGTGTCGGATACGTCCGTGCCGAGAACCTGCTTGCTGGCTTCTTCGAGGGAGGCATAGACGTCTTCGAGCGCGTCGGCTGAGTATTCCGCGTCAGCGGCGTAAAGGTCGAGCAGAACATCCTTCCCGTCCGTGACGTAGCCGGGTTGGGTGCGTGCACGCAAACGCTGCAGGCGGAAAACCGGCAGTTCTTCGGTTCGTACCGTAAGCAGAACGTCGCGGTGCAAAATCAGGGCAACCGCGACGTTGCGGGACTCTTCCTTGGTGTCGAGCAGGAAGTCAGAGTGTAGATGGACGTCGCCGTTGTCCTCGACGTAGAAGCGTGCACTGGCTTCAAGGTCGGTCAAGGTGCTCGGATTCGGTAATTGGACGTCAAAGAAGCGGCCGACCCAAGCCCGGATTTCCGGGGTTGGAGCAACCAGGTCGACCCAGATGGGCTTCAGGCATTTCAAGTCGTACGGTGTATTGACGGTGATCTGGCTGAGGCGGCCGTTGCGTAGTTCGAACGCCGTGACGGCAGTTTTCTCGTTACGGAAATGGCTGTCAGCGATCAGATCCTGGCGAACCTCGTCGGAGAGGATCTCGAGGATCGGCTCGCCGCGTTCGCTTCGAACTTCATGCCAGACGAGCAGCCGATCTTCCGGCTCCAGAGTCTCGATGATCGCGGCGATTTCTTCGAGCGGAATACGTTCGAGCAGGCTGCGCAGGCCAACCAGGTGCTGCTTGTGCACCATGTTTTCGACCAATTCGTGGCGAGGCATTTCCTGGCGCTGGACGAGCTCTTCCACCAGCTTGTGCTTGGCAAGCAGTTCCCGTACGTTTTCCAGATTGTCCAGGGCGCTTTTTTCTTCGCTCATTGACGGTGCCTCTCCTACGCTCAATGCTGCGTCAATCGACCGTGGATTCTAGCATGCAAGCCTGCCGGGGTGTTTCTGTTTCCTGGTCTTGGTTCGC
Organism: uncultured Propionivibrio sp.; assembly: GCA_964575415.1. Lineage (GTDB taxonomy): Bacteria > Pseudomonadota > Gammaproteobacteria > Burkholderiales > Rhodocyclaceae > Propionivibrio. The sequence continues at coordinate 27,890 of CAZNQL010000002.1, forward strand.
ATTTCGGAACGGCGTGTGCCGATGATTGAAACTCGGGGTTCTTCAGGGGATTTGTGCGGAAGGCATTCTTTGTAGAATGACGTCGGCTTTTTTCGCCAGGCCCGGCGCACTTCTATTTCGGTCGTAGAAGCGCGGACTCGGGACCATGCCGGCCAAGGTTGCCGCTTGTTCCGCTGACAGTTGCGCAGCGCTGACGCCAAAATAATGCCGCGCGGCGGCTTCGGCGCCGAAAACGCCATTGCCCCACTCGATAACGTTCAGATAAACCTCGAAGATGCGCCGCTTGCTCCACGTGCTTTCGATCATCAGCGTGATGACGGCTTCCTGTGCTTTGCGCCAAGGGGTCTTCTCTGGGGTCAGCAGCAAATTCTTGGCGAGTTGCTGGGAAATGGTCGAGCCGCCAGCGACGATTTTGCCGCGTTGGCGGTTTTTCTCCATGGCTTTCTGGATGCCCTCCCAGTCGAAGCCTTCATGATGGACGAAAAGATCGTCTTCGGAGACGATCAGGGCGCGTTTCAGATGGGGCGATATCCGGTTGTAATCGACCCACAGCTTTTGCAAGCGGACCTTTGGGGTCTTGGCCTGAAGTTCGGTCATTCGGATTTCCATGAAACGTGTCGTGTCCGGGTCGACCCATTTCCACCAGAGCACCCAGCCGAAGAACCAGAGCTGGTAAAGCAGCAGGAGCAGGAGCAGGCCAAGGACGATTCGTTTCAGCCAGCGGCTTGCAGGTTTCATAGTGCCTTGATTCGCTTTTTACTTCGTTTCCAGCCGGTTGCTGCTGATGAAGCTCCAATTGCGGGTGATGACGATGATGTCGGTGTCGCGGCGGATATCGGGCGGGAAACTAGCGTAGGGAGCGGCCATCATGACGATGCGTTTGGCGGCGTCGTCGAGAATCTTGTGCCCCGCCGGTCGGTTGATTTCCACCGAGGTAACGCTGCCGTCGCTGCGGATGCTGACCGTCAGCAACAGGCTGCCGTAGAGTTTGCCGCGAGCGGCTTCCGGGTAATTCAACGTGCCGACGCGTTCGACCTTGAGGCGCCAGTTTTCGATATATTGGGCGAAACGGTACTCGCTGGTACGCGCGCCAATGAAGCGCTTACGCGGCCGCTTATTGTATTCGTCGGCGTCGCGGGCGATTTCGCCTTCCAGGCGGGCCATGGCCAGCGCCCGGTTGGCGAGGTCGCGCCCGGTCGGTGTGTTGTCGACGTCGCGCTGGACATCCTTGCCGCTCCTGTCGGGAGCGTAGTGCTTGCTGCGCGCCAAGGTCAGCAGGCGTTGCTGTTCGGCTTCGAGGGAGTGGCCCCGTTTTTCCGCACGTTCGAGTTCGTTGCCGTCCTGCTGAGATTTCGAGGGTGGTAGCGGTGTCCGGGCGCGGCGATTCTTGTCGGTGTTGCCGCCACCGTCGAGGTTGGCCTGCGCCAAAGCCTGCGCATCATGCGGCTTTCTCGCCGATTTGCTGTTAACCAGGATGATGTCGAGCGCCCGGTCCTGGAAAGCGCGCGAGGCGTCAGGGAAGGTGAAATGCAGGGAGAGGATGACGGCATGGACAGCCAGTGAAACGCCGAGCGCAATCCACAGGTTGCGATCAGCGGATCTCATCATTGCTGTGGGTCGCATCGCCGCACTCACCTTAGTTCATCGCCTCCGAAAGGTCGTCTTCCGTATCTTCGGTATCGAGTTCTGCTTGAACAAGTGCTTCGATGAAGCGGCAACCGAATTCAAGGCTCAGGAAGTCGAATGCATTGACGGCCAGGCGCACGCGCTGTCCTGGTTTGTATTCGGGAAGTGAAGGCACGCGCTGGAGCAAGGGGAGATGGTTCAACTTGACGAGGTTGTCGCGGCGAACCGTCGCCTCAATGTCGGTGACCTTTTCCTGGACCAACCAGCGCAGGCACCAGTAGCGTTCCATGCTGCGCTGGAATTCGGCGTAGGCGGCGTAGGTCAGTTCGAAATCGCGCATCGCGGCGAACAGGGCGTCCGATTTGGCCTTGAAATGCGGCGTGTCGCCGTTCAGGCAGGCAATCAGCTGCCACTGGTTGATCAGATCGACGTAGCGGCGCAGCGGCGACGATGACCAGGCATACTGAGCGACGCCGAGTCCTTCGTGCGGCAGTGGCGAGGTGGTCATGCGGACTTTGCCGCCTGTCTGGGCCCGGTAGATGGCCGGGATGCCTTTGTCGGCGAGTAGCCCCCCCCAGGTGCTGTTGGCGACGATCATCAGTTCGGCGACGAGCTTGTCGAGTGGACTACCGCGTCGGCGTTCGCAAATATCGACGCGACAAGTTTCCGGATCGGCGAGATCGCCCTTGATGCCAAAGTTGTAGTCATGCACACCCTGTACCGCTGAGGGCTTGCCGCGCCGGCCTTCGCAGGCGTTGGCAAGTTGCCAGAGGGTTTTCAGTTCGTCGTGGAACGGGAAGTCCGGCAGTTCGCCAGCCAGGGTTTCCTCGTTGAACAGTGGTTCGATGTCGTGGTGGCGCAGGTTGGCGACGATCGACACGATTTCGATGCGCGATTCGTGTGCCGTGATCTCAAATTCCGGCGTTACCGTCAGGTAGAGCGAAAGTGCCGGACAGTCACGGCCGGCGGCCAGCGTGAAATAGTCGACGGCGGTGTCCGGCAGCATGGTGATCTTGTTGCCCGGCATGTAGACCGTCGACAGGCGTTCGCGCGCCATCGCGTCGAGCGGCGATCCCGGCGTGATGCCGAGGCCGGGTGCAGCGATGTGGATGCCGACGCGCCAGCCAATGCCGGGCAAAGGTTCGAGCGAGAAGGCGTCGTCGATTTCGGTCGTCGCCGCGTCGTCGATCGAGAAGGCGCGTACGGATGAACGCGGCAGACCGGCCGGCGGCAAGGGGAGATCGGTGGCCGGGAAAGCGATTCCGTTCGGAAAATATTCCTGCAGGAAACGCCGCAGATGGTAATCGTGCGCCGAGCGGATGGCGCCGCATTTCTCGAGCAGGTGTGCCGCAGAAAGGCCGGTGGCAGCGCAGGCGGCTTCCAGTGCCTTGGTTTCGGGGCGGTTGCGGTCAGGTTTGTAAAGAAGCTGGTCGAGCAGGGGGCGGAATTCCGCCGGCAGAGTAAAGGCCTCGAGTTCGCCGGCCATGCGCTCAATCGCTAGCGCTTGTTGACGCTTCTTTTCAAGACCGGCCAGAGCGGCTGCGAGAATGTCGGGAGGCGCCTTGCGGAAGCGCCCTTTGCCTTTGCGATGAAAATGGACGGGCGCTGCGTGCAGGGCCAACAGGAGCGCAGTCGCTTCGACCGATGTGGCCTGGTGTCCGAAATAGTCGTCGGCAAAATCACAAAAAGAAAATTCGCCATCGCTTGCGCACTCCCAAAGAAAGGCAGTGTCTATGTCGCCGGTGAGGGACTCGGCACGGCCCAGCAATTCTCCCGGCGCCGGCTCCCGGTAACGGAGGAGAACGTTCGCCGCCTTGATCTTGGCGCGTTTGCCGGATGCGGTCTCGACCTGCAACGACGTATCGTTGTCGGTCAGGATTGTGGCGGTTTTGAAGGCGCCGTCTTCTTCGAACAGAACATGCATCGGCGGGATTATCCCAGATTGTCCATTAGGGCGCGAGATGACCGAAGGAAATCCCTGTGGGATGATGGCGAGGCGGTTTGCGAGGCCATTTTGTCACTTGTGAGAAGTCCATGGGCGCCGAGTAAGGGGTGAAAGGGGCCGCAAAGCGCCCGTCAGCGCTCGCGCAGGCCTGCAAGGCCGCCTAATGGATGGTCTGGGATCATAGCCCGCAAAATTCAAGCAGTTGCGGGAGATGGTCAGGGAAATGGGTGAAGCTGTGGTCGCCACCTTCGAGGACGATCTGCCGGCAACCGGCGTAACGGACCACGGCTTGACGGTAATCGAGGACCTCGTCACCGGTTTCGACCATCAGCAGGTAACGTTCCGGTGTCAGCTGTGGAACTTCGAACGATCGCAGCTGGCGGATGTGCTCGGCGGTGAATTCGAAGGATTCGCCGGTATGCAGGTTTTGCTGCACGCCGAGATACTTGTGGAGCGAAATCGGGGCGACGACCGCCGGATTGATCAGCGCGGCGCGCAAGCCGTGCTTTTCGGCGAGGAAGGTGGCGTAAAAGCCACCGAGGGAGCTGCCGACGAGGGTCAAATCGACCCCGTGTTCGCCGATGATCGCTTCGGCTTGCGCGATGGCATGCCGTGGCTCGTGGGACAGGGCGGGGCAATGCAGCCGGTCGGCCTGTCCGCGACCGGCCAGATGTTCGGCAAGCAGACGAACTTTCCACGAGTTGGGCGAGGAGCAGAATCCGTGCAGGTAGAGAATGGCCGGCGGCATCAGTCTGCCCAGGCGACCAGATTAAATTGCCATGTGGCCAGCACGACTAAGCCGAAGGCGATGCGATACCAAACGAAGACGGTGAAATCGTGCGTGCTGATGTAGCGCAGCAGTCCGCGCACGGCCCAGAATGCAGATACGAACGCGGCAATGAAACCTACCGTCCACATGCCGATATCGTCGAAGCTGAGGAGCGCGCGTTCCTTGTAGAGTTGGTAGAGCGTGGCGATGATTAGGGTCGGAATCGCCAGGAAAAAGGAGAACTCGGTTGCCGCGCGCCGGGAAAGGCCAAAAAAAAGGCCGCCGATGATTGTCGAACCGGAACGCGACGTGCCGGGGATGAGCGCGCAAGCCTGGGCAAGGCCCAGTTTCAGGGCGTCGAGCGGGGTCAGGTCGTCGACCGATTCGATGCGGATGCGGTGTTCGCGGCGCTCCGCCCAGAGGATGAACAGGCCGCCGATGATGAAGGCGGAAGCGACCATCGGCGCGTTAAAGAGATGCGCTTTGATTGTCTTGCCGAAAAGCAGGCCTAGCGTGGCCAGGGGGGTGAAGGCGATGGCAATGTTCAACGCAAAGCGCTGCGCGGCGCGCTCGCGCGGCAGGCCACAGACGACTTCGGCGATCTTGGCGCGGTATTCCCAGCAGACGGCGAGGATGGCGCCCGACTGGATGACGATCTCGAACAGCTTGCCACGATCATCGTTGAAGTCGAGCAGGTCGCCAGCGAGGATCAGGTGGCCCGTGGACGAGATGGGGAGGAATTCGGTGAGTCCTTCGACAATGCCGAGAACGAAGGCTTTGATCAGGATCAGGATGTCCATGAGCGGTTTAGGTGAAAAGGGGGATTCTAGCCTCGTTTCAAAAGGTGCGGGCGCCTCCTTGAAACGAATGAAAATTTTCGGCGCCATGCCGTGGCCGCTGGAATTCGTGGGCGGAGTGTTTTAGGAGTTGCATTACCGGGGCGCGATTGCTAGTATGCGCGCCACAATAGTTTAATAAGGCATTGATTCGTGGCCTCAATGCCTGCTTTGAAGGCAGACTGCACACGGGTTTTGCTCGAGATTCCCCGCCAATTCGATATAAATAGCTCTGCTGAGCGTGGCGTGTTCCATGTTCGTGATGATTGTTTCAACAACTAATTTTTCGTTTTTTTCTTGAGGAGGATGTTTGATGAGCACACCTGAAACTCAGCGGATCAAGATTGGTATCGCCAACCCGACCGCGCTCGGCCTGTTCGGCCTGGCCATCGTCACGCTGGTGGCTTCTTCGCAAAAACTGGGCATTACGACCGGTTTGTCGTTCGTGATTGTTTACGCGATTTTCCTGGGCGCCACGGCACAGTTGGTCGCCTGTATTCTCGACTTCATTTACGAAAACATTTGGGGCGGCACCGTGTTTGGCGCCTATGCTTTTTTCTGGTATGCCGTCGCTGTCGCCTGGATGATGAAGATGGGCGTCATGGGGCCGGAGTTGCAGGCTGCTTGCGATGTCAAACAACTCGGCTTTGCTTTCCTCGGCTACCTGATCTTCTCGGTACTGATGACGATCGGCGCAATGGAAGTGAGCAAACTGATTTTTATCATCATGGTTCTCATCGATGTGCTCCTGGCCGCACTGACACTGAACGCCTTTGGTATTGCCTCGCACGCTACTCACGTCATCGGTGCCTGGACGGAATTGGTGATTTCCCTGCTTTCGTTCTATGCCTGTGCAGCCGTGGTTCTGAACACCTTCTTCGGTAAGGTTTTCCTGCCGGTTGGCAAACCCTTCGGTATTTTCAAATAATCGACGGCTGTTGAACCGAATCGGCCCCCTGCGTAGCAGGGGGCTTTTTTTTGCCTTGAAAGCGGCGGATAACCGGGGCTACGGCGTAGGAAGGTCTAGGGAGGCAAAATTTTGGCCGGTTGAGGCGAGTACACCGAGCCAGGCCGGACTGTTCAGATCGAGTTGTTTCTTGCGGCTGGCCAGCAGATCGATCGGTACGTGGGTGAAAATGTCGTGTTGCTGGCCGATGACGAGGCCCGTCTTCCCGGCCATTGCCGCATGCACCGCGTTTCGGGCGTAGAAGTCACAGAGGATCGCGTCTTCGGCGCTGGTCGGGACGCTGCGGATCAAGTAACTCGGGTCGAAATAGCGCAGCACGAAGGGAATTTTCTCCGCGTTGAAGTAGGCTTCGATGCGCTCACGCAGGAGTTGTCCGATATCGTTGAATTTGAGGTTGCCAGAAGCGTCGCGCCGTTTGTCGCTTTCACTAAATAGATGCTGGCCGGCGCCTTCAGAAACCAGAATGACGGCGTGTGCTCTTTTATTCAACCTGTGTTTCAGGGCTTCAAGAAAACCGTTTTCGCCTTCGAGGACGAAGGGAACCTCGGGAACCAGCGTGAAGTTGACTTCCTGGCTGGCGATCGTGGCGCCGGCGGCAATGAAGCCGGCATGACGGCCCATGATCTTGACCAGCGAAATACCATTGTGCACGCTGTTTGCCTCGTTGTGCGCGCCATTGATGGCCTTGGCCGCTTCTTCGACGGCAGTAAGATAGCCGAACGTCCGAGAGACGAAAGCGACGTCGTTGTCGATGGTTTTCGGAATGCCAACGACGGCTAGGGGATGGCCGCGTCTTCGGGCTTCCTGGTAGATTGCCGAGCCGCCGCGCTGGGTGCCGTCGCCGCCGATCACGAACAGGATGTCGACCTTGCGTTGGATCAGGTTGTCCACGGCGACGCTGACGTCCACGGGGCCGCGCGAGGTGTTCAGGACCGTGCCACCGTCGCGGTGGATGTCCTCGACGAACTCGGGCGTCAGGGTGATCGGTTCGCCGCCGCGCAGGGGGCCGAGGCCCTGGTAGCCGTTCCTGAATCCCAGGATCTCACGGACGCCGTAGCCGTGGTGAAGTTCGAGGACGAGGGAGCGGATGACGTTGTTCAGACCCGGGCAGAGGCCGCCGCAAGTGACGATGCCGGCGCGGGTTACGGCTGGGTCGAAATAGAGTCGTTCCCGTGGGCCGGCAACCTCGAACAGCAATTCTTCGAGGGGAGGCGCCTCGGGGTCAACGATGGCGTTGAAGAGAACCCGCGACTTGTCGCTGACATGCGTCGGAAGCGGGGATGGGAAACGGGTTTCGCCGAGAACCGGAATATTCATGCGTTGCTTTTGTCGGAGGCAAAGGGGGCAGTATCCCCGACCCTCGCGAAGCGGTCAAACGCTGACTGCGTCTCGGATGCGTGATCAGGCGGGGGGGGGGGAGGCCGATTCTGAAAGCGAGCGATTCCGATTTTTGGTTCAAGGCAACGCTGATTGGCTGCTGGTCGGTAGCGGGGCCCCAGATCTGGCGGGGGCCGGGCGAAGTAAATAGGTCATCAGCGGCCCAGTCGTCACGGCGCGAGAGGAAGAATTTCATTGCCGGCGAGTCCATTTTGACCAATGCTTTCTCGATGACAAATTCCTCTTTCCCGTGCCGGCGCTCGATGTCGATCAGTCCCGTCAGTGGTAGCGCACGAGGTGTCCCCCCCTTGTCGAGCCCCGTGACCGTGGCCATGTAGCCGGTACGCCCATCAAGAATCAGTGATCCGGCGGTCAGCCCCAGGTTGTAGGCGTAGGCGGCATCGAAGTGGGTCGGTGCGCCGCAGCGGCCTTCGTAACCGAGAAAGTGGCAATGCGAATTGAAGGGGAATTTGGGGTCAATTTCTTTCAGGCGCGCCTCGACCATGTCGGCAAGTAGGTGTTCAGTTGGAATCAGCGAGACTTGCAGGTTGTCGTGCGCATCGCGGTCGGCCATGAGCACGCTGATGATGTCGTCGGGCAGGGACGACAGCAGGCGGGCGTTGGCGTCGGAAAGCTTGCTGCGAATGAACATGGACTTGGCAAAGGTGTGCAGGCTGGCGAATTCCTCGGCGTTGTCAAGGATGGCCTGATTCAGATCGTCGATCATCGCTCGCACTTCCGGGATGAACTCGATGACGCCTTCGGGGATTAGTACGACGCCGTGGTTCAGGCCATTTTTCGATCGCGCGACAATGGTGGCGCAGATCTGTTCGACAATCGCGCCCAAGGAAAGCTTCTTCTTGGCCACTTCTTCGGAGATGAGGGTGAACGCCGGTTTTGTCTGCAGCGCGACTTCGAGAGTGACGTGCGACGCCGAGCGGCCCATCAGCTTGATGAAATGCCAGTATTTGAGCGATGAGCGGGCATCTTCTAGGATGTTGCCGACCATCTCGCCATAGATTTTTGTCGCGGTATCGAAGCCGAACGAAATGGGCAGCAGGTCTCCAATCTGCAAATCACCGTCGATCGTTTTGGGGACCCCGATGACCTGCACGCCGGATCCGTCGGGCTTGACGTCCCGGAACAGATACTCTGCGAGTGCGGCGGCATTGGTGTTGGAATCATCGCCGCCGATGATGACGATGGCGTCAATTTTGTACTTGATGCATACGGCCTTGACCGTGGCAAATTGTTCCGTGCTCTGGATCTTCGTACGGTCGGTGCCGAGCAGGTCGAAACCTCCGGTATTGATGATGGCGTCTACGTCTTCCGTGGTGATCTCTGCTAGGTTTCCCTTAAGCAGTCATTTCGGGCCGGCGCGGACACCGAGCAGGGTGTTGCCTTCGCCGAGAATGCGCTTGAGGCCGCAGATTACGTTGTGTCCGCCGGAGGCTGGGCCGCCCGAGAAGAGGACGGCAACGCGTTTCCCCTGATCGGTATTCGGATTGCTGGCGCAAGGAGAAAGAACACAGTTGCCGGAGGCGCTAACCGATTGCGGGAAGGCCTGGGCAACACGGTCGCCGTCTTTTGTGCCGAGTTGTTGCTTGCTTGTCGTAAAGCTGACGGCTTGTAGTGATTCCGCTGTTCCAAAAACCGCACAGACCGGCAGAGGAAGCTTGCGCACTGACGATTCAAAAACAGAATTGTGCAACTCCATGCCCAGCAACTGATCTCCGAGTGAAGTCATGGTTTTGTCCTCGATGTTCGAAGTGAAGTGTCTATGAGTCGCAAAATCTGACCGGGTTCGCAACTTTTTGAAAGATAAAGGATCGATGCGAGTAGGCCGACGATGCCAGCAATATGTTTCATAAATTCCACCCGAACTGTGAGGCAATAGTTTTTCCCCCTAGGCGCTTGTCGGGCACGCATTTTGCACAAAGCCGAGACTCGTCTAGAGTGTCTCCTGTTGACGCAGAGACCATTGGCTGTTTGTTAATTTATTGAAGTGTATTGCAACAGGAGTCACCATGAAAAAAGATTTGCGCGAAGCGGCGCTCAATTACCACCAGTATCCGACACCGGGAAAGATTTCGGTCAATACGACCAAGCCGTTGTCCAATCAGCATGACTTGTCTCTGGCCTATTCTCCAGGCGTTGCGCATGCTTGCGAAGCGATCGTTGAAGATCCTGATTGTGCTGCGCTCTATACCTCACGCGGCAATCTGGTTGGTGTCGTGACCAATGGAACGGCCGTCCTTGGCCTCGGTGACATTGGCCCGCTTGCGGGCAAGCCCGTTATGGAAGGCAAGGGCTGTTTGTTTAAGAAATTCGCCGGTATCGACGTGTTCGATATCGAACTGGCCGAAAAGGATCCGGACAAGCTGATCGAAATGATTGCCGCTCTGGAGCCGACTCTGGGCGGGATCAATCTCGAGGATATCAAGGCGCCCGAGTGCTTCTACATCGAGAGCAAGCTCAAGGAGCGCATGTCGATTCCGGTCTTTCACGACGATCAGCACGGTACGGCGATCATCTCTGCCGCCGCCATGCTCAACGCATTGAAGATCATCGGCAAGAAGATCGAAGAGGTCAAGGTCGTCTGTTCCGGGGCCGGTGCGGCTGCCATTTCCTGCCTCAATATCTGGTGCGATCTCGGCATTCGGCGCGAGAACGTCATGGTCTGCGACTCCAAGGGGGTGATTTACGTCGGCCGGGATCAGAACATGGAGCCGACCAAAGCCAAATACGCTCGCGAGACCGATGCCCGGACGCTCGGCGATGCCATTGACGGCGCCGACATCTTCTTGGGCTTGTCGGCGGCGGGTGTGCTCAAGGCCGACATGATCGCGAAGATGGCTGAGCGACCGATTGTTTTCGCACTCTCGAACCCGACACCGGAAATCATGCCCGAACTGGCGCGCCAGGTGCGCCCGGATGTGATTATTGCCACGGGTCGTTCCGACTACGCGAACCAAGTCAACAACGTCCTCTGCTTCCCGTTCATCTTCCGTGGCGCCCTTGATGTCGGCGCGACGTGCATTACCGAGGAAATGAAAATGGCCTGCGTGCGAGCGATCGCGGCCATGGCACAAGAGTCGGTAACCAGCGAGGTCGCTGCGGCGTATCCGGGACAGGAATTGTCTTTCGGCCCGGAGTATCTGATTCCCAAGCCTTTCGATCCGCGTCTGATCCTGGTCATCGCGCCGGCCGTAGCGCAGGCCGCGATGGACTCCGGCGTTGCCAAACGGCCGATCGCCGACATGGCGGCTTATCGGGAGAAGCTCAAGGGCTTCGTCTATCGTACCGGTGTCAGTATGCGTTCGGTGTTCCATGCGGCGCGCGAGGGCAAGCCGACACGCATCGTTTTCGCGGAAGGCGAGGACGAGCGTGTGTTGAGCGCGATGCAGATCATCATTGATGAGAAATTGACCTTCCCAGTTTTGATCGGTCGTCCTGAGGTGATTGCCGCTCGCCTAGAAAAAAGCCGTTCCCGGCTTCTCATGGGCAAGGACTTCGAGGTGGTCAATCCGAATGAAGACGAGCGCTATCGCGAATGTTGGTCGGCATATCACCACTTGATGCGCCGCCGCGGGGTGACCGTTGCGATCGCCAAGCTGCGCATGCGGACCGACAATACAGTCATCGGCGCCATGCTGCTCAAGCAGGGCTACGCTGACGGAATGATTTGCGGCGTCAAGGGCAGTTTTTCGCATCACCTGCAGCATGTCGATGAGATTATCGGCAAGGCGCCGGGTAGCACCATGCTGGCGGCGATGAATCAACTCATTCTGCCGAGTGGCGCGCTGTTCATCACCGATACTGCCGTCAATGAAAATCCCGACGCGGAGCAGCTTTGCGAAATCGCGCACATGGCGGTCGAAGCCGTACGACGTTTCGGCATCGAGACCAAGGTCGCCATGTTGTCGCATTCCAATTTCGGATCGTCGCCATCGCCTTCCGCGCGCAAGATGGCGGAAGCCGCTGCGCTCTTCCGCGCCAAGGTGCCGGATGTCGAGTCCGACGGAGAAATGCACGGCGACTGTGCACTTTCGGAGTCTGTCAGAAAGCGTTTTGAGCAGGAGTCGACGCTGACCGGCCAAGCGAACGTGCTCGTCATGCCGAATCTGGATGCGGCGAATATTTCCTACAGCCTGCTCAAGACGACGGGAAGCGATGGCATCACTATCGGCCCGATTCTTCTGGGCGCGGCAAGGCCGGTGCATGTCCTGACCGAGGCGTCCACCGTGCGCCGAATTGTCAATATGACGGCGCTGGCCGTCGTTGATGCGGCTTTCCGCTGATCGAGGTCTGATCCTGCGAGCGCGATCAGCGCTCGCAGGCTTTCAAAGTGATCGTTCCGGCCTCGATGGTCGTTGGAAGGTAACTCGAGAGCGGTCGGCAGTGATCGGCATGGCAAAGCTCGTACCCTGACGTGAAGGGCGAGTTGGCCAGGTTGACGTCACGTAGCGGGGGTAATTTCGGACGATAGTGCCAGGCGCCATGCTGGAATATGGCTTCCGGAGGCGGCTCCATGCCCGCACCACTGCCCCGGACGCGAGCTTCGCTGATCAGTAGCCGTCCGCCCTCGATTATCCAGTCTTCCTCCCAGCGGATTTTTTCCACGGAATGCGTCCAGGCGAGCGTAAAGGCTTGGACGCCAAGCGTAACGCTGATGGCTCCGGCGGTCAGGCAAAGAGTCATTTTCTTCTTGCTCGGATCCAGTGCCAGAGGATGAACGCGGTGCCAGCCGCAAAACCGATTTCATCGGTGAGCGGCAAGGCAACGATCAGGAAACAAGCGGCGATCGCGGCAAATACCCGTTCAACGATGTTCAATGGCGACCAAAGGTAACCGATGGCCGCGCTCCCCCAAAGGAAAATGGCGAGCAGGGCCTTGACCAGGATATAAATGACCGCCCAGGTTGTCGGGTCGCCCTGCAGCATCAGAGCCGGGTCATATACCGCCATGAATGGGACGACGAAACCGGCGATGGCGATCTGGGTGGCCTTGATGCCGATCCGGATCGCCGGCGCTTTGGCAATAGATGCCGCGGCAAAGGCGGCTAGAGCGACCGGTGGGGTCAGGTCGGCCATGATGCCGAAATAGAAAACGAACATATGGCTGACGATCAAGGGGACCCCGAGTTTGAGCAAGGCCGGGGCAGCGATCGAGCTGGTGATGATGTAGTTCGGTATGGTCGGAATGCCCATGCCAAGAATGATGCAGACCAGCATGGTCAGGAGAAGTGACAGAAAGAGGCTTTTTTCGCCGACTTGAAGGATGAAACTTGCGAAGTTGGTAGCGGCTCCGGTCAGCGTCAGAATGCCGATGATGACGCCAACGATGGCGCAGGCGATGCCGACGCCGAGCGCCTGTTTGGCGCCGTCAATCATGCCGGAACGCATGGTATGCAGGGTTTTCCTTCCGCCCTTGACGAGAACGTTGGCGATGACCAGTGCCGCGATGGCACCAAGCACGGGCACGATTCCCCATTTGGCGAACGACGCGGCGCCAAGACCAAGGCAGAACCAGAACACGTAACGCAAGGCGGTCGCGGAAATCTTCGCCGCAAGCGCGACGCCGAGAATGAGAATGGCCGTCAGCGCCAGTCCCATCATGCCCGAGAACATCGGGGTGAAGCCGTGGAACAGCATGTACACCAGAACCGCCAGCGGCAGCGCTAGGTACCAGTTTTCTTTCAAGGCTCGCCAGGGGTTAGGACACTGATCCTTGGGCAGGCCGAGCAGTTTCAGGCGGCCTGCTTCTAAGTGCACCATCCAGAAAGCGGTCAGGTAATAGAGCATGGCCGGCACGACTGCCGCTTTGACGATGTCGGCGTAGGGCATGTTGAGCGTTTCCGCCATGATGAATGCTACGGCGCCCATGACCGGCGGCATGATCTGCCCACCCATTGAAGAGGTGGCTTAGACCGCGCCAGCAAATACCGGTGTATAGCCGAATCGTTTCATGAGCGGAATGGTGAACTGGCCGACGGTGAGGACGTTGGCGACGCCCGAACCGGAAATGGTGCCCATCATCCCGGATGAAATGACGGCAACCTTGGCCGGTCCTCCTTGGGCATGACCGACGAGGCCAAGCGCGAGCGAATTGAAGAGACGGATCATGCCGGCGTGTTCGAGGAAAGTGCCGAACAAAATGAATAGGAAAATGTAGGTGGCCGAGACGAGCGTCGGAATACCGAGAATGCCGTCGCTGCCGAGGTAGAGCTGGCTGACGATCTGATCGAATCCATAGCCGCTGTGGGCGATGGACAGTGGAAGATACTGACGGAAGAAACCGTAAGCCAGAAAGGTTGCGCAAACCAGTGGCAAGGCCCAGCCCATGACCCGTCGAGAGGCCTCGAAAACGAGGATGGTGGCCAGGGAGGCCACGGCCATGTCCATGGTATTGGGGTCGCCCGAACGTTCGATCAGATCCCCTTCGAAAAACAAGTGATAGAAACCAAGGGAAAAACCGACGAGGGAAAGCAGGAGGTCGTACCATGGGATGCTTTGCGCAGTGCGCCCCGTCTTGCGTGCCGGGTAAAACATGAAAATCAGCATGAGCAGGAAACTGACGTGCAGTGCGCGAATAGAAAGGCTTGAAAAACGGTGGAAAGCGGCGACATCAATTTGGTAAATGGAAAAGGCCATCGCGCCGATCATGCCGATCTTGAGGGCCCATCCGGCCAGCTTGCGCTGGTGCCCATATTCTTCAAAGTCGTCCGCTACGGCCGGGTTGTCGTTTGCGTTTCCAGTCATGCTCTTGTCGTTCAATTGTTGTTGAAAAGAAAACCGGTCACAGCGTGTGGGCAGTGACCGGTCGGATGGCTTGGTCGATCCCTTTATTTGATCAGACCGACTTCACGGTAATACTTTTCGGCGCCCGGATGGAATGGGGCTGGCGGGGCCTTTGCAGCATTATCGATTTTGATCGCTTTCGCGGCCGAATGAGCGGCGATCATCTGATCCAGATTTTCAAACATTGATTTGGTCATCGTGTAGACCGTTTGAGTGGGGACATCCTTGTGGGTGACCAGATAGTTCTGGACCGAGATCGTCGACACATCCGAATTCTGACCTTCGTAGGTCTTGGCTGGAATGGTGCCGACCTGGAATGCCGGATCGCCCATCTCGGGAACTGTGGCAGCGTTTCGGTTGGGGATCCATGGCGGCCCTGCCGCTTTATCGAGGAGGAGAGGCTGTTGGCGTTTTGATGCTTTACTCGGGGGAGCAGGAGGCTTTCGACGACAATATGCGCGAAGTCTTGGTGGAAATGGCGGCGGACATCAGCTTTGCCCTCGAAGCGTTCGACCGTGACGCGGCACGCCAGGAATCGCAAGCGCAATTGCGCAAACTCTCGCTGGCCGTAGAGCAGAGCCCAGAGTGCATCATCATTGCCAATGTCGATGCCGAGATCGAATACGTCAACGATGCTTTCGTTCAAATCACCGGGTTTAGTCGCGAGGAGGTCCTTGGCAAAAATCCGCGCCTGCTCAAATCGGGCAAGACCCCGCCATCGATCTATACCGACCTGTGGGCGACGCTCAAATCGGGCCGTACTTGGAAAGGGGAGTTTTGTAACAGGAGAAAGAGCGGCGAGGAGTACATCGAGTTCGCGCATATCACGCCTTTGCGCCAGGAAGACGGCAGGATCAGCCACTACGTGGCGATCAAGGAGGATATTACCGAGAGTAAACGCAACGCCGAGGAGCTCGAGCAGTACCGACACCGGTTGGAGGAACTGGTTGCGCACCGTACCGCGGAGCTTGAACGGGCGCGCTTCCAGGCCGAATCAGCGAATCAGGCCAAATCATCGTTTCTCACTAATATGAGCCACGAAATTCGTACGCCGATCAACGCCATCATGGGGCTCACGCATCTGCTGCGCCGCAATACCTCGC
Organism: uncultured Propionivibrio sp.; assembly: GCA_964575415.1. Classification (GTDB taxonomy): domain Bacteria; phylum Pseudomonadota; class Gammaproteobacteria; order Burkholderiales; family Rhodocyclaceae; genus Propionivibrio. Next base: position 43,313 of record CAZNQL010000002.1, read on the forward strand.
CACAGATGCTGAATGAGCGGCTCGACAAGATCGATGGCGCTGGACGACACTTGCTCTCGATCATTAACGATATCCTCGATTTGTCGAAAATCGAGGCCAACCGGATGTCTCTGGAGAGCGACAGATTTCCATCTGTCGGGGGTGATCGACAGCGTGGTCTCGATTATCGGTCAGTCGGCGCGAGAAAAAGGATTAAGCCTCCAGCTTGGGAGTGACGGGGTGCCGATGTGGTTGCGCGGCGACGTGACGCGCCTGCGTCAAGCCCTGCTCAATTTTGCCGGCAATGCCGTCAAGTTTACCGAGAAAGGCTTTGTCGCTATTCGCGCCGCCCTGCTGGCCGAGGACGAGGAGGGGGTGCTGCTACGCTTTGAAGTGGAAGATTCCGGGATCGGGATCGACCCTGAGCACATGTCGCGCCTGTTCCAGGAATTCGAGCAGGGCGATCGGGGGGCGACACGAAGGTTCGGTGGCACAGGCTTGGGGCTGGCTATCACGAAGCGTCTCGCCAAGCTTATGGGGGGGAGGTTGGTGTGCAGAGCACACTGGGCAAAGGTAGTGTGTTCTGGTTCACGGCGCGATTGCAGCGGGGCCGAGGTATTGTTCCGGCGGAAATCAAAGGACCGATTGAGGCTTGCGATGCTGAAGGCCGTTTGCGCAGCGAATTTTCCGGCGCCAGAATTCTTCTTGCCGAGGATCATCCGGTCAACCGCGAAGTCGCTCTCGAATTGCTGCATGGCGCTGGCTTGGATATCGATACGGCGACCAATGGGCGCGAGGCCTGGGAAAAGGCTCAGGCAAACGATTACGACTTGATCCTGATGGATATGCAAATGCCGCAGATGGACGGACGGGAAGCCACGCGGGCCATCCGACGATTGCCCGGCCGTGCCGATGTGCCAATATTGGCGATCACGGCGAATGCTTTTGATGAGGACCGCCTGGCTTGCAAGGAGGCCGGGATGAACGATTTCATCACCAAACCGTTCGATCCGGCCGGTCTGTATCAGAATCTTCTGCTGTGGCTCGAATTGGCAAGAAATCATCCGCAGATGGAACTGTTCGTTAAAGAAGCGACGCCCAAGTCGGTTCCCGTGCAACAGGCCGGCGATGTTGTCTCGGCGCATGAACTAGAGCTGCGACGAGGTTTGGAAGACCGGCTGGCCAGTCTGGCGAATCTTCCGGGGCTGAATTTGCCCTATGGATTAGCTGCCTTGCGTAACAACGCGAGAAAATATCTCGACTTGCTTGAGAAATTTGTCGGATTGCACGCCGAGAACATGATTCGCTTGTCGATGTGTTTGGCGGAGAATGATTGGGCGGGCGCGCAAGCACTGGCGCATGGCCTCAAGGGGACGGCCGGTACGCTGGGTGCCGAGCGGCTGGCGGCGCTGGCAGAGCGTGTTGAAGTGCGTTTGCGCTCGGCAGAATTCGGGGAGGGGGGCGTCGAGGATTTGCATCCGCAACTGGAAGCTATCGATGTGGAGCTGAAAGAAATTGCCAAAGCTCTGGCAAGTGCGGCGGATGTTGTGCGGGAACCGGTCAAATCAACGGTCCCGGAAAACGTTGATCAGGTCCTCGGGTTGCTGGATTCGCTACTGGCTGCGAACGATACCGAGGTGCTTACCGTGGTGGAAGAACATGCCGTGATATTGCAAGCAGCGCTGGGGCCGGCCTGGGAGGGGGTCGGGGTGCGAATTAACCGCTTTGAATTCGAAGCAGCACTTCAGCTGCTGCGTGGTCTGAGGGCGAAAAATCCAAATCGGATATGACGTACGACTTGTTTGTCGTAAAATGCTGACTCGAATTTAAACGGATTCAGCAAGGAGGTTGCGGTGATTGCAAAAGGGGTGTTGGTTGCTGCATTGGCCGTGCTTTCCTGGGGAGCGCGTGCAGAGGTGGTCAATATCGACAGCAAAATGCTGGAGCAGTTGATTGCCAAGGGGGTTCCGTTGATCGATATCCGGACCGAGGGCGAGTGGAATGCCACTGGCGTGGTTGCCGGCAGCAAACTCCTGACCTTCTTCGACGAGCGAGGACAGGCGAATACCTCGTTGTGGCTTGAGCGAGCCAAACCTATTGCCGGTCCAGAAAATCCTGTCATCCTGATCTGTCGCAGTGGGAACCGCTCGAACGCCGCCGCAAAATTTCTTTCCGATCACGCTGGTTACAAAACAGTCTATAACGTCAGCCGTGGCATGAATGGCTGGGTTAGCGAGGGGAGGATGACCGTTTCTGCAGATAGGTCAATGGCGGTTTGTAGCCTGGGCAGGCCTTGTTGATCCGGGCCAAACGCCTGATCGAATTGTAAAATCTTGCCGGATGCTTGAATTCGTCGCCACTTGAGCGTATACTTACGCCCGTTTCAGGTACCTGCCAAGCGATCGCGACGCGGGTGAAACGGGAAGCCGGTGCTCCAGATCGTGGAAATTCCGGCGCAGCCCCCCGCTGCTGTAAGCTGGACGACCCTGGCGGTAGACCACTGTGCGACGTATTCGCATGGGAAGGTGTCAGGGAAGGATGAAGGCAAGCCAGAAGACCGACCTGGATCGAATGTGGTGCCAATCCTCGGGGTGAGGGGTGCGGTTCTGAAGATTTGCCCTCCGTCGGTCTTTTTCTCTCGGCACATCCTCGAATCTGCAGTCTTTTCCCCTCCGGATGACATTTTGGTCATTTCTCGCTGTGGGAGAGAAACATGCATATCATGGAAGGCTTTCTTCCGGTAGAACACGCGATCGGGTGGGGCATTGCCTCGGCGCCGTTCGTTGCTTACGGGACTTACGTCGTCAAGAAGCGCATCCGCGAAAACCCGGAGCAACGCATGCTGCTGGGCGTTGCCGCCGCCTTCACCTTTGTGCTTTCGGCACTGAAGTTGCCCTCGGTCACCGGCAGTTGCTCACACCCCACCGGCACCGGACTTGGTGCGCTCCTCTTCGGGCCGATCGCCATGGCGCCGATCGGACTCGTCGTTCTCCTTTTCCAGGCCTTGCTGCTCGCCCACGGTGGCCTGACCACGCTCGGTGCCAACATCTTCTCGATGGCCATCGTCGGACCCTTCGTCGCCTACGGTGTGTTCCGGCTGGCGCGTTCGCTCAAGCTTTCCTTTGCCGTCAGCGTTTTTCTGGCCGCCAGCCTTGGCGACCTGATGACCTACGTCACGACCTCGGTACAACTGGCCTGGGCCTTCCCAGACCCGGTCGGCGGTTTTATGGCCTCCTTCGCCAAGTTCGCCGGCGTCTTCGCCTTCACCCAGATTCCGCTGGCGATCAGCGAAGGCCTGCTGACCGTCCTGATTTTCAACGCGCTGGCCCGCTTCAACCCGCAGGAACTGCGCGACATGAAGCTGGTGCGGGCCGGGGAGGTGCAAGCATGAAGCGCACACAGAACATCATGCTGATTCTGGCCGTCATCATCCTGGGCGTTTTCCCGCTCTGGTACGTGCAGAAGCCGGCGCCGGATGCCAACGGCGAAGTGGCTGAAATCTTCGCCGGCGCCGACGACAAGGCCAAGAACCTGGTGACCGAGATCAATCCGGGATACACGCCGTGGTTCGAATCGATCATCGAACCGGCGAGTGGCGAGATCGCCTCGTTACTTTTCGCCTTGCAAGCGGTGCTCGGCGCCGGTGTCATCGGCTACTATCTCGGCGTCTCGGTGACGCGCGAAAAAATGCGCCGCGAGGCCGCAAAAGAAAAAGAGGCTGCGCGCGAGTGTTGATCGAGCAGTCGGCTTATGCCAATCGGTGGCGCAAGGCGTCGCCGGCGGCCAAAGCCTTTTTTGCCCTGTGCGGATTTGTCGCGGCTTTTGCCGCGCCGGTACCGCAAATCGCCGCCGCGATTGCGGCGGGGCTTGCCATCGTCACGGTTGCGGGGGCTGGGGTGCCGGCCGGTCGTTACCTGCGTGTTGCTGCGCCGGCACTGCTGTTTCTCGCCATCAGTTGTTTGTCGCTGGCCTTTTCGCTCAACCTGTCGAATGAAGGGGGGGGGCTGTCCATGCAATGGGCGCCGACCGAAGCCGGGCGAATCGCCCAAGTTGGGACGCGTTCGCTGGCAGCGCTGGCGGCGCTGCTGTTTCTTGTCTTGACAACGCCGCTGATCGACCTGATTGCTTTGTTGCGACGCTTGCGAGTGCCAGAAGTTTTGCTCGAACTGATGGTGCTTTGTTATCGCATGCTGTTTGTGTTTTCAGAAGCGATGCGCGACACGCTGACAGCACAATCCGCGCGTCTGGGGTACGCCAGTTCGCGGCTTGCGTTGCGCTCGCTCGGCTTGATGGCGGCCAATTTGACGCTGCAGATCTGGCAGCGGGCGCATGGCTTGCACGTCGCCGCGCTGGCACGCAACAACGACGGGCCGCTACGCTTCATCGAGCCGACCTATGCCAGCGCGCGGCGCGACATGGTGCTGGCGGCGCTGGGCGGCGGCGCCCTGATCGCAATTTCCTGGGCTTTTTCATGAACCTGCTCGAACTCGAAGACGTTCGCTTTCGTTATCCCGACGGCAGTGTCGGGCTGAGCGGTTGCTCACTCGGTATCGCGCGTGGCAGCCGGAATGCGCTGCTCGGGGTAAACGCCTCGGGTAAGACCACGCTGTTCCAGCACACCAACGGTTTGTTGCGCCCTCAATCAGGACTGCTACGGTATGCCGGCGTACCGATTAATTACAGTCGCAGCGGTCTGCGCGAGTTGCGTAGCCGGGTCGGCATCGTTTTTCAGAATCCGGATCGTCAATTGTTTTCCGCCAGCGTGCAGGAAGACGTCTCTTTCGGGCCGTTCAATCTTGGCTTGGACAAGGAGATCGTGCGCGAACGCGTCACTGGTGCGCTGCAGGCCGTGGGCATGGAAAAGTTCGCCGACAAGGCGGTGCATAACCTGAGCTTCGGGCAGAAGAAGCGTGTCTGCATTGCAGGGGTCTTGGCCATGGAACCAGAATTGCTGGTACTCGATGAACCAATGGCCGGGTTGGATGTCATTGCTCAACATGAATTGATGGCGGTGCTTGACGACCTGCATGCGCGGGGTATCACGCTCCTGCTGGCGACGCACGATATCGACTTTGCCTATGCCTGGGCTGATCGTATTCACTTGATGTCAGCGGGCCAGTGCGCGGCTTCGATTGATGCGCGAAGTCTGGCCGACGGTGGTGAAATCCTGACCGATGTGGGGCTGCCCTTGCCGGCAGTACTGGAACTGGAAAGAAAGCTCCGATCATGCGGCTTGTTCTCGCGCGAAGTGTCGCCGCGCTCCCATCGCGAACTGCTTTCCCTGCTTGATGAATCGAATACTTTTGAAAAGGAAGTTTCATGATGTTGATTGTTGCGAGGAGCCTCTGATGGCCGGAAAAATCTGGTTTGTTGGCGCCGGTCCCGGTGATCCCGACCTGATCACGGTCAAGGGCCGCAAGCTGATTGAGCAAGCGGGCGCCATTCTCTATGCCGGGTCGTTGGTGGATCAGGCGGCGACGGAGTACGCGCCGGCCGGTTGCGAAATCCGCGATTCGAAGGATATGACACTCGACGAAATGACCGACTGGCTCCAGGATCAAGCCAGCCGCCATGCCGTCCTAATTCGCTTGCAGACGGGCGACCCCGGTCTCTACGGCGCGCTGATCGAGATGACGCGGCCGCTGACGGCCGCCGGCATCGAATGGGCCGTCGTGCCTGGCGTCTCTTCGGCGATGGCGTCGATGGCAGCTGCCGGCGAAACACTGACCTTGCCGGAAGTGACGCAGACGGTGATTCTGACGCGCATGGCTGGCCGTACGCCGATGCCTGAAGGCGAAGACCTGATCTCGCTCGCCAGTCATCATTCCACGCTGTGCGTCTATCTCTCGATCACCCTGCTACACGAAGTCCAGGACGCATTGCGCGCCGCCGGCTGGCGCGAGGACGCGCCGATGCTCGTCGTGCAGAAGGCCAGTTGGCCAGGCCAGGAAAAGATCGTACGTGGCACGCTGGCCGACATCAAACAGAAATGCCAGGCGGAGAAGATCGGCAGCCAGGCGATGATCGTCGCCAGCCCGACGCTGGGCGCCGCCGATTGGGACGACCTGGTGCGCTCCAAGCTCTACGACCCGTCGTTTACGCACCGCTTCCGCCGGGCCACCGAGGTCGCCAATGACTGATTCGGGCAAGACGACGATCCTGCTCGCCGGCCACGGATCGCGTAACCGCGAAGGCAACGACGAGATCGAGAAATTCGCGGCGTTGTGGCGGGAGAAGCATCCTGATTGGCGCATCGAAGTGTGCTTCATTGAGCACGCCGAGGTACTGCTCAATGACGGGCTGGATCGTGCCGCCAAGGATGCAGCGCGTGTGGTGCTTGTGCCTTTCATCCTCAACGCCGCCGGGCACGTCAAGATGGAATTGCCAGCCGCGCTGGAAGCAGCGCGCGAACGTCATCCACAAGTGGAATTCGTCGTCACCCGCCATCTCGGCATGGGGCGCGAACTGTTCAGCGTCCTGCAGAAACAGCTCGACGGACTGATGAAGGCGCTCGCCGTTCCCGATCCGCAGACCACCGGCGTCATCCTGCTCGGTCGCGGCTCTTCGGATGCCGGCGCTAACGGTGAACTGGCGCGCATGGCGCGCTGGATCTTCGAAGAGAACGAGCACGAACTCGTCGATCTCGCGTTCACCGGCGTCACCTGGCCGCGGCTCGAACGCGTCGTGCAGCGGCACGTGATCCTCGGCATGACGCAGATCTGCATCGTGCCCGTGTATCTGTTTACCGGCGTCCTTATCGAGCGCATCAAAGCGCAGGTCGAACGCCTGCAACAACAGTATCCGCAGATCGCCTTCGCGCTCGGGGCCCATTTTGGCTTCGATCCGGGCATTTTCGACCTTGTCGATACGCGCGTCGCTCACGCTGGAGAAACCGAGGCCGGCCTGCTCGAATGCGACGGTTGCAAGTATCGTGAAGCGGTTGAGGAAGAGCATTTGCACGACCACAGCCACACTGCGACGGGCGGTTGTGGTCACCACCATCACGCGCATGCCGATCATGCGTGCGGACATGACCATTCACGTTGCCATCACGCAAAGGCTTGAGAACCTATGACGACGAATACCATCACCGAACAGTTGACCGCGGCCGGACGCGCCATAGAGCACGATTCGTTTGCGATCATCGACACCGAGGCCGGGCCGCACGATTACACGGCCGAACAATGGTCGTTGGTGCGGCGATTGATTCACACCAACGCTGACTTCGATTTGAACGGCCTGACGGCGTTTCACGCGGATGCCATGCGCGCCGGCATGACGGCCGTGCTCAATGGGGGTACGCCGGTCGTCACCGATACCGAGATGATCTATGTCGGGCTGTCGAAAGCCCGCCTGCAACATTTCGGCATGACGACCCATCATTTCATTTCCGATCCCGATGTGATCGAACAGGCGCATGCCGAAGGCACGACGCGTGCCGTGCAGTCGATGCGCAAGGCCCAGCGTCTGGGCAAGCTCGACGGCGCCATCGTCGGCATCGGCAATGCGCCAACCGCGCTCTATGAAGTGATCCGCCTGATCCGTGAAGAAGGTGTCCGCCCGGCGCTGATCGTCGGTATGCCGGTCGGTTTCGTTTCGGCCGTGGAATCGAAGGACGAACTCATGACCTTGAACGAAGTGCCTTGGGTGTCCATCCGAGGTCGCAAGGGCGGTTCGACTTTGGTCGTCGCTGCCATCCATGCGCTGCTAGCGCTGGCGGAAGCCGAACAGAAAAAGGCGGCATGAAAGACGTGAATCCAGCACCGGAAACCTCGGGCAAGATACGCAAGGGCGATGGCAAGCGCGCGCGCGGCAATCGCAGCGGCTATACGACCGGCGCCTGCGCGGCAGCAGCGGCGCGGGCGGCGACGCTCGGGCTGCTCTCGGGCGAGGTGCCGGCGAACGTGGTTTGCCATTTGCCGAACGGGCAGGATGTCGGCTTTACCGTCAGCGAAGGCCGTGTGGACGGCGAAGGTGTGCTACGTAAGGCACATGCCGTGATCGTCAAGGATGCCGGGGATGATCCCGATGCGACGAACGGCGCCCCACTGACCGCCGACGTGCGGCGGCTGCCCGGCGCGGCAGGCAAAATCGTCCTGCTGGGCGGTTCGGGGGTTGGTGTCGTCACTAAGGAAGGCTTGGGGCTGGCGGTGAACGGGCCGGCGATCAACCCGGTGCCCCGGCGCAGCATCAGTGACAACGTGCGCGCCGCTGCCGGTGGGCTGCTCGATTGCGACGGGCTGGAAGTGACGATTTCCGTTCCCGGCGGCGAGGAGATGGCGAAGAAGACCTTGAATTCGCGCCTCGGTATTCTGGGCGGTATTTCAATTCTCGGGACGACCGGTATCGTCCGCCCTTATTCGACGGCAGCTTTTCGCGCCAGCGTGGTGCAGGCGATCGAGGTGGCGGCGAACCAGGGGCAGACGAGCATCGTGTTGACCACCGGTGGGCGCAGTGAGAAATTCGCCATGCGTCAATTGCCTGAGCTCGACGAATCGTGCTTCGTGCAAATGGCCGATTTCGTCAAGGCGGCTTTCGTCACCGCCGTCAAACGCAAGCTGCAGCGCGTCTATATCGGCGCCATGGCCGGCAAGCTGACCAAGATGGGGCAGGGGCTGGCCGTTACGCATGCCTGGAAGGCCGAGATCGATCGCGATCTACTCGCCGATTGCGCCGTCGAAGTCGGCGCGAAGCCCGATCTCGTCGAGGCAATCCGCTCTGCCGAAACTGCCCGTTTCGCGGCCGAAAAACTGCAAGTCCTCGGGTTGTCGGCCGACTTTCACCGCGCGCTTGCGAAAAAGGCGATCCGCAGTCTAAAGGCCTGCTATCCGGGCGCCTACCAATTGACTGTGCTGGCCTGCGATTTCGACGGTGAATTCATCGTCCGCGTTGATGAAGAGGAGGCGCTGTGAGTACGTGCACCCTGATCGGCATCCTCGACGACGGCTGGGACGGCCTGGCCGAAGCCGCCCGTGCGAAGCTGGGCGCGGCGAATGTCGTCATCGGCGCCGGACGCACGCTCGAACTGGTGTGCAGCCATCTATCGGCGGACGTCGAGTTCAAGGATATGGATGGTGCGCTTGGACAAGTCGCCGTCTGGGTCGAAGCTGCGCGCGCCAAGGGGCAAGACGCGGCGATTCTCGCCACCGGCGATCCGCTTTGTCACGGCCTGGCGGCCTGGCTTTCCGGAAAGCTCGGCGATGGCTTCGAAATCCTGCCTAACGTATCGACGCTGCAGCTCGCCTGCGCTCGTTTCAAGCAGCCGTGGAACGAGATTCGGGTTGCCTCCTGCCACACGCAGGACGCCGGTGAATGGTGTGTCGGGGCGACGCCGGAGCACGGGCTGTACAAGGCGATGCGGGCGATTGCCCGGCATCCTTTAGTGTTCCTGTTTACCGGCCCGGAAAACACGCCGGCACGGCTGGCGCGGGCGCTGCTTACTGCCGGTTACGGCGATGACGAGATCAGTCTCTCTGTCGCGTGTCACCTGCAGTTGCCCGAAGAGCGGCTTTTCCCGGATTTGTCGCTGAAGACGGCGGCGCAGACCGAATTCCCGGAACCCAACGTCGTGCTGGTTCGCCGCAAGGCGGGGCCGGGCGCGCCGTCTTTCGGGCTCGAAGACCTCGAATACATCCAGCGTTCGCCCGAGAAGGGATTGATCACCAAGCAGGAAGCACGCGCGCTGTCGCTGGCCAAGTTGCGCCTCACACCGGATGCGACGGTGTGGGACATCGGTGCTGGTTCCGGTTCTGTCGGACTAGAGGCGGCGCGTCTGGCGCCGCTCGGCCACGTCTGGGCGATCGAGAAAAGCGAGGGTGACGCCGCCAACGTGCGGGCCAACGCCGTGCGTTTCCGCGTCACCAATCATACCCTGATGGAAGGCAAGGCGTCGCAGCATCTCGACCAATGGCCCGATCCGGACGCTGTCTTCATCGGCGGCTCTGGCGGCGAACTGGCGGCGCTGATTCGCCTGATTCTCGACCGGCTCAAGCCAGGTGGGCGGCTGGTGATGAATTTCGTGACGCTGGAAAATCTGGCGACGGCGACCGCCGCGCTGGCGGAGGCCGGGGCTGCGTGGGACGTCGTGCAACTGCAGGCGAGCCGTAGCCAGCCGATCGTCGACATGCACCGGATGGCCGCGCAAAACCCGGTGTGGATTGTGTCGGGGTGGAAAGAAGCATGACCACAACGTGCACAACGAACACGACGAAATCATGAAGATTAAGAACATTCCGGGAATCGAGTCGTTGCTATTTTCAGTAGCTTTTCGTTGTGCCCGTTGCGTTTGTTGTGGTTAATTGAAGTCAAAAGGAAATATATGAGTACCAAGACCTACGGAAAACTGATCGGCGCCTCGCTCGGCCCCGGCGATCCCGAACTCATTACCCGTCGCAGCTGGGCCGCATTGCAATCCGGTGCGCGCTGGCTGTATCCGGTAATCAAGGCGGCGGAGACATCGTACGCGCTGTCGATCGTCGAGCGTGGCGGCTTACCGATTCCCGCCGACGCGGTCGAACTTATCTTCCCGATGACTCGCGATGCCGAGGCGCTGGGCAAGGCCTGGACCCGTGCGGCGAAGCAGACGGTCGATCTGCTGGCCGAGGGCCGCGATCTGGTCTTTCTGGTTGAGGGCGACGCGTCGACTTTCGCCACTTTCGCGCATCTCGTGCGTGTCGTGCGTGAACTGGTGCCCGAGGTCGAGGTCGAGACGATCCCTGGCGTGTCGTCATTCACCGCCGCTGCCGCGACCACCGGCATCTCGCTGGCCGAAGAAGACGAAACGCTGGCGATCATTCCGACCGCCTACGGCGTCGGCGTCATCGACCACATGCTCGACGAATTCGATACGCTGATCCTGCTCAAGGTCAAGCCGCTCCTCGACGAAGTCATCGAACTGCTCGAGCGCCGCAATCTGTTGGCGACGAGCTGTTTCATCGAGAAGGTTGGTTCGCCGGACGAGCGCGTCATCCGCGACGTCGGCAGCCTCAAGGGCGAGAAGGTTAATTACCTGTCGTTGCTGCTGGTGCAGAATCCCAAGCGCCAGCGCGGCGAACTGCGTCGTGGTTGCAGCCGGCGCAAACAGGCCCAGGAAGCTGATGCCGCGGCATGACCATCGCCGTCATTTCGATCACCCGCAACGGCATTGCGCTGGGCGGCCGCGTCGTCGCGGCACTGCCCGGTGCCGTCCTCTTCGCCCCGGAAAAATTCCGGGCGGAGGCGGAAGTTTCTGCCGTCGGGGCATCGAAATACTATGCCGGATCGACCGGTGATCAAATTGGCTGCTTGTTCCCCGAATTCGACGCCATCGTCGCCATCTTCTCGCTCGGTGCCATGGTGCGCCTCTGCGCGCCGTACTTGAAGTCGAAGGACGTCGATCCGGCGATCGTTGTCCTCGACGAAGGCGGCAAGTTTGCCATCCCGATGCTTTCCGGGCATCTCGGCGGCGCCAACGCGCTGGCCGCGCGGATCGCGTCCGCTCTCGGCGCGACGCCGGTATTGACGACCGCCTCCGATTCGCAGGAAACGATCGGCGTCGATTTGTTCGGCCGCGAACTCGGCTGGGCGCTGGACGCCTCGCACGACGAACTCGTTCGCGCCAGCGCGGCGGTGGTCAACGACGAGCCTGTTGCACTGGTGCAGGAAGCCGGCAGCCAGAACTGGTGGGCCGGACACGCCAACGGGCGCAGCGGCCCGCTGCCCTCGAACATCAAGCTTTTTTCGCGTCTTGAAGAAGTCGACCCCGACGCATTTTCCGCAGTTCTCTGGATCAGCCGACGCGAGATGCCCGCTGCTTTTGCATCGAAACTCTCCGGCCGTTGCGTCACTTATCGTCCGGGAGACGATAAGTGAAAATCGCGCTCGGACTTGGCTGCGATCGTGGTACGCCGTTGGCGACGCTGCGCCTAGTCGTCGACGAGGCGCTGGCCGCTTGCCGGGCCGAACTCGCTGACGTGGCCGCCGTTGCCAGCATCGACCTCAAGGCCGACGAGCCGGCGCTGCTGCAACTTGGTCGCGAGCAGGGCTGGTCGATTCGTTTCTATCCTGCCGCGGAACTGGCCACCGTGGCGGTACCCAACCCGTCGGAAACCGTGCGCCGCCACACCGGCACACCGTCGGTTTCCGAGGCCGCGGCGCTGCTCGCCGCCGGCGCCGACGCATCGCAGCTTCTCATCGAAAAACACCGGCAGCGCGGCCCGGACGGCCGCAATGCCACTGTCTCCATAGCAAGGATTGCCGAATGACCCAAGCCACAACCGTCTCTGCCAAAGGAAAAATCATGCTCGTCGGCCTTGGCCCGGGCAGCCAGGAGTACATGAACGGCCGCGCGCTCGCCGCCATTGCCGAAGCCGATACGGTGATCGGCTATGCCATCTACATTCGCCTCGTCAAAGACCTGCTGGATGGCAAGGAAGTCGTCAAGAAAGCGATGGCCGAAGAGCTGGACCGCGCCATCGAGGCCTACGAGCGCGCGAAACTCGGCAAGAAGGTGGCGATCGTTTCTTCCGGCGACGCCGGCGTATACGGCATGGCCGGCCCGACCTTTGAAGTGCTCTTCCAGGCGGGGTGGACGCCCGATTCAGGCATCGAAGTCGAGATCGTTCCTGGTGCTTCGGCACTCAATACCTGTGCATCCTTGGTCGGCGCGCCGCTGACGCATGATTTTTGCGCGATTTCACTGTCCGACCTGCTCACGCCGTGGCCGACCATCGCCCGTCGCCTCGATGCCGTGGCCTATGCTGATTTCGTCGTCGCCTTGTACAACCCGAAAAGCGGCCGGCGCACTCGCCAGATCCAGGAGGCGCAGCGGATTTTCCTGCGCCATCGCGATCCGCAGAACCCGGTCGCCATCGTTAAGTCGGCGTTTCGTCCCAAGCAGAGCCTCGAGTTCACGACACTCGGGAAATTGCACGAAGCCAATGTCAGCATGTTGTCCACCGTGCTGATCGGTAATTCGTACACCTACGTCAAGAACGGCCTGATGATTACGCCGCGCGGCTACGCCAACAAGTACGACGTCGAGATCGGCAACAGCGCCGCGCGCAACGGCGAAAAGGCCGGGCATTCGTTGTCGACCGGACTGAATGGTTGGCTACAGACGATACACGCCAGCGGCAAGAGCGCGGCCGAACTCGCCGTACTTTATGGTTTGCCGGAAAGCTATATCGCTTCGGTGTTGAGCGAACCGCTTGAACTTGAAGCGGACGACGAGGCGCGAAGGCAGCGCTGAGTAAGAAAATTCGTATTTCAGGAGAAACATCGTGACTCAATCTACCCAGTCGAAAATCGGGAGCGTCGCTCTGGTCGGCGCCGGCCTCGGCGATCCCGAACTGATTACGCTCAAGGGCGCGCGTATCTTGCGCGAGGCCGAGGTGCTTGTCTATGACAATCTGGTCAGCCAGGGCGTGCTCGATCTGGTTTCGCCGACTGCTGAGCGTATCTACGTCGGCAAGTTAGCCGGGAACCATACGATTCCGCAGGAAGAAATTTGCCGGCTGCTCCTCGACAAGGCGCTGACCGGCAAGAACGTCGTTCGGCTCAAGGGCGGCGATCCCTTCGTTTTCGGACGGGGCGGCGAGGAAATGGATGTGCTGTTGGCTGCTGGCGTTGGAGTCGAAATTGTTCCCGGCGTGACGGCGGCTCTGGGCGCCGGCGCCAGTTTCGGTTTTCCGCTGACGCACCGCGATCACGCGCAAAGCTGCGTGTTCGTGACTGGGCACCTCAAGGACCACACCATCGACCTCGACTGGGAAAGTCTCGCCCGGCCCAATCAGACGATCGTCATCTACATGGGGGTCACCGGTCTGAGCACGATTTCCGAGAAGCTTCAGGAAGCAGGTTTGCCGGGCGACACGACGGCAGCGCTGATTTATAAGGCGACCTGGCCGGAAGAGAAATTGTATGTCAGCACGCTGGCCAAGCTTCCGGAAACGGCACAGGCAAACAAGGTGAAACCGCCGACGCTGATCGTAATCGGTAGTGTCGTCCAGTTTGCCGGGAAACAATCCGGAACGATTTAAGGAACTTCGCGCTGGTTATTTGCTCTTAGTTTCATTAGAATTGACGAAGTTTTCGGAAGCCTTCTCTTAAGGTTTCAGCGATAAAAGTATACGTAGTAACAGGTTTCCGCTCGGCGCCAGCCGAACGGATGAAACGGGAACGGGGTGCGCGGCGTCAGCGCTGCAAATCCCCGGCTGCCCCCGCAACGGTAAGCGAGTGTGGGCACATCACGGCTTTCCTCTTCGGAGAGCCAGCCACTGAGTCGCCATCGTGGCGCCGGATTCAGAACCGGTATCGCGAACGGCTTGGGAAGGCGATGTGCCAGACGTCAGATCGATAAAGATTGGACGCGACTCGCAAGCCCGGAGACCGGCCTGTGAATGTTCTGCCCAGCCGCAAGGCCGGGCGGGTTATGCGATTGAGCGTCTGCGGGGTTGCAGATGGCGGCATGGAGCATGGCGACGCCATGCCTGTCGTTACACCTACCCCACAACCGGTCTTTAGGAATTCGTTATGCCTTCGCATGAGCGCGCTCATGTCGGGCCGAAAGTTTTCCTCGTTGTCGCCTCCGCCGCCGGTGTTTCACTGGACATGACGGCACCGGCGGTGGAGACGACGCTCTTTTATTTAGCGGATTTACACGACAGGGCGAATTTAAATTTTATGCCGCTGTCGAAAGTGTTTATCGTCGCGATCACTGCCAATGTTTCACTGGACATGACGGCGGAAGCAGTGGTCGCGACACTCTTATGCAATTCATTGTTTGACGATCCCGGCGTGCCGGGAAAACCAGGGGGAAATAATATGGCGCAGAAACGCAAGCCGAGTACGCTTGCCGCAAAAGTGGTCGCAGTCGGTTCTTTGATCATGTTGTCGGGGCTGTCTTTGACGGCGGCAGCGTTCCAGCCGCTGATCACGGACGATACCGGCACCCAAGGGACGGGCGGGAATCAGCTTGAATTCTCGCAGACGCGTGACCGGAAACGGGTTTCCGGTGAAACGGAACGCACCGATACCTCGGCAGCCGTTTATACGCGTGGATTGGGTGAGACGCTGGATGTTTTCATTGGATTGAGCCACTCCCGTATCGATGCTCCCGCACCGGCCAGCGACGTGCACGGCAACGCTAATCCGACGTTCGGCGCGAAATAGCGTTTCTTTGAAAACGAAGCCAGCGGGACGAGCATCGCCGTCAAGCCGGAAATCGCCTTGCCGGTGAGCGCTGGGCGGGAGTCGTCGGGGCTGGGGACAGGCAAAACCTCGGGCAACCTGACCCTCATCCTGACGCAGGAAGTGCCGTTCGGCGCGGTCCACGTCAACGCCGGCGTCGGGCGCGACCGTTTCCGCAATACCGACGACAATCCGAACACGACATACCGCCGTGCCTCGCTGGCGCCGGTCTGGGATGTCAGCGAAGAATGGAAGTTGGCGCTCGACATGGGCGTCGAATACGCGAAGGCAGCCGGTAACACGTTGCGTTCGCGCTTCGTTGAACTCGGCGCGATCTACTCGCCGAACAAGGATCTCGATCTGGCCGTCGGCGTTATCCGCAACTCGGACGACGACAACCCGCGATCGACGACGCATTCGATGACGGTTGGAGCGACTTGGAGATTCTGAATAGTGACGGTTTAATAATGATCCGCGATCGATCACCGTAGTCTCCGGATCGCGCAGAAAAGATGGCGCCGTTACCTTTTTGTAACGGCGCCATTGTTTTTGAAACTTAAATCTTAAGCTTGGCTTAATAAAGAAGCCGTAGGATCAGCAGGGCGTTCAACAAGTCCACATATTTCACGAAAACCCGGGTCAAGCCAATGAAATTTCCATCGTTGCCTTTCGAGATCGGGCGAAACAGTCTGCTTGTCATTGTCGCCGCTTATCTGGCGGCGTTCTGCAATTTTAGTTTTTTCTCGAATGTCCTGAAGGCGTATCCGCCGGGGCAAGCCGATGTCGGTGCCTTGATTTCTCTTGCGATTCTTTTCGTGGCGGTGAATGCGCTTCTCCTGTCCTTGTCGTGTTTCGGTCGCCTTTATCGGCCGATTTTGATTGTTCTCCTTGTGGTTTCTTCGGTCGTAGCCTATTTTGCCGACGTCTATGGGGTGGTCGTCAGCGACGAGATGATCCGCAACGCCTTGCAGACCAATGCGCAGGAAGCGGCGGATCTGATGACCGGCAAATTGGCGCTTTACACAGTCCTCATGGGGCTGTTGCCGGCATGGCTGGTGGCTGGCGTACGCTTGCGGCAGATATCTCTCTGGAAAGAGGTTCGCGAAAGATTATTGTTTGTCCTCGGGGCGCTTCTTGTCGTCATTGCTTGCGTTGTTCCGTTTTCCGGTTATTACGCCTCCTTTGGCCGTGAACACAAGGCGCTTCGTGCTTACGCTATTCCTGGATATCCCCTGTATTCATTGGGGAAATTGTTCTTCGCCGTCGAGGCGGCGAGCGGCAATGAGAATGTCCGACTGGTCGGAGAAGATGCTCATATACCGGAAACGGACACGGATCGTGAACTCATCATCCTCGTCGTCGGCGAAACGGCTCGGGCGGACCGCTTTTCAATCAACGGTTATGGGCGGGAGACAACGCCGGAACTCACTGCTAATCATGCTGTCAGCTTCACGAATTTCTGGTCTTGCGGAACGTCGACCGCCGTGTCGGTGCCCTGCATGTTCTCGACTCTGGGAGAGAAAAAATTCGATTTGCACCGAGCCGCCGCGCAGGAGAACCTGCTCGACATCCTTCGCCATGCGGACGTCAATGTGCTCTGGCTGGACAACAATTCCGACTCGAAAGGTGTTGCCATCCGGACAAGTTATCAGAGCTACAGATCGGCGAAGCTGAATCCGGCGTGCGATCCGGAATGTCGCGACGTCGGCATGCTCGCCAATCTGCAGCGTTATATCGACTCAAAACCGAAGGGCGATATTTTCATCGTGCTCCACCAGATGGGAAACCATGGGCCGGCGTATTCGAAGCGCTACCCGAAGAGTTTCGAGCGTTTCAAGCCGGTGTGCGAGGATGTGGAACTCGGAAACTGCAGCAAGCAGGAAATCGATAACTCCTACGACAATGCCGTCCTGTATACCGACCATTTTCTGGGGAAAACGATCGAGCTGCTGAAACACAACGACGAAAAATTTGAAACGGCCTTGTTCTATGTGAGCGATCATGGTGAGTCGCTCGGAGAGAATGGCATATACCTCCACGGATTGCCGGGGGCGATTGCGCCCGAAGCACAGACGCACATTCCTGCGCTGCTGTGGTTCGGCAAAGGCTTTCACGAGATTGACCGAGGCGCTTTGCGGAAAATGAGCGGCACACGACTAACCCACGATAGCGTCGTTCATACGGTTCTTGGTCTGATGGAAATCCAGACGAGAGCTTATCGGCCCGAACTGGATATTCTCAACAAAGTACGATCAGAAGCGCCAATGAAACACCGGGCACAGCAGTAAACGCGAGCCGATCACGCTCAAAGGCCGGATCGGGCGCGTCACCGATGAGTCGCTCTGTCTGAACGCGCTGCATCCCTTCCGGACGCTCAATGAGCGAATTTTCCGCTTACTCCAGATTCTGGATCTGCTCGCGCATCTGTTCGATCAGTAGCTTGAGATCCATGGCTGTTTGCGATACCTCGGTGACGACCGATTTTGAGCCGAGGGTGTTGGCTTCGCGGTTGAGTTCCTGCATCAGAAAGTCGAGCCGCTTGCCGCTGGCGCCGCCGGCCTTGAGAACGCGTTCGACTTCGTCGAGATGCGTGGACAATCGGGCCAGCTCCTCGGCGACGTCGATGCGTACGGCGAAGACAGCGACTTCCTGGCGGATGCGATCGTCGTCGGCGCTGCCGATGGCGTCAACGAGCCGCTGCTTGAGTTTGTCCTGGAAGGCGGCTTGCGCGAGAGGGATTTTCGGCTCGACATCGCGAACCAGGTTGCGCATGGCTGCGACGCGCTCGAGGATGACGGCAGCAAGTTTTTCGCCTTCGCGGGCACGGCTGGCGCAGAAATCGTCGAGGACTTCTTTGGCCAGTTTGAGACAGGCAGGGGTCAGCGATTCGAGGTCGATGGCGTCGTCACCGAACAGTCCCGGCCAGCGTTGGACGTCGCTGACGGATAGCGGGCTGGCTTGCGGGAAGGCTTCCCGGATCTGCGTTTCGTAATCCTTGAGCTGCTGGAGCATTTCTGCGCTCAACTGCTGTGCTTGTTGCCGCGTTGCACGTGCAGAGAAACTGACGCGACATTCGATCTTTCCGCGCGTCAGCCGGGCGGAGAACATTTCGCGCAGCGCTGGTTCGGCAGCACGCAAATCCTCGCCAATCCTGAACTGGAAATCCAGATAGCGGGAGTTGACGCTTTTCAATTCGATATTCAAAACGCCGCAGTCGTGGTCGAGGGTCTTGGCGGCATAGCCGGTCATGCTGTAAATCATGAAAGTCCCGATAAGAAGGTTGAAAACTGCGCAATCGGCTTTACAGTCCGACGGCAAAGCCCGAAAATGCTTTTCGGCCGACATAATAGCTTTCTTACTGATGGCGCAACAAGCAAACCACGCCCTTCCCTGAGGTTTTCAGCTCGATGAATATCGCATCGAGTATCAGCTTTCGCTGGGTGGTTTTTCGATCGTCTATCTGGCAACGAACGAAGACAATCAGTTTGTAGCGATCAAGGAGTATTTGCCGAACAGTCTGGCGCTTCGCGGCGAGGGGGAAACCCGGCCGCACATCACCGAAGAGCACATGCCGGCGTTCCGCTACGGGATGAAATGTTTCTTCGAAGAAGGCCGCGCTCTGGCACGCCTTTCGCATCCGAACGTGGTGCGTGTGCTCAATTTTTTTTCGCGCCAACGACACTGTCTATATGGTGATAGAATACGAGCAGGGGCGCACGCTGCAGGAATTCATCCAGAAGAATCGCTCGGTGATTACCGAGAATTTCATGCGCAACGTGTTTACCAAATTGCTTAACGGGCTACGCGAAGTGCATTCGCACAAGATGCTGCATCTCGATCTCAAGCCGTCGAATATCTACATGCGTGACGACACCACGCCGGTACTCATTGATTTTGGCGCCGCACGCCAGACGCTGGCGAACGACACGCCGATGCTCAAGCCGATGTATACGCCGCGGGGTTCGCTTCTCCGGAACATTACACCCAGCGCGAATTGCTGGGGCCCTGGAGCGACATCTATAGTGTCGGCGCCTCAATGTACGCCTGCCTGGCAGCAACCGCGCCGCAGTCGGCCGACAGCCGTATGGAGAAGGACAAGCTGGTGCCGGCAATGGTGCGCTGGGAGGGGCAGTATTCCGATCAGCTGCTGGAGACGATCGACTGGTGCCTGAACCTGAACCATCTGTCTCGACCGCAGAGCGCGTTTGCCTTGCAGAAAGCCTTGACCGAACCGGTGGTCAAGCCGAAATCGAAATCCAGCGGCTGGTTGAGCGATGTCGTTGGCCGTTTCAAGAGAAAGACGAATACCAAGTGAAATTTACCATCTATCAGGAGAGCCGCCCCGGTAAGCGCGCCAATAACGAAGACCGGCTAGCGTACTGTTATTCGCGCGACGCGTTGCTGATGGTCGTCGCCGACGGCATGGGCGGACACTACTATGGCGAAATCGCTGCGCAGATCGCCGTGCAGACACTGGTGGAAAACTTTCAGCGCGAAGCCAAGCCGGAAATCGCCGATCCGTTCATGTTCCTGCAAAAATCGATGGTCAATGCGCATCGCGCCATCACCGATTTCACCGATGCGCACAGGCTGAAGGATTCACCGCGCACGACCTGCGTTGCTTGCATCATCCAGAACAATATCGCCTACTGGGCGCACGCCGGGGATTCCCGTCTTTACCTGATGCGCGACGGCAAGGTGCTGAGCCATACGCGCGACCACTCCCGGGTGCAGTTGCTGATCGACCAGGGGGCGATCAACGAGGCGGAGGCGGCAACGCATCCCGAGCGCAACAAGGTCTACAGCTGTCTCGGTGGTATGCAAGCGCCCGAGATCGCCTTCTCGCGCAAGACGCCGCTGGAAGCCGGTGACGTTGTCATGCTGTGCACGGACGGCTTGTGGGGCAACCTGCCGGGAGACCAGATGGCGGCTGCCTTGGAGGCCGGGAATCTGATGCAAATTGTTCCTGCGTTGCTCGTTCAGGCGGAAAGCCGCGGCGGGCCGAGTGCCGACAACCTTTCTACCGTCGTTGTGCGCTTGGAGGATAGTTACACAGCACCGGGCACGGGGCATTCCAGCGCCATTTCCACGCAGACCATGTCGCACGATACCGTCACCACTAAACTTGATGCCTTCGGGCGCAATCCGAAGTACAAGACCGAACTTTCCGAAGACGAAATTGAACGCGCCATCGAAGAAATTCGGTCAACCATCCAGAAATACTCGAAATAGGACAAGCATGCGACCCAGCGACAGACAACCCGCGCAAATGCGCGCGATCAAAATCACTCGCAATTTCACCTGCCACGCCGAAGGTTCGGTGCTCATCGAAATGGGCAACACTCGTGTGCTGTGCACCGCCAGCGTCGAGGACTCGGTGCCGCCGTTCCTGCGCGGCAAGGGGCAGGGCTGGGTGACCGCCGAATACGGCATGCTGCCGCGCTCGACGCATACGCGCACGTCGCGCGAAGCGGCTAAGGGCAAGCAGACCGGCCGCACCCAGGAAATCCAGCGTCTGATCGGCCGCTCGCTGCGCGCCGTCATCGATCTCAAAGCGCTCGGCGAGCGGCAGATCACCCTCGACTGCGACGTCCTGCAGGCTGACGGCGGCACCCGCTGCGCCTCGATTACCGGCGCCTGGATCGCTTTGCAGGATGCCTGCAACAAACTCGTCGCCGCCGGCAAGCTGGCCGCCAGCCCATTGCGCGATCACGTCGCCGCCGTCTCGGTCGGCATCTACCAGGGCGTGCCGGTGCTCGATCTCGACTACCCTGAGGATTCGGCCTGCGACACCGACATGAACGTGGTCATGACCGGCAGCGGCGGCATCGTCGAGTTGCAGGGAACGGCCGAGGGCGAACCATTCACGCGCGCCCAGATGGACCAGCTCGTCGATCTCGCCGAGACCGGGATCAAAGAACTCGTCCCCCGGCAGAAAGCCGCATTGGCTGCATGAAGCTCGTCGTCGCTTCGAACAACCCTGGCAAGCTGCGCGAATTCGGGCAGATGCTGGCGCCGCTCGGCTGGGAAACTGTCGCGCAGAAGGAACTCGGCGTCGCCGAGTGCGAGGAGCCGCACTGTACGTTTGTCGAGAACGCGATCGCCAAGGCGCGCCATGCCGCGCGCTGCACCGGTCTGCCGGCGCTGGCCGACGATTCCGGCCTTTGCGTGTCGGTCCTGGGCGGTGCCCCCGGCGTGTTTTCGGCGCGCTATGCGCAGGCGTCGGAAGACGAGCCGAAGTGCGATGAGCGCAACAACGACAAGTTGCTCGCCGAACTTGCCGGAAAGACGGATCGGCGCGCCCATTACGTCTGCGTGCTCGTCTTCGTCCGCCATGCCGACGACCCGCAGCCGATCATCGCCGAAGGCGAATGGCACGGCGAAATCCTCGACGAACGGCGAGGCAATGGTGGCTTTGGCTACGACCCGCTCTTCTTCGTGCCGGAGTTCGGAGTGACCGCCGCCGAGCTTGATCCGGCGCGCAAGAACGCCTGCTCGCATCGCGGCCAGGCGCTCAAGCAACTGCTTGAGCGCCTGCAGACTTCTTTCTGATGCCGAAATTTCGCGAGGCCTTGCCGCTTTCGCTCTACGTGCACGTGCCCTGGTGCGTGCGCAAGTGCCCGTACTGCGATTTCAATTCGCATCAGGCGCGCGGCGACATTCCCGAAGACGACTACGTCGCGGCGCTGATCGCCGACCTCGAAGCGGCGCTACCGCTCGTCTGGGGGCGGCGCGTGTCGAGTATCTTCTTCGGCGGTGGCACGCCGAGCCTGCTCTCCGGGGCGGCGCTGGAGAAACTGCTCGTCGCCATCCGCATGCGCATCGTCGTGCTGCCGGAAGCGGAGATCAGTCTCGAAGCCAATCCCGGCACCGTTGAGGCCGAGAAATTCGCCGCCTTCCGCCGCGCCGGCGTCAACCGCCTGTCGCTCGGCATTCAGAGTTTCGACACGGACCATCTGCGCGCCCTTGGCCGTATTCACGATGGCGACGAAGCGCGGCGGGCGATCGAGACCGCCGCCGCGCATTTTGACAACTTTAACCTTGATTTGATGTACGGCCTGCCCGGCCAGTCTGTCGGGCAGGCGATGCAAGATCTGGCATGTGCGCTGGCTTTCGCGCCGCCCCATCTTTCTTGTTATCAGCTGACGCTGGAGCCGAACACCGCGTATGCCGCCACGCCGCCCGATCTTCAGGAAGCCGATCTCTGCGCCGACATGCAGGACGCCATCGAAGCGCGTTTGGCGGAGGCCGGCTATACGCATTACGAAACCTCGGCGTTCGCGCAGCCGGGCCGGCAATGCCGGCACAACCTCAACTACTGGACGTTCGGCGATTATCTCGGTATCGGCGCCGGCGCGCACGGCAAGCTGACCGTGCCCGGTGCAGAGGACTGGCTGGTGCGGCGGCAGATGCGCTGGAAGCAGCCCAAGCAATACCTTGAGCGGGTTGTCGTCGGCGAGCCGGTGCAGGAGGAATTCTGCGTCGCCGACGAAGACCTGCCCTTCGAATTTATGATGAACGCGCTGCGGCTCAATCAGGGCTTCGATGCGTCGTTATATGCCCTGCGCGCCGGACTCCCCTTGAGCGGCGTCGAGAACACGCTCGCTGAGGCCGAACAGGACGGACTGATCACGCGCCAGGATGGGCGCATCGCGCCGACGGTGCGGGGACGCCGTTTCCTCAATCTTCTGCTGCAGCGT
Source organism: uncultured Propionivibrio sp. (assembly GCA_964575415.1). Taxonomy (GTDB): domain Bacteria; phylum Pseudomonadota; class Gammaproteobacteria; order Burkholderiales; family Rhodocyclaceae; genus Propionivibrio. The sequence continues at coordinate 66,160 of CAZNQL010000002.1, forward strand.
TTTCTCGCCGGGCCAGAATAGGCGCCAGCATGCTTTGTTCAGGCCGCTGGGTCCAGATAAAAATCGACACGTCCCTGAGGGGCTAGATATTCGACAACTTCGCGTGGCATGTCGCGCGGGGCGATGGCTCGCTCGATCGTTTCCCCGGCCTCGCGCGTATCGAGCAGCAGGGCCTCATGGCGCGGGACACTTTCGTCGTAAAGCATCAACAACGGATGCAACAGGTCATGCGAGGTCGTTTCGATAACCAGGCCGTAGCTGCCGTCGTTGAGGACGACGAAGGTGCCCGGAGGATAGACGCCAAGGGCCTTGATGAAGGCGGCGAGTATTTCGGGTTCAAAGGCGTGGCTTTCATTCTTGTACAGGTGGGCGACCGCTTCGGACGGCGTCATCGCGTTCTGCCCGTTGAGCGGGTTGCACAGATTGTCATAACGATTGGCGATGGCGACGATGCGGGCGAGTTTCGGTATTTTTGCTCCGGTAATGCCTTTAGGATATCCGGTGCCGTCCCAATGCTCATGATGGCAGGCGATCACATTCTTGATGGCCATGGGAAGGTCGCGCATCGGCGCGACGACTTTCAGGCCGTATCCCGTGTGTGCGCGGTAAAATTTTTCTTCTGTCGCGGTGCGTTGAGGATTGCGTTGGATACGCGCAGGTATTTCGGATAGCCCGACGTCGTGCAGCATCGCGCCGAGACCGAGCTGCTTCATTTCTTCTTCGGAGAGACCGAGGCTTTTCCCGATGAGCAATGACATGACCATGACATTCATCGTGTGGTTCGGTTGGCCGGTTTCGGGCTTTTTTAGATTGACCAGATGCACGGCGACGCTTTTCGCCTTGACCAGTCCGCCGACTAGCCGGCCGACGATCGCTTGGCTGTGGGTATGTGCTTCGTTCGGGCGCGGGCCGAGCTCGCCGAGAATCTGGCGGATCGTATCGGTTTCCTGTTCGAACAGGCGCGCACAACGGGCCAGGTTTTCGCGTTTCTCGCGCACGCGCATGACGCGGTCGCGTTTGTCGTCGAGTAGCGCATCGAGGGCGCCTGACGTGAAATCTTCTTCCTCGGCAGGGGGCTGAGCCTCAGCCAGAGGCTGGGCCGTGCTGCGCAGCGGATCCCACTCGACCGTGGTCAGTCCAAGCCGGCGCAAGGCCTGGATCTGTTTGTCGTCGGAAATGCGGAACCGGTTGAGCAGAAAAGGGCGCTCCAGCCACCCGATCGATTCGAGGGAAATGAAGATGCCGGGTTGTAGGCGATCGACGGGAAGGGAAGGCATTTCGAACGGTGTTCAGTAATCGTACGTTAGTACATTATGGTTCCTGAGGCCGGAGGGGGCAATCCTGCAGCCTATGGTTTGAGCGAATCGACCGCCTCGCTAAGTTGCCGGCGCAAATGATCGGCCGGTTGGCCTTGGGCTTCGGTCTGGCGAATCTGCTGCATCAGTTGCGAGATTCGCGCTTGCTTGGCCCGCTCATCAACGGGGGTAATCGAGATCGCGGCAGGACGGTTTGTTCGGTTCAAGGGAATGTAGGGTTGCGTGGGCTTGCGGCCGACGACGACTTCGGCGCGCTCTTGGCCCGGGCGGCCGCGCTTGGCCGTGATCACGATCGACCGGCTTTCATAAGGAAGCGGCATCTGGCGATTGGCTTGTCGGCGCGCAATGGCTTCGCGGCGGGCAGCGTTAACCGCCAGCCGCAACTGGTAATGCAGATCAGCGCTGGGTCGGCCTTCGGCTTCGCGGATCTTCAAGAGCAGCTCTTCAATACGAGTCGGCGGCGGGGTTGAGCGGTTGGCGACGCCAAACGATTCCTTGGGGGCCTTGACGGCGATTTCGAAGTCCTCGGGCGTGGAAATCATCTTGCCGAGCTGAAAGTGCTCGTAGCGCATGGCCAGCGTCAGCGCCGTGTCACCCCAGTCGTTCTTGACTTTGGTGTCGGCCCCGGCTTCGAGCAGAACCTTCGCGATGTCTTCCCGGCCTTCGCGAGCGGCCATCATCAGCGGCGTGGATCCGTTCGGTGAGTGGGCATTAACTTCGGCGCCGCGGCCTATCAGATAGTGGGCAAGCCCGGCGTGGCCATTAAAAACGGCATAATGCAGCGCGCCCCAGTAATTTCCCTCACGGTTCAGGTTGGCTCCGTGGTCAAGCAGCCATTTGACGGCATCGAGATGCCCGTTCCAGGCGGCCAGTTGCAGGGGCTGTTCACCGTTTGCGTTGGCGCGACGCGGATTGGCGCCGCGACGGATGAACAGGTCCATCATTTCGATGTTGCCGTGCCAGGCGGCGATCATCAGCCCGGAGCCGACTTCGCTGCCCATGAAATCGGGGCTGAGGCCTTCGTCGAGCCAGGCGCTGACACTGCGCATGTCGCCCCGTTCAACCGCCCAGCCGAACTCGACCGGGTCGGGCAGGGCCGCCCAGGCGTTGCCGCCAAGCAGGCAAAATACAAGTAACGCATTGAGACCGCGTTTGATCTTCCGGTACATCCGTTCTTCCTTTTGCAATGGAATCGTCCAATGTTACCCGGATTTTGTTGCACAATACGCGGCTGATGCCGACTCGTCTGATTCTCGCCTTCTTGCTCTCGTTCGCCCTGCACGGCATGTTGCTGTTCCCCGGGCTGCTGAAACGCTTTGCTGCCGCAGCCCCTCCGCCGGTACTGCAAGCTACCCTGCGCCCTCCGCCCAAGCGGGAATCAGTCCCTGAAGATCCGATCCTCAAGGACACGCTCGCGGAGGACGAGGCAAAACCGGTTTCCAAGCCCAGTCCTCCCGCGCCGAAACCGGCGCCTATGGCTTCGTCGCGACGCGAAGTGCAAGCCGCTCAGCGCAAGCTATCGCAGCATCTCTTTTATCCAGCCGAGGCGGTCGAGCGGGGGATCGAAGGCGAAGTGCGCCTGATCCTCAAACTGTCGGCCGAGGGCAGGGTCATGAGCGTCGCTGTGGGGTCGGGTAGCGGTTATTCCGTCCTCGACAACGCCGCCGTGCGCGCGGCGTATGCGATGGGCAATCTGGGCGGCGGCGAGGCGAGGGAGCTGATCGTGCCGGTCATCTTCCGCCTGCAATAAAGGCGGAAATTCATTAACCACAACGTTCACAACGGACACAACGAGAGCTGTTGTCGGTCGGTCCGAAACGCGCACGAGCATCGTAATGACACATGGAATAAACAAAGAAACTCTCAAGCAATGAATCTTCGTTGTGCTCGTTGTGCTCGTTGTGGTTATCGCGTTTAAGCTTTCTTCCTGAAAATCACGTCCCAGACGCCGTGGCCGAGGCGGATGCCGCGCTGTTCGAACTTGGTCAGCGGGCGATAGTCGGGCCGGGGGGCGAAGCCGTCGGCGGTGTTTTCGAGCGACGGATCGGCCGAGAGCACTTTCAGTATCTGCTCCGCGTAATTCTCCCAGTCGGTGGCGCAATGCAGGTAGCCACCGGGTTTCAGCCGGCTGGCGAGTTGGGCGACGAGCGTCGGCTGGATCAGGCGCCGCTTGTGGTGGCGCGCCTTTGGCCAGGGGTCGGGGAAGAAGATATGCACACCGGAAAGGCTATTGGGCGCGATCATGTCGCGCAGTACCTCGACGGCGTCGTGCTGGACAATGCGCTGGTTGGTCAGTCCCATTTCCGAAACCAGTTTGCACAGGCTGCCGACGCCCGGCGTATGCACCTCGATGCCGAGGTAATCGTTCTGCGGGTTGGCTGCAGCGATGGCCGCCGAGGTTTCGCCTATGCCGAAGCCGATTTCGAGGATTTTTGGTGCTGCGGCCGAGTTGCGGCCGAACAGCGCGTCGAGATCGAGCGGCGCAGCGACGTAAGGCACGCCGATCTTCGACATCATGTCTTCGTAGTAGCGCTGCTGGGCGTTCGAGACGCGACCCTGGCGCAGGACGAAGCTGCGGATGTGGCCGGCGCGTCCGGCCGTATAAACACCTTCTTCGCGTTCCTGTTCGCTCATGAACCAATCAACCCGGTGGTCGGCGACGACGGGTCGGCCGAATAGTACTTGCGCGGCATCCGGCCGGCGAGGAATGCTTCGCGCCCGGCCTCGACGGCCTTTTTCATTGCGCTGCCCATTAACACCGGATCCTTGGCGTGGGCAATGGCGGTATTCATCAGCACACCGTCGCAACCCAGTTCCATGGCGATCGCAGCATCGGAGGCAGTGCCGACGCCAGCGTCGACGAGTACCGGAACCTTGATACTGTCGATGATCAAGCGCAGGTTCCAGGGGTTGACGATGCCCATGCCGGAGCCGATCAACGACGCCAGCGGCATCACGGCGACGCAGCCGATGTCTTCAAGCATCTTGGCCTGGATCGGATCGTCCGAGCAGTACACCATGACGTCAAACCCTTCCTTGACCAACACCTGCGCTGCCTTGAGCGTTTCCGGCATGTTTGGGAACAGGTTGGTCGGGTCGCCGAGAACCTCCAGCTTGCACAGGGGATGGCCGTCGAGCAGTTCGCGCCCGAGGCGCAAGGTACGGATTGCATCGTCGGCGGTGTAGCAGCCCGCCGTATTCGGCAGGATCGTGAATTCCGACGGCGGCAGCGAATCGAGCAGGTTCGGTTCGCCGGGATTCTGGCCGATATTCACGCGGCGGATCGCGACGGTGACGATCTGTGCGCCCGAAGCGTCAATAGCAGCGCGCTTTTCGGCGAAGTCCTTGTACTTGCCGGTGCCGACCAACAGGCGTGAACGATAGGTTTTTCCAGCAATCGTCAGGCTGTGCATGAGGTTTTCCTTGATGAAGAAGTTGAGACTGAGGTCTAGCCGCCACCGACCGCGACCACGACTTCGATGCGGTCGCCTTCGGCGAGCATGGTTTCGGCGTGTTGGCTACGCGGCACGATTTCGCCGTTACGTTCGAGGGCGATGCGCTTCCCGGCGTAGCCGAGCGATTCGATCAGCCCGGCGACCGTGATTGGCGCTGTGAACTGGCGACGTTCGCCGTTGAGAGTGATTTCCATGGGGGGCGATTTTATCACGCACCCTGCCGCCTGATCCGCAGGCGAACGTCTATGCTGGTAGCTTGTCGAATCAACATCGTTATAGAAAACACTGCCATGAACAAACGAATTGTTCTGTCGCTCTTCGCCTTGTTGCTGTTCGCCGGTTGCGTCGGCATTCCCGACGACGTGCAGCCGGTCGGCAACTTCCGCATCGAACGCTACCTCGGCAAGTGGTACGAGATTGCGCGCCTCGACCATTCCTTTGAGCGCGGCTTGAGTGATGTTTCCGCCTCCTACACTTTGCGTCCGGATGGTGGGGTTACAGTGCTCAATCGGGGTTACGATGCGGCCCGCGAGTCCTGGAAAAGCGCCGAAGGCGTCGCCTACTTCACGGGGGATGCCGACCGGGGATCGCTCAAAGTTTCCTTCTTCCGGCCTTTTTACGGCGGTTACCATATCGTTGCCCTCGATGCCGATTACCGCTGGTCGCTGGTCGTCGGCCCCAGCCGCGACTATCTGTGGATACTGGCACGCGAGCGCCGCCTGCCCGAGGATGTTAAAGCGATGTTGCTGGACAAGGCGGCTAGCCTAGGTTTCGATACGGGCAAGCTGATCTGGGTCGGGCAACAGCGGCCGGATGCCTAAGCTACGTTGCAATGAAAAAGCCCCGCCGGATCGGGCGGGGCTCTGTTGCGTTACCGCAAGCGATATGACTTACTTGGCTGGTTCGACGACCAGGCGGTTATTGGCCGGTTGTGCCGGGCGGGCGTTCATGCCCATGGCCTTCGCCATTTCGGCGATCTGCGCCTTCGATACTTCAACGGCGGTCGGGACGACGTGCCAGTTCACACCTTCCGAGCACGGCGGCGTGGTCAGCGAGCCCATGTAGCGGATGAGTTCTGCTGGCCGGGCAGGAGATCGGCCGGGTTGATCTGCACGCCCTTCTTGGCCGCTTTCGTCTCCTTCATCGGAGCGTTGGCGATTACTGGCTTCAGGGCGGCATTTTCGGCGCCTTCCTTGTAGAGAACACCGATCACCGCGAGACTGCCGTCCTTGGCTTTGTGCACGAAATGCGCTTCCATGGGGTACGGCTTGCCGTCGACGACGTGCTCGGAGGGTGTATGGAAGTGAATCTGCAACAGATCGTAGATCTTGCCGTGTGCTGTCAGCGTCGAGCCGTTGCCGACGTTGAATTGAACGGTGTGGCCGTTGTTCAGAATTTCCAGTTCAACCGGCTTGTACGTGGTTTCAACTTTGACATTGCTGGCAACGTTGGCCGCCGACAGGTCGATCGGCGATTGCATCTTGCCGAGTTTGCAGGCCTGGAATTCCTTCGCCAGGTCGCCCCAGTGTTCCGGGCTGCCGTGACCGGTATAGCCCCAGTGCGCGCCGCCCCCCGAGGCAAACGCAGAACAGGAAAGCCCGGCTAGGGCGACGACAGCTGCCGACATGATCATTTTTTTCATAATGTCCCCTTTGGTGTTTTGAAAATCCTTTGTCGTCATGACGCCAAGTTGGTGGCGCGTTGAAGTGGCGCCAGCGTCATGCCTAAGGAGCGGGGATTATATTGACGCAAGCCAAAATCGCAAACCTGCCGGTTAGCTGGTATCAGGTCGCTAGCCGGCAGATCAGAGGGCGATGGCGATGAAAAAGCCGCGGTGGATACGGCGAGGCTCAGCGTGCGGTTGACCCCGAAAAACTCAGGGTTTGTTGCTGTAAGCCTCGTCGAACAATTGCTCAAGCAGGGGGTGTGTGCCGCGCAGGCCGTCGATGACGGCCTTAGCCCAGTCGTAATACGCCAGGCGGCGTTCCATGCTCCAGTAGGACGGTGGATTGACCGAGATGTCACGCACATTGCATATCTTGTCGGCCAACTTCACGAGTTTCGCGTGCTCGCTGATCGACGGCGCATTGACGATCTGCAGGCGCTTGCGCTCGGCCTTGGGGAGCGCCTTGTCGTCGGTGACCTCGAGCACGATAGCCGCGATCTCCTCGCCGAAGACCGCCACGAGTTCGTCGGCCGTCGTCTCGGTATCCTCGATCGTGTCGTGCAGGATGGCCGCGATCAGCACCTTCTCATCGGTGATGCCGGCCTCATTGGCTAGAACGTTCGCCAGCGCGATCGGATGGTTGATGTATGGCGACGCATCAGCATCCTTGCGCCGCTGGTTGCGGTGCTTCTCGGCAGCAAAGGCAATGGCTTGGATGATCCGGTTCATGGCGAGGCGCGTTTTTGTGAAGAATGTTTTCATGGTAGCAGCCAGCAGCTTGGCTTTGGTTGTGCTTTTTTTCTTATGTTCAGAAATGGGTTGAGTTGTTATCCTGAGGCAAGCTGCTTTATACCGATGCAGTTGTTTTGCATTGATTGATGTTCGGGTGTTATTGGAAAGTTTCGGTTTATGCGACGTATTGCCTCATGCCAGTTCCTAAGTCGGTTTTGGGGCATGATTTTTTCTTTGCTGCTGTTTTCGTTGCCAATCATGGCCGACGCGGCCGAGCCAGTGAAAATTGGTGTTCTGGCGTTTCGCCCTAAAGATCAGACCATGGCGCAATGGCGAGTTCTCGGGGAGGTGCTGAAAAAGGCGATTCCCGATCGAGATTTCAGCGTTGAGGCGTTCGGATTTGAGGAGCTCGAAGCCGTCATCGATGACCGCCGCCTTGATTTCGTGCTGAGCAATCCTGGCTTCTATGTCATTTTGACCAAGAAATATGGCCTGACAGCGCCACTGGTTACGCTGTCCATTTGGCGACAAGGGCATGCGGTCGGGGAGTTCGGCGGGGTGATCTTCACGCGATCTGATACCTCGTCTATTAACGAACTCATTGATCTCAAAGGGGCAACGATTGCCGCCACGAGTATCGCATCGTTCGGCGGGTATCAGACGCAGGCCAGAGAGCTGATTAAAGCCGGGCTTGATCTGTCTCAGGATATATCGTTGCAACAGACCGGCATGCCACATGACAAAGTCGTCACCGAAGTCCTCAGCGGTCGAGCACAGGTTGGATTTGCACGCACAGGGGTTTTGGAGTCGATGGCGGGCGAGGGGAGACTTGACCTCGCACGGATCAAGGTGGTTAACCCGCAGTCATCGACCCGATTCCCTTTCAGCGTGTCGACACGGCTTTATCGGGAATGGCCGATGGTTGCCATGCCCCAGGTTGATGCAGACCTTAAACGACGGGTGACGGCGGTATTGTTGTCGTTGCCGGAGCAGTACCCCGATGCAGTCAGGGAAATGGGCATTCAAGGTTTCGTGACGCCTGCAGACTATACGCAGGTTGCCGAGCTCCTTCATGAGTTACGGATGCCTCCTTTTGATTCGGCACCGGATTTTACGTGGCAAGATGTCTTTTGCCGTTATCGTTGGGAGATCGGCGCGGGGTTAGTCGCTATCAGCATGATTCTGCTTTTGGCGTTACGTTTGAAATTTCTTAACGCTAAGATCGAAAAGCAAGCCTTTTACGACGCCCTTACGGGGTCGCCCAATCGTCGTTTTCTGGAATCCCGACTTCTTTTTGTTGTCGGTCAGGCCAAGCGATTTCGTCGCTCGATGGCGCTCATGTTCCTGGATCTCGATGGTTTCAAAAGCATAAATGACAAGCACGGCCATGATGTCGGAGACGAACTGCTTAAACAGATCGGCCTGCGACTGACCGGTTGCGTTCGTGAAATTGACACGGTCGGTCGCACGGGGGGCGACGAGTTCGTGATAATCCTTTCGGAGATATCAAGCCGTGGCGATGCGGTTGCGGTTGCGGAAAAAATTATTGAAGCCGTCCAAAAAGTGCTCGTCGTGAATTCCCATGATCTACATATTTCCACAAGTATTGGGGTCATCATCTATTCCGGAAACGGGCTGAAAAGCGCGGAAGACTTGCTGAAGGATGCTGATGCCGCAATGTACGCAGCCAAGCGTGAAGGCAAGAATCGGTACGTGGTTGCGGAAGCCGACAAATAGAAGAACTTACGGTCACGGGGGCATCGAAACTTACCAAGGATTGTAATAAGGCCGCCGCTATTGCCTCATTCCCGGCAAAGCTTTCGCCGGGAGATATGCTTACCAGAATAACTGAGCATCTTGATCAGGGTATCGAGCGATGGTCAGCGGTTTGTATTCAAAGCACGATGCCCACCACCGCGCCGGTCATGCACGTAGCGAGAGTGCCTGAAATCAGCGTTTTCGCGCCCAATTGCACGATTTCTCCTCGACGCTCTGGGCACATGCTGCTCATGCCGCCGATCAGGATGCCCAGGCTGCCGAGGTTGGCAAAGCCGCACAGGGCATAGGTCATGATGATGCGGCTGCGCGGACTCAACACCCCTGGGTCGAGGTGCGCCAGATCCACGTAGGCGATGAATTCGTTGACGATGGTCTTGGTTCCCATCAGGGCGCCGGCGGTCATCGCCTCGCTCCACGGAATACCGGCCAGCCAGACGATTGGTGCCATGAGATAGCCAAGGAGTACCTGAAGTGTTACTGGGTGGTCGCCGATGGGCGGCAGCAATCCCAGCATGGTATTGGCCAGTTGGACGAGCGCCACCAGCACGACCAGCATGGCGACGATGTTGATCAGCAGCTTGATACCGTCTTCTGTTCCACGAGTGATCGCATCCATGCTGCTGTGGGCAACTACTGGCGGAACTATTTCGCCGGAGACCATGGGCGTCGTACTGGGTACCATCAGGATACTGACGACGATAGCCGCCGGCGCACTGATGAGTGAAGCGATCAGGATATGGCCCATGGCATCCGGCACTACCGAACCGACAATGGTCGCGTAGAGCACCATGACCGTTCCGGACACGGTGGCCATGCCGCAACTCATGGTGATAAACAATTCGGCCCGGCTCATTTCCTTGAGATACGGGCGCACGAACAGCGGTGCCTCGACCATGCCGAGAAAAACGTTGGCCGCCGCGCCGAGGCAGACGGCACCGCCGAGTCCGAGCATCCGTTCCAGCAACAGGGACAGCGCCTTGACCAGCAGCGGCAGAACGCGCCAGTAAAACAGCAAAGCCGACAGCGCGCTCATTACCAGAACCAGCGGCAGTGCGCGAAAGGCGAAAACGAACTCGGCCTGCGGGAAGCGTGTCTCGAAGGGCGCCGGACCTCCGCCGAGATAGCCGAAGACAAATGAGGTTCCCGCCTGCGTCGCGTCGTTGAACACATCAACCACATGGTTGAGCGCGAAGAAAAACTGCTGGAATACGGGAATTTTCAGGATGATCAGGGCGAGGGCGAATTGCAGCAGGATGCCCGCAGTCACGGTTCGCCAAGCCAGCACGCGGCGGTTCTCGCTCAGGCTCCAGGCGATGAACAGGAAAGCAAGAATTCCCAGCAGGCTTTGCAGCGAAGCAGTCATGTAGGTTGTTCTCCCTGATGTGTTTTTTTGTGGATCCTTGTTGTTTCGTAGCGGTCGCGTTCAGCCGTCAGGGTAGCCGGATTCCGGCCGCAGTAATCACCGACTGGTGCGAAAATGTTTCCCGGTCCGGTCGCCCCACCTTCTGCCGTGACCGAACGTAGTTCACAAAAGTCTGTGTATACAGCAGGTAGCTTGGCGTTGCGCCCCCGCGAGCGCTGACTGCCCCGAACGCCGCGTAACCGTCCTTGCCGCTGGCGAGAAAATCGCTGGTCACAACGGTGTAAATTCTGTCCTGATCGAGCGGCAGCCAGCGGCCGCTGACCCGGTCGCGCACCTGTACGTTGGCAAAGCGCGCTCCCTTGGGCCGCGTCATGTCGAGGTCCCAGCGCAAACCCGCGGCGTAAGGGTGCGAACCGGTAGATCCGCCCCTGTCGAGATGGTTGGAAACAGCGTCTTCCAGCGCCTGGCGCAGTTCCTTGCCCCTTAGCCGCAGTTCGACCAGAAAATTGGCGAACGGCAGCAGGGAAAACGCGGCATTCATGCTTACCACTCCGGTCGGCAGGGCCATCCGCACGCCGCCGGCGTTCTGCATCGCCACGTCCGCCGCCGGGCTGGCGGCGAGAAACGCCTCGGCTACTACCTGCGCGATGTCACTGCCGCGTGCCTGGTTGTTGGCCGTTTCGCAGCCGGCCACGCCCCCCGAGCGGTGGGTCGATTCGCCCGGTACGCGGACCAGACACAACGGCGCCCCGATCTGGCCAATCGTTTCGGCCATTTTGTCAGCGACCTGCCGTGAATATCCGGCCAACCGCGCCGCCGCCTCAGCATCGGGCTCAACGACACGAACTGCTTTCATTTTCGCTAGGCTATCGAGAATGCGCTGGCGTTCCGCCTTCTCCACCGTAACGAAAGCACCGCCCGCATCCTTGCGTTTGAAGTCCGAACCGAGCAGCAACGAGGCTTGCCCTGTGCAATTTTCGACCTCGCCTTGTGCGTTGAACGTCACGTTTAGTTCGCCGATTGCCTTGCCGTATTCCCACGCTTGCACTACGCAGGCCGGATGTCCGTCGCGGTTCGAGAGCACCGTCGGATACGGCCCGGACGCGGGTAGGCCGAGTGCGGAAAAATCGCCCAGTAGCGAATGCGAGTCGCCGCCGACGATCACATCGGCATCACTCAAGCGTGCCGCCAATGCTTTGTCCGCCTCGTAGCCTTGGTGTGTCAACAGTACGAAATGGCGCAAACCGTCTGCCTTGAGCCGGTCAATGGTGCGTTGCGCAGCGATCGCCTCATCCTCGAGCATCGTGGAGTCCAGCGGGCGCGAGGAATGGCGAGTTTTGTTTTTCACCGTTAGGCCGATGATCGCCACGCGTACGCCATCGACGATCCGGATGCGTACGGGTGGAGATAGTCGCTCTGCGCTCGGGGGGCCAAGGGTGTGCCTATCGCTGGCATGATATTCGCTGTCAGAAGCGGCGTCCGACAGGTGTCGGAACGCAGTGCGTCGATGAAACGACGCAATCCGGCATCGCCGTTGTCGAACTCATGATTGCCGACGGCTAGGGCATCGAAGCAGATGTCGTTCATCATCGCTGCATTAGCTTCTCCCTGAAACAGGGTGTAGTACAGCGACCCTGTGATGGCGTCACCCGCGTGCAGCTTAAGCACATCGTTACGACCGGCATACGTTTTGAAGGCGCTCGTCACGCGTGCAAATCCACCCAGTTCGCTGCGCGTAGCAACGCCATCAAGGGTGAACTCTGTTGTCGGAAGAGAAGCTAGCTGCGAATGATGATCGTTGATATGGACGATGGTGAAGGCCAATTGCCTTGATGCTGGGAAATTCGCGCTATGGAACACACCGCTGCACCCGGAGAGAGCAGCGACGGCAAACATCAACAGAGCCGAGATCGGGACTTTCATCTGCCCGGAATATTACGCGAATTAGATTGTTATCAGTGCAAACGACTCCCGGATTCGCTAGGCTGCAAGGCGCGGTTGCACGAGATATGGGGCTGGTGATCTACTTTGGACCCTCAAACGGTCTCCGGCTTGTCCGGCGCCACTTGGCCCCTCGCCGTCTTCAATATCCGGTGAATTCATTGACCAGGCAACGATGAAGCGGTCGGGCAAGGATCGATCCGATATCGGCCATCAAGATGCCACGAAGCAACGGTGAAGATGATGAGAAATGATCAGGAAGCGGGACGATCTCATCTATAGATCAAGGACTTACCGTGGAGTCAGTGGAGCGGGTGAAGGGAATCGAACCCTCGTATGCAGCTTGGGAAGCTGCCATTCTACCATTGAACTACACCCGCGAAGGCGCATATTTTATGCGCTCCGGCGTTTTGCTTCAATCGCTTTCCGGAATTATCCGGCGATCGGCTTGACTCGGCTGGCGGCGAGTTTGGCGCGGCTGCGCGCTTCGTCGGTGTCGGCGCCGGTGGCGACGACGACTCCCATGCGCCGTTTGAGGAAACTTTCTGGCTTGCCGAACAGGCGCAGGTCGGTGCCAGGAACGTTCAGGGCGTCGGCGACGCCGGCGAAGGCGATGCCTTTCGCTTCTATGCCGCCGTAGATGACGGCCGAGGCGGCGGGGGAGCGTAGCGCGAAGTCGACAGGCAGGCCGAGGATGGCGCGGGCGTGCAGTTCGAATTCCGAGAAGCGTTGCGAGGCGAGCGTAACTAAGCCCGTGTCGTGCGGTCGTGGGCTGACTTCTGAGAACCAGACCATGTCGCCTTTGACGAACAGCTCGACGCCGAAGAGTCCGCGGCCACCGAGGTTGGCGGTAACGGCGCCAGCGATGGCACGGGCCTTCTCAATGGCGGTCGGGGTCATGGCCTGCGGTTGCCAGGACTCGACGTAGTCGCCGTTAACCTGCACGTGGCCGACCGGTTCGCAGAAGTGCGTTTCGATGCTGCCGTCGGCGTTGCGAGCGCGTACGGTGAGCAGGGTGATTTCGTAGTCGAAGTCGATGAAGCCTTCGACGATGATGCGGCTCTGGCTGACGCGTCCGCCCTGCATGGCGTAGTCCCAGGCCTTGGCCACGTCGTCCGAGCCGCGCAGCAGCGATTGCCCCTTGCCCGATGAGGACATGGTCGGTTTGACGAGGCAGGGGTAGCCGATGCCGCCGCCTTGGCCATCGTCGATGGCGGCCTGCAGTTCGGCCAGCGAGTCGGCGAAAGCGTAGGGCGAGGTGGGCAGACCGAGTTCTTCCGCGGCCATGCGGCGGATGCCTTCGCGGTTCATGGTCAGGCGCGTGGCGCGGGCGGTGGGGATGACTTCGGCAATGCCTTCGCGCTCGATGTCGAGCAGCATGTCGGTGGCGATGGCTTCAATCTCCGGCACCACGAGATGCGGACGTTCCTTTTCGATGAGGGCGCGCAGGGCAGGGCCGTCGGTCATGGCGACGACGTGGGCGCGGTGGGCGACCTGCATGCCGGGGGCGTCGGCATAGCGGTCGACGGCGATCGTTTCGACGCCGAGCCGTTGCAGGGCAATGATGACTTCCTTACCGAGCTCTCCGGCGCCGAGCAGCATGACGCGCGTGGCGGAGGGGCTGAGCGGCGTGCCGAGCTTCGGGAAGGGGGCGGGAGTGAGGGTAAGGTCGGTCATGATCAAGGTCCTGTCGCAGGTGAACTGGCGCGGATTCTAGCATTCCCCCGTTTGGCATACGGAAAACCTGTCGCCGGCTGGCGACAATGCGAAGCGGCATGAATCCGGAGTTTTCGTTTGCCACGCAGGCTTTGTGTCGCCAGGAAGCGACAAGTCGGGCGGGTTGTGAAGGTGGGGTGTTGTCTACGGCATTGAAGTCAAAAGGTTAAATGCCATGGCATGGCGTTTGCGATAGGGAGGAATTCCCGTGCTGACGGGGAGTGGTTTGCATTCATCGAGGAGAAAGCCCCATGAAAGAAAAAGCCCCTTACGGGATCATCCAGTCGTTGATTTATTCCATGCTCGGCGTCATCGCGCTGTGCGCGGTCGTGTTGACCGCCAGCGCGGTCAGCAACGCGTCTCTTCCGGGAGCGAAAGCGTTTCCGGCGCTGGACAGGAATCTTGACGGCTTCCTCGACCGGAGGGAGGCTGCGGATAGTCCGTCGTTGATGGCGGTGTTCGGGGAGGTGGGGTGTTGTCTACGGACGAATATGCCAGGGCATTTCCCGCGACGCCTTGAGGCGTTGGCGTAATTCCTTGGTTGAAGATATTAATAGGCCGTCGGTGTGCTTCCGGCATCTTCCGGCCAGCGGTTCTCGAACAGCACTTCGTCGAGGTCGAGGCGCTTGTCCCAGCCGGCGTCCTCGAACATCGGGCGTGGGTAAAACTCATCAACACGGCCGATGCAGAGAATGCCGACGGGCCGGCTGCCGGCAGGCAGGGCGAGAAGTTCAGCCAGTATCGCGGGGTCGAAGAAAGAGACCCAGCCGAGGCCGATGCCTTCGGCACGGGCGGCGAGCCACATGTTCTGGATGGCGCAGCCGACGGAGGCGATATCCATTTCGGGCAACGTGCGCCGTCCGACGATATGTTTTTCGCGCTCCGGCATCATGACGGCGACAAGGAGTTCGGCGCAGTCGCGGATGCCTTCGATTTTGACGCTGAGGAATTCCTCGTTGCGCGACGGTAATTTGCGGGCAGTACGCAGGCGTTCGCTTTCCACCGCCTCGTGCAAGCGGACGCGTAGCGCCGGGTCGGTGATGCGGATAAAGCGCCAAGGCTGCATGTAGCCGACCGATGGGGCGAGGTGTGCGGCATGCACTAGGCGGTTGATCAGTCCTTCCGGAAGAGGGGCGGCATCGGTCGCGAAATGCCGCATGTCGCGGCGCTCGCGCATGGCGCGCCAGAGGGCCTCGATTTCGGCGTCGCTGAAGCGGTGGTCCTCGGTCGTCATGGGCGTTTCCGGTCAGTCGAGGAAAAGCCGGGCAACGGCTTCCGGGTTGGAGGGGAAATAAAGGTGCATGTAGCTGGCAGTCAGTCGTTGGCGGCGATAGACGGCTTCGCCGGTGCGGCCATCGGCGCGGCGGGTCGCGCATAGCGGCGCGAGGCCGGTTTCGGTGTTCGAGTAGTGGAAACTGTGTCCGCGCAGGGCGCCTTCGGGTAGGTCGACTTCCTGCATGCCGAGCGCGGCGAGCCGCTTTTGCATGCGCACCCGGCCGGGGAGCAGGCCGGCCAGCGCGTAGGTCTGGCCGTCGATGTCGTCGAGCGTCTCGAACAGCGACATCATGCCGCCGCATTCAGCGAGCACGGGCTTGCCGGCGTCGACCTGTTCGGTAAGTTGTTTCCACAGGCGGCGGTTGGCGGTGAGCGCAGGGCCGTGCAGTTCCGGGTAGCCGCCAGGCAGCCACACGGCGTCGCACGCCGGAAGTTGTGCGTCGGCGAGCGGCGAGAAATAAACGAGCGTCGCGCCGAGTCGTTGCAGGCAGTCGAGGTTGGCCGGGTACTGGAAGCAGTAGGCGGCGTCGTGGGCGATGGCGATGGTCTTGCCCGCTAGCAGCGGCGGAATCGGCGGCGGCGGAACGTCGCGGAAGGCGACCGGCGGCGGCAGGGCTGCGGCGGCGGTGGGCGCCAGAAGATCTGCCATGCGGTCGATGCGTTGCGCCAAGCCCTCGATTTCGGCGGCGGGGAGCAGCCCAAGGTGGCGCTCCGGCATCGCCGAATCGACGTCGCGTGGCAGACCGCCGTACCAGGCGATATCGGGCGGCAGGCTTTCTTCGAGCAGTTCGGCGTGCCGCGGGCTGCCAATCCGGTTGGCGAAAGCAGCAGTGATCAGCGTGCCGGGGCGGTAGTGCTTGAGTCCGTAGGCGATGGCGCCGAAGCTGTTGGCCATCGACGCGCCGTCGATGACGGCAAGGATCGGCAGGCCGAGGCGCGTGGCGAGTTCGGCCGCCGACGGGGCGCCGTCGAAGAGGCCCATGATGCCTTCGACGAGGATCAGGTCCGCGGTGCGCGCCACTTCGGCCAGGCGCCAGCGGATGTCGTCCTCGCCGCACATCCACAGATCGACGTTCTGACAGGGCGTGCCGCTGGCGATAGCGTGAATCTGCGGATCAAGAAAATCCGGGCCGCACTTGAAGACGCGCACCTTGCGCCCGAGGCGGGTATGCAGGCGGGCGAGCGCGGCGACGACGGTCGTCTTGCCTTGGCCGGAGGACGGTGCCGCCACCATCAGGGCGGGGCATGACAGGCTTGCGCTGGTTGTGTCCATGCTGATTACCACTCCAGTCCAGGCATGGCTTTGACGCCGGCCTTGAAGGCATGCTTGACCAGGGTCATGTCGGTAACGGTGTCGGCCGCAGCGACGAGTGCCTCCGGCACAGCGCGTCCGGTGACGATGACGTGCTGCATGCGCGGGCGTTCAGCCAGTGCCTTGAGCACGGTGTCGATCTGCAACCAGCCGTATTTCAGGGCATACGTGAATTCATCGAGCACGACGAGGTTGTAAGCAGGGTCGCTCAGGTAGGCGCAAGCGACTTTCCAGGCGGCTTGTGCGGCGGCGAAGTCTCGGTCGTTGTCCTGGATTTCCCAGGTAAATCCTTCACCGGTAACGTGCCACTTGAGTGGCATCTCCATCGTGGCTGCGGCACGCTGGAAGAAGGCTTCCTCACCGGTGTCGGCGCGTCCCTTGACGAACTGGACGACGGCGACCTGCATGCCGTGACCGAGTGCACGCGCGACGACGCCGAAGGCCGCCGAGGACTTGCCCTTGCCGGTGCCGGTGTTTATGACGAAAACGCCGCGTTCTTCCTGCGCGGCGGCGATTTGCTCATCGATGACGGTTTTCTTGCGTCCCATGCGTTGGGCGTGGCGTTCCTGTTTGTCGTTGGCAGTGTCGTACATTGGTTGCCTTGGAATAAAGCTGACGCGTTTTGCGGTTTCGACGGCGTCAAGCGGATATGGTAGTGTTTGAAAGATTAATCGGCGCTAAGCATATTCCGGATGTGCTCCGATTTGGGAGCCGCTTTCACCATGGTCGAGCGGGTCCGCACAGTCGGGGCTTCGGACAAGCAACTGTGTCCTGTTAAACCGTAACAGAACATGCTTGCTAGTGCGCGGCAGTTTGCACGGTTCTTCCAACCGCTAGCGGTGAAGCCAGAAATTATAGCCAATCGGTTCGATGTAACATAATCGCGATGGTTTCACCAGAAATAAATCACATTTAAAACCGCCGCTTAGCCCTTGACTGGGTTTGGTTTTTGAAACTATAGTCCGCTGATGATCAACGAACTCGATGCATTGGAAAGCAAGGTTGCCCAAGCAGCGGCGCTTTGTCGCGACCTTCGCGCGGAGAATGCGCTGCTCAGAAAGCAGCTTGCCCTAGCTGAGAATGAGCGGAAGATGATGTCGGAGCGCATGGAATCAGCGCGTAGCCGAATTGAAATGCTGGCAGAACAGTTGCCGTCCGCCAATACTTCTGCCTGATCGCCACCATGCCCAACGAAGCCAACTACCTTGACATCACCCTGCTTGGGAAGGAATACCATGTCGCTTGTCCGCCGGAAGAGCGTGACGCGTTGCTTGAAGCGGTCGCCTTTGTGGATGCCAAGATGCACGAAATTGCCGAGAAAACAAGAAGTAACATCTCGGAGCGGATCGCGGTCATGGCTGCGCTTAATATCGCACATGAGCATTTGAGCAGTCGCAAGGAAACGGCCGTACGGCCGGAAATGGGCGGCATCGAATCAGGGGTGGACATCGACGCTGTAAAGCGTAGAATCATTTCCATGGAGGCAGAACTTGATGCGGTGCTCGCGCCGCAAGACAAGTTGATTTAAGTCTCCGAAGGTTGATCCCTGCGGTGTTTGTCAAGGCCATAGATTCCTTGAACCAATGCTGAATGGCATCGGTCGCCGACCATAGAAGCTGCTGTTGTGCTCGTCCCTTAGCCGGATGAGCCTGAAGTGGAAGGAAAGCGACAGACACTGAACCTCGGTTCAGGATGCCGGCCTAACGGCACTCGCGGGGACATTCATTCGAAGAGCAGCGCGGATATTGTTTCCGCGCTGTTTTCGTTTGAGGGGCGCGCGCCACTTCAGATTCGTCGTCCGACAAATTTCCCGAACCGGAACTTGCAGTAATCGGCCTTGCCAAATAGGTTCTTAGTCCTGTGTCGAGTTCCCATGCTTGTTTTTGACAATCGGTTGATCCGAGAGCTACCGGGGGACGGTGATTTGCGCCGGTTTCCGCGTCAGGTGCTGGGGGCCTTGTGGTCACCGGTCGAGCCAACGCCGGTGGCTGCGCCGCGTCTGCTGGCTTGGTCGGCAGAAATGGCGCGGACGCTGGGCCTTGATGAGGCGGAATTGCATTCGCCGGAATGGGTCGCTGCGCTGGCCGGAAACGTCCTCTTGCCGGGGATGGCGACGTACGCGACCTGTTATGGCGGCCATCAGTTTGGCAGCTGGGCGCGGCAACTTGGCGATGGGCGTGCGATCTTTCTCGGCGAGGTGATCAATCCGGATGGGGAGCGTTTCGAGCTTCAACTCAAGGGCGCGGGACAAACGCCGTATTCGCGCCACGCCGACGGGCGGGCGGTATTGCGCTCCTCGTTGCGCGAATTCCTGTGCAGCGAAGCAATGCATCATCTGGGGGTGCCGACGACGCGGGCGTTGGCGCTGGTGACGACTGGCGAGGCAGTCGTGCGCGACATGTTCTACGATGGGCATCCGGTCGAGGAGACCGGAGCCATCGTCTGCCGTGTCGCACCGTCGTTCCTCCGTTTTGGGCACTTCGAGCTGCCGGCGTCGCGCGGCGATGCCGATTTGTTGCGCCAACTCGTCGATTTCACCATCGCGCGCGATTTTTCCGATTGGCATGCCCCTGCTGGAGAGCGCGTGCTGCGGTGGTTTGTGGAAGTTTGTGAACGCACGGCGCGCTTGATGGTGCACTGGTTGCGCGTTGGCTTCGTGCATGGGGTGATGAATACGGACAACATGTCGATCCTCGGGCTGACCATCGATTACGGGCCTTATGGTTGGGTGGACAATTTCGACCCGGCGTGGACGCCGAATACCACTGACGCTGATGCGCGGCGCTACTGTTTTGCCCGGCAACCGGATATCGCGCGCTGGAATCTGGAGCGGTTGGCCGAAGCGCTGGCCGTGATCGCGCCGGATCCCGATCAGCTGTGGTCTGGCCTGGAGCGTTACGAGCAGGTCTATACACAGGAGTTCGCCCACACTTTCGCCAACAAGTTCGGTTTGCCGGGTTGGGGAGCAGACGAAGCCGGGTTGGTCGAAGAGGCTCTTGAATTGCTGCATCAAGCCAACGTCGACATGACTTTGTTTTTCCGGCTGTTGGCTGGCGTTGATATTGCAGCGCCTGAATTGCGCGTGCTGCAGGAGGCGTTTTACGATGAAGTCCTTTACCATCGTTACGCCCATGACTTTTCGGCCTGGTTGGAACGCTGGGCGCGTTGCATCATCACGGGGGGGGAATCGGATGGGCGACGCCAGTTGCGCATGAACGCGGCGAATCCCCGCTATGTTTTGCGCAACTATCTGGCACAGCAGGCCATCGAACGTGCTGAGCAGGGCGACGTGGGCATGATTCGCGATTTGCTCGACGTATTGCAGCATCCTTATGAAGAGCAGGAGGGGGGCGCCGTCTTTGCTGCGAAAAGACCGGAATGGGCGCTGCATAAGGCGGGGTGTTCAATGCTTTCTTGCAGCTCCTAGTCTTGATGTTTCGCGCGTAGAATGAAACTTTCAGTCCAAGGAGCTGCCATGCCGTATACCCAGGATCTGGTTGACGAACTGAATGCGCTGATTCGCTTCGATCCGGAAAGCGACCAGCAAGGAATCAAGGTACATAAGACGGCAGATGCCAAGGTGATCGCGGCGATCCGGCGCCTGCACGCCAAGGGGCTCGTGACGCAGGCGGATGGCGGTTATCTGACGAGCCTCGGCCGCGAGGCGGCGAGTCATGCGCAAACCATGCTGGGGCTTCTGACTTCAGGCGTAGCGGCTGGCGTACCCTAAGGGGTTTTGCCCTTTTGCCGTAGGTGTTCAGGGGGTTGATCATGGTTTTTGCAGGGAGAGGGGACGTATTTTCCTGCAGAAACGACGGCGTTTTCGGGTCGGTTTGCTGGTTTCGTGTGCCGTGCTTTTGGTCGGGGCGGCCTTTTCTATTTTGGGCTTGAGGCCGATGGTGGTGTGAGTGGAAACAAGCCTGGATCGCGTATTCGGACCGGCAGAACAGTATCTCGACATGAGTTCGAAGTGGCAGGCAACTGCCGACCTCGATGCGAAGAGTCCGCTGGTTTTCAATCAATGCTTTGTCCCATGTTGGAGACACTACCTCAGGTGACTTCCGTGGTTTGTGGCGCCGAATACCGAGCAGGCGACGGCATTGATCATTGGCGAACGCGTTCTGGCAACGCTTCGCCAAGCGCTCCGGACGCTAGCTTATCTGAAGCGGTTGCCGGCAAGCAAACTCAAGATCGATATGTCATTCGTTCGCGACATGATCGAGAATGCCAGCGATCAGGCTATCGTCAATACCATTATTGGCATGGGGCGCACACTCGGTTTGCGCACAATTGCCGAAGACGTTGAAACGCAGGAACAGGCGGAAATGCTGCTGGCCATGGGGTGTGACGAGGCGCAGGGATTTTTCTTTGGGCGCCCCGAATCGGCTGCTGTATTCGAGCAAAAATGGATCCGGACTGAAAATGCCGTGCAGACGATTTTAGCGTCGTGAGACGGCTTGCGTTCGGTACCGATTTTCAGAACGCGCTCCTGAAGTTGGGTAATTGCCGTCGTGCCTTCTTGGTCGGCCGGCCATGCAGATCGCTGCCCGGCGTCGGTGCAAGCCTGCGCATTTCCGATGCCGCGGTGCGTCGAACGCGGCTTTCGTCCGTTTCCTCGTAAAGCGATCTGGCCTCAATGGCCGGACGCCGTTGTTCGTTCAGGCCGAGAACGGTGATGGTCCATTGCGCATCGCCGATCGCGAGATCGAGCACGTCACCGAGTTTGACGTCCCGAGCAGGTTTGACCGTATGTCCATTGAGTTTGACGTGTCCGCCATGAATGGCTTCCGCTGCCAGCGAGCGTGTTTTGTAGAAGCGGGCTGCCCACAGCCATTTATCGATGCGTTGCATGGCGAGCGCTGGTTTTTCGGCCGGAGGCATGATCGTCGATCGAAGGCGAAGGTTAGATCGTATCGGTTGCCACAGGCGCTTGTGGTTCTCGCTTTGTGAAACGGTCAAGGTAAAGATAGATAACCGGCGTCAGGTACAGCGTCAAAAGTTGGGATAGCAGCAGGCCGCCGACGATGGCCAGGCCGAGCGGTTGGCGGAGGTCCCCGCCGGCGCCAATACCGAGGGCAATGGGCAGTGTCCCCACCAGGGCGGCCATCGTCGTCATCATGATCGGGCGGAAGCGGATCAGGCAGGCTTGATGGATCGCTTCGCGAGCCGGAACTTTCCCGGTACGCTGTCGGTCCAGTGCGAAGTCGATCATCATGATCGCGTTCTTCTTGACGATGCCGATCAACATGATGATACCGACGAAAGCGTAAAGGCTGAGGTCGACGCGGAAAATCACCAAGGTCATGAGCGCACCAAGCGCTGCTGACGGGAGTCCGGAGAGGATGGTCAGGGGGTGGATGAAGCTTTCATAAAGGATGCCGAGAACGAGATAGACAACGAGGACGGCGATCAGGAGCAGGATGCCGAGGCCTTGCAACGAGGACTGGAAGGCCTGCGCCGTACCCTCCAGGCTGGTGTTGAGGGAGGCCGGCATAAGTATGTCGCGTTCGAGTTCGCCGATACGGTTGACCGCGTCGCCGAGAGAAACGCCGGGGAGCAGGTTGAAGGAAATCGTCACCGAGGGCAGTTGCCCTTGGTGGTTTACGGTCAGGGCCTGCGTCTTGCGCGTGATGGTGGTGATGGTGTCGAGCGGGACCAGTTTGCCGTTCCCTGACCGTACGTAGAGACGGGAGAGCATCGACGGGTCAATCTGGAATTCCGGGGCGACTTCGAGGATGACCTGGTATTGCGCCGCAGCGCCATAGATCGTTGAAATCTGCCGCGAGCTGAATGCGCTTTGCAGGGCATCCTGGACCTGTGCGAAGTTCAGGTCGAGCGCGGCGAGCTTGTTGCGATCGACGTCCAGCGAGACCACCGGACTCAGGTTGTTGAGGTTGCTGGTGACATCGACGAAGCACGGCAACTGGCGTACCCGGTCCAATAGAACGTCGGTCCAGTGATAGAGCTCGGGCAGATCGGTGCTTTGCAGGGTGTATTGGTATTGCGCCGAGGTCAGGCGGCCGCCGATGCGGATCGTCGGCGGGTTCTGCAGGTAAACCTTGATCCCCGGAACGGACGAAAGCTTCGGCCGTAGCCGCTGAATGATCTCGTCGGCCGAATGCCGGCGTTCGCTGTGCGGCTTGAGAATCATGAAAATGGTGCCGGTGTTGGCCGTGGCGCGAATGCCGCCGCCGCCCACGGACGACATGAACGACTGGACGTCCGGATCTTGGGCGACAATCGCGGCGACGGCGCTCTGGTGGTCGATCATGCTGGCGAAAGAGGTGTCCTGGGCGCCCTCGGTAAAGGCGATGATGCGTCCGCTGTCGCCGTTGGGAAGGAAGTCCTTGGGCGTGATCGAGAACAACAGCGCGGACAGGGCGATCGTACCGAAAAAGCTGGTCAGAATCAGACGCGGATGGCTCATCGACCAACCCAGGGTTTTTTCGTAGGCGGCGAGAAGGGCGCTAAAGAATCGCTCGAAGGCGTTGAAAATCCGGCCGTGCGCTTCGCTAGGGCTGTGGCGCAGATAGCGGCTGCACAACATCGGGGTGAGGGTCAGCGAGACGATTCCGGAGACGAGAATTGCCGCGCAGATGGTGACGGCGAATTCGTGCAACAGGCGGCCGACGATCCCGCTCATGAACAGCACCGGGATGAAAACAGCGACCAGCGAGACGGTCATCGAAATGATGGTGAAGCCAATTTCGCGCGATCCCTTGATGGCCGCTTCCCAGGCCGGTTCGCCGTGCTCGATGTGCCGTACGATGTTTTCGAGCATGACGATGGCGTCGTCGACGACGAAGCCGACGGAAAGCGTCAGTGCGAGCAGCGACAGGTTGTCGAGGCTGAAGCCGAGCTGATACATGATGGCGAAGGTGCCGATGACCGAAATCGGCAATGCCAATGCCGGGATCGCGGTGGCCGATAGGTTGCGCAGAAAAAGCAGGATGACAAGGATGACGAGGAGGCCGGCTAGGAGGAGGGTGAATTGCACGTCGGCGATCGACTCGCTGATCGAGATACTGCGATCATAGAGTGTGGTCATGTTGATGCTTGCCGGCAGCTTGGCCTGGAAACCGGGCAGGACGCGCTTGATTGCATCGACTGTTTCGATGGTGTTGGCGCCTGGCTGCCTCTGGATGGCAAGGACGATGGCACGCTTGTCCACATTCCAGCTGGCCTGGCGTGAGTTCTCCACGTCGTCGATCGGCGTGGCCACGTCTTCGAGGCGCACCGGCGCGCCATTGCGCCAGGCGACGATGAGCGGACGATAGGTGGCGGCGTTGTCGAGCTGTCCGTTGTCCTTGATCGCGAAAGCCTGGCGCTGCCCGTCAAATTGTCCGAGCGGTTGATTGACGTTGGCCTTGGCAATGGCAGTCTGCAATTCGTCGATGCCGAGTCCGCGTGCGGCGAGCTGGTCCGGGTTGGTCTGGATGCGCACCGCGTATTTCTGCGAACCGTAGATCAGCACCTGCGCAACGCCGTTGATCGTCGACAGCCGCTGCGCGAGTTGCGTTTCCGCGTATTCGTTGACCAGCGGCAGCGGTAACGTCGGCGAGGACATCGCAATGTAGAAGATGGGGAAATCGGCTGGGTTGACCTTGCGGAACGACGGCGGCGTCGGCATGTTCGGCGGCAGCTTGCGCAGCGCCGCCGAGATTGCCGACTGCACGTCCTGCGCGGCGGCGTCGATGTCGCGTTCGAGCGAGAATTGCAGCGTGATCGAGGTGCTGCCCTGGGCGCTCGTCGAGGTCATCGAGTCGAGGCCGGCGATCGTCGAGAACTGTCCTTCGAGCGGCGTGGCAACGGCGGAGGCCATGGTTTCCGGCGAGGCGCCGGGCAAGGCAGCGGAGACCGAGATCGTCGGGAAATCGACGCTCGGCAATTCGGATACCGGCAAGGCGCGGTAGGCGATCAGGCCGAAGATGACGAACGCCGCCATCAGCAGCGTCGTCATGACCGGCCTGCGGATGCACAGTTCGGGCAGGTTCATTGCGCCGCCCTATTTTGCCGGCGAGGTCACGGTGGACTTTTTTCCGGAGTCTTCGGGCGATCCGGAGGGGGCGATGCGGGTGCCCGGCGCTAAACGCAACTGGCCGTCGGTCACAACCGTTTCGCCGGCCTGCAGTCCTTTGCTGATGGCGGTGACGCCAGCTTCGGAGGCGAGGGTTTCGATCTGGCGTATGTCGACGCGCAGGTCCTCCTTGACGACGTAGAGGAACTTGCCGTCGGGGCCTTGCTGCACGGCTTCGTCTGGGACGGTGACGGCGTTTTCGAGTGTGTCGAGCCGCAGCGCGACATTGACGAACTGACCCGGTGTCAGCGATTCCTTGTCGTTGGGCAGCCGGGCTTTCAACAAGATGGTACCGGTTGTCGTGTCGACGGCATTGTCCATGAAGAATGCTTCACCGGAATAATGCCGCGATTTATCCCCGGACAGGCCGATATCGACGCGCAAGCTCTCCGATCGAGATTTGGCCGCTCCCATGGCGGCGCGAATCTGCGGCAGATGCTTTTCGGGGACGGAAAAGCTGACCAGCAGAGGGTGATCGCGATTGACCACGGCGAGTACGGTATCGTTGATTTTTAACGATGAGCCGGGAAAGACCAGGCGGGCGCCGACGACGCCGGAAAACGGCGCGCGAATGGTGGTGTAGGACAATTGCAGGCGGCCGACTTGCTCTGCCGCGGCGCTGGCTTTCAGGTTTGCGGACGCAGCGGCCTCGTTGGTGCGAATCTCGTTAACCTTTTCCGAGGAAACGAAATTGCGCTCCCGAAGCGCGACGTAGCGGGCGGTGTCTGCGGTCGCCTTGGCGAGCAGGGCCTTGTCTCGAATTACGGCGGCTTCGGCTTGTTGCAGACGTGCGGCGAAATCGGTCGGGTCGAGGCGAATCAGGATGTCGCCCTGCTTGACGCGCTGGCCTTCGGTAAACAGGACAGCGGCTACTTGGCCGTCAACCCGTGATTTAAGTGAGACGCTTTCGTAGGCTTCGGCGCGACCAACGGCGCTGAGCTTGAGGGGGATGTCTTGGGTTGCCGCTACTGCCGTTTTTACAGGCACTGGCGGTGGTTCGGGCTTTTTTTTGGCATTGCCCTCCGAGCAGGCCGCGAGGGCCAGGAGACAAAGGCTCAGAAGGGCAATGCGGCGTGGGATCACGGCAAGATGCTTTCCTGCGCGTAGAGTTCCTCGACGGTTTCACGACGGCGGACCAGATGGACTTGGTCGCCGTCGACCATGACTTCAGCGACACGTGGCCGGGTGTTGTAATTCGAGCTCATGACCATGCCGTAGGCGCCCGCCGACATGATGGCGAGTAGATCGCCGGCTGCGACGTTCAGTGGACGGTTGCGACCGAGGCAGTCCCCTGATTCGCAAATCGGTCCGACGATTTCCCAGTTGCGGATTTCTCCTTGGCGCGGAACGACCGGCACAATGTCGTGCCAGGCATCATAAAGCGACGGACGGGCAAGATCGTTCATGGCGGCATCGATGATCGCAAAATTTTTGATCTCGCCGGGTTTCAGATATTCAATCCGGGTGAGTAGGACGCCGGCATTGCCGACCAGCCGGCGACCGGGTTCAAGCAGGATTTTTAGCTTTCTGTCCCTGAGCTTCTGCAGCAGCGGTTGCAGGTAGCTCTCGACCGTTGGCGCCTCCTCGTCCTTGTAGCGGATGCCGAGGCCGCCGCCGAGATCAATGTGGTGCAACACGATTCCCGCGGCAGCAAGCTGGTCGATCAAGAGCAACAATTTGTCGAGGGCTTCGGCGAACGGTGACGGATCGAGTAATTGAGAGCCGATATGGCAGTCGATGCCGACGATTTCGAGGTTGGGGAGGGCTGCGGCCTTCTTGTAGATGGCCAGCGCGTCTTCGTAGGCGACGCCGAACTTGTTTTCCTTGAGGCCGGTGGAGATGTAGGGGTGAGTCTTGGCGTCGACGTCGGGGTTGACGCGCAGACTGATCGGCGCTTTTTTGCCCACGCGACCAGCGACTTCGTTGAGCCGGTCGAGTTCCGGGGCGGATTCGACGTTGAAGCAGAGGATGCCGGCTTCGAGAGCGAAGGCCATTTCGTCGGCGGACTTGCCGACGCCAGAAAAGACAACTTTCTTTGGGTCGGCACCGGCGGCAAGTGCGCGCTTAAGTTCACCGATGGAGACGATGTCGAAGCCGGCGCCGCGGCGGGCGAAGACGTTGAGAACAGCCAGATTCGAATTGGCTTTGACCGCAAAGCAAACCAGCGAATCAATGCCGCTAAGTTCTTTCTGGAATTCGTCAAGGGCGGATTCCAGCGCGGCGCGGGAATAGATATAACACGGCGTGCCGAAGCGTGAAGCGATATCGGTAAGCGCGACGGATTCGACGTGAAGTTGTCCGTTATTCAGGGCGAAAGGGTTCATCGGGGTGTACCTTTGGGTATGGTAGAATCATTAAGAGAAGTGCTGGGTTTGGCCGCCTGAGCATCGAGCGTAGCCTGGGTGGGAGGTTTGGTTTGCAACGGAGGTAGCGTCAGCGGGCCGCGGGTTCCGCATGCGCCGAGCGCAAGCAAAGACAGCAAGACGGTTGGCGTGAGGAGTTGGCGCATGACAGGACTAACCGAAATGGGAAATGTTAGCACAGGATGAATGATAGAGAATTCAATGCGCTTGCCGATGAGACACTGAGGCGGATCGAGTCCAGCCTTGACCAGTCCGGTGCCGATCTCGACTACGCGATGATCAGTGCCGGCGTGTTTGAGATAGAGGTTCCTTCGGGGGCAAAGGTCATCGTCAATCAACATGCCGCAGCGCAGGAAATCTGGGTGGCAGCCCCTTCGGGGGGCTTCCACTTTCGTCGGGACGGCGATGTCTGGCGAGATACACGTACCGGTCGCGCGTTGATGGCGGAATTGACGCGGCTTGTTAGCGCCTTGGCCGGAGAGAAAGTCGACTTCGGCGAAAATTAATCGTCTGGTTTGGCGTTCGGATCCTGTGGCGGCTCAGGATCCAGTACCGGCGGTACGTTTTCCTTGTAGAAATATTCCACTGCAGGCCCTTTGCCGGGAGCAACAACCGGTAGTCCGACCAAGCCTTCTGGCTGCGGCATGAATGTTTCCGGAACGTCTTTCAGTACCTTCGCCATATAGCCGATCCAGATCGGCAGTGCAGCCGATCCGCCCGTTTCGCCCTTGCCCATGCTTCTCGGTTGGTCGAATCCGATCCAAGAGCAGCCAACGACAGTTGACTGATAGCCGCAGAACCAGGCGTCGACGTAGTCATTGGTGGTGCCCGTTTTTCCGGCCAGATCGTGTCTTTTGAGCGTGGCGGAAGCGCGTGCGCCAGTGCCGTACTGGGCAACCCCGCGCAACATGCTGTCCATCAGGAAGGCATTGCGCGGATCAATGGCGCGCAAGGATTCGTCGCCGGCCTTGACCGGCTGCGCTTGAGCCAGGATTTGCCCTTTCTCATCCCGGATGTCGCGAACGACATAGGGCTGGATCCGATAGCCGCCGTTGGCGAAGACCGAATAGGCGCCGACCATCTGCCACGGGGTTACGGAACCGACGCCGAGGGCCATCGTGAGGTAGGGCGGGTTCTTATCGGCGTCGAAACCGAAGCGCGTCGCGTAATCCTGGATGAAATTGACGCCGCTGGCTTGCAGTAGACGAATCGAGACCAGATTTTTCGATTTTGCCAGCGCGGTGCGCATGCTCATCGGTCCCTCGAACTTGCCATCGTAGTTTTTGGGTTCCCAGGCTTGCGATCCGGTGACTGACACTGGAATGCTGATCGGTTCGTCCTGGATGATCGAGGCCGGCGTGAATCCCTTTTCCAGTGCCCCCGAATAAATGAACGGCTTGAAACTGGATCCCGGCTGTCGCCAGGCCTGGGTTGTGTGATTGAATTTATTACTCTGGAAACTGAAGCCGCCGACCAACGAGCGGACGGCGCTACTTTGCGGGTCGATAGAAAGGAAAGACGCTTCAATTTCGGGCATCTGTACGATGCGCCACTTGGCCTTGTCGTCGATCTGAACGCGGATAATGGCACCCGGGCGGAGGCGCTTATTTGGCGGGGCCTTGCTGTCAATCATGCGGGTGGCGTATTTGAGGCCGTCACCCTCAATCGTGATCGTTTCTCCGCCCCGTCGATAAGCGCGAATCTGCCTGACGTCAGCCTGCAGGACGATGGCCGGTTGCAGATCCTCCGTGCCGTGGAAGTTCTGTAACAGTTCGTCAAGCGCTTCGTCATCGTCTGAAGTGATTTTCGATATCTCTACGTAAGCTTCCGCACCGCGGTAGCCGTGGCGGCGGTCATAATCGAAGACGCCTCGGCGAAGGCTGTTATAAGCGGCTTCTTGGTCGCTTTTTAGAATGGTGGTATAAACTTTAAGACCGCGTGAATACACCTCTTCTGGAAAACGCTCGGCTGCCATTTGACGCGCCATCTCGGCGACGTGCTCGGCGTGAACGGCATAATCGTTGGTTTCGCGTTTAACGACCAGCGGTTGTTTGAGGGCGACTTCGAATTGTTTGGCGTCAATAAAGCCCAATTCACGCATGCGACGCAGGACATATTGTTGACGCAGCTTGGCCCGCTTCGGGTTGACCACTGGGTTGAATGCCGAGGGCGCTTTGGGCAGTCCGGCCAGCATGGCGGCTTCTGAAATATTCAATTCTTGTAATGGTTTTCCGAAATAAATCTGCGCCGCTGCGCCGAAGCCATAGGCGCGCTGTCCAAGGTAAATTTGATTGATATACAGCTCGAAAATCTGGTCCTTGCTTAGGTTGTGCTCGATCTTGAAAGAGAGCAGGGCTTCATAGAGCTTGCGAACGTAAGTTTTTTCAGACGACAGGAAAAAGTTCTTGGCAACTTGTTGCGTGATCGTCGAGGCGCCTTGCCGTTTTCCTCCGCTGATCAGATTGCTTACGGCGGCGCGAGTGATGCCCAGGATGTCGACGCCTTTGTGTTGGTAAAAACGCTCGTCCTCGGCGGCCAGAATGGCCTGCTTCATGATCTCCGGGACATCCTGAAACGCAACGAGGGCGCGCCGTTCCTCACCAAATTCGCCGATCAGGTAATCGTCTGCCGTGTAGACGCGCAATGGGATTTTCGGGCGGTAGTCCGTGAGGATTTCCAGCGAGGGCAAATTCGGATAGGTCAGGATCAATACCACGACGACCATGGCAATCGCCATTGAGGCGAGGCCGGCGATAAACAGGATCGGATAGAGAAACCAGCGGGAAACGGTAGGCAAGGTGGAGTTCACGGTCGAGTCGAACAAACTTTGGATTATAAATGTTGTGGATAATCAATGTAACGGCGGAATGGGGCAGGAAAAAATGGCTTTACATGCCGAATACTTGTTGCTAGCATCTAAAGTAGATTATCTATAAGTACGCTAACTACCAATTATTCAAAGGTTTTTTTAGCGAGTGGTGGCGACTTGCAACTTGATCTATCAATCTTCAATCCCAAATCGCGGTCGCTGATCGGTCTCGATATCAGTTCTTCTTCCATCAAAATGGTCGAGCTGGCGAGCGACGGGAAAAACGGATACCGCGTCGAGCGGTATACGGTTGAAATACTACCCAGGGATGTGGTTGCGTATGGCAATATCGTCAACCTTGAAGCCGCCGCCGAATCGGTGAAACGGGCCTGGAAGAAAATGGCGACCACGACGCGTAACGTGGCGATCGCTTTACCCGCTTCGCACGTCATTACCAAAAAAATCATCGTTGCTGCTGGCCAGCGAGAAGAAGAGCTCGAATTGCTGGTTGAGTCCGAGGCCAATCAGTACATCCCGTTCCCGCTCGAAGAAGTCAATCTCGATTTCCAAGTCGTCGGTCCCGCGCCATCCTCGACGGAAGAGATCGAGGTGCTGATTGCAGCGTCACGCAAGGAAAAGGTCGAAGACAGGGTGGCTGTCGCCGAGTCCGCAGGCTTGCAACCCGTGGTCATGGACGTTGAGTCGTTCGCAGCCTTGTCGGCTTTCGAGTTGATCGAGAAACAGTTGCCGAATGGCGGGCAAGGAGAAATCATTGCCCTGATCGATGTCGGCGCGCATGTGATGAGCCTGACGGTCCTCCGTAATGGCCTGCAGCTCTATTCGCGGGAGCAGGCTTTTGGTGGAAATCAACTGACTCAGGACATTGCCCGGCTGTTCGGGATGACTTTTGAGGAAGCGGAGTCGGAGAAACGGCGGAACAATTTACCGGACAACTACGAGACGGAACTTCTCCAGCCGTTCGTCGAAAGCATGGCGCTTGAGGTGTCGCGAGCCTTGCAATTCTTTTTTACCTCGACCCAATTCACGCAGGTTAACCACATCGTGTTGGCCGGAGGGTGCGCCGCGCTCCCCGGGGCAGATGAGGTTATCGCCTCGCGAACTCAGATCAATACGATTATTGCCAATCCATTTGCCGATATGCTCTTGTCTGAACGAGTTCGCGCCAAGGCCTTGTTGGCGGATGCGTCGTCGCTGATGGTTGCGTGCGGTTTGGCGCTGCGGAGGTTCGACGAATGATTCGTATCAATCTGCTTCCCCACCGGGAAGAAAAACGCAAAGCCAGGCGTCAGCAGTATTACGGCTTGCTCGGGTTGGTTTCTGTCCTCGCTGGATTGGTCGTTTTCCTCGTCTATTCGATAATCGACGGATATATTTCCGCACAAGAGGCTAGGAATGCGTTTCTGAAGAAAGAAATTGCCGTTCTTGACAAGCAGGTTGATCAGATCAAGCGACTCAAAGAGCAGACTCAGGCCTTGCTTGCTTGCTCGCAAGCAGGTGATCGAGGCGCTGCAGCGTGATCGATCAGAAGCCGTGCGTTTGCTCAGTGAACTGGTCAAACAGATGCCTGAGGGGGTTTATATCCGTTCGTTGAAACAGAATGGAATTCAGATTTCCCTGAACGGATACGCCCAGTCCAATGCGCGGGTTTCAACTCTGATGCGAAACATCGATGCGTCCCCTTGGCTGGAGAAGCCGCAACTGGTTGAAATCAAAGCGGTAACCGTCGACAAGCGCCGCCTCAACGAGTTCACTCTGAACGCTGCGCTCAAGCGCGCACCTGCAGATAGCGGAGCCAGGAAATGACCGCCTTATCAAAAATTGACGTCAAGGCGTTCCTTGACGATTTCAAGAACCTGAATCCCAAGGATGTCGGTGCGTGGCCGCTTGCGCCACGCGTTGCGACGCTATTGGCGCTCTTTGCGCTGATTTTATTGGCTGGTTGGTGGTTTCTCTGGGCTGATCAGTTGGACAATTTAGCCGCGAGACAGCAGGCCGAAGAAAAACTGAAGCAGGAGTTTCTCTCCAAGAAGCAACAAGCCGTCAATCTGGACCTCTATGTCCAACAGTTGAGCGAAATTGATCGTTCATTTGGTGCCTTACTGAAGCAATTGCCAAACAAGGCAGAGGTGGAATCACTGTTGGTCGAGGTGAACCAATCCGGTATGGGTCGGGGGCTGCAGTTTGAACTGTTCAAGCCTGGCGGTGAGGTTGTCAAGGATTTTTATGCGGAATTGCCGGTGAGCGTACGCCTGACCGGGAGCTATCATGATTTTGGCGCTTTTGCGGGTGATATCGGGCGCCTGTCCAGAATCGTGACGCTGAACAACATTTCCATTACGACCAATTCTCAGGCCAAGGACGGTAGTTTGGTCTTGAACGCGATCGCCAAAACATTCCGCTATCTTGACGAAGAGGAATTGGCGGCGAAGAGAAAGGCGGCGCAGGCCGCTAGAGGCAGGAAATGATGAGAAAGATGGTACTTGCGCTAGCGTGCGTTACCTTGGCCGCCTGCTCGGGTGGGGGTGATCAAGAAGAGTTGAAGCACTGGATGAGTGAGGCGTCCAAGGGCATCAAGGGCAAGATTCCGCCGCTTCCTCAGGTAACTCCTTACGAACCCGTGCCTTATGACGCAGCCAATCAACTGGATCCGTTCAAGCCAGCGAAAATCGGTGTCGCCCAAAAAAGGAGGAGGTGGTTTGCAGCCGGATATGGATCGGCCACGTGAACCGCTGGAGGCATATCCGCTGGAGTCTCTGAAGTTTGTCGGAGTCATGACCAAGGGTAAGTCATCGTATGCCATCATCCAGGTGGATGGCGCCTTGTATCAGGTCAGGCAGGGGGGGTACATGGGGCAGAATTTCGGTGTCATTACCAAAATTGTCGAGACGGAAATTTCGTTGAAGGAACTTATTCAGGATGCAGCCGGCGATTGGATTGAAAGAGAAAGCGCACTGTACCTGCAGGGTCAGGAGGATAAAAAGTGAGACAACTTAAACGATATCTGCTTGGATTTTTCGGCGGAGTTTTTATTGCGACCGCAATGGCGTTCGCACAGGATGCCGGATCCAATTCTCTTGAGGCGATGACCGTTGCACGGCAAGGCGGGGTGGTGAATGTCAAACTGACGTTTAAAGAACCGCTGGCGGTTCTTCCTTCTGGTTTCAGCGTGGCCAAACCCGCACGCATTGCTTTGGACTTCTTTAATACAACCAATGCGCTTGGCAAGAATTCGCAGACCTACAATGAGGGTGACTTGAGAAGCGTCAATGTTGTCGAGGTTGAAGGGTGGACCCGTTTGGTGCTGAATCTCAATCGCGCCATGACTTACGAGACCAGCGTCGATGGTAAAACGCTGGTCTTGGCCTTGAATTCAAGCGGGGCCAAAACCTGGCAGGAGTGGGGGGTAGAGTCAACTGTCGAGCATTTTTCGAAAGCGCAACCTTACCAGTCCTCAATCAGTATTCGCGATATCGTTTTTCGTCGCGGGAAAAATGGTGAGAGACGAATTACAGTCGAGTTGAGCGACGCGAATGCTGGTATTGATATTCAGCAGCAGGGGAAAGACTTGGTGATTGATTTTACCAAGGTCAGCGTTCCTGACATTCTGCGCAAGCGTCTCGATGTTACTGATTTCGGCACGCCTGTGCTCGCGGTGAATACTGTGCAGCAGGGACAGAACGTACGCATGAGCATTACCCCGCATGGCCTGTGGGAGCATAACGCTTATCAAACCGATAACCAGTTCGTCATCGAGGTCAAGCCGATCATTGAAGATCCCAACAAGCTCGTGCAAGGAACACGTGGCGGATACAAAGGCGAGAAACTTTCCTTGAACTTCCAGAACGTCGATGTGCGTCGTCTGTTGCAGGTCATTAGCGAATTCACCGGAATGAATATGGTCGTCAGCGATTCGGTCGGTGGTTCGATAACCCTGATCCTGAAGGACGTGCCTTGGGACCAGGCGCTGGATATCATCCTCCAGCAAAAAGGCCTTGATATGCGGAAAAACGGCAATGTCATTCTCGTGGCTCCGCGCGAGGAAATTGCGACCAAGGAAAAGTTGGAGTTCGAATCGAAGAAGCAAATAGGCGATCTTGAGCCGTTACGCACCGAGAGCTTCCAGATGAATTACGTCAAGGGAGCGGACGTCAAGAAGTTGTTGGCCGATCCCAAGCAGACCATTCTTTCCAAACGGGGCAGTGCTTTGCTCGATGATCGTTCGAACATTCTCTTCGTGCAGGATACACCGACGCGCTTGGAGGATGTCCGGGCGATGATTGCCAAGGTTGACGTGCCGGTCCGTCAGGTCATGATCGAGGCGCGGATCGTCGAGGCAGGGGATAGCTTCTCCAAAAATATCGGTATGCGCCTTGGTTATCACGATATGAATGGCGGGCAGACGTCGCACAGCACGGGCGTTGTCGCCGGCGGTAGCCTATCGGATACCGGCTACCATACCGGGCAGGCGGCAGATGTTCCCGCATTCCCTGCGGCATCGAGCATGGTCAATTTGCCGGCGAGTCCGCGTTCAGGTACGGCCGGCGTGTTCTCGATGATTCTGTTCAATCGCTCGAAAACAGTATTTCTGAATGCCGAGATTTCGGCGCTGGAGGCTGATGGGCGAGGGAAAGTGATCTCGAGTCCGCGCGTTATGACGGCCAATCAGGTCGAGGCGCTGATCGAGCAAGGGGTTGAAATCCCCTATTAGCAAGCAACGAGTTCGGGCGCGACCAGCATTTCGTTCCGCAAGGCGAATCTATCCCTGAAGGTGAAGCCGCAGATTACGCCGGACGGCAAGGTGACAATGACGCTGGATATCAACAAAGATACGCCGAACACGCGCCTGTCAACGGGGGCCGGTGTGGCAATTGACACCAAACACGTCAAGACCGAAGTGCTGGTCGAAAATGGTGGAACGGTGGTTATCGGCGGGATTTATACGCAAGAAACACGGAACAATACTCAGAGCATTCCGTTCTTTGGGGATCTACCTTATATCGGTTGGTTGTTCAAGAATCGCGAATGGATCGACGACAAAACGGAATTGCTTGTTTTCATTACTCCAAAGATCATTTCGGAAAGCCTGGCGGTACGCTGAGGTTGGCCATGAAGTCACGAAAAGCCGGTGCAAGCCGGCTTTTTTGTGCCCTGTTTCACGAGAGCGGTACGGTAGAATAGCGCCGTGGAAAATCAATACGGCAAAAACAATATCTATCTGGTCGGGCTGATGGGGGCCGGAAAAACGACCATCGGGCGGTCGCTGGCCAAGCGGCTGGGGATCGAATTCGTCGATTCTGATCGGGAGATCGAGGCGCGCACAGGGGTGAGTATTCCGACCATTTTCGAAATCGAAGGAGATGAGGGGTTTCGAAAGCGAGAGGCTCAGGTTATTGAAGATATTTCGCAAACCAGCGGGTATGTAGTGGCGACTGGAGGTGGTGCAGTATTGCGCGAAGAAAACCGGGCGCGCTTGAGAGGCAGCGGTTTCGTCGTTTATCTCAATGTGCCACCGGCAATATTATGGGAGCGTACCCGGCGTGATACGAACCGGCCTTTGTTGCAGGTAGAGAACCCTCTGGCGCGTTTGAAGGAACTTTACGTGCAGCGCGACCCCTATTATCGTGAAGTTGCCGATCTGGTGGTCGATGGCGGTCGCATCAACGCGCAGGCAATATTGCAATTGCTGGTCAAGGAAATCGGAGCGAGATGGAAGTCCTGAATGTTGCACTGGGTGATCGGTCGTACCCCATCTGCATCGGTAGCGGTGTGCTCGCGGACACCGGATTGCTGTTGCCAAAGTTTCGTCAGCCAAAGGTGGCGGTGGTCACCAACGAAACGCTTACCCCCATTTATCTGGAAAAGTTTTCGGATTCGTTGCGTCGGGTTGGGGTCGAGGTCGTCGAGATCGTCCTGCCCGACGGCGAACGGTTCAAGAACTGGCAAACGCTGAATACAATATTCGACATTCTCCTTGAGCAACAGTGTGAGCGCTCGACAACGCTGATTGCTTTCGGCGGCGGTGTTGTTGGCGACATGACGGGGTTTGCCGCCGCCTGCTACCAGCGCGGTACCCCTTTCATCCAGATTCCGACCACTTTGCTGTCCCAGGTCGATTCGTCAGTCGGCGGAAAAACGGCGATCAATCATCCGCTTGGCAAGAACATGATCGGCGCTTTCTATCAGCCGAAGCTGGTCCTGATCGATACCGACCTGCTGAGTTCGCTGCCTGAACGGGAATTGCGCGCCGGTCTTGCGGAAATGATCAAGTACGGCCTGATCCGCGACTTGCCGTTCCTGGAATGGCTGGAACAAAATCTGGCGAAATTGCTGGCGCGCGAGCCGCAAGCGCTACAGTATGCCATCTTCCGTTCCTGTTCAAACAAGGCTGAAGTGGTTGCCGCGGACGAGCATGAAAATGGTGAGCGAGCCTTGCTGAACCTAGGGCATACTTTCGGCCACGCCATCGAGACAGGTATGGGCTACGGCGAATGGTTGCATGGCGAAGCCATCGCGGCGGGAACAATGATGGCGGCGGAGCTTTCTGCGCAACTTGGATGGATTAATGAGGACGATGTTGTTCGCGTCGAATCTATTTTTCAGCGTGCTGGCTTACCCGTATACGGCCCGTCGATGCCGGCTGATAAGTATCTGGATTTGATGCAGCACGACAAGAAAGTGCAGAACGGAAAACTGCGGCTTGTGTTATTGCAGCAACTTGGTCAGGCCGTCGTCAGCGACGAGGCGTCGACACCGGAAATTATCGGGGCCATCGAAAAGCGGACGGAGAATGCCTGAGATCGCGCCTTATGCTGTCACGGCGGCGAATTCGCGTGGGAGGCGCCACGCCGACGATGAACCGAAGCATCGCAGCGAGTTCCAGCGCGATCGCGACCGTATTGTTCATTCGACGGCTTTTCGTCGCCTGGAATACAAGACGCAAGTTTTCGTTAATCACGAAGGTGACCTCTTCAGGACACGTTTGACGCACAGTATCGAAGTGGCGCAGATCGCGCGCGGGATTGCGAGAACACTGAGACTGAACGAGGATCTGGCCGAGGCAATTTCGCTGGCCCATGACTTGGGGCACACGCCGTTTGGGCATGCCGGGCAGGATGCGCTCA
Source organism: uncultured Propionivibrio sp. (assembly GCA_964575415.1). Lineage (GTDB taxonomy): Bacteria > Pseudomonadota > Gammaproteobacteria > Burkholderiales > Rhodocyclaceae > Propionivibrio. The sequence goes on from CAZNQL010000002.1 coordinate 103,106, forward strand.
ACGAATGCATGCGCGGGCACAGCGGCTTCGAGCACAACATGCAGAGCCTGCGCATCGTCGACCGACTCGAAGAGCGATACGCGTCGTTCGATGGCCTCAACCTGTGTTTCGAGACGCGAGAAGGCATCATCAAACACTGCTCAATAGAAAATGCGCGCAATCTCGGCAAACTGGGCGAACGTTTTCTCAATCACACGCAACCCTCGCTCGAGGCACAAATCTGCAATCTGGCCGACGAAATTGCCTACAACAACCACGATGTCGACGATGGTTTGCGTTCCGGCCTGATTACCCTCAATCAATTGGAGAGCGTTTCACTGTTTTCCCGGCATGTTAAGCAGGTCAGGGAGACTTTCGCCGATCTGGCCGGCCGGCGGCTAGTGCATGAAACCGTGCGCCGGATGATCAATGCGCTAGTTTGCGATCTGATTGAGACGACCGAAAGCAATATTGGCAGGGAGAAGCCGAAAGACCTAACCGAAGCCCGTTTGTGCGGGGTGCTCGTCGGTTTTTCGGAAGATTTGCGCGAGGAGCTACGGGAGATGAAGCACTTCCTGCATCGCCATCTCTATCAGCACTATCAGGTCTTGCGCATGACCAGCAAGGCGCAGCGCATCATCGCCGACTTGTTTGGCGCGTTCACTGGTGATCCCCGATTGCTGCCGGAACAGTTCCGGTCCGACATTGATCAGACGCGACGGGTGGCCGATTACATCGCCGGCATGACAGACCGTTATGCAATGAAAGAGCACCGTCGCTTGTTTGCCATCGGCGAAATCTGAACGGGCCTTACAGGGGGGGGGCAACGCCCGCACCGCGAGCGTTGTGAAGGTGGTTTGGGTCAGTTTCTCAATACGGCAAGGACTTCATCTAACGTTTTCTTCGCATCCCCGAAAAGCATGCGGTTGTTTTCCTTGTAGAACAGCGGATTGTCCACGCCAGCATAGCCCGAAGCCATGCTGCGTTTCATCATGATTGAGGTCTTTGCCTTCCAGACTTCGAGAACCGGCATGCCGGCGATCGGGCTGGTCGGGACGTCCTGCGCAGCTGGATTGACAATATCGTTGGCCCCGATGACGACAGAAACGTCGGTCTCAGGAAAATCGTCGTTCAACTCGTCCATTTCGAAGACAATGTCGTAAGGTACTTTGGCTTCGGCAAGCAGGACATTCATGTGGCCCGGCATCCGTCCGGCAACAGGGTGGATGCCGAAGCGGACGTTAACGCCGGTTTCGCGCAAATGACGGCTGATTTCGGAGACGACATGCTGGGCTTGTGCCACTGCCATGCCATAACCCGGAACGATGATCACGTTCTTTGCTTCACGGAGCAGGGCGGCAGTATCGGCTGCGGTAATCGGGGTGACTTCGCCCTCCGGTTTTGCAAGCTCATGCTTTGCCGTCGGCTTGCCGCCATCCGATCCAAACCCGCCGGCAATCACGCTGAGAAAGTTCCGGTTCATCGCATTGCACATGATGTAGGAAAGAATGGCGCCGCTGGAACCGACCAGAGCGCCCGTGACAATCAGCAGATCGTTGGAAAGCATGAAACCGGTCGCCGCAGCCGCCCAGCCGGAGTAGCTGTTCAGCATGGAAACGACAACCGGCATGTCGGCGCCGCCAATGGCCATGACCATATGCACGCCAAAGAGGAGCGAAATGACCGTCATGACGACCATGGCCGTCATGCCTTGGGTCACCGAACTGGCATGCATGAACTCACGACCGAAGTAAATGACGACAAGCAATCCGGCCAGATTGATCAAATGTCGTCCCGGAAGCAGTAAAGGCTTGCCGCCGATTCGCCCTGACAATTTGCCAAAGGCGATGATGGAGCCGGACAGGGTAACGGCGCCGATGAGTACGCCAACATAAATCTCCATTTCATGAATCGCAATTTCCGTGATTGTCAGGCCAGCAGAAGCGGTGGGGTCGATGTAGTTGGCGTAGCCGACGAGGACTGCTGCCAAACCGACCATGCTATGCATGAAGGCAACGAGTTCCGGCATCTGTGTCATCTTGACGACGCGAGCAAGATAAAGACCAAGGGCGCCGCCAGCGACCATGGCGCCCAATATCCAGCTCAATCCGTCAGGCGAGACCCGCGGGCCGAAGACAGTGGCCAGAACGGCGAGAGCCATACCGATGATGCCGTAAAGATTACCGCGGCGCGCCGTCTCTTGATTGGACAGGCCGCCGAGGCAGAGGATAAAAAGGATGGTTGCGCCGATGTAGGCAACGGTCGCCATGCTTCCAGTCATCATGATCCTCTCCCTATTTCCGGAACATGGCCAGCATGCGCTGGGTGACGGCAAATCCGCCAAACATATTGATCGTTGCCAGTACGATGCCGCCGAACGCCAGCCAGCGAATCCAACCGTCGGGCCGTGTCGGATCGGCTTCGATGGGAGGTGAAATCTGGATCAGTGCGCCGATGGCAATGATGCTGCTGATGGCGTTCGTGACGCTCATCAGAGGCGTGTGCAGGGCTGGTTTGACATTCCAGACGACCATGTAACCAACAAAGCAGGCCAGAACGAATACGGTAAAGTGTCCAAGAAAAGCAGCGGGTGCGTTATTGCCGATGAACCAGAATAGTGCAGCTGCAACGGCGAAAAGAATGGCCGTCTTGTGGCCAGCCATGGGGGCGGCGACTTCGGCATGGCCATGCGCTTTTTTTGCTGCAGTGGGGACAACGGCAGGTTTAGCGGTGGATGGGGATGAAGGTGGGGCAGCCGACAGTGTCGGTGGGGGGGGGGGCCAGGTGATTGCACCTTGCTTAACGACCGTGGCGCCCCGGATGACTTCGTCTTCCATGTTCGCGTCGATCGTGCCGGTGTCGGGAACAACGCTATTCGTCTTGATCAATTCCTCGGTGAGGCGAAGCAGATTGGTGGCATATAGCGTCGACGACTGTTTTGCCAGCCGGCTTGGCAGATCGGTGTAGCCGATGATCGAAACGCCGTGTTTGACAACGATCTTGCTGGGTTCGGTCAGCTCGCAATTGCCGCCTTGTTCCGCAGCCATGTCAACGATGACGCTTCCGGGCTTCATGGATTGCACCATTTCAGTCGTAATCAGCTTTGGCGCGGGTTTCCCGGGAATCAGCGCCGTCGTGATGATGATGTCAACGTCTTTTGCTTGTTTGGCAAAGATGGCCAGTTGTGCTTTCTGGAAGCCTTCGCTCATTACTTTGGCATAGCCGCCGACGCCGCTGCCTTCTTCCTCGTAATCGACGGTAATGAATTCGGCGCCAAGAGAGCGGATCTGGTCGCCGACTTCCGGGCGCGTATCGTTGGCACGAACGATGGCGCCGAGGCTAGAGGCTGCACCAATGGCTGCCAGACCGGCGACACCTGCTCCGATAACAAAAACCTTGGCCGGGGGGACTTTGCCTGCAGCGGTGATCTGCCCGGTAAAAAACCGTCCGAATTCGTGGGCGGCCTCGATGACGGCGCGGTAGCCGCCGATATTGGCCATCGAGCTCAGGGCATCCATTTTTTGTGCACGCGAGATGCGCGGCACACTGTCCATGGCCAGAACTGTGGCCTTCTTGGCTGCAAGCTGCTGCAGCAGTTCGGGATTCTGGGCGGGCCAGATGAAACTAATTAAGGTGCCGCCTTCTTTTAATAGTTTTACCTCGTCGGCGTTGGGGCTGCGGACCTTGAAGATAAGATCGGATGTTGCCCAGAGGCTGGCGGCCTGATCGACAATGTCGGCACCGGCGTTGCGATAGGCGTCGTCACTGAAGTTCGCTGCGTTGCCCGCACCAGATTCGACGGCGACCTTGAAACCAATTTTGACAAGTTTTTCGACGATTTCGGGGGCAGAGGCAACGCGCTTCTCGCCTTCGAATACCTCTTTCGGCACTCCTATAGTCAACGGCATTTATATCTCTCCCTCACAAGGTCTATGAATCGGTAATTGGATGGTATAGAGAATTTCGGCTCGCCGGAAGTTCCTGAGGGCAAGCTAGTCAGGCTCTTAAACGATGGGGAAGCGATTATTCATTCAGTAGCAGGGGATCTGTGCCCGGTGGGTAAAAAAGAGGATTACGTGGTTGATCGAATAATTTTCAGGCGGCAAAGATTCCATTGCCCTGTTTTGGTGCGGATTTATGGGTTGATAGACTAAAAAATCAAGATATAATTTCAAGTTCGCATTAAATCTTAAGCTGGCCTCCGGCCGGCTTTTTTGACGTTTGGTGTAATGGCATTCCACAGCGAGTGCTACCGTTCTATGAGGACTTGAATGTGAAGGATTTGGCTGTTCCAGAAAGGCAAGGTCTTTACGACCCGGCCAATGAGCACGATGCTTGTGGCGTCGGTTTTGTAGCGCACATCAAGGGTCAGAAAAGCCACTCGATTATCGAGCAAGGATTGTTAATCCTGAAGAACCTGGACCACCGGGGTGCAGTCGGCGCTGATCCGCTCATGGGCGATGGCGCGGGTATTCTGATCCAGATTCCCGATGCTTTTTTGCGCGAGGAAATGCTCAAACAGGGCGTCGATCTGCCGCGCGTCGGCGATTACGGCGTCGGCATGGTATTCCTGCCGCGCGAATCCGCTTCACGCCTGGCCTGTCAAGAAGAAATCGAGCGCGCGGTACGCGCCGAAGGTCAAGTTGTTCTCGGTTGGCGCGATGTGCCGGTCAATCATGAAATGCCGATGTCGCCGGCGGTGCGCGCACGCGAACCGGTAATCCGCCAGGTCTTTATCGGGCGCGGTCCCGATGTCATGGTGACGGATGCGCTCGAACGTAAGCTTTACATCATTCGTCGTCGGGCGGCCAACGCCATTCGTGCTCTGGGTCTTGAGCACAGCAAAGAGTTTTACCAGCCGTCGATGTCGGTACGGACGATTGTTTACAAAGGCCTGCTGCTGGCGGATCAGGTCGGCGAATACTATTTCGATCTTCAGAATCCGCGGTGCGTCTCCGCGCTGGCATTGGTGCACCAACGCTTCTCGACCAATACCTTCCCGGATTGGCGCCTTGCCCATCCATTCCGCCTGATTGCCCACAATGGCGAAATCAATACGGTGCGCGGTAATTACAACTGGATGCGCGCGCGGGAAAAAGGGACGTCCTCTCCTCTGCTCGGCACCGATTTGGAGAAGATCTGGCCGCTCATTTACGCCAACCAGTCGGATTCCGCGTCCTTTGACAATGCACTCGAACTGTTGGTCATGGGTGGTTACTCGCTGGCCCATGCCATGATGATGCTGATTCCGGAGGCTTGGGAATCGCATACCTTGATGGATGAGAAGCGCCGCGCTTTCTACGAGTACCACGCAGCGATGATGGAGCCGTGGGACGGTCCGGCCGCCGTGGCGTTCACCGACGGTCGCCAGATTGGCGCAACGCTCGATCGTAACGGGCTGCGTCCGGCGCGTTACCTCGTGACCAAGGATGATCTTGTGGTGATGTCCTCGGAATCCGGTGTCTTGCCGATCGAGGAAGAGTGCATCGCTAAAAAATGGCGTTTGCAGCCGGGCAAGATGTTCCTGATCGATCTCGATCAGGGGCGTATCATCGACGATCTCGAGTTGAAGGATACGCTTTCCAAGCAGAAGCCCTATCAGGACTGGATCGAGCGCATCAACATCAAGCTTGACGAACTCAAGGATCCGGCCGGTGCTGGCGCGCCCGAGTGCTCGGCGTCTATGCTCGACCGCCAGCAGGCTTTCGGTTTCAGCCAAGAAGATATCAAGTTTATCCTCGAGCCGATGGCGAAGAGCGGCGAGGAGGCGACCGGCTCAATGGGCAACGATTCGCCGCTGGCCGTTCTGTCGAACAAGAGCAAGCCGCTTTACAACTATTTCCGCCAGCTGTTTGCGCAGGTGACGAATCCGCCGATCGACCCGATCCGCGAACAACTGGTCATGTCGCTGACCTCTTTCATTGGTCCCAAGCCCAACCTGCTCGGCATCAACGAGATCAATCCGCCTTATCGCTTGGAAGTTTCACAGCCGGTGCTGACATTTGGTGACATGGCCAAACTACGCAATATCTCGGCCTATACCGATGGGAAATTCCAGTCTGCCGAGCTCGATATCTGCTACCCGGTCTCTTGGGGCAAGGAAGGTGTCGAAGCGCGCTTGGCAACCTTGTGCGCCGAGGCGGAAGATGCCGTACTGCGTGGTTGCAGCGTACTGATCGTTTCCGATCGCAAACTCGATGCGCAGAATGTCGCGATTCCAGCGTTGCTGGCGACGTCGGCGGTGCACCAGCACCTCGTCTCGCAGGGATTGCGGACTCGTGTCGGTCTGGTCGTCGAAAGCGGCACGGTACGCGAGACGCACCACTTCGCTGTACTTGCCGGTTACGGTGCTGAGGCGGTTCACCCCTATTTGACGCTCGAAACCCTGCAGCAACTGGCCGGCGATGATCAGGAAGCGCGCGAAAAATACGTCAAGCACTTCGTCAAGGGCGTCTGCAAGGGGCTGCTCAAGGTCATGTCCAAGATGGGCATCTCGACCTACCTGTCCTATACCGGGGCGCAGATTTTCGAGGCCATCGGTCTCAAGAAGAAGGTCGTCGACAAGTACTTCAGTGGCACCTCTTCGCAGGTCGAGGGCATCGACGTCTTCGATATCATGGAAGAGACGATTCGTCTGCACAAGCAAGCCTTCGGTGATGATCCGGTGCTTGCCAACCGCCTCGATACCGGCGGCGAATACGCCTTCCGCGTCCGCGGCGACGAGCATATGTGGACGCCGGATGCCATCGCCAAACTGCAGCACTCGACGCGCTCCGGAAAGTACGATACCTACAAGGAATACGCGCGCATCATCAACGATCAGAGCAAGCGCCACATGACGTTGCGCGGCCTGTTCGAGGTCCGTCCCGCCGGACCGGCGGTGCCGCTGGACGAGGTCGAATCGGCCAAGGAAATCGTCAAGCGTTTCGCGACCGGTGCCATGTCGCTCGGATCGATTTCGAGCGAGGCACACAGCACGCTGGCCATCGCCATGAACCGCATCGGCGGCAAGTCGAATACCGGTGAAGGGGGGGAGGATCCCGCGCGCTTCAAGCCGGTCAAGGCGGGGCAGCTGGTTTCCGAGGTGATCGGTAAGGGGCGCATCGAGCGCGACTATCAGCTCAAGGAAGGCGATAGCCTGCGTTCGGCGATCAAGCAGGTCGCTTCCGGACGATTTGGCGTCACTGTTGAATATCTGTCCAACGCCGACCAGATCCAGATCAAGATGGCGCAGGGCGCCAAGCCGGGCGAAGGCGGTCAGTTGCCGGGGCACAAGGTTTCCGAGTACATCGGTATGATGCGTCACTCGGTGCCGGGTGTCGGTCTGATTTCGCCACCGCCTCACCACGACATCTACTCGATTGAGGACCTGGCGCAGTTGATCCATGACCTCAAGAACGCCAATGACTTGGCTTCGATCAGCGTCAAGCTGGTTTCCGAACTCGGTGTGGGTACGGTTGCGGCTGGTGTGGCCAAGGCCAAGGCCGACCATATCGTGATCGCCGGCCATGACGGCGGTACAGGCGCCAGCCCGCTGTCGTCGGTCAAGCATGCCGGTTCGCCGTGGGAACTGGGTCTGGCCGAGACGCAGCAGACGCTGGTGCTCAACCGCCTGCGCGGTCGCGTTCGCGTTCAAGCCGATGGCCAGATGAAGACCGGTCGTGACGTGTTCATGGGGGCCCTGCTCGGTGCCGATGAATTCGGCTTTGCAACCGCGCCGCTGGTTGTCGAGGGCTGCATCATGATGCGCAAATGCCACCTTAACACCTGCCCGGTCGGCGTTGCCACGCAAGATCCGGCGTTGCGCCAGAAATTCTCGGGGCAGCCCGAGCACGTGGTTAACTATTTTTTCTTTGTCGCGGAAGAAGTGCGCGAATTGATGGCCTCGATTGGCATCCGCAAGTTCGAGGATTTGATCGGTCGCGTCGACTTGCTCGACATGAAGAAGGACATCGATCACTGGAAGGCCAAGGGGTTGGATTACAGCCGCATCTTCCACGTGCCGGAGCGTGAGCCGGGTGATCCGTTGTGTCAGCGTGACACGCAGGATCACGGCCTCGACAAGGCGCTGGACAATCAGCTCATCGAGCTGGCCAAGCCCGCCTTGGAAAAAGGCGAGAAGGTCAGCATCGAGCTGCCGATTCGCAACGTCAACCGCACGGTCGGCGCCATGCTGTCCGGCCGCGTGGCCCGGAAGTACGGCCATGCCGGACTGCCCGAGGACACCATCCATATCACGTTGCAAGGTTCGGCCGGACAGAGCTTCGGCGCTTTCCTCGCTCGCGGCGTGACGATGGACCTGATCGGCGAAGGTAATGACTACGTTGGTAAGGGGTTGTCCGGCGGGCGCATCATTGTGCGTCCGAATCCGGCATTCTCGGGCGACAGCAGCAGCAACATCATTGCTGGCAATACGCTTCTCTACGGCGCGATCACCGGTGAAGTCTTTATCTCCGGCGTGGTCGGCGAACGCTTTGCCGTTCGCAATTCGGGCGCGACTGCCGTTGTCGAAGGCGTCGGCGATCATGGTTGCGAGTACATGACTGGGGGCACCGTCGTCGTTCTAGGCATGACCGTTCGCAACTTCGCGGCGGGGATGTCGGGGGGCGTTGCTTACGTGCTCGATGAGGAGGGGACGTTCGAGAAGCGCTGCAATATGGCGCAGGTGGCGCTGGAGCCGGTCGAGGAGGAGATCGCCGCGCGGCAGGGGACTGATGCCGGTGAAGATCTAGAAAGCCATGGCAAGGTCGACGTTCGCCATCTCGGCATGGCCGACGAAATCCTGCTCAAGGGATTGATCGAGAAGCATGCGCAATTGACCGGCAGTGCGCAGTCGCGCAAGATTCTTGACGATTGGTCGGCGTATCGTGCCCGCTTCGTCAAGGTCATGCCGCATGAGTATCGTCGCGCGTTGACCGAAATGGCCGCGCAAAAGAAATTGGAGGCCGCATAAATGGGAAAGCCGACTGGCTTCATGGAGTTTTCGCGTCAATCCGAGGGCTATGAGCCTGCCGAGACGCGAATCAAGCACTATCGTGAATTCGTTGCTCACCTGAGCGACGAGCAGGCGACCGTACAGGGCGCGCGCTGCATGGACTGTGGCATTCCGTTCTGCAACAACGGTTGTCCGGTGAATAACATCATTCCCGACTGGAATGATCTCGTTTACCGTGGTCAGTGGCAGCAGGCGCTGGACGTCTTGCATTCAACTAACAACTTCCCGGACTTCACCGGTCGCATCTGCCCCGCCCCATGTGAGGCAGCTTGCACGCTCAACATCAGCAACGAGGCTGTCGGCATCAAATCGATTGAGCGCGCGATCGTCGACAAGGGCTGGGAAATGGGCTGGATCGTGCCGCAACCGCCGAAAGCGAAGACTGGCAAGAAGGTCGCTATCGTGGGTTCCGGCCCGGCGGGGCTGGCTGCCGCGCAGCAACTGGCGCGAGTTGGTCATGACGTGACCGTCTTCGAAAAGAACGACCGCATCGGCGGCTTGCTCTACTACGGTATTCCGAACTTCAAGCTCGACAAGTCGGTGGTTGATCGCCGCGTCAAGCAGATGGAGGCCGAGGGCGTCGTATTCCGCACCAAGGTCATGGTGGGCAGCAAGGAATTGCCGGCTGGCATCATCAACGATGCGACCGAGTTCGTTTCGGCCGAACAGCTTGCCAAGGACTTCGATGCCGTGATTCTCGCGGCCGGCGCGGAAGTGCCGCGCGATCTGCCGGTTCCCGGACGTGAGCTGGAGGGGATCTACCCGGCGCTGCAGTTCTTGATTTCGCAGACCAAGGAAGTCGTTGGCGTCAACCCCAACCCGATCAACGCCAAGGGCAAGCACGTCATTGTCATCGGTGGTGGAGATACCGGTTCCGATTGTGTTGGCACCAGCTATCGCCAGGGTGCCGCTTCCGTTACTCAGTTCGAGGTGATGCCGCAGCCGCCGGAAGTCGAGAACAAAGAGCTGACTTGGCCGTACTGGCCGATGAAAATGCGGACTTCTTCGTCCCACATGGAAGGTGACACGAAGCGTATTTTCTCGATCTCGACCAAGGAATTCGTCGGCGAAAACGGCGTGCTCAAGTCGCTGAACACCGTCGATCTTGACTGGACGGGCGGCAAGATGACCGAGGTTCCGGGTACCGAGCGGACCTTCCAGGCCGATCTAGTCTTCCTCGCCATGGGCTTCCTGAATCCGGTTGGCGGTCTGCTCGATGCTTTCGGCGTCGAGAAGGACGCGCACGGCAACGCTAAGGCGACGACTGACGGTGAAGGTTGCTACGCGACCAATGTGACCAAGGTCTATGCCGCTGGCGATACACGCCGCGGCCAGTCCCTGGTCGTGTGGGCCATCCGCGAAGGCCGTCAATGCGCCCGTGAGGTTGACGCCTTCCTGATGGGTTCGAGCACCTTGCCGAGATAACGCATTCGCCGCATCTGCGAATGCGTATTCGGTTGGACCGAGAAAACCCCGCTCCGGGCTGCCGGCGCGGGGTTTTGCTTTGGCTGGCGCCAAGGCTATGGCATAGTAGCGGCTACCTTGAGAAGGGGAGTGGAGAATGAATCCGGAATTGCAGAAATCCTTGCAGGTAACCGCCCTACCCAATGCGCTGGATGGTTATATGCTGGTCATTTTATTGATCATGGTGGCGGCCGGAATTCTTGGTGGGATCGCCAATTACTTCCTGAGCGAGCGGCAATTCGATGCGAATCTCGGAGATTGGAGAAAATATCCCGTACTCGGTGTCATCGCCGCGCTGACCGTGCCTCTGTTCCTGAACATGATTTCCAGCAACCTGCTGGAGGCCGCGCGAACTCGTCCGGTCGATTTCTTTGTTTTCGGCGGTTTTTGCCTGATCTACGTGGTCATGTCGCGGCGGGTGTTTGAGAGTGTTGCTTTCAAACTGCTCGGGCAAATTGAGCAGGTGAAGCGAGATATGACGCAACTTAAACAGCAGCAGGAAGCCGCGTCGGTGCCGCGTGAGGAAGCGCCCACCGTAGCAGAATCGGCTCCTGTACTGGCCGCGAGACCCGAGCCTATCAAGGAATCGTTGTCCTACAACGATATCGAGATCGTTCGCGCATTGGCTGAGGATAGCTACGTTTACGGCAATCTGGCCGGGCTGACCGACAAGACCGGCCTCGCCCGCGAACTGATCAGTACGCGCTTGCCGGTGCTCAAAAGCATGGGGGTTATCGAAACCCGGATCAACGAGAAGAGCATCCTGCACTGGTACGTCTCGACCAAGGGCAAGCAAATGCTTGACGAAATCCTTACCGGGCAGGAAGAGCACTAAGATTATCCACACGTATCACAGGAACTATTGATGAACATCGTCATTCTCGCGGCCGGACAAGGCAAGCGCATGCACTCCAACCTGCCCAAGGTGCTCCATCCGATCGCTGGCAAGGCGCTGGTTTCCCACGTCATCGACACCGCGCGCCTGCTTACGCCGCAAAGGCTTTGCATTGTTTACGGGCACGGCGGCGATGCAGTGCGTGGAACGCTCGACGCGCCGGATCTGGCCTGGGCGCTGCAGGAACCGCAACTCGGCACCGGCCATGCCGTGCAGCAGGCGCTGCCGCATCTGGAGGGCGAGGGGGCGACGCTGATCCTGTATGGCGATGTACCGCTGACGCAGGTCGATACCTTGAAGCAGTTGCTGCATGCCGCGCAGGATGCACTGGCGATCTTGACCATTGAGTTGGCCGATCCGACCGGCTACGGCCGCATTGTGCGCGATTCGGCCGGTCAGGTCGTGCGCATCGTCGAACAGAAGGACTCGACGCCGGAGGAACGGAAAATCCGCGAGATCAACACCGGTATTATGGCCATGCCGACTGCGCGCCTGCGCGAGTGGCTCGTCGATCTCTCCAACGACAACGCACAGAACGAGTATTACCTCACCGATGTCGTCGGGCGCGCCATCGCGGCCGGCGTGCTAATCCACACCACCCATCCGAAGCATGAATGGGAAGTGCTCGGCGTCAACAGCAAGGTGCAGCTCGCCGAACTGGAACGCATCGCCCAGCGTACGCTGGCGGACAAGCTCATGGAGCAGGGGGTACGCCTGGCTGATCCAGCACGTTTCGACGTCCGCGGGGAACTCCTGTGTGGGCGTGATGTGTTCATCGACATCAATTGCGTTTTTGAAGGCCGGGTTGAACTGGCCGAAGCGGTGGAGATCGGCCCCAACTGTGTGATTAAAAATGCGCGCATTGGCGTCGGGTCGCGCATTGAGGCCTTCACGCATATCGAGGACGCCGTCGTCGGCGCCGATAACGGCATCGGCCCCTTCGCCCGCCTGCGCCCTGGTGCCGAATTCGCCGAGGGGGTCCATATCGGCAACTTCGTCGAGGTCAAGAAGACGACCATGGCGGCGCACTCCAAGGCCAGTCACCTAGCCTATATCGGCGATGCTACCATCGGCCAGCGTGTGAATGTCGGCGCCGGTACGATTACCTGCAACTACGACGGTGCGAACAAACACAAGACAATCATCGAGGACGACGCCTTTATCGGTTCCGACACGCAGCTTGTCGCGCCGGTTACGGTTGGTCGGGGCGCTACGCTGGGGGCCGGGACGACGCTGACCCAAGACGCGCCGCCAGATTCCCTGACGATCTCGCGCGCCAGGCAGATCTCTATCGAGGGGTGGAAGCGGCCGGTGAAGTTATCGGCAAAAAAGAATTAAGGCCAGGAGATGCCATCGGGCCATCGCGTTTCGCCTGGCTTCCAGGCTCAAATATCATTCCGGAGTTAAAACATGTGTGGCATTGTCGCGGCGGTCTCCAATCGCAATATCGTTCCCATCCTGCTCGAAGGCTTGCGCCGGCTTGAGTACCGGGGTTACGACTCGGCGGGGCTGGCGCTGATCAACAGCAACGGACTCGAACGGCTGCGTGCCGTCGGTCGGGTCGCCGAACTCGAGGCGCAGGTCGACGAAACCGGCGCCACCGGAGAAACCGGTATCGCTCATACCCGCTGGGCGACGCACGGCGTGCCCAGCGAGCGCAACGCGCATCCGCACATCTCGCACGGGCTGGCGGTTGTCCATAACGGCATCATCGAGAACCACGAGGCTCTGCGCACACGACTGAAAAGTGAGGGTTACGAATTCACCTCGGACACCGATACCGAAGTCGTTGCCCACCTGATCGCTTCAGAGCTCAAGAAAGCTCCCGATTTCTTCGGAGCTACTCGCGCTGCTATCGCTCAGTTGCAGGGGGCCTACACACTGGCCGTACTGCGTGAGTCAGAGCCGGAGCGCATCATCGTTGCCCGTGAAGGATCTCCGTTGCTCCTCGGGCTAGCAGAAGATGGCAACTACGCGGCCTCGGATGCTGCTGCATTGCTACAGGTGACACGCCGCATCGTCTACCTTGATAACGGGGATTGCGCCGAACTGACGCGCGACGGTTATCGCGTCACCCGCGTGGACGGAACACCGGTCGAGCGCCCGGAAACCGAATCTCAACTTTCTGCCGATGCCGTTGAGCTCGGGCAGTATCGCCATTACATGCAGAAGGAAATCTTCGAGCAGCCAGTGGCCGTGGCCAACACGCTCGAACTGCTCGGTGCAGTGCAGAGCATTCATCCGGGCCTCTTCGGTGCCAATACCGAAGAGGTTTTCAAGGATGTTCGCCAGGTGCTGATCATCGCCTGCGGTACCAGCTACTATGCCGGACTTGTCGCCCACTACTGGCTCGAATCGATCGCTGGCGTTCCCTGCCGGGTCGAGGTTGCCAGCGAATACCGTTACCGTGAGTCGGTGCCCGATCCGCAGACGCTGGTCGTCACTATTTCGCAGTCGGGGGAAACCGCCGACACGCTGGCCGCGCTGCACCACGCCAAATCGCTCGGCATGAGATACACGTTGTGCATCTGCAACGTGCCCGAATCCTCGCTCGTGCGTGAAAACCCCCTGCGCTTCATTACCCGCGCTGGTCCGGAAATCGGCGTTGCCTCGACCAAGGCCTTGACCACCCAGCTTGCCTCGCTCTATCTGATGACATTGGTTTTCGCCAAGCTGCGCGGCCGCCTGACTCCACAGGCCGAGGCAGAAGAACTACGGGCGTTGCGCCACCTGCCGGTGGCGCTGGCCAAGGTGCTCGAACTCGAGCCGCAGATCCAAGACTGGGCCGGGCAATTTGCCATGAAACAGGATGCTCTTTTCCTCGGTCGCGGACGCCATTATCCCATCGCTCTCGAAGGCGCCCTCAAACTCAAGGAAATCACCTACATTCATGCCGAAGCCTATCCGGCTGGAGAACTCAAACACGGTCCGCTGGCGCTTGTCGACAAGGACATGCCGGTGATTGCCGTCGCCCCGAATGACATGCTGCTCGAAAAACTGAAGTCCAATCTTCAGGAAGTCCGTGCCCGTGGCGGCGAACTTTTTGTTTTCGCCGATGCCGATAGCGGCATGTACTCTTCCGATGGCGTGCAAGTCATGCACTTACCCGAGCACTATGGCCAACTTTCAGCACTCCTGCATGTCGTCCCGCTGCAACTGCTTGCCTACCATGTCGCACTCGTCCGCGGTACCGACGTCGACAAACCAAGGAATCTTGCGAAGTCCGTGACGGTGGAGTGATCCTAGAGCGAGCGCTTAGGCGCGGCATGTTCGCCGTGGTACGGCTGCGATTCTAGGGATGGCACTGAATCTCGCGTCAGGGGCGAATGACGGTCAGCAGTGCGTTCGAAGGACAATTTATCGGACTATTGTGTCCGCCAGAGTTCGTTTTGACCCTTTTGCGCCGGACTTTCCAGACCCAGGTGTTGGTAGATGGCCGCGGTCGCGATGCGTCCGCGCGGGGTGCGTTGCAGGTAGCCCTGCTGGATGAGGAAGGGTTCGAGCACATCCTCAATGGTGTCACGCGCTTCGCCGATGGCTGCGGCGAGGTTGTCCACACCGACCGGGCCGCCGCCGAACTTGTCGATGACCGCGGAAAGCAGCTTCCGATCCATGATGTCGAGTCCGCCGTGGTCGACATCGAGCATGCGCAGCGCATCGTCGGCGACCTCCCGCGTGATGTGGCCGGCCGCCTTGACCTCGGCGAAGTCTCGCACGCGGCGCAGCAGGCGGTTGGCGATGCGCGGCGTGCCCCGCGAGCGACGGGCGATTTCAAGGGCGCCGGACGGTTCGGATGAGACGTTGAGCAGTTGCGCCGAGCGGCTGACAATATGTGTGAGTTCGTCTGGTGTGTAGAACTCGAGGCGGGCAACGATGCCGAAGCGGTCACGCAGCGGATTGGTGAGCATCCCAGCACGCGTGGTGGCGCCGACCAGCGTGAATGGTGGCAGATCGAGTTTTACCGAGCGTGCGGCGGGACCCTCGCCGATCATGATATCGATCTGAAAATCCTCCAGGGCCGGGTAAAGGATTTCTTCGACAACGGGGCTTAGGCGATGGATTTCGTCGATAAAGAGGACATCGTGCGGCTCAAGGTTGGTCAGGATCGCGGCCAGGTCGCCGGCGCGTTCGAGGACTGGCCCTGAGGTTTGGCGCAAGTTGACGCCCATCTCGGCGGCAATGATGTGGGCGAGCGTTGTCTTGCCGAGGCCAGGTGGGCCGAAAAGCAGGACGTGGTCAAGCGTGTCGCGGCGGCGTTTGGCGGCCTCGATGAAGATCGAAAGCTGTTCGCGAATGCGGGCTTGGCCGACGTATTCCGCGAGCCGTTTCGGCCGCAGGGCACGTTCGATGGCTTCTTCCTGGGAAGATTTCGATTCGGCGGAAATCAGGCGATGGGCGGAATCGTCGAACTGGTTGGTTTCGATCATGGCTATATTGACGGATGCTCGTCGTAGACGACGTGGTCCAGCCATTCTCGAATCAGCACCTGGCCCAGTGCCAGCAGGGTCGGGCCGATGAAGAGTCCGATTAAGCCGAAAACAAGGACGCCGCCGAAAACGCCAACGACGATCAGAAGCAAAGGCAGGCTGGACGTGCGAGAAATCAGGATGGGCTTGAGGAAGTTATCGACGCTGCTGATGCCGAACATGCCCCAAAGGATCATGAAAATGGCGCTGCCCGTCTGGCCGCCATCCTGCAGCCAAGCGGCAGCGCCGACCCAGATGAGGGTAGCCCCGACTACGGGGACCATCGAGAAGAAAAAGGTCGCGACGGTCAGAACGGCGATGCCCGGCACGTCGACGATGATGAAGCCGATCATGGCCACGATCGATTGCGCGGCGGCGGTGCCGACCATGACGCCGGTGACCGTGCCTTCGGCCAGTTTGAGCATGCGTTCGCCGAGGTTGCCGGCAAGTTTGCGGCTGCCGGTGCGTAGCGCATCGGCATAGGTTTCGGCGTCGCGGAAGATGAAGAAGGCGAAGAAGATGACGAGGGCCAGCTGCAACAGCCCCTGACCGAAAATCTGCACTGCAGAGAGGGCCAGCTTCCGGGTCGGAGCGATAAATTGGCGGAGCAACTCATTCAATTCCTCGCGGCTGACGACCAGCTTGTGCCAGTAGTCGTCGATGGCCGATCCAATAATGGGCAGGTTGGCGACCCAGTCCGGAACCCGGGTAGGCAGGCCGCTCTCGAGAAGGGGTTTGATATAGGAAATGGCAATTTCAACGCCATCGGCAAACGACCCCGAAAGCAGGGCCAGCGGGGCGACGAGCATCAAAATCAGGGCGAAAGACATCAAGGCCGCCACCAGGGTGCTGCGCCCGCGCAGCAGTTTGAGCAGCTTGCTGCTCACTGGCGCCGTCGTGACGCAGATGATGACGGCGAGCAGCAGGGTGCCGGTGAAGGGCAGCAGGACAGCAATGCAGCCGATCAGCAGCAGCGCGACGATGGCGAGCTGGAAGGCTTGCTTGTGATGTGCTGACAAGTGCTGCATTAGGTTTTCGAAAGTAGTTTAAGGGCCTGCCGGATGCCGTCCGAGGTCGTGCAGTCCGCCGGCAGGTGTTTCATCGCTGCCGAGGCTTCGCGCTCATTGTACCCCAGAGCCAACAAGGCATTGAGAATGTCATTGTGGCTGTCGGTGACGCCGCCCGTCCCGGATGGCGCAGCGCCACAGAGTTTGCCGCGCAGTTCGAGCATGAGCCGCTCGGCAGTTTTCTTGCCGATCCCCGGTATCTTGACCAGACGGCCGATTTCCTGGCTAGCGACGGCTTGCGCCAGGTCATTGACGGAAAGGCCGGACAGGACTGCCAGCGCCATGCGCGTGCCGATTCCGGAAATCTTGACCAGTTGCCGAAAAGCAACACGTTCAGCTTCGCTGCCGAAACCGTAGAGGAAATGCCCGTCCTCGCGTACCACGAAATGAGTGAGCAGGGTGACGTTCTCGCCGGTCGCCGGCAGGTTGTAGAAGGTGCTCATCGGCACGTCGACTTCATAACCGACGCCGTGCACATCGATGACGGCCTGCGGCGGATTTTTCTCCAGCAATTTTCCGTGAAGGCGGCTGATCATGCTTTAAGTCCTTGTTTGTTCATGGCTCTTCCTGCTTCGATTATTCGTCCGTTGCGCACGCGCATGCCTTTCGTCGCCAGCCTTCCTAGGCCTTGTCCGCCGTGCGCCAGGGCAATGGCACAGGCCAGCGCGTCGGCCGCGTCGGGGCTGGGATCGCCGGGCAGCGCCAGCAGGCGGCGCACCATGTGCTGCACCTGCGATTTGTCGGCGTGACCGTTGCCGACGACGGCCTGCTTGACCTGCAGCGCCGTGTATTCGGCGACGTCGACGCCATTGGCGACGAGCGCCGTGATCGCCGCGCCGCGTGCCTGGCCGAGCAGCAGGGTCGACTGGGGATTGACGTTGACGAAGACGATCTCGACGACCGCCTGGTCGGGCTGGTACTGGGCGACCAGTTGGCTGAGGCCGGAATGGAGCGTTCCCAATCGTTGCGGCAGGGCGTCGGCGGCGTCGGTTTTGATGCAGCCGCTGGCGACGTAGGTCAGCTTGTTGCCGATTTTCTCGATGACGCCGAATCCGGTGACGCGCAGACCCGGGTCGACGCCGAGGATGCGGATCGGGGTTGTTGGCGTCGGCTTCAATCCGGCTACCTGTAGAGAATGGGACGTGTCGCGACAGATCCGGTCGGATGACTGGATTGGGAAGCTGGCTGTGTTTTCTGATGCGCCATGGCGACGAGATCCGGAAAGAGCCGACAGTATACCTTCCCGACCTTGGCTGTTGTCGGGATTTGATCGTGCCGCATCCGGTGCGCGATTACCGCCTTTCGTTGTCGTCGCGACGGTGTTTGCGTTCTTCCTTGGGTTCAGCGCGCGAGCGTTCTCCCTGCCGTGGGGCGCTTCGTTCCGGACGCGACTCGCTGGGGCGCACGGATTCCCGCGCTGATTCGCGCCGGAACTCGTGGGCTTTCTGCGTCTCGGGGGTGAATTCGCGTTGTGGGCGGGATTCCTGGCGGCGAGGTTCCACGCGTTCGGTGCGGGTTGGCGAAATCGGACGCGATTCCTCGTAAGCCGGGCGCTCGATACGGCGCGGCTCGCGAGAGGGGATTACTTCGCGGGTTTGCCTAACAGGTGACGGGGTGGCCGTGGCCGGGCCGGGCTGCTCGCGTTCGCGACGGATGACTTGCGCTTCCTGCGTCGTGCGATTGGTACGTGGAACGGTGCGCGGCGTCGATGCGGAAGGCTCGTAGCGTGGCCGTTCCCTCCGTTCGCTTTCTTCCGTGCGTGGCGAATAGGCCGGTGCAACGGCACGGCGGTGAGTAATTACTTCACTGGGAACGGCTGTGACGGCATGCGTTATGTGACGGTTGGCATAGTGGGCCTGCTGAACGAAGGCTTGCGGGTTACTGACGATGTGGGTGACGTTGACCCGTTGCACGTAGCGTTCGCTGCTGCGATAGGCCGGCACGTAGATTTCGCGTGGGGCGAGAGGGAACCAGCCGACGCTGGGGGTTTTCCCGATGCTGACCGTGACGCTAATGCCGCCGTTGCCGATCCAGGCGACCAGCGCCGGCGCGTAGACCGGGCGGGCGATGCGCGTTCCCGGCACCCAGCCCCAGCGGCCGTGGAGAAAGACCAAACGGCCGTAGTGGAAAGGTGCGAATCCCCATGGCGCATCGTCGACCCAGGTCCAACCCCAGGGGGAAATTTAGGCCCAATGCCCAGTGCGGTAGGGTGCCCAGCCGAAGGCGACGCTGCGCGGGTACCAGACGGCGCCGTAATCGACGTTTTGCGACCAGTCGCCGTAGGCGTCGAGATCCTGCGCGCCGGTCATTTCGGGGGAAACGTAGCGCGAGTAAGTGCCGGCTTGTGTGCGCTGATCGCGCGCGGCGCTCCATTGCGTGAATTCGTCGCCGATGGCCTGAGAGAGGCGATAGCTCGTCTGGCCGGAATTCCAGAAGCGGGCGCTCTGGCCGGCATCGACTTCGCCGGCGCGGTTGCCGGATTCGAAGCGCAGGCGGCCAAAATACGATGTTGCGGTCGAACCGTCGGTGTCAGCGTCGAATCGGTAGATGCCAGTCTCGGTCGGCGTGAATCGGCCGCTGCGCGTTTCCATTTCGAATTCGCGCAGATTGTCAGCGGCGGTGAGTTTGACAATTGCGTGGCCGGCGTCGAGAAAGACACGGATTTGATCGTCGTCGACGCGGACGAATTCCATTCGGGTGTTGGCGTCAACCCGGATCGTCGTCGAACCGATCTGGATTTCGGTGCGCGAGCGTTCTCCGGTTTCAAGCCGGTCGGCGTTGGTCAGCGGTTGGTTGAGCGGCGCCGCGAGCGTTTCGCCGCTGTCGGTGTTGCTCAACCGGACGTCACCGGAAATCCAGGCGACGCGGCCGATGCGTCCGGGCGGATCGGCTCGCGCCGGTAAGGCGATAAGCATTGCAGCGGCAAGCAGAAGCGAAGTGAGCACTCGCCGGAGGGTCAGGGATGGATTGTCGAACATTATTTGCCCTTGTCGGTTGCGCCGAACCCGGTCGGAAATCGGCTGTCCCAGCATTCAACGCGCGAGCTCGGTGAGCAGCCGACCGGCGAAACACTTTGTTGCACTTGACACTTCAAATGCCGTTATCCAGACGCTCCCAGATCGTTACTTCGGACAGGCTGTGCTGGAACTTGCGCTTCGTCTCACGGATCACGAACGGCAAGGATTGCGGTTCGCCGAGGAGGCGGAAATGCGCGCCGAGAATTTCCTTCAGGCCGTCAAGGGTCGTGAAGTTTTCGCCGTCCTTCTTGAAGCCGCCGATCCATTCGGCGCGTGCCGTATGTTCTTCGAGCCACGTGCAGGGCGTGGCGATGACGAGCAGGCCGCCAGGGTTGAGGCGGGTGTGGACGTTTTCGAGGAATTTGCGCGGGCTGTACAGGCGGTCGATCAGGTTGCCGGCGAGGATCAGGTCGTAGCTGGCAAACACCGGCTTGAGGTTGCAGGCGTCGCTCTGGAAGAATTCGACCTTATCCCGCATTGCCTCAAGTCCGAGATCGGACAGGCGGCGTTCGTGATAGCTGACGAGTTCGCCTTCTTCGGTCAGGGTATAGCGGACGTTGCCTTGCGCAGCCAACTGGACGCCGACGTTGATGAAGCGCGCCGAGAAGTCGAGGCCGGTGACCTTGTCGAAGCGGCGGGCGAGTTCGAAAGTGGCGCGTCCGGTCGCGCAGCCGACGTCAAGTGCCGCGATTGCCAGTTCGGAGAGCGCACGCGGGAAATTCGGAACACCGAAATGCTCGTCGCCATAGTGGAACTCGGCATATTCGGAGAGCAGACGGTCGGTTTCGTAATGCGAAACCGGCGTCGACGGGAGCGGTTCGCCGACGACGTAACGGAAGCCGGCGTGCTGGAAAAAGTGGCGGCGGAAAGCGTAACGCGAGGCGTAACGCGCCTCGTTGCCGCAGGAAATCCACGAGCCACCCTTGATCAGGTTGTGCCGGTCGTCGAAAGTCGGCGTCGTGAAGTCGTCATAGATTGGATGCACCTTGAAGTCGTCGAAGGGGTAGGTCGGCGTCTCGGTCCATTGCCAGACGTTGCCGACGACGTCGTAAAACGGCCCCTGCGCGAAGGTGTCGACCGGGCAGGACGAGGCCCAGTGGTCAAGATGGATGTTCGCCGGTGCTGCGGTGTCGTCGGCAAGTTCCGCCATGCCGCTGATCGTGAGTAGACGGTACCACTCGTCCTCGCTTGGCAGGCGGACGTTTTCGCCGCTTTGCCGGGCTTTCCAGCGGCAGAAGGCGCTGGCTTCATGGTAGTTGGTTTCCACTGGACAGTTCCAAGGCATGGCGACGACCTCGGTCATCAGGCGTAGGCGCCATTCGTCGCCGTCCTTCAGCCAGAAGGTCGGGTGTTTGGCTTCGGCGAATTTTCGCCAGGCGAGGCCTTCCTCTTGCCAGAGGTTGTCGTCGTCGTAGCCGCCGGATTCGACGAAGGGCAGGAACTCGCCGTTGGAAACCAGAAGGCGAGAAGCGCGGAACGCGGGAATTTGAGCTTCGTGTCGTCCATACTCGTTGTCCCAGCCATAATAATGGTCATCAAATGACTTGCCGATTTCAACCTTCCCGCTCGGGATGTCGACCAGCTCGTTTTGCGGCGCAGGGCCGCTGCTGCGGCAAGGCTTCCAGGCCGGATGCGGACGGACGTATTCGAGCCGGTGCTGGCGCATGAGCACCGACGAAGTCTCCAGGTGGATGCGTTCATGCTCGATGCCCATCAGGATCGCCCACCAGGGGTTATCCCAATCGATCGGCAGGGTTAGCGGCGCGGTGCGGATGATGTCGTCGACGGTGGCACGTACCTGATCGCGGTAAGCGCTGACTTCGCCCACGGTCGGCCAGTCGTAATGCGCATCGTTGAGATCGTCCCAGCTCATTTCGTCGACGCCGATGGCAAACATCGATTCGAAACCGGGGTTGATTCGTTTTGACAACAGGCCGACGAGCAGCAGCTTGTTCACGAAGAAAGTTGCCGTATGCCCGTAATAGAAAATGAGCGGGTGGCGCAGCGAGATCGGCTTCCTGTAATAGGCGTCCTCGCTTTTGAGTATCTCGAATAACAGCTCGTAGCGGTCGAAGGTCTGGTGAAAGTGGGCGAGGAGATGGGTTCTGCATTCGGAGGGGGCGGTTCCGGCCAGTAGAGGCGTTCTCGAGAAGCGTGGTCAATGTATGGCGTTCATGGGGCGGCCTTTTGAAAAGAAGATGCCTAGTATATCGTTGAGGATAAAAAATATGAGCGTGGTTGTGCCATAAAGTTGCCTGATGGGGCCATGACTGCTGAGCCAGGGTTTTGCGGACGTACTATCCGGGGGGGGGGGGGGCTTCGCATTGAGTTGCTGTTTTCGAGGACGTCCTAAATTCAGCCGACTGTAATGGCGCTTATGCAACCATGATGAATGCTATGATTCCCCGTGAATTCGGGGGTTATGCATCCGAAAGGGCGGCATAAGCAGGCAAGCCAAGGCTTTTGCCGTCGAGAAAAATATATTTAAAACGCTTGCTGGGGGTTCGTCGATGAAATTCCGCAGTATTCGGCACAAACTGGTTTTTTCCACAGCCTTGCTCGTTACGGTCTTGTTGGCGCTGGCGGCTACGGCCTCCTACCTCTATTTCCGCAGCGCGACCCAGAAACTGATCGGCGACCAACAGTTCTCGATGATCAGCACCATGGCTGGCGATCTCGACCGCAACATAGAAAAAACCAGTCAAACCCTGCAGGCCGTTGCCGGTGCCGCAACTTCCGAAAGTCTGCAAAAGCGCGAAGCTTGGGAAAAATGGTTGGCCGACCGCTTTGCGATGCGCAGCATTTTTAACCATGGTCTGTTCGTCTTCGACAAGGCGCTGGAAGGATTCGAGGGCACTGGCGAAACGATCAATTCGAGAGGGAAGCGTTTCCTGGTTTCGTTCAAGCGGCTGAAGACGACCGGCTGGGTTTTGGCCGCCAATTACCATACGGAAGAGGCATTTGCGCCGATAACCCGGTTCCGGAATTATTTCCTGATGGGGACGGTGGTCGTGCTGCTCATCGCGATTGCCCTGGCTTGGAAACTAGGGGGAAGTTTTGCGCGGCCGGTCGAAAACATCGTCGGGCAGTTGAAGCGTCTGGCGGAGCCCGATGCGGACAGGTCGCAGCGTCTCGATACCAGCCGTAGCGACGAATTCGGTACGTTGGCGGCATCGTTCAATGCCCTGCTCGACGAAATCCTGCAGGGCGAAAAGGATCTGAAGATGGCGCAGCTTTATTTGTACCAGTCGGAAAAGATGGCGTCGGTTGGGCAGCTGCCGGCCGGCGTTGCCCACGAGATCAATAACCCGATCGGTTTCATCAACTCCAATCTGGGAACGCTGAAAAGCCAGGTGCGCGATCTGTTGACGGTCATGGCGGCCTACGAACAGGCCGAAGAAGCGCTGGCCGATCACCTGGAGAAGATTGCCACAATTAGCCAGGCCAAGCTGGCTGCGGACCTCGATTTTCTGCGTGTCGATATCGAAGCGTTGATTGCCGAATCTCTGGAGGGCGCACGGCGGGTCAAGGCCATCGTTGATAATCTGCGCGATTTTTCGAAACTCGATACGGCCGAGTGGCAGGCCGCCAATCTCGAAAACGGACTCGAAAGCACGTTGAGCATCCTCTCGAACGAAATTCGCGGCAAGGCCGAGATCGTCAAGGAATTCGCCGGCTTACCTGAGGTCGAATGTATCGCTTCGCAGATCAATCAGGTATTCATGAATTTGTTGCTCAATGCGGCGCAAGCTATCGTGGAACAGGGAACGATTCGGGTGCGCACCGGGTTCGACGACAACAACGTCTGGGTCGAAATCGAAGACAACGGGGCGGGGATCAAACCGGAGCACCTGCGCAGGGTTTTCGATCCGTTCTTCACCACCAAGGCAGTCGGCAAGGGGACCGGCTTGGGCACCATCACGGGCGTCTGGATGTGCGCAGCGAGCTGGGTAAAGGGAGCTGCTTCCGGGTTACTTTGCCGCGCAAAGCAGCAAAGGAGGCGATAAAGGTATGATGTGGTGAATTTGCTTCCCCATAAAAAACGGCGCCCCGGCGCCGTTTTTTATGGGGAAGCGTACGACGATTATTCGTCGATAACGACGCTGGTGTAGACCTCCTGCACGTCATCCAGGCCTTCCAGAGCGTCGAGCAGCTTCTGCATTTTCACGGCGTCGTCGCCGGTCAGCTCGGTTTCGTTCTCGGCCTTCATCGTGACTTGGCTGAACTCGGCGGTAAACCCGGCGGCTTCAAGAGCCTCCTTGACCGTCATGTAGTCTGCAGGCGGTGTTATGACCTCGATCGAGCCGTCGGCATTAGTCAGCACGTCCTCAGCGCCGGCCTCAATGGCAGCATCCATCAGCGCGGCCTCATCGGTGCCGGGAGCGAACAGCATCTGGCCGCAATGCTTGAACTGGAAAGCTACGCAGCCGTCGGTGCCCATGTTGCCGCCGTGTTTGTTGAAAGCGTGGCGGACTTCGGCGACGGTACGCGTCTTGTTGTCCGTCAGGCAGTCAACCATGACCGCCGCACCGCCGATGCCATAACCTTCATAGCGAATCTCCACGTAATCGACACCTTCCAGCTCGCCGGTGCCTTTCTTGATCGCGTTTTCGATCTTGTCCTTGGGCATGTTGCAACCTTTGGCCTTGTCGACCGCCAGACGCAAACGCGGGTTGAAGCCGGGGTCGCCACCGCCGTTTTTGGCCGCAACGGTGATTTCCTTGGCAATTTTAGAGAAGGCCGCACCGCGCTTTTCGTCCTGGCGACCTTTGCGATGCTGGATATTGGCCCATTTGGAGTGTCCGGCCATGATAAACCTCGAATCTGCTTTGCAAGCGCGGCATCGCCCGTTGCTGGCAGGGCGAAAGAACACGCTGCGATTGATTGATGATAAAGGCGTGCATTTTACCACTTACAATCAGTATTCCCGTTTCCTTCTTGGAGTCAGCGATGGTCGAGTCACTTGTGATTGCCCGACACGAAAACAATAATCTTTCACTGCTGCCCGCCTTGGCCAATCGACATGGGCTGATTACCGGCGCGACCTGCACCGGAAAGACCGTGACCTTGCAAGTGCTTGCCGAACGGTTTTCGAGTATCGGCGTGCCCGTGTTCATGGCCGACGTTAAGGGCGACCTCTCCGGGCTGGCGGTTGCCGGCGTAGCGAGCCCGAAATTCAAGCAGCGGCTCGATGTGCTCGGCGTGGAAGATTGGCAGCCCGCGGGCTGCCCGACGGTTTTCTGGGATTTATGGGGCGAGCGGGGGCACCCGGTGCGGGCGACGATTTCCGACATGGGGCCGACGCTGTTAGCGCGACTGCTCAATCTGAACGAAACGCAGTCCGGTGTGCTGCAATTGGTGTTCAAGATTGCCGACGATCATGGGATGTTGCTTCTCGACCTCAAGGACTTGCGGGCCATGGTTCAGTATGTGGGCGAAAACGCTCGCGAATTCACGACCAAATACGGCAATGTGTCGGCTGCATCGGTCGGTGCCATTCAGCGCGGATTGCTGGCATTGGGCGAACAGGGCGGCGAAGTTTTCTTCGGTGAGCCGATGCTTGACATCAACGACCTCGTGCAAACGGACAGCGGCCGCGGGGTCGTCAATATTCTCGTTGCCGACAAATTAATGGCTTCACGGCACCTGTATTCGACCTTCCTGCTCTGGCTGCTTGCGGAACTGTTCGAGCAGTTGCCCGAGGTCGGTGATACGGAGAAGCCGAAACTGGTGTTTTTCTTCGACGAGGCGCATCTTTTGTTCGGCGAAGCGCCGCCGGCTTTGCTGGAAAAAATTAAGCAAGTCGTGCGTCTGATTCGTTCAAAAGGCGTCGGCGTCTATTTCGTGACGCAGAATCCACTCGACATCCCGGACACGGTCCTCGGACAACTCGGCAATCGGGTGCAGCATGCGCTGCGCGCTTTCACACCACGCGACCAGAAGGCAGTAAAGACGGCGGCGGAGACCTTGCGCGCCAATCCTGCGTTCAGCGCCGAGGCTGTCATTGCCGAGCTTGGCGTCGGTGAGGCGCTGGTTTCTTTTCTTAACGAGAAGGGACGGCCGAGCATCGTCGAGCGCGCGTTCATCCTGCCGCCAGCGTCTCGCATCGGCCCTTTGACGAGCGAGGAAAGGCTGGTGGTCATCAAGAATTCGCTGCTTGCCGGGGTTTATGAAAAAACCTTGGATCGCGAGTCGGCCTATGAAAAATTAAAGGCGGTGGAGAAACCGGCAGCGTCGAAATCGGTGCCGGACTCCTCTTCCCGCGGAGAGGGCATCGGCGGGCTTGGCGATTTGCTCGGGGGGGCGCGCGGGCCGCGAGGGAGCGGTCGAGGCACTGGCTAAGTCGGCTGCACGGGCAATTGGCGCGCAGCTTGGACGCGCAATTGTTCGTGGGGTGCTCGGTTCAATTCTCGGAGGGCGGAGAGGTTGAGCATGGTCTCTGCAAGTTTCGGCTTCGCTCGATGCAGCGATTTTTCATCCTATTGAAATGAAGCTTGTCTGATAATTCATGAATTGAGCCGGGTTTCGGCTTCATGTAGCATTCCACGTGAAAATTTCTGATAAAGGCAAACTTACCGAAAGGTAAGAACGCAAAGTTACCGGCCTAAGGGGCGCTATTGAAGCGATCTATGGCAGCGGGATTGCCAGGAGCTTGCGATGTTTTATCGAACAGTCGGCGTCAGCCGTCGTGTCGTTCGCGTCAAGATGAAGTCAAAGAAGGGCCAGAAAAGGGCCCAGACTCCGGCACGCACTGAAAATTCACCACCACCACCGCGCAATTCTCCGTCCCAAATCTCTTCATCATTTGAGATGCGGAACGAGCCCCGACATTACCAGGCGGCTCGTCAGGAGTCGTCATCAAATTCCGACAGGAAAGCCGTGATTGCGATTGCCGTGGTTGTAGCGTTGCTGGTTGTCGGAATTTATTTTGCGCGAAAAAGCGATAATCTCACGGACGGAAGAATTCGTAGCGCGCCGGTTCCGGCTAAACGCGACTCATCGCAGGCGTTGTTTCTTCCCGGGCGTGCGGATAACTCGGCCTCGGGCGCCAACGCCCAGGCAAGCGGGGGCGTGGCAGGAATGCCCTTGAACCTGCGGCCGATGGGGTATTCGGGGAGCGAGGCGCGCTCATTCGGCCATGCAGACGCCCTGCCTGGTCGGGGCGGAGCAAGTTTTTCGGGCAGCGGCAATCTTGGGGGGCGTGGCGGGCCCATGTCCCTTCCCGGGAGTTCTTCCGAGGAAATCCAGGAAGCGCTTAATTCTTCCGGCAGTCTGAAATTGACGCTGCCTTCGGAGGTTTCTGGCAAATGTGATATTGGCAAGAGCGGGGTGGCCGATTTAGGGATCTGCCTTGCTCAAGCCGGGGCCAGAGTCGAACGCCACTAAGGGGCGGCCCGACGTTCCGGTCTGACCTTCGCGGCAGGAAGCCATCTTTCGATGGGCCCACTAAATTTTCGCCGAGCGGTCAATGTAAAGCTGGGATACTTCGACTTCGGCTGACGGCAAATCGGCGCTAAGTGACGTTACTGTTTGATGTTCGATTTCGTAATAGGCCCAGCGCATCCGGTCTTCGTGGCGCTCAAAGAAGAGGTGGCCCATAAGACCGTTGTGATCGCTGACGTGCGCGGACTCGTCGTAGCGGAGGAGGACTTCGTCGTCTTCATCGCGCAACTCGATGCTGTCGTCGCGCGTGTTCATGACGTGGGAAAATCGTTTTTCGCCGACTTGGAAAATCCTGATGATCGCTGACATGGCAACCTCCTGCACGAAATTCTCTGCGGAGCCGACGTGTCGAGTTTTCCGATTCATGTGCAACGCATAACGGTGCGACGCTGATCGTGTTCGTTGACCCGCATCGGCTCTTGTAACTAGTAACGGCCAGGAGGGTTTAAGCTTGAGTCGACGCCGCCTGGGTTTGCCCGGGCGGCGTCATCATTTTATTTGCCGAGGCCCAGTCGAGCGCAGATTTCGAGCGTCAGCGGCGACTGATTCATCGAATAGAAATGCAGTCCCGGTGCACCGCCCTTGAGCAGGCGATCGCAGAGTTCGGTGACGAGGTCCAAGCCGAAGGCACGGACGGCTTCCGTGTCGTCGCCGAAGCTTTCGAATTTGCGGCGCATCCAGCGCGGCAGTTCGGCGCCACAGGCGTCCGAAAAGCGCGCCAGCTTGGAGAAGCTGACAATCGGCATGATGCCAGGAATGATCGGGATGTCGACGCCTAGGGCTCGTACTTCATCGACAAAATGGAAATAGGCGTCGGCATTGAAAAAGTACTGGGTGATTGCCGAGTCGGCACCGGCTTTGACCTTGCGTGCGAAAGCAGCGAGGTCGTCCTGCGGTGTGCGCGCCTGCGGGTGCCATTCCGGATAGGCCCCGACTTCAAGATGGAAGTGATCGCCGGTTTCCTGACGGATGAATTCGACGAGTTCGTTGGCGTAACGGAATTCTCCGATTTCGGCCATGCCGGAGGGCAGGTCACCGCGCAAGGCAACGATGCGACGAATCCCGGCGTTCTTGTAGTCGTGGAGTATTTCCCGGATGTTCTCGCGCGTCGATCCGACGCAGGAAAGGTGGGGAGCTGCCGCATAACCTTCGGACGCGATTTCCTTGGCGATGGCGAAGGTCCTTTCGCGCGTCGTACCGCCGGCGCCGAAGGTGATCGAGAAGAATTCCGGGGCTAAAACAGCAAGTTCCTTGCGCACCAGGCGCAAGTTGTCGACGCCTTCCGGGGTTTGCGGCGGGAAGAATTCAATGGAGAGTTCTGTTTTCATTGATAGGTCCTGAGTGCCGCCCCGGTTGTTGCTCCGGGGCGGTATTGCCGGCAAGCGGGTTAGTAACGGTAGTGCTCAGCCTTGTACGGGCCTTCGACCGGGACGCCGATGTAGGCGGCCTGCTCCGGCCTGAGCGTCGTCAGTTGCACGTTGAGCTTCTTCAGTTGCAAGCGCGCGACCTTCTCGTCAAGATGTTTGGGCAGCGTGTAGACGCCGATCGGATAGTCGGCTGTTTTGGTGAACAGTTCGATCTGGGCGATGGTCTGGTTGGCGAACGAAGACGACATGACGTACGACGGGTGGCCGGTGCCGCAACCGAGATTCACGAGGCGTCCCTTGGCGAGCAGGATGATGCGCTTGCCGTCCGGGAAGATGACGTGGTCGACCTGCGGCTTGATCTCTTCCCACTGGTATTTTTCAAGGGAGGCGACGTCGATCTCGTTGTCGAAGTGGCCGATGTTGCAAACGATGGCCTGGTCCTTCATCGCGGCCATGTGGTCGTGGGGGATGACGTGGAAGTTGCCTGTGGTGGTGACGAAGATGTCGGCCTTGTCGGCGGCGTATTCCATCGTGACGACGCGATAGCCTTCCATGGCCGCTTGCAATGCGCAGATCGGATCGATTTCGGTCACCCAGACCTGGGCGGACAAGGCGCGCAGGGCCTGGGCGGAACCCTTGCCCACGTCGCCGTAGCCGCAGACGACGGCGATTTTACCGGCCACCATCACGTCGGTGGCGCGCTTAATGCCGTCGACCAGCGATTCGCGGCAGCCATAGAGGTTGTCGAACTTCGACTTGGTGACCGAGTCGTTGACGTTGATCGCCGGGAATTTGAGGTCACCACGCTGGTGCATCTGGTAGAGGCGATGCACGCCGGTCGTTGTTTCTTCGGTGACGCCCTTGATCTGCGCCAGACGGGTGGAATACCAAATTGGGTCGGTGGCGAGCTTGGCTTTGATGGCAGCAAAGAGGATGGTTTCTTCTTCGGAGCTCGGCTTGGCGAGTACCGAGATGTCCTTTTCTGCTTTCGCCCCAAGGTGCAGCAGCAGCGTGGCATCACCGCCGTCGTCGAGGATCATGTTGGAGTAGCCGCCATCGGCCCATTCGAAGATGCGGTGCGTGTAGTCCCAATAGTCGACGAGAGTTTCGCCCTTGACTGCGAAGACCGGGATGTTCTGCGCGGCAATCGCGGCCGCGGCGTGATCCTGGGTCGAGAAGATATTGCACGAGGCCCAGCGAACTTCCGCGCCGAGCGCGGTCAGCGTCTCGATCAGCACGGCGGTCTGGATCGTCATGTGCAGCGAGCCGGTGATGCGCGCACCCTTAAGCGGTTGGGTCTTCGCAAATTCCTCGCGAATGGCCATGAGGCCGGGCATTTCGGTTTCGGCGATGCGGATTTCCTTGCGACCCCAGTCGGCGAGCGCCAGGTCGGCGATAGCGAAATCGTTGAATTGTTCAGCCACAGTAAGCTCCTTTTCTGTGGCCGGGGGGAAGCGGTGTCGTGAGTGCTGCAGGTCAGGCTCACCCGTCTTCCCGTGCCCGGCACGGGTTGGTTGGATGAGCGCCGTTTAAGGTTCCGAGCCTGAAACCGTCGAGACGGTTTTGCAGCGCTCCTCGGATAAGATACGGATTATACGCGGATTATTGTCCGTTGGAAGAGGCGTCGGCTGGCTTGGAATAATCAGACGGTCGGTGCCGACCAGAGTTCGTTCAGGTCGGCGAAGTTCCATTTCGTCGGGTCTTCACGCCCGGAAATTGCATCGGGGCAGTCTGGGCGCGATAAGTCGAGGATTTCGGGAGGTATGCGCGCATTGGCACGTGTAGAGAAAAATACCTTGACGCGTGGCACCAGCAGCGATTTTTCCGCTTGGTCGATGACGATTCCCAATCTCCCGGATTTGAGTTTGACTAATGATCCGATCGGATAGATACCCAAGCTTTTTACAAAGGCCTGGAATATCATCGGGTCAAAATGTCCTTGGGTCCACTCGGCCATTTTTCGTAATGATTCGGCGGGATCCCAACCATTCTTGTAGGGGCGGTTGGAGGTGATCGCATCATAAACATCACAAACGGCCCCCATCTTGGCGAAAAGGCTAATTTCACTGTCCTTGAGACCCTTTGGATAGCCTGACCCATCGGTTTTTTCATGATGGTGCAGAACGACGTCGAGGGCGATCTCGTCGGCTCCCGTGCTTGCCAGCAACAATTTATGGCCTTCCTCCGGATGCTTTTTAATGATCGCAAACTCTTCGTCGGTCAACTTGCCTGGTTTGTTGAGAACGTCGATCGGCATCAAGGCTTTGCCTAAATCATGCCGGAGTCCGGCGATGCCGGCTTTGCGCGTCTGCTCTTCATCAAGGCCAAGCTGTTTAGCCAGCGCGATCATCAGTGCACAGACGGCGACCGAATGCATGTAGGTATAGTCGTCGGCCGTTTTGAGGCGTGCCAGACTGATCAGAGCGCCAGCGTTCCGGCTAATCGAGTCCGAAATTTCTTCGACCAGCTTTTGAGCACCGGCAGTATTCACTGCTTTGCCCATGCGTGCTTCCTGAAACATTGAGGTGACGGCACGTTTGGATTGGGAGCATATTTTTGCAGCCTGTTCGATCTCTGCAGAAACCGGGATAGGCGCTAGTCGGCGTTCCGCCTTTGCGGCCTTGTGAAGTTCAGCATCAACCTGGGCTTCGGTTTCAGCAACGGTGACAACCGGCTCGTCCGGCGCTACGTCGAGTCCCTTCGAAGCGTCAATCCAAACTTCCTTGATGCTACTGGCGAGGATGGCGTCGATGTCTGCCGGGTCGGTGATGACAAAGGACGTGCGCCAGAATGGATGTTCCATCCATGAGCCGCAGAATTCCTTGAGGTGCATGCCGGTAGTCAATTGTTCGACTTTGATTTTTTTGAGCATGGAGGCTTGGGAGTCGCGGCGCAGGTGGGTGTTGTCGAACGGGGAGATTTGGCTTCGTTATTCTACCAAATTTCAGGGAATATGACTATACGTATAAATGCCTTGTTCCACGAAATAAAGAAAAACCCGCCGGACTGGCGTTCGGCGGGTTCCTGTTTTGGCTCAGGCTTAACGCCCGGTCAGCGCCGGGCTTTGGCCTTCACCGAAATGCAGACAAGCGACAGGTCGTGTTACAGGCCAGCATCCGCGCGTAGCGCGGATGCCTTGTCCGTGTTTTCCCAAGTAAATTCTGGCTCGTCGCGACCGAAGTGCCCGTAGGCGGCGGTTTTGGAGTAGATCGGGCGTAGTAGATCGAGCGTCTGGATGATGCCCTTCGGGCGCAGATCGAAGTGATGGCCGATCAGTTCGACGATTTTCTCGTCACTGATCTTGCCGGTGCCGAATGTGTTGACCATCAGCGAGACGGGTTTTGCCACACCGATGGCGTAGGCGACCTGAACTTCGCAGCGGTCGGCGAGGCCCGCGGCAACAACATTCTTGGCGACGTAGCGTGCTGCGTACGCTGCCGAGCGGTCGACCTTTGACGGATCCTTGCCAGAGAAGGCGCCGCCGCCGTGATGGGCTGCGCCGCCGTAAGTGTCGACAATGATCTTGCGGCCGGTCAGGCCGCAGTCGCCGTGCGGGCCGCCAACGACGAAACGGCCGGTCGGGTTGACCAGATAGCGAGTGCTTTCGGAGAGCAATTCCTTGGGCAGGACCGGCTTGATGATTTCTTCGATGACAGCTTCGGACAGTTGGGCATGCGAAATGTCCGGGTTGTGCTGCGTCGAAATGACGACCGTGTCGACGGCGACGGGTTTGCCATCAACATACTTGACGGTGAGCTGGTTCTTGGCGTCGGGACGGAGCCAAGAGAGGCGACCGTCCTTGCGCAACTCGGCCTGGCGCTGCATCAGGCGGTGCGCATAGTAGATCGGCAACGGCATCAGTGCCGGCGTTTCGTTGCAGGCATAGCCGAACATCAGGCCTTGGTCGCCGGCGCCTTGGTCGAGGTCGATCCCTTGGCCTTCATTGACGCCTTGCGCGATGTCCGGCGACTGGCGGTTGATCGCGGTCAGAACGGCGCAGCTCTTGTAATCGAAACCGATTTCGGAATCGTTGTAGCCGATGCGGCGCACCGTGTCCTGGGCGATTTCGCGATAGTTGATGTGCGCCTTGGTGGTGATTTCGCCGGAGATGACGACGAGGCCGGTCGAGACCAACGTTTCGCAGGCGACGCGGCCGGTCGGGTCTTCGGCCAGGATGGCGTCGAGGACTGCGTCGGAAATTTGGTCGGCGACCTTGTCCGGATGGCCTTCGCCAACCGACTCCGAAGTGAAAAGGTATTCGTTAGACATGGACTTCTGCTCCAATAAAAAACCCCGTTACGGCGGCGTGGCCGGCTCCGGGGTCTGAGCAGACGACGCTTTAGCAGTATTTCAGAAGTTTTTCGGCTTCTTCCGCCCTGCAAGTTGTCCTGATTAACTCGGCGGATGCAATAATTCTATTTTTTTACCGGCTTCAGGTCAAACCTTCTATCTGTAAGGTTATTCGTGGTCAATTTATTCCGTTTTCTCAGTTACCTGCCCTTGTCCTGGCTGCATGGCCTCGGCGCCTTGTGCGGCTGGCTGGCCTGGTTGTGCTCGCCGACCTATCGTCGGCACATGCGCGAGAACATGGTTCTGGCGTTAGGGGAAGAGGGTGAGCGTCGCGTTCGCTCCGCCGCTATCGCTAACGCCGGGAAAATGGCGTTGGAGCTGCCGAAGATCTGGTTGCGTCCTTTGCCCGAGGTGGCGGCGCGCGTGGTGAAGGTCAGCGGTTGGGATGTGGCCGAGGCCGCCATGCGTGAGGGCAAAGGAGTGATTTATCTGACGCCGCACCTCGGCTGTTTCGAAATCGCGGCGCAGTACTTGTCGACGCACGCGCCGATCACTGTGCTGTATCGCCCGCCCAAACAGGCGTGGTTGCAGACCTTGATCGAGACCGGCCGGGCGCGCGAGCAGGAGTATCTTGCCGCCGCCGATTTGGCCGGCGTGCGCGCGTTGCTCAAGGCCTTGAGAAAAGGTGAAACCTTGGGCATACTGCCTGACCAGGCGCCCAAGGTGGGCGAGGGGCGCTGGATGGACTTCTTTGGCAAGCCCGCCTATACGATGACGCTGGCGGCGCGCTTGAGCGAAACAGGTGCCGCGGTGATCATGTTCTGGATGGAGCGATTGCCCGGCGGCGCCGGCTACCATTTCCACCTGCAGTTGCCGCAGTCGCCGATCGAGGGGACGACCGAGGAACGAGCCCGGCAGATCAGCCGGGAGATCGAAGGTCTGATCCGGCAATGTCCGCAGCAGTATCTGTGGGGGTATAACCGTTACAAGCGTCCTCGCGGAGTCGAGGCGCCTGCTGAGAGTTTCTGATGAATCTGGCGTTTTGCCTTTATAAATATTTTCCCTTCGGGGGGTTGCAGCGCGATTTCCTGCGCATTGCTCTCGAGTGCCAGAATCGCGGGCATGCTGTCCGCGTCTACACCTTGGAATGGCGTGGCGATATTCCTGACGGTTTTGAGGTTGTGACGGTTCCGGTTCGGGCTTTCAGCAATATTCGACGTTACAAGAAATTCAGCGAATGGGTCGGGCAGGACCTTCAGCGCAGGACGGTCGACCGCGTCGTCGGTTTCAACAAAATGCCGGGACTGGATGTGTATTTTGCCGCCGACCCCTGTTTCCTAGAAAAAGCATTGACGTTAAGAAACCCGTTTTACCGATATACGTCGCGATTCAAGCATTTTTTATCTTATGAGCAGGCCGTGTTTTCGCCGGATGGCCGGACCGAGATTATGATGATTTCATCTGTTCAGGAGCCATTTTTCATCAAGCATTACGGAACGCCTGGTGAACGCTTCCACTTTCTTCCTCCAGGAATTTCGCGTGATCGACGGCGACCGTCGAACGCCGATGAAGTCCGCGCCGAATTCCGCAAGGAGTTCGGCCTTGAAGAAAACGATCTCTTGCTGCTTCAAATCGGATCGGGATTCAAGACCAAGGGGCTTGACCGCAGTCTGGCGGCATTGGCTCACTTACCTCTGGATCTGAAGGCACGGACGCGGTTGATGGCTATCGGCCAGGATGAACCTTCGGCGTTTATTCGTCTTGCGCGTTCCCTCGGCGTTGCTGACCGGGTCAGAATTCTGTCAGGGCGGAGCGACATCCCTCGTTTCTTGTTGGGCGCCGACCTGTTGGTTCATCCGGCCTATAACGAGAACGCCGGTACCGTGCTGCTCGAAGCCTTGGTCGCCGGGCTACCGGTTCTGGCGTCGGCCGTTTGCGGTTACGCGCATTACATTGTGGAAGCCGACGGAGGACAGGTTATTCTCGAACCCTTTGCGCAGTCAGCTTTCGATGCGCTTTTGGTCGGAATGCTGGTCGATCCGGATGCGCTGTGCCGTTGGAAAAGCAACGCGCTGGCGTTCGCGGAAACGGCCGATATCTACAGCAATGCCGAAAGGGCGGCTGATCTCATTCTGGGCGAAAGAAAATGAGTGATACCCGGTTGTATCTTGAGGAGCCGTTCGCCTCGTTATGGTCCGGGCAGGATCCGTTTTCCGCGGTTGAAAGGCTCGAGGGCGAAGTTTTTCGGGAGCTTGAAGCGCGTCGCACACTACGCACCGAGGTCAATGGGCGCAGCTATTTCGTCAAAATTCATCGCGGCGTTGGCTGGGGCGAAATTCTCAAAAACCTGATTTGTTTGCGACGTCCGGTGCTCGGGGCCGAAAACGAGTGGGCGGCGATTCGGCGCCTGGAAGAATTGGGCGTGGATACCATGAAGGCGGTTGCCTTTGGCTCGCGTGGGTGCAATCCTGCCAGCCGCCATTCGTTCATCGTGACCGAGGCACTGCAGCCGACGATCAGTCTGGAAGATTATTGTCGCGACTGGGACCAGCAAGCGGTGGCGCCGGCAATCAAGTTCCGTTTGATCGAAAGAGTTGCCCGCATGGCCGGGCGGATGCATCGCGGCGGCGTCAATCACCGGGATTTCTATATTTGCCATTTCCTTCTGCATCTCGATCCGCCACCTGAAACTGGTGCCTTGAAGCTATCGTTGATCGATCTGCATCGCGCTCAGGTCCGCGCGAAAACCCCCCGCCGCTGGCGGGACAAGGATTTGGCTAGCTTGTATTTTTCGGTTCTCGGCATCGGTCTGACGCAACGGGATGTCTTCCGCTTTTTGCGCGATTATTTTGAATTGCCTTTGCGTACCATCCTAGAAAAAGAGGCCCGCCTTCTACAGGATCTTGCGCAGGAAGCTGCTCGCCTGCAGGGGCGCTTCGAAAGGAAATTTTCGTCGCGAGGATCGACATGATTGACTGGTGGTCCGATCCTGACTGCGTTGACGAAGCGGGGCGGCCGTTATTCGCCACGATGGCGCAAGTGTTTGCCCTGGAGGGCGAAGCGGTATCGAGCGACCCTTTGGCGTCGGTAATCCGGGCCCGATTCGGCGGTAAATGCTATTACGTCAAACGATACGTCTGCAATGGACGGAGTTGGCAGCGGCATTGGTTCGGCCTTCGCCAGTGGCAAGTGCGCCCGCGTGTTCGCAAGGAGTGGGAAAATCACCTCGCCTTCCAGTCGTCGGGGATTCCGACGGCAAAACTGGTTGCGTATGGCCTTGAACGGCAATGGGGTGGGTTCAGACGCGGCGCGCTCGTGACCGAAGAGATTGTGGGCGCCTGCGACCTGGCGCGCCTGGCCAACCAGCGCGACGAACGCTTGCGTGACAGAGGCTGGTTGGCTGCGGTTTCCAGCCAGATTGCACGCATTGCGCGCGCAATGCACGATCACGGATTCGCGCACAACGATCTGAAGTGGAGAAACATCCTGATCGTTGACGAGGGGCAGCCCCAGGTTTATTTGATCGACTGTCCGAGTGGCGGGTATTGGTGGCGGCCATTTCTGGATTACCGCATCATCAAAGACCTGGCGTGCCTGGATAAAGTCGGTAAATACCATTTGTCACGCGTGCAGCGCTTACGTTTCTTTCTTGACTATCGGCAGCATGCCCGTTTGAATGATGAGGACAAGCGCATGATTAGAAAAATCCTGAATTTTTTTGAAGGGCGGGAATGATTATGGAGAATGGTTATTGTGAGTTCTGACCAATCAAAACAAGTAACAATCCTGATACCAAATTTCAAGACGCCGGAAATAACTAAAATTTGCTTGCGATTGCTCTGCAAATACACAGATTTCGGCCGAGTTCATGTTGTCGTTATCGATAACGATTCTCAAGACGCATCTGTGGAATATTTGAGGACGCTAAAATGGATCGAGTTGCTCGAGCGTAAGCCGGAGCCAGGTGAAGGGGGGCATTATCCCATTCAATGGCTCTTGACTTGGCTTTGGCGCAGTTTGATACGCCATTTGTTCTTTCAATTCATACCGATACGTTTGTGCGTCATGAGGCATGGCTGGATGTGCTACTAGAATCCTTTTGCCAAGATGAAAAACTGGCAGGGGTTGGTCCCTGGAAACTTGAATCAAAAAGCAGGTTGCAGCGATTGGGTCGCAAGCTGGAAGAATTTGTCAAGAAATCCGAGTTGCTGCTGACGGGGCGCGGCAATTTTCGCCCTGAACGTTTCGATGATAGTTTGCATTATCTTCGCAGCCATTGTGCAATGTACCGTACTGATGTGATTCGCTCCCTGTCGACAGGTTTCTCGGATGGGAACGAGGTTGCCGGAAGCGTCATGCATCGAAAAATGATTGAAGCGGGTTACCGGATGCTGTTTTTGGAATCTGATTATTTGAGCCGTTATGTTGATCACGTTAATCATGCGACGATGATACTTAACCCAGAGTTGGGAGGGAGTGAGCGATTGATCAGAAGCGGGAAAAAACGGGTCGGAGTGAAGCTTCAAAAAATAAATGCAAGCGACATACTTGCTAACGAATCGCTTGACCGTTGATTTGTTTGCTTCAGTTCTCGTAAATCATCCGGGGTGTCGATACTGAATGGAATTGCTTGTTGATACAGCGGTGCTGCGTGACGCCGGGCGAAATCTTCAGGGGCCTTTTGCTGTGACGCTTGAAGGTGGGCAGACACTTGTTGTGCGAAGAATTCTAAGAATCCTGCCGGGGAAGCGGGTCGTTGGCGAGGGTACGATCTCCGGGCAGAGTGTTCTTGCCAAATTATTCGTGTCAAAAGGGGGGGCAAGTAAACGGCATTGGCAATGCGAAAAGCAAGGCATTGAGTCTTTGCGCCGGGCAGACCTGCCAACGCCAGAGTTGGTTCATTCAGGGCGCATCGAAGGCGGGGGGTACGCACTTCTGACCCGGTTTATTCATGATGCGGATTCTTTGATTAATGTTTGGCCCTCTTTAGGTGATCAGCCGCACAGTCATCCCAATATTTATCCACTAGTGGATAAAGTATTGAGGCTGCTAGCTAGAATGCATCAATCGGGGTTGGTTCAGGATGATTTGCATTTTGGGAATTTCCTACTAGCGCAAAACAAGCTGTTTGTGATTGACGGCGATACGGTTCAAGATTTCGGTCGGCCTCTTGTTGGTGCAGAAGTCGCAAAAAATATTGCAAGACTTGTGGCGCAACTGCCGGCCAGTTGGGATCGACATCTTGTCCGACTGCTCGGATCATACGAAGCAGTTTGCGGGGGGGCGGACCTGTCAGTAGATGATTTACGTACAGAGGTTGGAAAGGAAAGAAAACGCCGGCTCAACGATTATCTCGCCAAATGTGCGCGTGATTGCACCCTGTTTTACTTTGAAAAAGATATGTTGCGTATAGTTTCGGCATGGCGCGCGGCCTTGCCGGCCATCCGGTCGGTGCTGAATGCCCCGGATGCCGCGCTGGAAGGTGGCGTCCGCCTCAAGTCGTGCAGAACCTGTACGGTGGCGCGTGTCGACGCGAAGGACAGTGCATTTATCCTCAAGCGATACAACCTCAAGAGTCTGGCGCATGCGATGTTTCGCGCGTGGCGCCCCAGCCGGGCCTGGCACGCGTGGCAAGCGGGAAATATGCTGGATTTCCTGGGAGTTCCAACACCGAAGCCGGTTGCGGTGATCGAGGAGCGTTTCGGCCTTCTGCGCCGCCGTGCATTTTTATTGACCGCGTATTGCGACGGTCGGAACTTGCTCGATCATCTCTCGGCCGACAGTATCCCTGGTCAAGCGGAGCGAGAGGCGATCATCGATGTTTTCAATTCTCTCTTCGAGCAACGCATCTCCCACGGAGACATGAAAGCGAGCAATCTGATCTGGAGTGAGGGGCGTTTGGTGCTGATCGACCTGGATGCGATGGTCAGGCACGTCTCGGACGCGGCCTTCCGGCGCGCCTGGCGCCGGGATCGCAACCGAATGCTCGCCAACTGGCCAGAGGCTTCAGTCCTCAGGAAATGGCTTGACGAAATCCTGCCCCAAACTTAGCGCTTGAACGATTGAACCTTCCTGATCGCGGCGTATGCCAAGGCGGCCACTCTCAATAGAAGCGCTTTGTCCGCGAATGGTTCTTGGGCAAAGAGAGTAGAACGATAATTCTCTCGTGCTCAGCACGCTTCATCGAGCGGCTTGTTGTCCGCGTCGGAAAATTGCATGGCGTGAAGCCGCACATAATGGGCGTTGCGTTCAAGCAACTGCTGGTGAGTGCCTTCTTCTACAATACGCCCTTTCTCCATGACGAAAATACGATCGGCTTTTTCGATGGTTGTTAGGCGATGGGCAATGACGATCGTGGTGCGGTTGGCGGTGACGCGGTCAAGGGCTGACTGTATATGGCGCTCGGATTCGGAGTCGAGCGCCGACGTGGCTTCGTCAAGAATCAGTATCGGGGCATCCTTGAGGATGGCCCGGGCAATCGCAATTCTCTGCCGTTGCCCGCCGGAAAGCAGCACGCCATTTTCTCCGACCAGCGTGTCGAATCCCTGCGGCAACTGGTGGATGAATTCGCTTGCGTAAGCAGCTTCGGCCGCCTGGATGATCTTGTCTTTCGGAGTGTTGGCGAGATCGCCATAGGCGATGTTGCGGGCCACCGTATCGTTAAAAAGAGAGACATGCTGGGTGACGAGGGCAATCTGCCGTCTCAGGTTCCGCAATCGATACTCATTGATCTCGATACCGTCAATCAGGATTTGCCCAGCCGAGTGCGGATAAAAGCGCGGAATCAGGTTGGCCAGCGTGGTCTTGCCGCTACCGGAGCGCCCCACCAAGGCGATCATCTCCCCCGGTTTAATGGAGAAGGAAATGTTATCCAGAACAACCTGCGCCGCTTCGGGGTAGGAGAAACTCAGGTTCCTGAATTCGATGGCGCCTTGGACTCTGGCGGTTTCGAAGGTGCCGTCGTCGATTTCCGGGGCTTCGTCGAGCTGAGCGAAAATACTTTCCGCGCCGGCCAGTCCCTTCTGGATCATGCCGCTGACTTCAGAGAGCTGGCGGATCGGCTTGGGCAGCATTCCCGCCGCTGTGATGTAGGAAACCAGTTCGCCGGCGGTGGCATCGCCGCGCATGAGGAGAACCAGAAAAAGTACCGCGGCCATTGCTGAAAAGACCACGAGTTGCAGGGCGGGAGTAAAAACAGCCCCGGTTTTGACCATCTTGAGTTGCTTTTCTGTATTGTCGTCGCTCGCCGAGTGAAAGCGGGCCGATTCGTAATTTTCGCCGCCAAAACTGCGCATGACGCGATGCCCTTGGATGGTCTCCGAGGCAACATGGGTCAAATCGCCCATGGAGACCTGGATCTTCCGGCTCTGCTTGCGGAATTTTCGGCCGGCACTTGAAACCATGACGCCGATGACGGGCAGAATGACGATCAAGATTGCGGTGAGTTTCCAGTTCATCCACATCAAATAACCAAACAGGAAAACAACCGACATGCCCTCCCGGATCATCACCTTGATCGCGTCCGTGGCTGCGCCGGTCACCGTGGTGACGTTATAGGTGATCCGAGAAATCAAGTGGCCTGAATTCTGCTGGTCCAGATAACTGTTCGGGAGGTGAATGAGGTTGTTGAATAATGCGAGGCGTAAGTCGTTGATTAGACCGAGCGACACGCGTGCCAGGTAATAATTGCCGAGAAATGACCCAATGCTTCGCCAGACGATGATGATCAACAGCAGCAACGGGACGCCGTATATCAATTCGAATGGTCCGATGATGGGTAATGGATATTGCGTGTTTCCGGGCGCGGAAAGGCCGTCAACGAAGTACTTGAGCACCGCTGCCTGCATCGGTTGCGATGAAGCAAAAATCAGATAGCCAGCGATGCTGATGGCGAAATGGCCGATGAATGGCCGCAAATACCGTAGCAGCCGGGTATATATTTTGATCGACGATGCCAAATTCGAATTGGGTTGGGGCATAAAGCGGTAAGGGCTTGAATTTCGAGCCGAAGAGTTTAACACGTGGCCTGGGCTTGCTTCTGTAAGCTGGTATGATTGATATTTTTTCTTGGGGCGGTTTTGAAAGAGTTGCAGATAAATGATTAGCTTGCTATGAGTGAGGGCGCTAAAGTTCTGGAAAGAGACCCCTTTGGAGCCAAGGTCTTGTTGCTGTCCGATGGGTCGATTTTCAAGCTGTTTCGGCGGAAGCGGTTCTTGTCCTCGGCTGCCCTGATCCCCTACGCACAGAGGTTCGTTAAGAATGCCGGATTATTGGCAGGCATTGGCATACCCGTCCCAGAAACTATTGATCTGGTTCGTATTTCAGGTCTCGGTCGGGATGTGGTTCATTATCGGCCGCTGCCCGGGAAGACCTTGCGTGAGTTGAACCAAAGCGGCTTCGACCCTGAAACGAAGCAGCGTTTGCGAGACATGTTGACTTGTTTGATTATCCGCTTGCATGACAAAGGTTTCTATTTTCGTTCCTTGCACCTCGGTAATGTGGTGCTGACTCCGGAGGGAAGGCTTGGTCTTATCGATTTTTCGGATATGCGCAGACATCCTTGGCCGTTGACGCGCTATTTCCGAGCACGCAACATGCGCCGCATGCAGCGAATTGATGAAGAGCGGGATTGGCTTGATCTTGAAGCGATCCTAAAGGCTAAACCGCCTCTCTCTGGAGGGTGTTGATGCGAAACAAGTACGCCGTGCGCTGGCGCTTCGTGCTGGCGATTGCCAAAGCCGTGTTGCGCGGAAGGTTCAGTTTCCCCGGAGCGAATAAACCTGTTGCCGACGGCCATGTCGTCGATTCTGCATTCGCCGGTGTTGGCGTGGCTACGGCGGATGATCCAGCGATCGACGATTTAATCGTCGATCAACTGCGTTGGGCTGGTATTCGCCACGTCCGGCTGGATTATTCGTTCCAGGATGAAGGCGCGTGCGGAGAGTGTTTGCTCGGACGGTTGGTTTCGGAAGGCGTGCGAGTAACGTTGCACCTTATCCAGTCGCGCGAGGAAGCCTTACGCATGCCAAGTGCCGAAGCTGCAGAGCGGTGGCGCTTGTTCGTGGCGCGAACACTGGATCGTCATGGCGGTTTCATTGAACTGGTTGAGCTGGGTTCAAACGCCAATCGTCAGCGCTGGTGTGGACATTCGCTAGAAGGATTCCTGGCGATGTGGGAAATTGGCTGGCAGGAAGTGCGCGCGCGCGATCTTGTCCTTGCCGGGCCGAGCGTTACTGATTTCGAGCCGCCGTGGAATGCCGGACTGCTGTCATTGCTTGCCGAACGTGGGCAACTCCCAGATATTCACAGCGACAACCTGTTTTCGGAACGCTGCACGGAACCAGAGCGCTTCGATCACAAGATTATTGGCAGGCATCTCGTCGGTCTGCATAAATTCAACCTCGTCAAGAAGGCACTGTTGTTGGCGCGGCTGGGGGGCGATTATGGTGTGCCGAGGCTGATTTCGCCGGCAGCGTTCTGGACCTTGCCACGTATCGAGTGCTTGTTGCCGGATAGCGAGCAGAAACAAGCCGATTACCTTGCCCGGTATTTGGTGCTTTGTGCGGCCTCGGGAGGGCTAGAACGCGCGTGGTGGGGTCAGCTGATCTGCCATCGGGAAGGGGTGATCGACAACGGCCAACGACCGTATCCGGCGCTCGAACGCATCACGCATTACGCCAATGTCGAAGGGAACGTTGCCGATTTTCGCATTCGACCTGCTCTGCACGCTTTGCGAACATTCGCGGCACGTATTCCGGGAAGCAGGTATGAAGGTCGCCTGAACGCATGCGAAGGACTCGAAGTACACTACACGCCTTTCGAACCGAAGCCGAACTGCTGCATGTGGTGTGGACGATCAATGGAGGCGCGGCAGCGATCGAAGATCTTTATGAGCTTCAAGATCTTTCGGAGGCTAGCTTTTACAATCGCGACGGGGTGAATGAACCCGCCGAGGAAGCGCGGCGTCTTGTGATTAGTGAGTCACCGCGCTACTTGTCATGGTCCGCCGGGCGGACGGTTA
Source organism: uncultured Propionivibrio sp. (assembly GCA_964575415.1). Lineage (GTDB taxonomy): Bacteria > Pseudomonadota > Gammaproteobacteria > Burkholderiales > Rhodocyclaceae > Propionivibrio. Next base: position 146,110 of record CAZNQL010000002.1, read on the forward strand.
CCCTGAAACCTTCGGCATCATTGTTGTGTGACGTGGTTATCGCTTTTCATGGTGAGGATCGAAAATACTATTCCTTCCGCGAAGGAAACTGGCGAGGGGTCATTGCGGCGGCCTCGGTCAAGGACGTCGATCGGCTAATGCCTACGATTCATCCAGATCTGCTCTCGGCACCGTCGCGCGAAGCTTCACTACGCCATGCACGCAATGTCATCTGGACGCTTCCTGACCCCAGACGAGGGAGGGGCGAAACTAGCGGTGAAACAGCCGGTGAAGATGTATTTCCACAAGAAATTTCTCGATCGTTTCAAGCCATCGAAGGGGTTGCGTAGCTGGAACGGATCCTGTGAACTACTCCGCCGTGGGATTGGCGTCGCCATGCCGGTGGCCTGGTTCGAGTGGCGGGGGGACGCAACATTGATGCGCAATTTCTACGTCTGCGAGTACGTTCAGGCCGACTTCGCTGTGCGTGAGATGTTTGCCGCATTTGCCCGTGGCGAATCAGCGTTTGCCGGGATTGCTCAGGACGACGCGTATCGCCAGCTCTGCGACTTCCTGCACCAATTGCACGGTCGAGGCATTTTCTTTCGCGATCTTTCCGGCGGCAATATTCTGGCGTCGGTTTCCGTTGGCGGAGCGCTGTCTTTCAGCCTGATCGGTACCGGCCGCCTCCATGCTTTCGGTGTTCCATTGCCGATGCATAAGCGCCTTGCCGATTTGGTCCGCATCTGCAACAAACTGGACTGGCAGGGGCGTGACAAGCTGATGACACTTTACATGGTACGCCAAGGGAAATGCTTTGGCATTTGGTCTAGATTTCAGTTCTTACTCTATGACTTGAAAGTGTCGCTGAAGCGAATAATCGGGCGGCAAGGGATGAAACGGCTGAAATCCCGCATAGGTAGATAATATTCGGTTGCGGTCGAAATCAAATCTTGAATAATGAGTGCAGGGAGTTGAAATGAGGCAGCGAGAGAATCGGTTTATACCCAAGGCCCTGCGTGGCTTGTTTTCCTCATTTGGCAACAGCATGATCCCGCCGAAGTCGATGCGATTCGTCGGCAAGGGGGATTTCGAGAAGATCGGCAACGAATTCCTCGAGCACTTTGTCAGCATTGGTAAGCTGAAGCCCCGCGACCAAGTGCTTGACGTTGGTTGCGGCATCGGTCGTATGGCAATCCCACTGACCAAATACCTGTCGTCTACCGGGGAGTATCACGGTTTCGACATCGTCAAGAAGGGGATCGAGTGGTGCGAGGAGCGTATTACGCCACGATTTCCGAATTTCCACTTCCAACAGAGCGACGTTTTCAACAAGCATTACAACCCAGACGGTAAGACGCGCGCGGCTGACTACGTTTTCCCCTTTGCTGATGCAAAATTCGATTTTGTCTTCCTGACCTCTGTGTTCACCCACATGATCCCTGCTGACCTCGAGAACTATCTCAATGAGATCTCGCGGGTTATGAAGCCAGGGGGGCGTTGCCTGATCACCATGTTCTTAATCAATGACGAATCACGTCGATTGATTAGCGAAGGAAAGAGCGATCTCGATTTTCGCCATGACATGGGCGGATTCTTTACTACAAAACCCGAGGATCCCGAGACGGCAATTGCCTATGACGAATCCTATGTCAGCGATTTGTTCTCCCGTAACGGATTCTCGGTCGAGCTACCGTTCCGCTATGGATCCTGGTGTGGCCGGACGGAATTCCTTTCCTATCAGGATATCGTGATTGCCGAGCGGCGCTAGGAACGGGGGGGTGAAACTGAAGCGCGTCTTGTTCCTGTCCAAGGGCGGGGATTCTTCATCGACCCGTTATCGCGCGCTCCAGTTCTTCCCGATGCTGCGCGACGATGGGTTTTCGGTTGCGCATGCCACCGCTGCGGGCGGGCTGCCGTCCCTGATGTCAGCCTTGCGACAAGCGGCAGTAGCCGACGTCGTCATTGTTTTGCGCAAAACCTTCCCGGCACCGATCCAGTGGTTGTTGCGCCGCTGCGCTCGCAGACTGGTATTCGATTTTGACGATGCGATCTTTTGCAATACCGACGGCTCCCCTTCGGTGACGCGAATGAGGCGTTTTGCCGCGATGGTAGGGGGCTGTGATCATGTGATGGCAGGCAATGCTTTCTTGCAGAACCATGCGGAAGTTTTTAATCCAGCTGTGAAGCTGGTGCCGACTGCACTTGCCGCTGGCCGCTACGCGATGAATGCCGAAAAGCCGGTCGACAGCATCGATTTGGTCTGGATCGGCAGCAGTTCGACGCGTAAGTACCTTGTGGACGTCCTCCCCTTCCTACATGCTGCTGCGGTTCGTGTTCCCGGCCTGCGCCTGAAGGTGATCGCCGACTTCGATCTGCCGGAGGCCGGTCTGCCGATTGTCCCGATCCGTTGGCAGGCGGAGAACGAGGCCCGCGAGCTGGCCAGTGCGCACATCGGCATCGCTCCGATGCGCGACGATGAATGGAGTCGCGGCAAGTGTGCACTGAAGGTGCTGCAGTACATGGCAGCCGGCTTGCCGGTGGTGTCCTCGCGCTGCGGTGTCAATGCAGAAATCGTCGAAAACGGCGTTGAGGGCTTCCTGGCCGAGAACGAGGAGGATTGGGTTGCCCGGATTGCCGAGCTGGCAGCGGATGCCCGATTGCGCGCTGCGATGGGGGCGGCGGGGCGGCAGAAAGTGATGAATGGTTTCGACCTCCGCCCAGTCTATCAGCGCTTGCGCTCGGTGCTGGACGGCTTGCTGCGCGAATGATTCTGGGCCGGCACGGCGATCACTACGGTGTCGCGATTGGGATGGACGAAGCGCTGCTCGATGCGCAGGCCGGTATTCGGCCCAGCGGTCAAAATTGACTTCCTTGCGCGAGACCTCCAGAACCAGTAAGTCATAATCGCCCCGGGCAATTGCTTCGGCGAGTGCGCTTCGCGATTCTGGCGGCTGCTTTCGGTGCCGCCAGCCAGTATAGTAAGTTGTTCGTCCGCTTTCGCTATAGACACGGGGAGAGTCGATGATATTGGCAGCCAGCCATTTGCCGGCATCGACGAAATGAGTTTTCCCCGGACCGAGCGAGATCACGTTGGCAAGCATGAAGGCGACGCAGACACCGACGAACGCCAGTCGCCAGCGCGGGAAGCGTTGCACCAGTTGTAGCAGACCCCAGCCGAGGAACGGTGCGCACATTAGGTAGAGGAGTCCGACGTAGCGCCCGGCGAGGAACTGCAAATCGGTGACGAAGACGACAAGAACTAACAGGTGGGCGGAAAAACCCCAGGCGAATAGGGAGTGTCGCGTCAGCGCTTGGCGGACTTGTTGGCCAGAGAGGAAGGCGAGAAGCGGTACGATGAAGATGCCAGTCTTGGCCAAGAACTTGAGCGGGATGATGGATAGCGAACCGAAGAAGAGAATGGTGCGCGCATTGCCCTGCGCATAATCGTGGAGGGTCAAGGCGATCGCCTGTGCTTTCAGGTCGAAGCGAGTCAGATTCAGGCGTCCGAGGTCGCCGGCCAATCGGCCGTCAAGTTTTCCGTTGAGATAAAGTGCTAGAAGTGTTGTCACGCCTATCAGTGCTACCCCACCGATCATGGCCAAGCGGCGCATACGCTCGCCACGTGGCGCGGTGAAAGCCTGCCAACTGATCAGTGCCGCAAATAGCGCCAGAGCCTCAGGGCGGAATAGTGCGGCGATCGCCAGAGCCCCCTACGCGCTTAGCGCGCCCGCCCAGCGCGGCTGTTCCGACCAGCGTGAAGCGAGCCAGAAGGCGAGCATGATGAAGAACCAGCAGCCGTATTCGCGCAACAATTCACCCCGATACTCGTTGAGTCCTGGCAGGGCGAGCGTCGCCAGGCAAACCAGCCACGCGGTGTTTGGGTTCTGCCGACGGCTACAGGCGACAAGCAACGCACAGGCGCCAGCCATGAACAGCGCGTTGAGCAAGTAGCCCGCGTTTTCGGGGGAGAGTCCGGTGAGCTTGGTCAAGATGCCGATCAGCATGGGCAAGAACGGCCAACTAAAGACTTCCTGCGCTGCGTGAAAACCGCCATCGATGAATGCACGGGCTGCATCGATGTAGAGCATCCCGTCGCGGTTGATCGAACTGGAAAAACGTGCCACCAGCGAGAGTAGCAGGCTGCATGCAAAGGCGGCACTGACCGGGGTTAGCCAGCAGGGGAGGAGGAATGGTTTCAGCATCAATTCGCGATCTGCTCCAGAATGGCACCGAAGCGTCGATAGTCTTCAGCGCTCGGCGTCTGCCGGCAAGCGCGCCAGCGGGCTGTGAGCACCATCGGCAGCAGCCAAGGCTTGCGATTACGGATACGGCGCCAGAAGCCCCAGACGTTCTTGCGGAATTGCTGCCGGATGTCTTTGTCGGCAATCAGCTGCGGGTGTTCTTCGACGAATTTCGCAAAGGTGAAGAACTGCGCCGCCAGCATCCTGAGGCGGCGACGCAGCGTATTGCCCGGATGTTTCCGGTAGCTGGCTAGCACTTGCGGGACTCGGGCGATCGCATGACGTGCAGAGAGGCGCAGCCAGCAATCGATGTCTTCGAGCGCCAGCTCCGGATCGAAGCCGCCGACGGCGAGAAAGGATTCCCGGTGCAGGGCCACCGTCGGGTTGAAGATCGAGTGCCGAGCCATAAATATCCAGCGGTAGGCGTCAGCCTGCGGGCCGGCTTCGGGACGCGGCAGTAGCCCACTGCGCTGCACGGGCTGGCCGTCTTCGTCCACGAAATCTGCGTCGGCATGCACCAGTGCCAGTCCTGGTGCTTGCCATTCGGCGATCGCCTGCTGGATATTAGCAACCTTCTCCGGATAAAGCAGATCGTCCGAGCCGAGCAGGTGTACCCATTCTCCCTGGCAGGAGGCGATGCAGGCATTCGAGTTGGCGCTGACGCCGCGGTTTTCGTGGCGCTCGACGACGATCCGCCGGAAGCGGTTGCGATGGGTCTCGAGGAAGCGCTTCGCAACTTCGTAAGTGTCGTCGGGCGAGCCGTCGTCGAGCACCACAATCTCTAGTTCCGGGTAGGTCTGCGCACAGACCGAAGCAAGGCAGGCCTCAATGAAGTGGGCGTGCCGGTATGCAGGGATCGCGATGCTGACGAGAGGTTGGCTCATTGCTTTTCAGCAATCATCAAATGTTGCACGGCAACGAAGGGTTCAAGCAGGCGTGTCGGCATATACCAGCGGCGGTAGCTTTTCTTCATGTGGTTGTCGCGGCGGATGATCTTCCAGCCGCATTCGTACAGCGTGTCGCGGATGCTGTCGGCGGTGAAGAAATGCAGATGGGTGCGGTCCATGATGCCGTGGTCGCGGTAGCTGAACTCGCCACGAAACAGCAGCGGCAGCACGACCTTGTAATGACGCACGTTGGGGACGCTCGGCGCCAGACGGCAGTCGGGTGAGGTCTTCTCGTGAAGGAAGCGCAAGGCTGACCACGGGTCGGCCAGATGTTCAAGTACGTCGGCCATAGTTACCAGCGAATAGTCTTGCCAGGATATAGACTCGGCGACGTTCTCAAACGTACCCTGCCAGACTCGGTGCAAGCATTTTTCGGCAAGACGGGCGGCTGCAGGTACAGGCTCGATGCCGTCACAGGCTTGGACGATACCCTGTTGCAGCAGGGTACTGCCAAGCACTCCACCAGCACAGCCGATGTCAATTGCAGAAGAGAATGAGCCTTCAGGTCGCAGGAAGGAAACGAACTTCGGTCGCCCGGCAACGTAGTAATCGGTGATGGAATCGCTATTCATCGGGCGCAGCTTCGCCGAGTCGAATCCTTGAGCACTAGGATGTCCTCCATGATCAGATATTGCAGATCCGATCCGAAGAACATATTGAGGGCATCCGTCGGCGAGCAGATCATCGGCTCGCCGCGTCGGTTGAGCGAAGTATTGAGCACGACGCCATTGCCGGTGAGCTTTTCCAGTTCGATCATCAAGTCGTAGTAGCGCGGGTTGAATTCACGCTTCAGCACTTGCGCGCGCGAGGTGCCGTCCTCGTGCACGACTTCCGGCACGCGCGATTTCCACTCTTCGGCGACTTCGAAAGTAAAGGTCATGAACGGCGCCGGGTGCGCGCTGCCAAGCATCTTGGGTCCGACGGTATCGAGCATGCTCGGACAGAACGGCCGCCAGCGCTCCCTGAACTTGATCTGTTCGTTGATGCGGTCGGCGACACCGGCTGCGCTCGGGCAGCCGAGGATCGAGCGACCGCCGAGTGCGCGCGGGCCGAACTCCATGCGGCCACGGAACCAGGCGACCGGGTTGCCGTCAGCAAGAATCTGCGCGATCTGCTTCGGGACTTCGGTATCGCCGTTGTCGATCTGTTGCCAGTGCGGTTTCGAAGGGTGGCGGGCGCAAGCGGCGATGACGTCCTCGTTGCTGAAGGCCGGACCGAGGTAAACGTGCTCCATCTTCTCGACCGGCACACCGCGCTGAACCGAGACATAGGAGGCGGCGCCGATCGCGGTGCCAGCGTCGCCCGAGGCCGGCTGGACGAACAATTCCTTCAGATCGGGGCGGGCGATGATTTTCTGATTGAGCTTGACGTTCAACGCACCGCCGCCGGCGAAGGCCAGCTTGCCGGTTTCCTTGAGGATATCTCCGAGGTAGTACTCGATCATCTGCAACGAGAGATGCTCGAACAGCTTCTGCATGCTCGCTGCGTAATGGATATAGGGGTCGTCGGCGATGTCGCCGTGGCGCATCGGTCCGAGCCAGTCGATCAGCTTCGGCGAGAAATAGTAGCCCTTGCCCTTTTCCTTGTAGCGGCGGAAGCCGATCACGTTGGCGTAATCGGTGTTGACGATCAGCTCGCCGTTCTCGAATTTCGCCAGCTTCGAGAAGTCGTACTTTGTCGGGTCGCCGTAAGGCGCCATGCCCATGACCTTGTACTCGCCGTCGAGCATCTCGAAGCCGAGATATTCGGTGAGCGCGCCGTAAAGGCCGCCAAGGGAATCCGGGTCGTAGAATTCCTTGATCTTGTGGATGTTCCCGTTTTCGCCATAGCCGAAGAAGGTTGTCGCGTACTCGCCCTTGCCATCGATGCCGAGGATTGCTGTTTTTTCCTGGAAGCCCGAACAGTGGTAAGCGGAAGCAGCGTGCGCAAGGTGGTGCTCGACCGGCACGATCTCGACCTGTTTCAGGTCGAAGCCGAGTTGCACGAGGCACCACTCGATGCGTTTCTTGTAACGGTAATAGCGGCGGTTGCCGGTGAGGATGGCGTCGAATGAGCGGTCCGGGGCGTACCAGTAGCGCTTCGCGTAGTGCCAGCGCGCCTTCTCGGCGAGGCTGATCGGGGCGAATGGAATGGCGACGATCTTGACATCATTCGGCTTGATGCCGGCAAATTCAAGGCAGAACTTTGCGGACTCGTAAGGCATGCGGTTCTTGGCATGCTTGTCGCGAACGAAGCGTTCTTCTTCAGCAGCGGCGACGAGCTTTCCGTCAACATAGAGCGCAGCTGACGGATCGTGTGTCAGCGCGCCGGAGAGTCCGAGAATGGTCAGGGCCAAAGTTCAGGTCTTTCTGCAATACTCGCTGCGCCATGGCAGCCGAAATGATTAATCTGGACTACAAATGGGCAAGTATACCGAAGTTGATGATTTATGAATCTTCCGTTGAGGGTTCAGCGGTGCTTCCCCGTTTAATAGAGGGCACGGTGTGCTTGTTCGAGGATTTGCCATTCCTGTTCGCTCCAGATGGATTGTCGGCGATGAAGCTGCTCCAGATCATGCTTTGCCGCCTGCCTGGGGAAGATTCGGCGACGCATTTTTTCCAGATCGATCAGCGCAATTTCAGGCGTGGCATTCTGCCAACGGATCATGATGTGCTTGTCGTAGAGGCAGCTATGTTGCAGTCCGTGTTTATGAACCAGGCCGAGCACACGGCCGATTTCCCGGGCAAGGGTCTTGCGCTGAGTGGGATCGAGATTGGTCTGGTCTCCTAATGCGGAGAATCCCGAAAGTTCGCGTGTGACGAGCAGCCCTTGATAAACGTCGTCGGTTTTGCGGGTGCCGAGCAGCCCTTGATAAACGTCGTCGGTTTTGCGGGTGCCGTGAAAAACAGGTTCCGGTACGCAGACCCCGATGCGGGTCAAAGTTGTGATGTTCTCGAATTCGCGGTTAACCGTCGGTTGCCCAAAAGGATGCTGGCAAGAGCGATATAGGTGGTTGTACTGCTTCTTGATGAAAAAGGTCTGGCCTTCGATGGTGGCGCGAATCATGCCGCTCCAGCCATTTCGTCGCTGGTTCGGCGTTTCAATCCACGTTTCCGGGACGTTCCACCAATCATCGAAGCTTTGAGGAGTCTGTGTAAGCATGTTTTCCAAGAGGCTGAAAAAATATCAGTAAATCTTCGGGGCACCCGCAGGCCGTGTTTTGAACCGGCGATGTACCCAGTAATACTGTTCAGGCATGGTGCGAACGATCCCCTCAAGCCATTGGTTCATCACAGCGGTATCGGCTTCGGGATTCGAAGTCGGGTAATCCGGCCAAGGCGGACTGATTTCGACCCAATATCCCTCGCCGCCAGGAAGCATGCGGGTAACGCAGGGGATGACGACCGCATCGGCCGCGCGTGCAAGACGTGAAAGCCCTGTCGTCGTTGACGCCGGAACGCCGAAAAATGGAGCGAAAACCGCGTCGCGCCGGCGCGCGTTGAGGTCGGGAAGGTAATAAAACGGCCGCCCCGATTTCATGGCCTTTACCGTCGCCCGAACGCCATCTTGACGAGAGAGAAGCAGCTGGTTGCCGAAGCGGGACCGCCCTGCGAGCAGGAGTTGGTCGAAGACTTCGTTCGACTGTCGGGCATAAATGCTGACAACGTCAAAACGTTGGGCGATCGCAATGCCTCCCGCATCGAGCCCAACGAAATGCGGTGCGAGAAGGATGACGGGCCGTCCTGCGTTGATCGAAGCATGAATGATGTCCTCTCCCTCGATGCGAATAAGGCGCCGCAACCGTTCCGGGCTCCCCCACCAGAGGATGCTACGTTCCAGGAGGCTTCGCCCCAGTGTCTGGAAATGTTGAAGCACTAAACGGTTTCGCTGGCTTTCACTCAGTTCGGGAAAACACATTTCCAGATTGGTGGCCGCGATTTGCCTTCTTCGACGACCTGTAACGTAGAGCACGCCCCCCAGCAATTTTCCTAGAAGGGCTAGAATCGGCAAAGGAAGAAAGTGGAGAATCCAGAGTAGGAAAGCCAGCAATTGGCTGGACAGTCGGATAAGCATGGTCGTGGCTGGTTACGGGGGGGCGCAGAATAATTGCCGTTCCATTGTCTGAATCCGCTGAAAACCGGTTGTGCTTTTCAGAGAACGGGCCGAATCGAGTTGTGGAAATAATGACTTGCGAGAAGTGGGAAGGGGGGATTGTATTGCCATTCGACTCGCCGGACAAACGCCAAGAAATGAGAGCGCTGCTTTGGATTGCCGAATTTCTGCTGCGAGTTTCTCGGATATCCCGTCTTTACGTCGCTTGGTACGCCAGGTTTGGCTGGCGACTTATCCGGGAATCATCGATCAGGCGCAGATCGACGACATGTTGCAGCAGCGATACGGACGCGATCGACTGCGCGAGGAACTGGATACGCCAGGGGTCTGGTGGGATACGATCCGCAGGGATGGAGACCTTGTCGGCTTCGCCTCGACCGTTCTGTTGCCCGAGACACGCGAACTCAAGCTCGACAAGCTGGATATCGACCCCGTGCGACAGCGCTACGGTTTCGCTGACCTGATGATTGCGCGGGCGCTGCAACGTACCTGGGAACAGCGCGGCTCGACGTTGCCCCTTGCCGTAAACAAAGGCAATGCGCAGGCACTGGCGGCTTATGCGAAGCACGGCTTCGTCGTTCGCGAGTCCGTTTGCGTGGATATTGGCGGTGAATTCGTCATGGACGACTTTATAATGGCGAAATCCTTGGACTAATTTTTTGGGTAGCGAACGCATGAAACTGAAGTTCTCGAAGATGCATGGCTTGGGCAACGATTTCGTCGTACTTGACGGTGTACGCCAGTCGGTTCAATTAACGACCGAGCAGATCCGTTTTTTGGGTCACCGCAATTTTGGGGTCGGCTTCGATCAACTCTTGCTGGTCGAGAAAGCCAGCGCGCCGGGCGTTGATTTCCGTTACCGGATTTTCAACTCCGATGGTGGCGAAGTCGAGCAGTGCGGCAATGGCGCGCGCTGCTTCGTGCGTTTCGTCCACGACCAGGGACTGACGGATAAGCGCGAGATTCTCGTCGAGACGATGCGCGGGGTGATCAAGCCGAGCCTGGAAGACGACGGCAACGTCACTGTCGATATGGGCGAGCCGGTTTTTGTTCCGGAGCAGATTCCGTTCGTCAGTCACAACGATGCGCTCTGTCAGGAACTCGCTATCGGCGATGAAACGGTAACGATCACGGCGGTGTCGATGGGGAATCCGCATGCCGTGCAGGTCGTTGCCGACGTCGATACGGCACCGGTCGCCGCGCAGGGGCCGTTGATCGAGAACCATGCGCGCTTTCCGAAGCGCGTCAACGCCGGCTTCATGCAGGTCGTCGGTCGGCATGCGATCAAGCTCCGGGTTTATGAGCGCGGCGCTGGTGAGACGCTGGCCTGCGGCACGGGAGCTTGCGCCGCGGTCGCCGCTGGTATTTCGCGCGGCCTGCTCGATTCGCCGGTGCGCGTATCGACGCGGGGCGGCGAATTGTCGATTGCCTGGGATGGCAAGGGGAGCGCCGTGCGCATGACCGGCCCGGCGGTGACCGTATTCACAGGAGAAATCGAGCTATGAGGTCAGACGAAGTCGCCCAGTATTTGCTGGGCAACCCGCAGTTTTTCGAGGAACATGCTGATCTGATGTCGCGGATCATGATTCCGCATCCGCATGGTGGCCGCACGATCTCGATCACCGAACGGCAGATGCTCAGCCTGCGGGAGAAGAACAAGCAACTCGAGGGCAAGATGGGTGAGTTGCTGCAGTTCGGCGAGGAAAACGACACTATTAGCGAAAAAATGCACCGTCTCGGCGTCGCGATGATCGCCGTCGCCACCTTCCCGGCGCTGCTGCATACCCTCAATTTCCATCTGCGCGACGATTTTGCAATTCCTCACATCGCCTTGCGCTTGTGGCAGCGGCCGGAAAACGCCGACGAATTGCCCGAGTTTGCCGATGTCAGCCACGATTTGCTGGAATTTGCCGAAACGCTGTCGCAACCTTATTGCGGTTCGACCTCGGGTTTCGAAACCTCTTCCTGGTTCGGCGATGCTTCGAAGCATGTCCGTTCGCAAGCCCTGATCGCGATGCGCAACGGCGGTGGTTCCATCGGGCTGATCGCACTCGGGAGCGAAGACCCGCAGCGTTTTTACTCGGGTATGGGCACGCTCTACCTTGAACGCTTGGGCGAAATGGCCCCGGCCGCCCTGGCCAGGGTTTTGCGCCTCCCTTGACGCATGTCCGACGGCGACCCGGTCAGTAGCTATCTCGACGAGCTTGCCCAGCAGCGGCGGCTGTCGCCGCACACGGTCAGCAACTATCGGCGCGATCTCAAAATACTTGGCGAATTGATCGCCGCGCAGTCCAGTACGCTAGGTTTCGCTTCAATCGATTCCCATAACATCCGGCGTTTCGTCGCGCAGTTGCATGCGCGCGGCCTGAACGACGCGCGATCGCTGGCGCGCACGTTATCTGCTTGGCGTGGGTTTTACCGCTGGCTCGGGCGGCGCGGCGAGGTGGCGGTCAATCCGGTTGACGGTGTGCGTGCGCCGAAAAGTCCGAAAGCGCTGCCGAAAGTGTTGTCGCCGGATGAGGCTAGCCGCTTGCTCGAAGTGTCGGACGATGACATCGTCGAGGTGCGCGATCAAGCGATGTTCGAATTGTTTTATTCGTCCGGATTGCGCTTGAGCGAACTATCGGGGCTTGACCTCGATGGCCTGCAGGATTTGCTGGCTGGCGAAGTGCGCGTTCTCGGCAAGCGCAACAAGCCGCGGCAGGTGCCGGTGGGCAGCAAGGCGCGTGAAGCGGTCGGGCGCTGGGCGAGCCGCCGGGCGGAACTGGCCGCGGTGGATGAAACGGCCTTGTTTGTTGGTAAGCGCGGGGGGCGGATCAGCCCGCGCGTCATCGAGGATCGGCTGTCCCAGCGAGCGCTCCGGCTGGGATTGCCGACACACGTCCATCCGCACATGCTGCGGCATTCCTTTGCATCGCACGTCTTGCAATCCTCGGGCGATCTGCGCGCCGTGCAGGAAATGCTCGGACACGCCAGCATCGCCTCGACCCAGGTCTATACCCATCTCGATTTTCAGCATCTGGCGAAGGTGTATGACGCAGCGCATCCTCGCGCCAAGCGTAAATAACGCAGACTTATTTCTTCTTGCCCCAGAGTTCTTCCAGTCGCGCATCGCGACCGCAGAGGTATCGGTAATAGGTATAACGAACCGGGTTTTTCTTGTAATAATCCTGATGGTATTCCTCGGCCGGATAGAAGGGGGCTGAGCGGGCGATTTCGGTGTGGATGTTTTTGAACTGGCCATTGGCAAGCAAGGCAAGTCTTCTGTGTCGGGGCTGTTTGCATTCCGAACAGGGGTGCAACCGTGTTGCATGTGGGGGGGGCGGCGTGTTGTAATCTTCCTTCGATGTTTCTCTGAGCGACATTCTTGGCTTCTTCAGCTCGATCCGTTCCGGATGTGGTTTCGGAACAAATTCGCCGCATGGGCGCACGGGCAACCCCGGCGCGTATCCAGGTTCTGAAATTGTTGCGCGAAGCGCCCGCCGCGCTTTCCCATAACGAGATTGAGCAGGTGCTGGATGCAACAGTGTGTAACCGGGTCACGCTTTACCGCGTTCTCGATTGGCTGGTCGAGGCGGGGCTAGCGCACAAGAATGCGGATGCACAACGGGTGTATAGGTACTCGGCGACCGTCGGGAGCGAGCACAGTACCCATGTTCATTTCAGGTGCGAGCAGTGCGGGGTGGTGTATTGTCTTGATGCGTCTCTTCCCGTGGCCCCGGCGTTGCAGGCGGGGTTCGTTCTTTCCCGGATGGACTTCGACTTGCGAGGGTGTTGTGCCGATTGCCATCGGGCAAGCGGCCAGGGCGAGTAAAGAAAACATTCCCGAAATGGGATAGTCCAACACGTGCAAAGGTGGCGGAGCGTGGTTTCTCCGGCGTTCGATGGGCGTGTGTTTTACGGGGTCGGGAACGTCCTTGGCACAAGGCATATCCTGTTTGCGCCGAAATTGCAGTGGGTAGGGCGTTGTGTTAAAACTGCCCCAATAGATAGTGGTTGAGCCATGGTTTTTTCATTTTTCAAAAAAGAGCCGGAGAAAATGGTCGCCAGACCGGCGGCCGTCCCGCGTGCCAAGGAAGTGCCTGCTGGAGCGGAGCGTCCGGCCGCTGAATCGGCGCCGGCTCCCGAAGCGCAGCAGCCCGCCGGATTGCCGACTGAATCGCGCGCGGCCAAAAAGGATTTGCCGCCGCTGGAGTTTTCGGATTTTGTTTTCAGCGAAAGTTCGCCGCAATATATCCTGGACGCCGATGTTGATCCCGTCGATGCGGAGGCAGAGGAAGCGGCGATTCTCTATGCCAATGCGCAAGACGAAGCCGTCAGTGCGGTGCTCGAGAGTTCCGTGCGCATCCATCAATTCGGTCCCGGGGAACGCCTGTGGCTGATGCTCTTCGATTTTTATCGTTTGTCAGGGAAGAAGGCGGAATTCGAAGCGCTGGGGATCGAATTCGCCCGCTGTTTTGAAAAATCCCCTCCCGCTTGGCGGGACAAGTCCAAACCCAAGCCCAAAGCCAAGGAGGCCGTCGCTGCCGGAAACCTGCTTTTCAGTGGCGGGCTGACCGGGGACAACATTTCGGCCTTCGATGCCATTTGCCGCATGCTCGAAAAAAATCCGAAGCTGCGCCTTGATCTGTCGAAAGTCGGCTGTCTTGACGCGGGGGGCTGCGGTCGCATGCTTGAAATCTTGCTGCAAGCCAGAAAATCGAAATGTGAACTCGATTTGCTCGGGCGGGACGGCTTATTCAAGCTGGTCGAGCAACAGGTCGTGGTCGGTCGCCCTGACAATGAAGCCTGCTGGTTACTGCTTCTTGAACTTTGCCAGTTGCAGGGCATGAACGACTATTTTGAAGAGATGGCGATCAATTATGCCGTGACCTTCGAGGTCTCGCCGCCTTCTTGGGACGCCGGTCGTGTTGCCCCGCCCGAGTCAGCGGCGAAGATGAACGGACAAGGCGCAACGGAAATTCCAGGGGAGGCCTATGTCTTGCGAGGAGAGATCAAAGCGTCTCGCTTTGCTGATTTAAGCGGCTATGCCGGTGTTCACGATCCCGTGATCATCGACTGTTCAGAACTGATCCGGATAGATTTCATCAGTGCTGGCGCGTTGTTGAACGTATTGACGACGATCAGGAATGCCGGCAAGCAGATCGTATTTCATCATCCCAACCATCTGGTGGCCGAACTTTTTGGCGTCGTCGGCTTGAAAGCCGTCGCCAGCATCGTTTTCTCCAATAACTGACAACAGGGAACCATCATGGAGCAATACCACGGCACCACGATCCTGTCGGTGCGCCGAGGCAACCGGGTTGCCATGGGCGGCGACGGGCAGGTGACGCTCGGCAATGTGGTGATCAAGGCCAGCGCGCGCAAGGTGCGACGGATTTATCAGGGCCGGATTCTGGCGGGATTCGCAGGCGGAACGGCCGACGCTTTCACCCTTTTCGAGCGCTTTGAAGCCAAATTGGACAAACATCAGGGGAATCTCCTGCGTTCGGCCGTCGAATTGGCCAAGGATTGGCGCAGCGATCGTGCTTTGCGCCGCCTGGAAGCCATGCTGGCCGTCGCCGATCGTGAGAACTCCTTGGTGATTACCGGCAACGGCGACGTGTTGGAGCCGGAACAAGGGATCGTTGCAATCGGCTCGGGGGGGGCTTTCGCCCAATCCGCCGCGCGCGCCCTGATTGAGAATACCGAACTCGAACCGGGCGAGGTGATCCGCAAGTCACTGGAAATCGCCGGCGACCTATGCATCTATACCAATCACAATTTCACGATCGAGACGCTGGATTAGCGCTTGATTTTGTTTCACTGAATCCACCATGCCAACCATGTCGCAAATCATGCAGATGACGCCGAGAGAAATCGTTAGCGAACTCGATAAACATATCGTCGGCCACGACAAAGCCAAGAAAGCGGTCGCTATTGCCTTGCGCAACCGTTGGCGGCGGGCGCAAGTCGCCGAGCCGTTGCGCCAAGAAATCACACCCAAGAATATCCTGATGATCGGGCCGACCGGCGTTGGTAAGACTGAAATCGCGCGTCGTCTGGCGCGGCTGGCCAATGCGCCCTTCATCAAGATTGAGGCAACCAAGTTTACTGAGGTCGGTTATGTCGGTCGCGACGTGGAGACGATCATTCGCGATCTTGCCGAGATTGCGGTCAAGGACGGACGTGAACAGGCCGTGAAGGCGGTGCGAACACGTGCCGAGGATGCTGCCGAAGAGCGCGTGCTCGATGTTCTGTTGCCCTCCGGACGCGGCAATTTCTTTAACGACACGCAGGCGAACGAGGAAAATTCGTCGCGGCAGAAATTCCGCAAGAAACTCCGGGAAGGCGAACTCGACGACAAGGAGATCGAGATCGAGATCGAGGTCGCCGGCCCGGCGCTGCAGGCCGAGATATTCTCTCCGCCAGGCATGGAGGAGCTCACCTCGCAAATCCAGGGGATGTTCCAGAACCTGGGCAACGCGCGCAAGAAAACACGCAAGCTCAAGATCAGTGAGGCGCGCAAGCTCCTGATCGAGGAAGAAGCCGCGAAACTGATCAACGACGAGGAAATCAAACTTGATGCCGTGCGCAACGTCGAGCAGAACGGCATTGTCTTTCTCGACGAGATCGACAAGATTACCTCGCGCAGCGATGCGCACGGCGCCGATGTTTCGCGTCAGGGGGTGCAACGCGATCTGCTGCCGTTGGTCGAAGGAACCACTGTGTCGACCAAGTATGGGATGATCCGCACCGATCACATTCTCTTTATCGCCAGCGGTGCGTTTCATCTCGCCAAACCGTCCGATTTGATTCCGGAGTTGCAGGGGCGCTTCCCGATCCGAGTTGAACTCGAATCACTATCGGTGGCTGATTTTGAACGCATCCTGACGCAGACGGATGCCTGTCTGACCATGCAGTATCAGGCCCTGATGGCGACCGAAGGCGTCGAGCTTGGGTTTTCGCCAGAGGGGATCCGTCGTCTCGCCGAAATTGCCTGGTCGGTCAACGAGCGCACCGAGAACATTGGCGCGCGTCGATTGCATACCGTGATGGAAAGATTGCTCGAGGAGGTTTCCTTTACCGCCGGCAACGTGGCTTCCGAGATGATCACGGTCGATGCCGCTTACGTTGACGGCCGTCTCGCCGAGTTGTCGCAGAACGAGGATTTGTCGCGCTACGTGTTGTAATCCTTTTTTCTTAGACAAAGAAATCGTCGAGTAACCGGGCAAGCTTTTCAGGCTGGTCGTGGTGGATGTTGTGTCCGCAATCGTCGAGGACGACTTCCTGTACCTGGGCGAAACATTCCCGGCGCGCACGGTAGTCGTCGGGGTCGGCCAGATGCTTTTTCATGACCGGGGAATCCCGTCCAGCGATCCACAATGTCGGCGCCGTGATCCGGCGCCAGCAGGCTTTGGCTTCTTCCAGCGGAAAGAGCACCGGGCTGATCCAGCGGTGATGCGGGTCGGCGGCGAAGGTGAATTCGCCGTTGTCGGCCATGATCAACGAATGTTGAGAGAGAAACGTAGCGCGTTCGGCGGGCAGGCGCGGGTTGTCACGGCAAAGCCGGTCAGCGAATTCATCGCGGCGTGAATAGAGGCGAAACGCGGCATCGTCGTCGCGAATCTGCCGTAACCATTGGGTAAAGCGATCCGGCGTTGCGCCCGGTGCCGAGACCCAGAGGACAAAGCCTTCCAAATTGGCGAAACGTGAGACACGTTCGGGACGGATACCGGCATAGAGGCTGGCGACGATGCCGCCCATGCTGTGCCCGGCAATTTGCGCTGGACATCCGGGCGAGTAGTGTTCAAGCAGCGCGTCGAGGTCGGCGAGGTAGTCCGGGAACCAGTAGGCGCCGAGGTTCCACTGCGTCATGCCGAAGCCGCGCTAGTCGGGAGCGACGATGCGCCAATTGCCGCGCAGGGCGTCGACAACGAATTGGAATGATGCGCCGATATCGCCCCAGCCATGCAGGAAGAAAAGCGTCGGCGCATCATCTTCTCCCCAGATGCGCGTGAAATAGCGCCGTTCGCGCACATTGACGAATTCGCTACGGAAGGATTTCATGCGGGTCTTATCCTCAGGACAGGCGCTTCGCGGATCGGCAGGTTGACGAGGGCGGCGAGTGCAGCGAGCGCCATGTCGGCGTACCACATCCACGAGTAGTCGCCGAAGCGGGTGATGGCGAGGCCGCCCAGCCAGGCGCCAAGAAAGCCGCCGATTTGGTGCGAGAGCAGGGTCAGACCGAAAAGCGTTCCCAGATAGCGCACGCCAAAAAGTTTGCCGACGATGGCAGCAGTCGGTGGTACGGTCGCTAACCAGGTGAAGCCGAGGCCAGCAGCGAAGATGTAAAACGTCAGGTCGGTGCGCGGTGCCGTCAGATAGAGGGCAATCATCACCGCCCGCGACCCATACAGCCAGAACAGCACGTGTTTGCTGCGATAGCGGGCGACGCAGGCACCAGCGTAGAGACTGCCGAAGATGTTGGCCAAGCCGATGATCGCTAGCGACCAGCTAGCGACGGTCGGGGGCAAGCCGCACAGATTCACTTCGCCGGGCAGGTGAGTGACGAGGAAGGCGATGTGGAAACCGCAAGTGAAGAAACCGGCGTGCAGGAGGAGATAACTGCGGTCGTTCAGCGCATTGCGAATACTGCGCAGCAGTCCTTGTTCACTCGCCTCGACCGCTTTCGCCTCGTGATCAATGGGCCGTGTCACAACGCGTACGAGCGGTAGCGCCGCCAGTGTCACGATCGCGAGCGACCACAAGGCCCCCATCCAGCCCATCGCCTGGATCAGTTTTTGCAGGATCGGCGCAAAGACGAACTGGCCGAAGGAACCCCCGGCGTTGATGATGCCGGACGCCGCGCCGCGCGCTTCGAGAGGCAGGCGGTTGGCGGCAGCGCCGATCAGAACCGAGAAACTGCCTGCACCGGAGCCGACGGCCGAAAGTAGGCCGATGGAAAAAATCAGCCCCCAGATGCCAGTCATGAATGGCGTCACGGCGCTGCCGAGAGAGAGCAGGATGAGGCCGCCGATCAGCACCGGTCCGGGGCCGTAGCGGTCAGCGAAGGCCCCGGCAACCGGCTGGGCAGCGCCCCACATGAATTGACCAAAGGCCATGGCCAGGCTGATCGAGGCGATTCCCAAGCCGGTGTCGTTATTGAGCGGTGCGATGAACAATCCCAGCGACTGGCGAGCGCCCATGGTTACCATCAGAATGCCTGCTGCGGCGAGGGTGACGGCCCAGAGCGAGGGTGTGTTGAGAGCGCGAAACATGGGGGCTCAGTCCGGGATCGGAACGGGTTGGGCCTCTTCGGCGGCGGAGAGTTCAAGCGCCATCGTTAGCTCAGGCGGGGGTCAGTTTTGCATAGGCCAGCGAAAGCCATTTCATGCCGTTGGCGCCGAAGTTGATCTGCACGCGGGCATCGGGCCCGCCTTCGGCGGCGATGATGACGCCGAGGCCGAACTTGGTGTGTTGCACGTTCTGGCCGATGCGGAACCCACCGACTGATGCTGGCGAGGCGGCGGAAGAGGGGGCTCCCGCGAAGGATTTGCGGGAACGGATTTCGGGGGCGACAGCCGGTGCCTTGCCGACCCGGCGCAGCAATTCCTCGGGCAATTCTTCGAGAAAGAGTGAAGGCAGGCAGTAACGCGTCTGACCGTGCAGCATGCGCGTCTGCGCGTGGGTCAGATAGAGCCGTTTGCGGGCACGGGTGACGGCGACGTACATCAGTCGCCGTTCTTCTTCCAGGCCATCGCGCTCCTGAGTCGAATTCTCGTGCGGGAATAGCCCTTGTTCGAGTCCGGTGATGAAGACGACGTCGAATTCCAGACCCTTGGCCGCATGCACCGTCATCAACTGCACGGCTTCCTGTCCTTCGCCGGCCTGATGCTCACCGGCTTCCAGCGAAGCGTGGGCGAGGAAGGCGGCGAGCGGATTGCCTTCGGCCGGACCGGCAGCCGCATCGCCTTCTTCCTGCAGAAACGCCGTGGCGGCGTTGATCAGTTCGTCGAGGTTTTCGAGTCGTTCTCGTCCTTCTTTTTCGCCGAGATAGTGCTGGCGCAGGCCGCTCTTGTCGATGAGGTGATCGATGACCTCAGGCAGCGGCAAGGCGGCCGTTTCGCTGCGCAGCGATTCGACCAGGCGGATGAAGTTGCCGACGGCGGCACCGGCCTTGCCGCTGAGGCTGGCGGCAGCGTTGTAGAGGCTGGAGTTGGCGCGATGAGCCGCCTCCTGAAGGGCTTCAATGCTGCGGCTGCCGATGCCGCGCGTCGGAAAATTGACGACACGGGCAAAGGCAGTCTCGTCGTCCGGGTTGGTGATCAGGCGGAGATAGGCGAGCGCATGCTTGATTTCCTGGCGGTCGAAGAAGCGCAGGCCGCCATAGACGCGGTAGGGGACGCCGGCAGTGAACAGCTGGTGCTCAAGGACGCGTGATTGGGCGTTAGAACGATAGAGCAGCGCGATTTGCTGGCGGGGGTGGCCGTCACGCACGAGTTCACGCACCTCGTCGACGATGAAGCGTGCTTCGTCGAGATCGGAGAACGCTTCAAAGACGCGGATCGGTTCGCCAGCACCGGCATCGGTCCACAGGTTTTTGCCGAGGCGGCCCCGGTTATTCTTGATCAGGGCATTGGCGGCGTCGAGGATGTTGCCGTGTGAGCGATAGTTCTGTTCGAGGCGGATGACGTTCTGGACGGCGAATTCGCGTTCGAGGTCGCGCATGTTGCCGACCTCAGCCCCCCGAAAGGCGTAGATCGACTGGTCGTCGTCGCCTACCGCAAAAAGGCTGGCACCGTTAGGGAGCGTTTCGTTGCCGTTCCGTCCGGCCAAGAGTTTGAGCCACTGGTATTGCAACACATTGGTGTCCTGGAACTCATCTACCAGAATGTGCCGGAAGCGTTCCTGATAGTGCCGGCGTAGCGGTTCGTTGCGTTGCAGAAGTTCATAGGAGCGCAGGAGCAACTCCGCAAAATCGACGACCCCTTCGCGTTGGCATTGTGCTTCGTATTCGGCGTAGAGTTCGACTCGGCGTTGGGTGAAATCGTCATAAATCTCGGCTTGTGCGGCGCGGATGCCTTGTTCTTTGTGGGCGTTGATAAAGTGTGCCAGTTCGCGCGGTGGATATTTTTCGTCGTCGACGTTGAGATTTTTGAGCAGACGCTTGATCGCCGAGAGCTGATCGGCTGAATCGAGAATTTGGAACAGGGCCGGCAATCCGGCTTCGCGATGGTGCGCGCGCAGTAGGCGGTTGCAGAGGCCGTGGAAGGTGCCAATCCACATGCCGCGGGTGTTGATCGGCAGCATCGCAGAAAGCCGCGCCAGCATTTCCTTGGCCGCCTTGTTGGTGAAAGTGACCGCTAGGATGCCGTGCGGTCCGACCTGGCCGGTTGAAATCAGCCAGGCGATGCGGGTGGTGAGTGCACGCGTCTTGCCGCTGCCGGCGCCAGCAAGAATGAGCGCGTGTTGCGGAGGGAGGGTGACGGCGGCAAGTTGCTGCGGGTTGAGATGGGCGAGCAGGTCGGACATGGCGGGTCTTCGGAAGGCAAGCGGGGATTATACCGGCCGCTATCCAGAAGCGTTTTGCTTCATGTTGCCAATTTTCCCTGAATGCTGCGGGGGGCGGTTTGACGAAAATGCAACTCCATGATTCAAAATGCGATCTTGCCCCAGATATCGGTCAGGCTCGCCGTAAAGTATGCAATAATCCGGGGCTCGACCGACCACTGTGAGCACTGTGTAAAACAGGAGCCGTTCACCGGCTTCCTCTGACTTCAGTTTGATGCTTCCCACGCTTTGTTTCTTCCACTCTTCTTGTCTTTGTCGCCGGGGATGATTCCGTGAATGCCTTGCTTAAACTCTCGCGTCTAATCGATAAGCTTTCCGAATTCATCGGAAAAACAGCCATCTGGCTGGTGCTCGTTGTTGTTTTGATCAGTGCAGCCAACGCCGTGATGCGGTACACGATCGATTACAGTTCGAATGCCTATCTCGAAGTCCAGTGGTACCTCTTTGGACTGATTTTCTTTTCCTGTTCCGGTTATACGCTGTTGCGTAACGAGCACATTCGAATTGATGTCCTTTACACCAAATTCTCACGGCGCACGCAGATCAAGATCGATATCTTCGGCATCCTGTTTTTTCTGATGCCGATGGTGGTCGGTGTCATTGTGCTTTCCTGGCCGGTCTTTGTTGATGCCTTCGAAAGCGGGGAGATGTCGAACAGCGCGGGGGGGGGGGGGGCTGATTGTCTGGCCGGCACGCTTGATGTTGCCAGTCGGATTCTTCCTGCTCGCGTTGCAAGCGGTGTCGGAATTGATCAAGCGGGTCGGTTTCCTCAAGGGCATGTGCCCTGATCCAGCCGACAAATCGAAACAGGCCACTCCCGAAGAGGAGCTTGTAAATGCCATCAAATCGCAGAAAGGGGAGGTGTGATGGTCGAGTTCTTGAGCGCCAATATGGCGCCGGTCATTTTTGCCTCGATGGTTATTTTCCTTTTGCTGGGATTTCCCGTGGCGTTTGCCTTGGCGGCCAACGGTATTGTTTTTGGCCTGATCGGCATTGAAATCGGATTGTTCGGCCCGCAACTCTTCCAGGCGTTGCCGGACCGGTTGTTTGGCGTGATGTCAAATGAGACTTTGTTGGCGATACCGTTCTTCACCTTCATGGGCTTGATTCTGGAACGCTCCGGCATGGCCGAGGATTTGCTGGAAACCATCGGGCAACTCTTCGGGCCGGTCCGTGGCGGTCTGGCCTATGCGGTGATCCTGGTTGGCGCCCTGCTTGCCGCGACCACCGGCGTTGTTGCCGCCTCGGTAATTTCGATGGGGTTGATATCCTTGCCCATCATGCTGCGCTATGGTTATGACAAACGCTTGGCGACAGGCGTCATTGCCGCCTCGGGAACGTTGGCGCAGATCATACCGCCGTCGCTGGTCCTGATCATCATGGCCGACCAGCTGGGCAAGTCGGTTGGCGATATGTACGAGGGGGCCATTGTTCCCGGCATCGTGCTGAGCAGCTTGTATGTCGGCTATGTTTTTCTGGGTTCCCTGTTCCGGCCCAAGTGGGCTCCGGCACTGCCTGCCGAGGCACGCACCTTGCGCGGCCGTCAATTGTTCTGGCGCGTGGTGACGTCATTGTTGCCGCTGCTGCTACTCATTTTCCTCGTGCTGGGAACGATCTTCATGGGGATCGCGACGCCGACCGAAGGCGGGGCCATGGGGGCGACCGGTGCGCTTGTTCTGGCTGTGAGCCGTCGTCGGCTCAACTGGACCTTGCTCCGGCAAGCGATGGATAGTACGGCCAAGCTGACCACCTTCGTGCTCTTTATCCTGATCGGCGCGCGGATTTTTTCGTTGACCTTTTACGCCGTGGATGGCCATCGTTGGGTCGAGCATTTGCTCAGCGATTTGCCCGGGGGCAGGTAGGCTTCCTGATTGTCGTCAATGTGATGGTTTTTCTGCTCGCCTTCTTTCTGGATTTCTTCGAGCTGGCCTTCATCGTCGTCCCTTTGCTCGGACCGGTGGCGGACAAGCTGGGGATCGATTTGATCTGGTTCGGCGTGCTGCTCGGCGTCAATATGCAAACCTCGTTCATGCATCCAACGTTCGGGTTCGCACTGTTCTTCCTGCGCTCGGTTGCGCCGGAGTCGGTGAAGACAACGGATATTTATTGGGGCGCCATTCCTTTCGTAATCATCCAGATCATCATGATCGGTTTGGTGATTGCCTTCCCGCAAATGGTGACAGCGGGATTGACCAAGGCGGCCAAGATCGATCCCAATTCGATTGTCATCGAGGCGCCGGATTACAACTATTAGCGGACGGTGCGGGCAAATAAAACGGGAGCTTAATGCTCCCGTTTTGTTTTGGGGATTCCCGGCAAAGGTGTTATTTTTTGCCGATTCGGCTGTACATGAAGTTGGAGAAGGATCCTTCTGCCAGTCGATGCCAGCTATTTTCCAAGTCCCTGAATTTGGCGAAATCAGTATAGATTTTCTTGAAATCGGGATTCTTGGACATGATTTCCTCGTAAGTTTCGTTGGCTGCCTTGTAAGCGGCTTCCATCACGTTTTTCGGGAACTGGCGCAGTTGCGTACCGGTTGCGATCATTTCGTTGAGCGCCACCGGGTTCTTGGCGTCGTACTTGGAGAGCATGTCGGTATTGGCATCAGCGCAAGCGATGCGCAAAATGGTTTGGTATTCCTTGGGCAGTTTTTCCCATTCCTTGGTGTTGATGTACAGCGAAACCTGGGTGCTGCCTTCCCACCAGGCCGGGTAATAGTAATACTTGGCAACCTTGTTGAAGCCGAGTTTCTGGTCGTCATAAGGGCCGACCCATTAGGTGGCGTCGATGGTGCCTTTTTCAAGTGCTGGATAGATGTCGGCACCGGAAAGTTGCTGGGCGACGACGCCGAGTTTGCTGAGGACGGCGCCGGCCATGCCGGCGATGCGCATCTTGAGGCCTTTGAGGTCGTTGACCGACTTGATTTCCTTGCGATACCAGCCGCCCATCTGGGAGCCGGTGTTACCGCAGGGAATCGGGACGATGTTCGATTTGGCGAAGAAGTCGCCAAGCAGTTTGCCGCCGTTGCCATGCCGGATCCAGGCGTCGAGTTGGCGCGTCGTCATGCCAAAAGGAATGGCAGCGTCGATACAGAATGTTGGATCCTTGCCATAAAAATAATAGGAAGCAGTATGGCCGCATTCGACGGTGGCTTCCTTGACCGCGTCGAGCACGCCTGGCCCAGGAACGATTTCACCGGCGGCAAAGACCTGGATCTGGAATTTGCCCCCGGTCGCCTCGGCAACTTTTTTGGCCATGACCTCGGCAGCGCCATAGATGGTGTCGAGGCTTTTCGGGAAGCTCGACGCCAGGCGCCACTTGATCGTCGGGCCGCCTTGGGCGATGGCGGGCATGGACACGGCGCCGGCAGCGAGGCCGACACTTGCGGACTTCAAAAAGGAACGTCTTTCCATCGTTGTGTTCTCCGATTGATTTGGGCAAATGGCCGATTATAGCCAGGGTCAGCGCTATTAAATGGCGATTTGGCAGGATTTTGCATGAATATGCATATGTTTTTGCCGGGGTGTGGCGGAAAGGGCGCTTAGTGAATTCTTCAAAGACGTCCGATGGACGTAAGATAACGTCCTAGTTGCCTGCCACCTTCATTTCTTCCAGAAGAATTGAACCGGTTTGCTTTGATCCGCGTGCCATGGTGTCCTTTCCGATCGCCGCAATATTGCGGAACATGTCGCGCAGGTTGCCGGCAATCGTGATTTCCTCAACAGGGTGGACGATCTCTCCATGGTCTACCCAGTAGCCGGCCGCCCCTCGCGAGTAATCGCCATTAACGTAGTTGACGCCTTGACCGAGCAGTTCGGTGACCAGCAAGCCGCGCTTCATTTTCTTGATAAGACCCGAAAAATCGAGCTTCCCAGGATGCACAATCAGGTTGTGGCAGCCGCCGGCATTGCCGGTGGATTGCATCCCAAGCTTGCGGGCGGTGTAAGTGCTGAGGAAGTAACCGTTCAGTACGCCGTCAACAACGACTTCTCGGTTAGCCGTTGCAATCCCGTCGTTGTCGAACGGGCTACTGGCAAGCGCTCCGCGTAGGTGCGGGCGTTCGCTGATCTGCACTTGCTTAGAGAAGATGGGTTGGCCAAGACTGTCAACGAGGAACGACGACTTCCGATAAAGGCTGCCACCGCTGGCGGCATGGACGAAATTGCCGATCAGGGAAGCGGCTAATGGTGCTTCGAACAAGACCGGTACCTTGCAAGTTTTGATTTTACGAGCGCCGAGACGGGAGAGTGCGCGCCGGGCGGCGTAGTCGCCAATGGCTTCCGGCGCAGACAGTTGCTGTGCGTCGCGGGAGATTGAATACCAATCGTCACGTTGCATGTGGTCATCCTTGCCGGCGATGACCGAACAGGCCAGGTAATGCCGAGACGCCGGGTAGCCGCCCATGAAGCCACGGCTATTGGCGGAGATGAATTGCGATTCCTGAATCGAAACGGTGGCCCCTTCCGAGTTGGTGATCAGCGGGCTGACAGCGAAAGCGGCTTGTTCGCAGCGGAGTGCCAGGTTGATTGCGTCATCGACGGGCAAACGCCATGGGTGATAAAGGTCTAGATCGGAGAAACTTTGCTCGCGGGTGGCGAGTCGCTCGGGGTCTGGTAGTCCGGCGCACGGGTCCGCTGCCGTGAAGCGGGCGATGCTGAGCGCCGCGTCAACCGTTTCGCGTAAGGCAGTCGTCGAAAAGTCCGATGTGCTGGCGTGGCCTTTTTGTTGGCCGAGATAAACGGTGACGCCGATTCCCTTGTCGCGGTTGTACTCAATGGTCTCGGCTTCGCCGCAGCGAACACTGACCGATTGTCCGAATCCTTCCGAAACATCGACTTCGCAATCGCTGGCGCCCGATTTCTTTGCATAATTAAGAATATCTTGGGCGAATTCCTTGAGCATTTCATGAGCGTGGCTGAATCGCGAGGCAGCGGCAGGCGTGGCAGGGCTTTTCGACATGGGGAGCGAAGCAAGGGTGGAAAGCGGCTATCATAGCAGGTCCGCACCCTAGGTTTTTTTGGTGGGATCCGTGAGAATCCAGTTCAGGCACTCCATTCATGACACATTTCGAAGAAGATTCAACTCCGATTTCAAAGACTCGGCGCAAGCAGGCCATGGAAGCGTTGCAGGCGCTGGGCGAGGACTTGGTTGAGTTGCCCGCCGATCGCATCAAAAAGATCGATCTTTCCGAGGATTTGCGCGACGCCATCGGTGTCGCACAACGGATGACGAAGCATGACGAGGCACGTCGGCGGCAGATGCAATACATCGGGAAACTGATGCGTAGTGCAGATGTCGAGTCTATTCGGGCTGCGCTGTCGGTGGCCCGTGGCGAAGCTGCCAGTGAAACGGCCAAACTGCATCGTTTGGAACGCATGCGCGAGAAATTAATCGCCGACGAAAAGTCGCTGCAGGAGATTGTGTCGCTATATCCTGGCATCGACGTCCAATATTTACGCTCGCTGCGTCTGGCGGCGATCAAGGAGCGTGAGCAGAACAAGCCGCCGAGAAGTTATCGAGCGATATTTCAGCTGCTTAATGAATTGGAAGGAGAAAGCGCCGCGAATGACGGGAGAGAGGCGGAAGCCGGCGACCAGGAAAACTAATCGGCTTGCCCGTGGTAACGTCCGATCTCGAAGTCGACGCCTGATTCCTCCAACTCGACCGGCGTCAAAAGATAGCGTCGATCATTGTGCATGAATTCGAGATTCTCTCGTAGATCGAAGCTGGTCACGGGCATGACGATACGACATTCGCCCGGGAGATCTTTTTCATATAGCCACAGTCCCGGGATGGCTCCAGTGGCCGAAAAGCCGCTGGTGCGCGGCCGGAGTTCGATGCCAAAGGCCTTTCTCGACAAAGTCTGAATGCCAACGTTCGCGCGCGCTTCAGATACTTTGCTGAAACGGCGGATGATGCCGAGGACCCAGTTGTCGCCCCCCTCTGGCTGGAGGCATAACAAGGCGCCGATCTTCAGGCTATCGCCGATCTCGGCAATAGCTGCCCCAAATCCTCCTAAGCTAACGTCTTCAACC
The DNA here is from genome assembly GCA_964575415.1 of uncultured Propionivibrio sp. Lineage (GTDB taxonomy): Bacteria > Pseudomonadota > Gammaproteobacteria > Burkholderiales > Rhodocyclaceae > Propionivibrio. The sequence goes on from CAZNQL010000002.1 coordinate 172,960, forward strand.
ACCCAGCTTTCGGCGCTGTGCTCTTTGCCCAAGCGAGCGATGTTGCCGGCAAAAATAGTAAAGCTGTCGCTAAAGCCTTGGAGAACGGCGATACGCGTTTTGACCGCGTGGCGGGCGTGTTCGCGTTGGGGGGGGTGGGGGCCCAGTAGGTGGCGAGGTGACGCAGCACGGGAAGCACAACCTTGGCCGGATATTCGCCGCCAAGATTCAGGTCGGGTGGCACTTCTCCGCGTTCAACGGTCCGGATCAGCTCATTAAGAGATGCGGGTGCTGTTCCCGGGGAGAAAAAGCGTAATTCGGCGGGAGCGCCTGCGGGATGGCGCGCCAGTCGTGTCGGCGGTTGGCCGCTGGCCACGTCGATCCAGTAGACGCTGTCGCTTTGACAATTCTCTGAAAACACGAAAGCGGCGTGGAAATGGTCGATGATCCGATCCGCTAATTCGATTTCGAGGGGCATCAGGCTGTCCATCGACGAGGCGTGGAATATCAGCGCCTGCTGGTATTGCTGTGAAGTGCTGGTCAGTCCGGTTGCGGTCGGATAGATTGGAACCGGCTTGTCAGCGTACCCGCCGATGACGGCGGCAAGATAGGGTTGCCCCAGTTCGCGCCAGAGGTCCTCGCCAATCGGGCCGTAACGGAATTCGACCCATTTCAGCTGGCTGGCGCGGGCGGCGACGAGGCGTGTCGCGGCAAGTGCGAAAGATGGCTTGAAGACCTCGCTGCCCTTGTCCTTAGGGTTCTGGCGTGCGCGTTCGAGACAGCGCGCGTAAAGGCTGGAAACCTCTCCCCAGTAGTTGTAACAGACAGACCACAGCCGGCGCTCCTCGCTTTTCGAGAGGCGCGGCGAATTCAGGTAATCCCGGGAAATACGCCGCAGATGAGCTTGGGCAGTGTCGTCAAGTTGCTTGACAACGTCGAACAGGTGGTCGACCCGGAAGTCGTTCGTCGTCTGCAGGGATTCCAGCCAAGCATAGATTTCTTCGGTGGCTTTGAGCGAGTTTCCTTGAGGGAGCTCCTGAAGGGCTTTTTTCAGCTCTTTGGGGTCGCCCAGCGGGTGCTCCGGCTTCGACGAAAAAAGATTCAGGATTATGAAGGCGTGTTCTCCGTCGTGGTCGGCGGGATAGGTTTTCTGAATAATAAACTGAAAAAGTTGAAAAACCAAGGACAAAAGCTGCTAGTCGATAGTCCTGTACAATCTGCTGATCTGAAATCAAGGCGAACCGGTATGAAGCAGTATCTCGATTTGATGCGCCATGTGTACGAACACGGCACACCTAAAATGGATCGTACTGGCACTGGGACGCGCTCGGTGTTCGGTTGGCAGATGCGCTTCGATCTCGGCGCCGGTTTCCCGATGTTGACGACCAAGAAACTGCATTTGCGCTCGATTGTCCATGAGCTCCTGTGGTTTCTGCAGGGCGATACCAATATCCGTTATCTTAAAGAAAATGGGGTCCGGATCTGGGACGAGTGGGCTGATGAGAACGGTGATCTCGGCCCGGTTTACGGCCATCAATGGCGCCATTGGAAAACCCCTGACGGGCGGGAAATCGATCAGATCGCTGTACTAGTGGAGAGCTTGAAGAAGAACCCGGACTCTCGCCGCCATATCGTCACCGCCTGGAATCCGTCGGATGTGGATAGCATGGCGCTGCCGCCGTGCCATGCCTTTTTCCAGCTTTACGTTGCGCCGGCGACTGCCGGCGACCCTGACCGGCGGTCGAGGCTGTCCTGCCAGCTTTACCAGCGCAGCGCTGACATCTTTCTTGGTGTCCCGTTCAACATCGCGTCGTATGCCTTGCTGACGATGATGCTGGCTCAGGTTTGCGGCTATCGGCCGGGTGACTTTGTCCATACCTTCGGGGACGCCCATCTCTACAGCAATCATTTCGAACAGGCGCAACTGCAGCTGGGGCGCGACGTCCGGCCGTTACCGACCATGTGTTTGAATCCGGATGTGAAAGACATTTTCGCTTTCCGCTTCGAGGACTTCGCGCTCGAAGGTTATGACCCGCATCCGCACATCGCCGCGCCGGTGGCCGTCTGAACGCCATGCTTTCACTGATTGTCGCCGTTGCAAAGAACGGGGTTATCGGCAAGGATAACCGTCTGCTTTGGCACCTGCCCGAAGACATGCGGCATTTTCGTGAAACCACGCGCGGCAAGGCGGTGATCATGGGCCGCAAAACCTGGGAATCGTTGCCGGAGCAGTTTCGCCCGCTGCCTGGGCGGCATAACATCGTCGTCAGTCGCAACCCGGATTATTGCGCTACGGGAGCGACGCTTGCCGCTTCGCTCGAAGATGCATTGGCCAAGGCGGAACAGGGTAATGAGGGGGGCGAAATCTTCGTCATCGGCGGTGAGCAACTTTACCAACAGGCCATGCCTTGTGCCGATCGGCTTTATCTGACCGAGATCGACGAGGCATTCGACGGCGATGCCAGTTTTCCCGAGGTCAAGGCTGAGGATTGGCTGGTGGTTTCAAGCCAGCCCTCGCAGGAAACTTCCGGCCTGAAGTATTCGTTCGTCGAATACCGGCGCCGCTGATTTCTGCCGCGAAATTTCAGCTTTTCGGTCGGCCGGCCACGAGAAAAAGCAGTCGGCGCTCGACGGAGCGCATCCGCAGAGCGCCGCTAGCCGCGTGCATGTTGTTAAAAACAGCCGCTTCCGGGGGGGGGGGGGGGGGGGGGGAAACGCCGGGCGCCGAAAGTCCCTTTTACGGCCGGCCCCGTAGGGCGGGG
>CAZNQL010000003.1:0-79483 GCA_964575415.1 uncultured Propionivibrio sp.
ACGCACGACCCCTGCCTTCGGAGGGCAGTACTCTATCCAGCTGAGCTACGGGCGCCTTGGAGGATGCGAAGCATAGCCGTTTTGCGACGCAACGTCCATCCCGACGCAAGCCGACAATTGTTTCAGAAAGCGCGAATGCACCACTTTCCCGGCATTCGGCACGACGAACGGGCATCGCGTCATGCCCCCCGCCATGCGTCGATGGCGACTGACAGGCGCTCCCACTCGATCTCGTTGCCGGGCAAGCCGAAACGCAACCGGCCGTGATCGTCGAAGCGACGCGTCAGGATGGCACGACGGGCAAAGTGGTCGTAAAGCGCGTGCAGGCGCTCTCCCATCTGGGCATCGTCGGGCAGCTTGAGCGTACAGAAGAGCGCGGTACCAGTAATGTCGCCAAGCGGTGCGAGCAGCAAAGCCAGGCGTTGAGAGTCAGCCGCCAATTGAATACGCGCCTCGGATTGCCAGGCGGAATCACTGAGGGCTTCGCGGGCGACCACGCGCGCCGGATTGGATACTGGCCACGGCCCGAGCAGTTCGCGCAGGCGGTCGAGGATATCGGCATCGCCGAAGATGCACCCGACACGCGCACCGGCCAACCCGAAAAATTTGCCGAGCGAGCGCAGTACGATCAGGTTCGGCGCTTCCGAAGACCCCGCCAGCGTCACGACGCAGTTTTCCGGCTCATGATCGGCGAAGGCTTCGTCGACGATCAGCCAGCCGCCGCGTTTCTGCAACTGAAGCGCAGCCTCGAGCAAATCGTCGCGCGACAGGGTGACGCCAGTCGGATTGTTGGGATTGCACAGCAGAACAATCGGCGTCATGGCCGCCAGCGCGCGCGGCAAGTTGGGCAACCGGCGCAACTTGTGGCCGTAGCGCTGCCAAGCATGGGGATGCTCTTCGTACATTGGCGACAGGCAGGCGACCACACCGGGCTTGAACATCGCCGGTAGTGTCTGGATCGCGGCTTGCGAACCAGAGAGAATGAGCAGGCGTTCGTTCCCGTAATAAGCGGCAGCGGCCGCTTCGAGACCGTCGTTGTCCTCGGGCAGGCGATTCCAGCAGACGGGATCGATCGGCGGGATCGGGTAGGTGCGCGGGTTAATGCCGGTCGACAAATCGACCCACTCGGTCAGGGGAATACCGTAAGTCTGCACCGCCAGGTGCAGCCGGCCACCGTGCTCAAGCACTCACCAGCCCTCCGATGAAGAACAGTGTCAGCCACAGCGCCGTACTGCGCCGCAGCAGTGACAGCGCGCGCCGGACATCCCCACCGCGCGCCGGTCGGCCTTCACCGAGCACGGGGCGCTCTTCGAGCTGGCCGTGGTAATAAGCCGTGCCACCGAGCTGCAGCCCCAAACTGCCCGCCCCGGCCGACATCACCGGGCCGGCGTTCGGGCTTTCCCACACCGGCGCCTGCCGACGCCAGCAGGCCAACGCCCGCCGCATAGCCGCGAAGCTGCCGCCGAACAAGGCGTAGGATATCGCCGTCAAGCGCGCCGGAATAAAGTTGAGCCCATCGTCAATGCGCGCTGCAGCCCAGCCGAAGTGCAGGAAACGCTCGGTCTTGTAGCCCCACATGGCGTCAAGGGTGTTGGCCAGGCGGAAGAGCACGGCACCGGGACCGCCGAAAAGCATGAACCAGAACAAGGCGCCGAAAACGGCGTCGTTGCCGTTTTCCAGCGTCGATTCGATGCACGTTTTGGCAATCCCCGATTCGTCGAGATCAGCCGTATTGCGCGAAACAATCCAGCCGACGTGTTCGCGAGCGGCGGACAGATCGCCAGTCGCCAGGTCATCGGCAACGCGCTCGGCGTGCTCGGCCAGACTGCGCCCGCCCAAGGCCAGATAAAGCAGGACCACGTCGAGCAGCCAACCGTAGATGTCTTGCCGCTCACCCCAGCGGGCCAAGGCGACGAACGGCAACACGACCAGCGCCCAGGCGAGCAGGCCGTTGAACCGCTTCATCGGGCCGCGATTAAGTCCCCGCTCCACTGCTGAAACCAGCTTGCCGAAACCGACCAGGGGGTGCCACCGGCGCACTTCGCCGAACAGGCGGTCGAGAAAAACGCCAGCCATCGCCGCCAACGGCAACCAAAGCGTCGCCGGCGCGGAAAATGCGGACAGATCGGAAAAAAACGGGGCAGACATGAGAGAATCGGGAGAAACGAAGGCGAGATTCTACGCCAAAGCGTCCTGACGCAGTTAATAAACCATGGCGTGCACAGCGGGCATGCCGTAAAACCGGTCCCTGCGGGACGGCAAGAAGATTATTTGAACATCCTGTTTTCGCCGTGCCCGCTGTGCACGCCGTGGTTAATTTCTTTGGTAGATATCATGTCAGACACGATTACTAGGACGCCCCGCCTGATGGTTCAGGGCTGCACCTCGGATGCCGGCAAATCCATCCTCGTCACTGCCCTATGCCGCATTCTGGCTCGCCGCGGACGACACGTCGCCCCGTTCAAACCGCAGAACATGGCGCTCAATTCGGCGGTGACCGTCGATGGCGGCGAAATCGGCCGCGCTCAGGCCCTGCAAGCAGTTGCCGCCGGCGTGCCGCCGCATATCGACTTCAACCCGATCCTGCTCAAACCCTCGACCGACAAACGGGCGCAGGTGGTTATTCACGGCAAGGCGCACAGCGACCTCAACGCTCGCGACTATCACGAGTACAAGCCACGCGCGATGAAAGCGGTGCTCGAATCCTGGGAACGCCTGTGCGCGAAGTATGACTGCATCGTCGTCGAAGGTGCCGGCAGTCCGGCCGAAGTGAATCTTCGTGCCCGCGATATCGCCAACATGGGCTTTGCCGAAGTCACCGATTGTCCGGTGATCCTGATCGCCGACATCGATCGCGGTGGCGTTCTTGCTCACCTCGTCGGCACGCTCGAACTGCTCTCGCCGTCAGAACAGGGGCGGGTCAAGGGTTTCGTCATCAATCGCTTCCGCGGCGATTATTCGCTGCTCGAACCCGGACTACGCTGGCTTGAAGAGCGCACCGGCAAACCGGTGCTCGGCGTCCTGCCCTACTTGCAAGGGCTTTATCTCGACGCCGAGGACGCCGTGCCGCGGCAGAAGGAAACCAAGTACGGCACCCGGTTGAAAGTTATTGCGCCGGCGTATCCACGCATCTCGAACCACAACGATCTGGACCCACTCCGGTTCCACCCCGATGTCGACTTTACGATCATCGGCCCGTACGACCCGGTGCCGGAATGCGACCTGATCGTCCTGCCCGGCTCGAAGGCGGTGCAGTCCGATCTCGAGTGGCTGCGCGAAATGTGCTGGGACGAGGCGATCCGCCGGCACTTGCGCTATGGCGGCAAGGTCATCGGCATTTGCGGTGGTTTGCAGATGCTCGGCAAGCAACTGAACGACCCGCTCGGCCTCGAAGGTCAGCCGGGCAGCGTTCCGGGACTGGGTCTGCTCGATTTCGAAACGACGCTGGCGCCGGAAAAGAATCTCGAGAACGTCACCGGCAAGCTCGACCTGCCCGGCAACGCGCCGCTAGCGGGCTATCGCATCCACATGGGCGTCTCGCAGGGACCGGCGTTCGACTTCCCGGCGACCTGGCTCGACGGCGCCGAGGGCGCCGTTGCCGAGGGCGCAATCTCGGCCGACAACCAGATTCTGGCCACCTATTGCCATGGCCTCTTCGACACACCGGAAGCGCTTTCCGCCCTGCTCGAATGGGCCGGACACAAGGCGCTTGTCCGTTTCGATCCGATCGCCCGACGCGAACGCGACCTCGACCGCCTGGCCGACGCCGTCGAAGAACATCTCGATCTAAATAGGCTTTCGGAATGGCTACCGTTCAATCGCTGACGGGCATGCCGCCAAAACAAAGACAAAAAGGCGCGCGGCTCACACCAGTGCGGCGCGCCACACTCCCAAAGTGAGTTATTTTTTTCCCGCCATAGTGTAGCTCCCATCACCTGAAAACTTGATGTCGGCATCGAGGAAGAAGGCTTTGACCACATCGCGCAGCAACTTCACGGTATCGTAAGCTTCGCCAGCGCGCGCTCCCGTGCCGCAGAAGAAAACAACAGACTTGTCTGCCGGCAGGGTACCGATCTTCTTTTCAAGCGCGTTGATCGGCAGATTGATCGCCCCCTTGATGGTACCGGCTGCGAATTCCTTCGGGTCGCGCACATCGACGAGCAGGATCGATTCCGGCGACGCTTTCCAGACCTTCTCGAAAGAGTCGACTGTCACCGAACCCTTTTCCTTGCCGGCCACCAGCGCAGCACTCGGCTTTGACACCCCGGTAGCCGCCAACGGCGCAGGCGCGGATGCAGAAGCTTCGCCATACACCTTGATCCATCGTGGATAGCCCTCGGGATACGTCAGCACGTTCGTGTAGCCGAGCTTTCTGGCCTTGTCGGCCGATTTCCCGGACAGCACGCATTCGAGGCCGCCACAGTAGTAAATCAACATCGACGATTTATCCGCAGGAAGCTGGTCGACGTGTTTGTCGAACTCGCTGTCTGGAATGTTGACTGCCGTCGGAATCATACCTTTGCCGGCGACACGCTTCGGGCGCGCGTCGATCAGGGTGTAGCCGGTCTTCGCGTCTACGAGCTTCTTGACGTGCGCGGTCGAAACAGCAATGTCACCGCTTTTCACCTCCCAATCGGGCATGCCGGCAGCGTAAACCTTGATGTTGCCGTAGCCAAGCTTTCCGGCCTTGAATGCCGAGTTGTGACTGAGCATGCAATCAAAGCCACCGCAGTAAAAGACCAGAAGCGTCATCTTGTCTGCCGGCAGCAGGTCCGTCATTTTCTCGAACTTCGAGTCCGGGATATTAATCGCACCGGGGATATGCCCCACATCGTAGCGACGTGCGGCCGGACGCGAATCGATGATCACCACGCCCTTTTTGGGCGGAATGTCGACGTTGGCGCGCATGAAATCATAGTCAACAATCGCGGAATACCATCCTTCTTGTTTCTGGACCGCTGGCGCATCCGCCGCAAACGAATTGATCGGCATCGACAAAGGCAAAGCCACGCAAATAGTGGCGAACAAGGCCACCAGGCTAATACGTCTTCTGTTCATGTTATCCCCAGTTGTTGGTTTCCAAATCAGCTGCAGCTGGCCGGCGCGTCACCATCCTTCGCACCCTTGGTCACAAACGCCTTGATATCGTCGAACAGCTCTTGATCGGGGACGTCGGAGAACTTCTCCGCCGCCTTGTTGGACGACTTGATGCTGTCACGATATGCCTTGCTCACATACTGCTTGACCGTGTCCTTGCCCTTTGCGTGTTTGTCGGCCTGCCGGTACGCCGCCCATTCCGCTTTCGTTTTCGAACTCGGACTGATCGTCCCGGACGGCAACGCCACGTGGCAGGACGTACACACGCTACGAAAATAGATGCGTCCGCGCTTCCAGTTCGCATCATAAGCATTGGCAGAAGCAGCATTGCCGACGCTGTGACCAATTTCTTCACTTTCATTCCGGATTCTCCGTGAGTTAAAACCGTTGATTGGCCGAGATCAGCTTTCTTCCCAGCCCGTTATCATCGCCTTGAGATGTGCCGTCACCGTGTGTCCGGTGGTCACCAGATAGACGTGAGAGACGAAAAACGCCAGCATCAGGAAAGCGCCGATGGTGTGCCCGGTGGCCACCCATTCAAGGCTCAAACTGTTTAACCCCCACGCCTTCCAGTCACCATGGAACAGATAAAGCCAGCCGGTCACCCAGATCAGCGGGCTGACGAACAGCAGCACCCCGAGATAGGTCAGGCGCTGCAGGGGATTGTGCTTGTTCAGGCTGCTCGGCTTGAAGGGATGCGGTTCATGCTTGAAGATACCCGAAGCGTAGTAACGGGCGACGACCAGCACTTTTTCGGTAGTTGGAATGTAGTGCCGCCACTCGCCCGTCATCAGGTGCCAGAAGATGGCAAAAACCCACAACCCCATCAGCGACCAGGCGGCAAAGCTGTGCAGGTGCACCGCTTTCTCAAAACTGAATAGCGCGTAGCTGCCGTGGATTTCAAACCCGGTCAGCATCATGAAGATGATCAAGCCAGCCTGCGACCAATGCCAGAAACGCTCGAAGCCCTTGAAAATATAGATGCGTTCTCCCATGTTCCTCTCCTCAGTGCTTGCGCCGCGAGATGATGCGCATCAGGCCGTGGCCCAGCGAACCGATCAGCGAAAGCAGGACGCCCCCCCACCCCAGCGTATCCACGAGCGAGTGGGCATCCCGGCCCGGGAGATACACCCCACCAATCCCGGCCAGACGCCCATTCTTGCTGTGGCATTCCGTACACGCCAGCGCCTTTTCCTTCGGCGCGACCATGTGCGTGATCGGCCAGAACATCTCGGTACTAATGAAATCGACCTTGCCCGAGAAAGGCAGGCCAGCATCCTTCATCCCCGCTGCGGCCGCCTTGTCCCAGACGAGGTTCTTCCAGTAATTGGTTTCGTCGTTGCCAGCGGTGTGCGGCTTGATCAAGGTATTTTTCACCGGATCAAGGCTGTTTCCCGCGGAACACCTTGACCGGCCAGATCAGCGACTTCCCATCCGTGGGGCTGCCGCCGAGCCAGTTGATACGGGTGACCGCATTCTTGTCGACCTTGTCCGTCGCCAAGGTGTAATTGACGTCACCGTTGAACCAGAAGTATTCCGGCTTGACTTTCTCACCCAGCTCGAAAGCGCCCTTGCGCGATTCGTAAATGACGTGTCCCTTGCTGTCCTTGCGCGTGATCTGCTTGCCGTTGGCATCGACCTCGCCAGCCTTCGACCAGTCCCAGCCCATCTTCGTCGCCACGCCACCCCGGGCAAATTCGGGAATATGGCAGGTCTGGCAAGCCACTTTATTGGCGTGATCGTTCAAGCGCTCCTCTTTCTGGTGCGGACCGTTGCCATGACACGACACGCAGGTCGCCGGATTGCTGCTGTCGGCCTTGCCCCGAATGTGCGCGCCCCCGGTATCCATGGCCGTCGGTGTATAGCGGCTACCGGCGACATCATGGCTCGATGTTTTGTGGCACGTCGCACAGGTGAAATCGAGCCCGACTGCATCCATATGCACGTCCAGTTCGCGATCCGGCGCAGCGAGCGAACTATCCAGATCGCCATGCTTGACGCCGTCACCACCCCCACCATAGAAATGGCAAGAACCGCAGGTATCACGACTGCTCTTGCCGACTTTCTGCGCCACCTTGGTGATATCAATCCCCTTGATGATCTTCCCCGACCCCGGCGGAACCTCCGTGTCACGGATCACCGGATTGCCGGCCAGCCCCGGGGGTTTCTTATAGATCCCGGTCGTGTCGTGGCAGGTCAGACAATCGACGTTCTCTTCGGAAGAAAAATCGAAACTGGCGTCTTTCCAGCCGTAGCCGACGTGGCAACTGGTACAACCGGAATAGTTGGACGCAATTGAAATGCAGAAGTTGTTGAGGACGGTTTTTTTTCCGAGCGTCTGCCCGCTGACGGGATTGAGATACTCCCATTTCCAGTGCTTGGTGCGGTGAATCTGGCGCGCCGCCTCGGTATGACAGGTCAGGCAGGCTTTAGTGACGTCCGGCCCCGACTGGAACTCGCGCTGCAATTCCTTGAATTTGGAATGATCCGCCGTTGTCGTCAGCTTGAGCGGCTTTTCTTCAATAGATGCCGCATTCAATGAAAACAGACAAAGCAGGCCGATCAGAATCCAGCCTGCCGCCTGTCGCAAGGATTTGAGCCCCATACTCACCCCTTCGCCTGACCGCCGATTAGTACATTATTGAATGATTATTTTGCTGAGCATAGCCTTTCCATTTCACCAAATCAATCCCTCATTAGGAACAAGGTTATTTCTCCGATTCAACAAACACGAAAGGCCATCCGTTGCAGGCTCATGAAATATCCTGAAACACTCCGGCGGAATTCAGAAATCTTTTCCTAACACAGCTGCGTCAGAATCAAAACCCATCGGCTAGCCAACAGAACCAATTTGACAACGGATAGGAATCTCAAGATGTGCACGACCCTAGCTTCAAATGCCTCAGCCTTGCAACGGAACGGACCAGCCCGGTTGTTGGCGACTTGCTCGACGCCGCTTGTCGCTGGCACCGCGCTTGTCGTTTGCCTGACAGGCGCCATGATGTTTTTTCATGTTCTCAAAGGCGAAGTCGAAGCCATGCATGAATGGCTCGGAATGGCCTTCGTCCTTGCTGTCATGCTGCATGCGTATCGTCATCGTGCGCCGTTTGCCTCCTTGTTCGTCCAGCGACGGACTTATCTGATCCTGTTCGCAACCCTGTTGGTCAGTGGCGGATTCCTGATCCTCTCTCCATCCAAAGGCCCGAACCCGACCCGCCAGATTGTCAGCGCTGTCCTTGACGCGCCGATTGTCCAAGTCGCTCCCGTGCTCGGACTCTCTACCGACGAAGCCCTGCGCCGCCTGTCGTCCGCCGGCGCAAAAACAGTTTCGGCCGCTCAATCGCTAAAAACGATAGCGCGGGAAAACGATCTTCCGGCCATAAAATTGCTGGCGGCCATGAATAACGGCCCTGCCGAACGATGAAGGGATCGGACCTGTTATTGAGACAGATGGTGTCGGGTTCTTTACAATCTTCCCGGACAAATTTCCTTGGCCGGATAATTCGACCGCCAAGGCCACGGAGAGGATGAATTCAATGAAGTACAGTTTCAGTGGTATGGTTCTGATCGTCCTGGGCAGCTTGTTGCTGGCCAGCAACCTCGGTTACCTGAACGTCAATTTTTTCCATCTGCTGCGGGTCTGGTGGCCGGTCGTGCTGATCGCCATCGGGATTGGTTTCTTCATTCCGAGCGGCCGACGCTAGCCCCTTGGGAGGCGCAGAAAGATAACCGCAGAAACTAGCGCGACTTCAATCTCGCCGGCCAGCGATTCCCTATTTCAATTTAAGGGGCAATCCCGCAGCAACCAGGGTGACGCTATCGCAAACGGCGGCGACGCGTTGGTTGGTCCGGCCTTGTTCGTCGGCGAACAACCGAGAAACAGCGGCCATCGGCACGATTCCCCAGCCCACTTCGTTGGATACCATGATGACGCGGCCCGGCAGTCGCGGCAGCGTGTCAACCAGCGCCTTGATCTCGCCGGTAAACACCGGGCAATCGACCGGTTGCCGCGCTTCGGCCTGATGCGCTGCCGCGCCAGCGAAGATCAGGTTCGATAACCACAGTGTCAAACAGTCAACCAGCAGACAGACATCCGGCGCCGCATGTTGCTGCAAGGTTACCGCCAGATTGAGCGGCGACTCGACCAAGCCCCAGGTTTCCGGACGCCGTGCACGATGCAATGCAATACGGTGTTCCATTTCCGGATCGAGCGACTGCGCTGTCGCCACGTAGATGACGCGCTGACCGCTTTCCATGGCCCGAGCCTCGGCTAGCGAGCTTTTGCCCGAACGGGCACCACCGATGATCAGTTCTTTCATGCGCGCTAGCTTAGCATTTCGGAGGCGTATAATTCCTGCTTTTTGCAAAGAAGTCCGCCATGAAATTCAACGTCCGTCCTGTCCCCCACACTCTCGACGCCGACCTCCAGCACAAAATCGACAACAAGACCAAGCCGCTCGGGTCGTTCGGCAAGCTGGAAAAAATCGCGCTGCAGGTCGGACGGATCCAGAACACGCTCTCGCCGGTATTCAAGAACCCGCACATGCTGATCTTCGCCGGCGACCACGGCGCGGCCAAGGCCGGGATTTCGGCGTACCCGCAGGATGTGAGCTGGCAGATGGTGGAAAACTACTTGCGCGGCGGCGCCGGAGCGAACGTCTTCTCGCGCCAGAATGGCTTGAAAATGGTCGTCGTCGACGCCGGTGTCGCGCATGAATTCGGCGAACGCGAAGGCCTGATCAACGCCAAGATTTCTCCGACGGGTACGCGCAACTACATCGAAGAACCGGCAATGACGCGCGAACAGTGCGAACTCGCCCTCGAGCGTGGCGCCGGATTTGCCCGCGAGGCGATCGCCAACGGCTGCACCGTCATGGGCTGCGGCGAGAAGGGCATCGGCAACACCGGCTCGGCGTCGCTGATCACCCATATGCTGACTGGCGTTCCGCTCGTCGAATGCGTCGGCCGTGGCACCGGCATCAATGACGAAGTCCTGGCCCACAAGCGCGCCCTGATGCAGAAAGCGATCGATCGCGCCGGGCTGTCCACCGATGCCGATGTGATGACCGTGCTCACCGAGTTCGGCGGGTTCGAAATTGTCATGATGGTCGGCGCCTACCTTGCCGCCGCCGAAGCCGGCGTCACGATTCTCGCCGACGGCGTCATCGCCACCTCGGCCCTGCTCGCCGCCGTGCGTATCGAGCCGAATGTGCTTGACTACGTCATCTTCTGCCACAAATCGGCGGAAGCCGGTCATATCGTGCAGCTGCGCGCGATGAACGCCGACCCGGTGATGGATATCGGCATGCGCCTCGGCGAAGGCACCGGTGCCATGGTCGCCTACCCGGTCATCTACTCGGCGATCGCCTTCATGAACGAGATGGCCAGCTTTGATTCGGCCGGCGTCAGCAAGAACATTTGTTAACCGGATGTCGATCCGTTCCGAATTCGAAACCTTCGTCGGCGCGATCCGTTTCTTCACGCGCCTGCCGATCCCCGGCCCGTTCGGCCATGGCAGTCTGGAACTCGAACGGGCGATCCGCTACTTTCCGGCGTCCGGGCTGATCGTCGGCGGCCTGGCGGCGCTTGCCTTCGTCGCCGCCAGTTTCGTCTGGCCGAAAACGTTGGCCGTATTGCTGGCGATGGCTGTCGCCATCTACATTACCGGCGCCCTCCACGAGGACGGCTGGAGCGACATGGTCGATGGCTTCGGTGGCGGCTGGACCAAGGAGCGCATTCTCGAAATCATGCGCGACTCGCGCGTCGGCAGCTTCGGCGCCACCGCGCTGGTCGTGGTACTGCTCGCACGTTTCCTCGCCCTTGTCGAAATCGACCTGCCGTTGGTGCCGGTGGCGCTGATCGCCGGCCATGCCCTGTCGCGCCTGTGCGCGACGCTGGTACTCGCTTCGCTCGACTACGCGCGCGTCGACGGCAAGGCCAAGGCGTTTGCCAATCGGCTGGGCAAGGGCGAACTCGCGGTCGCCGTCCTCAGCGCCGTGCCACCGCTATTCCTGTTGCCACCGCTGCAGACAGCCGTAGGGATCGCCCTCGCGGCGCTGGCGACACTCTGGCTGGCCCGCATGTTCCAGCGGCAGATCGGCGGCTATACCGGCGACTGCCTCGGCGCCGTCCAGCAACTCGCCGAAATCGCCTTCTACGGCGGATTGCTCTGCCGCTTCGCCTGAATCTACCCCTTCCGAAAGCTTCGCCATGCCCTTCGCCATTCCGCCACTAGGCAACGACCTCGACGCAGCGCTGCAGCACAAAATTGACAACAAGACCAAGCCGCGCGGATCGCTCGGGCAGATCGAACGCCTGGCCTTGCAAATCGGACGCATCCAGCATTCGCTGACGCCCGATTTCCGCAATCCGCACATCCTGGTGCTGGCCGGCGATCATGGCGCAGCCAAGGTCGGCGTTTCGGCCTTTCCGCAGGAAGTCACCTGGCAGATGGTCGAGAATTTCCTCGCCGGCGGCGCGGCAATCAACGTTTTTGCCCGTCAGAACGGATTGGCCTTGAAAGTGATCGACGCCGGCGTCGCCCATGAATTCTGTCCCCGCGAGCGCCTCGTCGACGCCAAGATCAATCGGGCCGGCACCCGCAACTACGTCGTCGAGCCGGCAATGAGTACCGAGGAATGCGCGGCGGCGCTCGCCCGCGGCGCCGAAATCGCCCATGAGCTGGCCGATGCCGGCTGCAACGTCCTCGGCTTCGGCGACATGGGCATCGGCAACACCGCTTCGGCATCGCTGATCACGCATGCGCTGACTGGCACGCCGCTCGCCGAATGCATCGGCCGCGGCACCGGACTCGACGACGCCGGCCTCGTCCGCAAACGCGAGCTGCTGGCGCAAGCCGTGCAGCGCGCGGCGCTGCCGCCCGACGCCGACGTCATGCGTGTCCTCGCCGAATTCGGCGGCTTCGAAATCGTCATGATGGCCGGCGCCATGCTCGGCGCTGCTGAACGCGGCATGACGTTGCTCATCGACGGCTTCATCGTCACCTCGGCGCTGCTTGCCGCGACGCATATCGCTCCAGCCGTCCGCGACTATTGCATCTTCTGCCACCGCTCGGCGGAACCAGGCCACCGTGCTCAACTGCGCCATCTCGATGCCGACCCGCTGATTGACATGGGCCTGCGTCTGGGTGAGGGTACCGGCGCGGCGCTGGCCTGGCCGCTCGTCAACGCAGCGGCAGCCTTCCTGCGCGACATGGCCAGCTTCGAGTCGGCCGGCGTCAGCGACAAGTGCTGATTCACCTGATCCGTCACCCGCGCCCCTTGATCGAGGCCGGGATCTGCTACGGGCAACTCGACATCGACTGCGAAGATCCGCAGCCTGTCGCCAGGCAACTCGCATCGCGCCTGCCGGAAAATATCCCGCTCCTGTCCAGTCCGTTGCGCCGGGCGAAAAGACTAGCCGAGGCGCTGCATGCCGACGTGCGCTTCGACGACCGCCTGGCCGAAATCAACTTCGGCGACTGGGAAGGTTGCCGTTGGGAATCGATCGACCGCGCAGCGCTCGACTGCTGGGCGGCCGACGTGCTCAATTTTGTGCCGCCCGGCGGCGAGTCAGTCGCCATGCTGCAGGCGCGCGCCGTCGAATTCGCTGCCGAGTTGGAATCCGCCCAGTGGTCGCAAGTCGCGCTCGTCACCCACGCCGGCATCATGCGAGCCCTCCTTGGCCACTGGCGCCAACTCCCTGCCGATGAATGGACACGACTGAAATTCGACTTCGGTAGCGTAACGACCTTTGAAATTTAAGCACTGACTCATGCTCCCCTCACCCGCCCCTGACGCCCAAGCCTATAGCGACACCCTGAAACAGCGCATTGCCAGCGAGATTACCGCTGCCGGTGGCTGGATCGGCTTCGAGCGCTTCATGGAACTCGCACTCTACGCGCCGGGCATGGGCTACTACTCGGGCGGCGCCCACAAATTCGGCGCTGCCGGCGACTTTGTCACCGCGCCCGAAATGTCGCCGCTTTTCGCGCAAACGATTGCCGCGCAGGCCGCGCAGATCCTGCGCCTGAGCTTGCCACAAGTCATCGAGGTCGGCGCCGGTTCCGGCCGACTGGCCGCCGATCTGTTGCTCGAACTGGAATTCCGCAACGCGCTGCCGGAACGCTACGCCATCCTCGACCTTTCCGGCGAACTGCGCGCCCGCCAACGCACCACCCTCGAACAACGCGCGCCGCATCTCGTTGACCGCGTCGACTGGCTCGACCGCCTGCCCGAACGCTTCGACGGCCTCGTGCTTGCCAACGAACTGCTCGACGCCATGCCCGTACATCTGGTCGTCTGGGGCGAAGAGGAAATCTTCGAACGCGGCGTGGCCCAAGAAAACGGCGCCTTCGCCTGGAGCGACCGCCCTGCTACCGGCCGCCTGCTCGAACGCGCACAAGCGCTGGCCGCCGAACACCAGATTCCGCCGGGCTACCTGAGCGAGATCTGTCTCGCCGCAACCGACTGGACCACCGCCTGGGGCAAAATCCTAGGCCGGGGCGCGCTGCTCCTCGTCGATTACGGCTTCCCGCGTCATGAGTACTACCATCCGCATCGCCACATGGGCACCCTGATGTGCCACTACCGGCATCAGGCACACGGCGAACCCTTTTTCCTGCCCGGTCTGCAAGACATCACGGCACACGTGGATTTCACGGCAATTGCCGAGGCCGGTTTTGACGCCGGACTGGACGTTCTGGGCTATACGGCGCAGGCCAGCTTACTCATCAACTGCGGGTTAGTCGACATCCTTGGACGCACACCGGCCGACGACACACTGCGTTACTTGCCGCAGGCACAAGCCCTGCAAAAACTGACCTCGCCCGCCGAAATGGGGGAATTGGTCAAGGTCATCGCGCTCGGCAAAGGAATCGAGGAGCCGCTAATCGGGTTCGCCACGGGCGACCGGCGCGCTCGGCTGTAATCGGGGGCCGGTGACCCAGTCCGTCGTACTACCTGCGGCCGCCGCAACAACCCGCGACCGTAGTTTCCGCATCTTGCGCCGCTTCGACGCTGCGCTGCGCGACCGGAACGGGCCGGATTTTCGCCAGACCGTGCGGCACCTCGGCCCAGGTTTCGTATAACACTTCTTCCCGATAGGCGTCGTTGTTGTCGTTGCAGAGTTCGTCGAGTCGTTTTGCCGTGCCGTTGTTCATGGTATCCCCCACGAATAATTGATTGGCGTCCTACATGACAATTAACGATCCAACCCCAAAACGGTTGAACGTACCGGACTATTTATCCGAATTTTCCTAGGCGGGTACGCTCATACCACGCCTGACGCCCGGTCGGGCGGCGATCGCCGCATGCCAGCGGCGCACGTGGGGAAACTCGACGAGATCGATGATCTGCCATTCGTGCCGGTCGACCCAGGGAAAAGTGGCGACATCGGCAATCGAATATTCGCCGGCCAGGTATTCAGTTCTCGCCAGCCGCTTGTCGAGCACACCGTAAAGCCGCGCCGTCTCGGTCGTGTAGCGCTTGATCGCGTAAGGAATTTGTTCCGGAGCGAAGCGCAGGAAATGGTGCGTCTGTCCGAACATCGGGCCGACCCCGGCCATCTGGAACATCAACCACTGCATTGCCTCGTATTTACCGCGTTCGCTTTCCGGCAGAAATTTTCCGGTCTTCGCGGCCAAGTAAAGCAGAATCGCCCCCGATTCGAACAGTGAAATCGGACTGCCATCTGGGCCGTCCGGATCGGCCAAGGCCGGAATTTTCGAATTCGGATTGATCGCCGTGAACTTCGGTCGAAACTGCTCGCCTTTGGTAATATCCACGGTCTGCACCCGATACGGCAGGCCGCACTCCTCAAGCATGATCGAGACCTTGCGCCCGTTCGGCGTCCCCCATGTATAAAGTGTGATCATTTTCCGCTCCGCGAAAAAAAAAATTTCACCACAACGAACACAGCGGGCACTACGAAATACAAGGAAAGCCAGCGTTTCCCGACATCCCCCGAAGGTGGTGCGGCAAGACAAGTTCAGGTTTTTTACGTTGTGCCCGTTGCGGTTAGCTGCGTTTTTCAGGTTCAGTCATTTTGAACGTCTTCAAAGTCCTTTCGACCGCTTCCATCCGCGCCAGGTTCACGCGTTCGGGAATTTGCGCCGGTTCGGCGCAGCCTCGCGCAATCGCCCCGGCGTCGACCGACCTCGCCGCAGCGAGCGCGGTCGGAAAGAGGTCGGACGCCGGCATCGGCTTGTCTTCCCAGCCGAGTCGACCGTGGAAATCGCAAGCACAGGCTTCCAGGATCTGCTCAAAGCGTTGCGGTCGGCGCAGCGCATCGGTTTTCTCCAGCAACCTGACCACGGTCGAGGCGCGCAATTCGGGACCACGCCGGATATCGCCGTGATAGCGGGCGACGAGGCGTGCCAGATCGCGGCAGTCGGCGGGGGTTTTCAGGCGGACGCTGACCTCTTCAACCAGCCGCACGCCACGCGCCTCGTGTCCCGGATGGCGCGGCAGGTCGGATTCCGACGTCAGCCCCTTGCCGAGATCGTGCGTCAATACGGCGTAGCGCACCGGCAAGGCATAACCGCAGCGGGCCGCGTAATCAAGCGCCAGCATGACGTGGACGCCGGTATCGACTTCCGGATGGTAGTCGGAACGCTGCGGCACGCCGAACAGGCGATCGACTTCCGGCAACAGGCGCGCCAGCGCACCGCAGGCCCCCAGCGCTTCGATCATGCGCGAGGGTTTCTCCTCCATGAGCCCCTTTGCCAGTTCCTGCCAGACGCGCTCGGGGACCAGATGATCGACTTCGCCGTCGGCGACCATCCGGCGCATCAGGTTGGCGGTTTCCGGCGCGATCGTGAATTCAGTGAAGCGTGCTGCAAAGCGCGCCAGACGCAAAATACGTACTGGATCCTCGACGAAGGCCGGCCCGACGTGGCGCAGGATTTTCGCTTCGAGATCGGCGATCCCGCCGTGCGGATCGATCAGCGCGCCGTCTTCGGCGCGAGCGATGGCGTTGATGGTCAGGTCGCGCCGGGCCAGATCGTCTTCCAGGCTGACATCCGGCGCAGCATTAATGGCAAAACCCTTGTAGCCCTGTCCTGACTTGCGCTCGGTGCGAGCAAGCGCATACTCTTCATTGGTTCTCGGGTGCAGGAAGACCGGAAAATCCTTGCCGACCGGGCGAAAACCACGGGCCAGCATTGCTTCCGGCGTAGCGCCGACGACGACGTAATCGCGATCCTGCACCGGCAGACCGAGCAGTTCGTCGCGAACCGCCCCCCCGACCGTGTAGATGCGCATGCCTTGCCGTCAGCCGCCGCGGGCGGCCTTTTCGGCCAGAGCGCCGGCTCGCCATTCCTGCATGGCGGGAAGCGCGCGCATGGTATCGGCCCAGGCTTGCGCGGCTGGCGGTAGTTCGACCGCATAGGTGGCGAAGCGCCAGACGACCGGCGCGTACATGGCGTCAGCAACCGAGAAGGCGCCGAAGAGAAACGGTCCCGACGCTGCGAAGCGCCGACGACAGCTTTCCCAGATGGCGACAATACGCCGGATGTCCGCTTCGACTTCCGGCGTGCGCCCTTCGCCCGGCTTCGACGCGCTGACGATCATCTCCATGTGCTTGCGCAAGGGCGCAAAGCCGGCGTGCATCTCGGCGCTGATCGAACGCGCTTCGGCGCGCGTCCGGCGGTCCGCCGGCCACAGGCCGGGGAGGAGTTCGGCAACATATTCGCAGATGGCCAGCGAGTCCCAGACGACGGTCTCGCCGTCAATCAGACAAGGCACCTTACCGGAGGGTGAATGTTTGAGAATTTCGATCTTCGTTTCCAGCTGGCGCAAACGGATCGGCACTTCCTCGAACGGCAAGCCAGCCTGTTTGAGCAGCAACCAGGGACGCAGGCTCCAGGACGAAAAATCGCGGTCGCCGACAACAAGTTTCAGCATCGAATCACTCTGTTCTCGATCGACGTCCGGCGCGACAGCGGTAAGCGTCGAGCCGACGCTTCAGCTTGATCGAGGCCAGATAGGCAGGCGCCACCGCTTCCAGCGCCCGGGGCGACCACCCTGGAAAATCGTGCTGGCCGTCGGTCACGCTGTCGAGTTGCATCGAGCGCAGGTTATCCGGCGACATCGGCGGTTTCGGCAACAGGCCAAGCACGCCGGCCTGGAGTTTCGCCAGCGGCTCGGGCAGATCGATGATCAACCGACGCTGGCCGACGAGTTCGCCGGTGTATTCGACGAGTTCGCGCAGCGTATAGCCCTTGGGCCCGCACAGTTCGTAGGCCTGACCGAAAGTGGTGGCATCGTCAAGGCAATCGACGAAAGCAGCGGCGACGTCGCCGGCATAGACCGGCTGGAAGCGCGCCGCTCCGGAGGCGAGCGGAAATACCGGGAACAACTTGAGCAGGCTAGCGAACATGTTTAGAAAGGCATCGCCGGGGCCGAAAATCACGGACGGCCGGAACACGGTCACATCAAGATCGCCGGCCGCAGCCAGCACCACCGCCTCGCCGGCAGCTTTCGAACGCAGGTAGGCGGATGGCGCGTCGGCGGCAGCCCGCAGCGCGCTCATGTGCACCAGACGGCGTACGCCAGCTTCTTTCATGGCGGCGACGATCTTCGTCGGTAGTTCGACGTGGGCGGCGGCAAAACGCTTGCCGTAAGGCTGACGCGAATCGCTATCGTGCAGAATGCCGACGAGGTTGATGACCGCGTCGATGTCTTTCATCAGCGCGGCCAGCGCCTGCGGATCGTTGACGTCGGTATTGACCATGTCGACGGTCGGCAGCAACGTAAGCCGCTTGGTCTTGTCGCGACGCCGCGCCGGGATCACGACCTGGACGCCGCGGTCGGAAAGCGCGCTGGCGATCCAGCTACCGACGAATCCGCTGCCGCCGATGAGAAGTATCTTTTTTGGTTTCATGGCACCCGAACGATCAAATGGCTTGGACGCGAGGGATTTTACGGCAATTCCTCGCCCTTTTGCTGCCCGCGCGGATTGATCACACCGAGGCGGTTCTTCAACGATTGAGGTTTGTCGTCGAAAAGTGCCGCATAGTACAGCGCGTTGCTCATCACCTTCTTGACGTAATCCCGGGTCTCGTTAAAGGGAATGGTTTCGGCATAGATCGCGCCCTCAAGCGAAGTGTCGGCTTGCCATTTGCGCGCGCGCCCAGGACCCGCGTTGTACGCTGCCGACGCCAGCACGGTCTGGTTGTCGAGGCTCTCCAGCACCAACCGCATGTAGGACGTTCCAAGCAAAACGTTGGTATCGGTCTCGTTCACCCGCCCTTGATGGAAATCCTTGAGTCCAATCTTTCGCGCCACCCAGCGCGCTGTCGCCGGCATCAACTGCATCAGTCCGGAGGCACCGACCGACGAGCGGGCATTGGTCACGAAACGACTTTCCTGGCGCATCAAGCCGTAGACCCAGGCGTCATCGAACGCTTGACGCTTCGCTTCCGGCCGGACCTGCTCGCTGTATGGCGTGAGATAACGCAATTCGTAGTCATGTTCGTCCCGAGTCCGGTCCGCGGCCGAAATCGCGCGATCGTAAATCCCGGCATTCAGCGCGATTCTCGACGCCGACAGCAAATCGCGATCGTTCATGCCGCGCAACGCCCAATTCCATTCCCGGACGCCTTCGCTACGCAAATCGACGCGAAACAGTGCCAGACTCAACTGCACGCCCTGACGGGTCAGCACCCGATCGAGCTCTTCGGCAGTCGGCGACGCAGCCCGAGGCGGCGTAACAACGGTGCGGCCCAGTTCCTCGTCGGCCAGGTTACCGTAAAAATTCGGCTGTCCGGAAATTCGCGTAAACAGCCGGTCGGCCTCGCTTGTCCGCCCGCCGGCCTGGTAGGCGCGGCCCAGCCAGTAAACCCAGGCCGCCTGCCCGGCCAGTTCCGCCGGCATTTTCTCGATCGTCGCCCGAACAACGCCCCATTCCTGCGCGCGCAGAGCGGCGCGCACCTTCCACTCGGCTATCTCGCCGGAAAGTGGGACGTCTTCGGCCTTCCGGTACCATTCCAAGGCTTCCGGCAAATGGCTGCGCGCCGCCTTCCAGCCGATCACGCTCCACGCCCAACTCCGCTCGGGCTTGTGCAAGCGGTCGGCAAATTTTTCGAGTTGTTCGGCCGCCATGCGCGGATCGTTGCGCGCGATGCGGGCAACCGCCAGTGCGGTCAATTCGCGCTGTAGACGACTCATCGCTCCGGCAGCCGGACGCTTGGCCAGCCAGGGTAACGGCGTATCGACGACCGCCGCCACCAATCGGACTTCTGGCGTCTGGTTCGCTGGCAGATAGTTCATCGTGTACCGCGCCGCCTCCATTTTTCCGGCCTCGAATTGCCGTCGAATCCGGGCCCAAACGTCATCAGCAAGCACGCGCTTGTCCAGGATCAGCGCCTCCAGCACCGGGTAGCATGATTCCGGCGGTTCGAGCAGACTGAGCCAGAGCGACCGCGCTTCGTCGAGCACGCCGGCATCACCGCGTTTCAGCCGGCTCTGCAGGGCAGAACAGGCCACGTCCTGGTCCGGTTTGACGAGCGCCGGATACTCGGCGTCGAAATCGGCCCAAGCGCCTTGCTTTGCCAGTTGTTTCAGCCAATCGGAACGTAGCTTCTCGGCGACGTAAGTCTCCTTGTAGCGGGCCAGAAAATCCCTGACCTTCGCCGGAGCGATTGATTCGAGATCGAGCGAGATGCGCCAATACTCAACGTAAGCGGCGAGATCCCGGTCGTTCAAACCGGACACCGCCCGTTCGAAACGAATGCGGTCGCCCGCACGGACCGCATCGCGCGCGGCAGAGAAGCGGTCACCAGAAACATCGACCGCAATCGCAGACCGAACCAGAACCAGGAGAGAAATGAGCGCAAAAACTGGTTTGTGAAACTTCATGATATGCTGAAACACCCGTAAACACTGCTTTCGAGCATCATACATGAGTGCCGGAAAAACATCGGAGAATCAAGCTTTCGACCGTAGCGCGTTGCGCCGTGAACTCATCCAGCGACGCCAATTGCTCTCGGCCGCAACCTGCCGGGATTATTCGCAGAGAATTTGTGCACACCTGCGGGCCAATTTCCCCGAACTGGCGAATCAACGGGTCGGCTTCTGCTGGCCGGTCAACAACGAACCCGACCTCCGCCCCCTGTTGCTGTCCTGGCTCGCTGACAGCAGGGGATGCTCCGCTCTACTACCGGTCGTTGTTGACTCGAATGCGCCGCTTGCGTTTCGCGCCTGGACCCCCGAAACGCCGATGCACGAAGACCGCTACGGCATCCCGACACCCAGTACAGGCGAATTTCTGCGCCCCGAAGCCTTGCTGATTCCGGTCAACGCAGTGGATGCCGCCGGTTATCGACTCGGCTACGGTGGCGGTTTTTTCGACCGTACGCTGGCCGCGCTCGATCCACGGCCTTTGTGTATCGGTGTCGGCTTTGAACTCTGCCGTGTCGACTCGATCCGCCCGCAGCCCCATGACATGCGCCTCAATGCGATGGTTACCGAGGCCGGCGTTTCCCGTTACGACTGAACGGCGGGTTTCTCCTGCCTTTCGCGGACGAAGACTTCCAGCTCTCCCGCCGGCATCGGCCGCGCGTACCAGTACCCTTGGGCTTCATCACAATTAAAGATGCGCAACAGGTTAGCGAGTTCCTCGGTCTCGACCCCCTCGGCGATCGTCTGCAGCTTGAGACTGTGCGCCATTTCAATGATTGCGCGCACGATCGCCGCGTCGTCCGGGTCGGTCAACAAATCGCGCACGAAGGATTGGTCGATCTTCAGCTTGTCGACGGCGAACCGCTTCAAATACGCCAGGCTGGAATAGCCGGTACCGAAGTCGTCCACCGACAACTTGACGCCGAGCGACTTGAGGCGACGCACCATCTCCAGCGTCGCTTCGGCATCCTGGATCAGGATCGATTCGGTCAGCTCAAGCTCCAGCCATTCGGAATCAAGATCCGACAGCACCAGGGCGTTTATCACGTTATTCACCAAATCCTGACGCTTAAACTGCATGGCGGACAAATTGACGGCGACCACAAAAGGTTGCAGACCGGCGTCCTGCCAGGCTCGGGCTTGACGACAAGCTTCGCGCAGCACCCAGGCGCCGATGTGGACGATCAAGCCGGAATCTTCCGCCACCGGAATGAAGCGAGCCGGGGGCACCAGCTCTCCTTCTCGCGTTTTCCAGCGAATCAGGGCCTCGACGCCGACGATCCGTCCATCGCGCAGACTGAGCTGCGGCTGGTAGTGCAACACGAATTCCCCGTTCTTCAAGGCATGCCGGAGTTGGTTTTCCAGGTTCAAATGCTCCACGACCTGTAGATTCATTTCCTCCGTGAAGAAACGGTGCGCATTTCGGCCAGCGGCCTTGGCGTGATACATCGCCGTATCGGCTTTCTGCATGAGCACGTCGAAATCGTCGCCGTCGTCCGGAAACATGGCAACCCCCATGAAGAAAGAGGTCATCAGGGTATGCCCTTCCAGCAAGAAAGGCTCTGCCATGTGCAAATGAATCTTGTCGGCCACACGCGCCACCGCATCGGTGTCGTGGATATCGTCGAGCAAAACGACGAACTCGTCGCCCCCTTGCCGGCTGATGGTATCCGATTCGCGGACACAGGCTTTCAGCCGCTCGACGACCTCCCGGAGCAAGGCATCTCCGATCGGATGACCGAGCGAATCGTTGATCGTCTTGAAGCGGTCCAGATCGAGAAAGATCATCGCAACGCGGCTCTTCATCCGGTTGGCCTTAGCCATCGCCAATTCCATCCGGTCACGCAGCAGCAGACGGTTCGGCAAACCGGTCAGCGCATCGTGATGCGCCAGGAACTCGATTTTCTCCTGAGCGGCCTTGCGCTCAGTCATGTCCGAGAAGATATAGATATAAAACTGCGGCTGGCCCTTGTCGTCATCGACCGCCGACACGCCAAGCCAGACCAAAAAGAAATCGCCATGCTTGCGTCGACTCCAAACCTCGCCCTGCCAATGACCGTGCTTCTGCAACGCCTCGCGCACATCCCGGAGAAAACTCGTGTCGTGCCGGCCGAGAGCGAAAAACTCAGGTGCTTTCCCGACCGCTTCCTGCGCGCTGAAACCGGTCATCGTCTCGAAAGCCGGATTCACCGAAACGACTCGTTGCTCGGCATCAACGATAAACACGCCTTCGCCGCTTTGACGGATGGCTTCGTAAGCCAGTTTCAACGCCTGCTCGGTCTTGCGGCGCTCGGTAATCTCGGAAAACGTCAGCACCACCCCGGCCCGCCCGTCTTCGCCCATCGGCACAAGGGAAGTGTTGATCTGGGCCCACCGCACACTGCCATCGTCAAACCGGAATCCGAGAACACGGTTGCGCACCGGCCGTCCCGTGCGCAAGGTCTCCACTGCGGGATATTCCTCCTGCGGACAAACCGAGCCATCTTCGTTCAAACGATCAATCCGGATGCTGCACGGTTTTTGTCCAATCAGATGACTTTCGGGCAACTGAAAGAAATCATTGAATGTCTGATTGCTGAACAGATACTCGCCCTCGGGAGAAAGCAAGGCAAAGCCCTCGACCATCACGGACATGGCGCCGAGAAAACGGTTCTCGCTCTCCTGAAGCCGGGACATCATTTCACGCAATTCGGAAATGTTTTCCTTGATCATCATGAAATTCGTGATGACCCCGTTGCCGTCCCGGATTGGCGCCAACAGCATGCGCTCCCAGAACACTGAACCATCGCGCCGCCGGGTTTGCAACTCGCCCTTCCAGATCCGGCCGGCTTTGAGCGTCGCCCACAGTTCGACATAAACCGATTGGTCGCGCTGTTCGGGGCGAAGCATGCGCGCATTGCGGCCGATCACTTCCTCGCGCGAATAGCCGGTCGTCTCAAGGAAAGTGTTATTGACGTACTCAATGTTTCCGTCAAGGTCAGTAATGTAGATCGTCGCCGGATTCTGCTCGATGGCCATGAATATCTTCTTGGCCCAAGCCTCCGATTTCCAATGATCGGTCAAGGCGCCCCTCGTCTCGCAACGAACGTCGTCATTCTGGTTTGCCCCCTCTGCCGAACACACGCACCATCTAACTCTATACGACTTTCAGGCGCTGCAACAAGCCCGAATCATACGTTCGAGCGCAGCATCCAGGGTTGCGCGGGGGCAGCCGAAATTGAGGCGCACCCATCCGGGCAACCCGAAATCGTCGCCGCGCGACAGGCCAACGCCGGCCGCCTCGAAAAACGCCGCCGGATCGGCGACGCCCAGTCCGCGCGCATCGATCCACGCCAGATAAGTCGCCTCGACATGGGTCATGGCAAGACCCGGCGTTTCGGCAACGACAGCCTCGACGTGGTCGCGATTGCCGCGCAAGGTGGCAAGCAGTGCCTGCCGCCAGTCCTCGCAGTCCCGGTAAGCCGCTTCGGCCGCGGCTAGTCCGAGGCCATTGACGTCAGGGACAATGCCGCGCATGGTCTCGCGAAAACGATGCCGCAGGCCAGCGTCCGGAATCACGGCGAAGGCGCAGCCCAGTCCTGGAATGTTGTACGTCTTCGACGGCGCCATCAGTGTGATGCTACGCCGCGCCATGTCCGCGTCCAGCGTCGCCAGCGGCACGTGCCGGCAGTCGGCGTCAAGAATGAGTCCGCAGTGGATTTCGTCGGAGCAGACGATCAGGTCGTAGCGCTTGCAGAAGCCGGCCAGCGCCGCCAGTTCATCGTCGCTCCAGACACGCCCGACCGGATTGTGCGGATGGCAGAGCAAGAGCAACCGTGTTTCCGGAGTGACAGCCGCCTCCAGCGCAGTGAAATCCCAACCCCATTTGCCGTCGGCAAGACTTAGCGGCACGCGCACCAGTCCGCGCCCCGACAGCCCAGGCGCAGAAAGGAAGGGCGGATAGATCGGCGTCGCCGTCAGCACGTCGCCAGCGACGGCGCGGCAGGCCACGTTAATCCCACTCACCAGCCCCGGCAGCCAGACCAGCCAGTCCGGCTCGGCCGACCAAGCGTACTCGCGTTGCAGATGTCCGAGCACGGCATCGACCAGCGAAGGCTTCGGCACGGCGTAGCCGAAACAGCCCTGCGCGACGCGCTTCTCGAGCACGGCCAGAACCGCCGGCGGCGCGGCGAAATCCATGTCGGCAACCCACAGCGGCAGGACGTCGCGGCCCGCGTATTTGTTCCACTTGAGCGAATCGCCGCCGCGGCGCTCGATGACCCGGTTGAAATCGAAAGTGGCGGCTTGCTGTTCTGCGGGCATCACGACAGGAAAAGCTTGTATGCCGGGTTGTCCGACTCGTTCCAGTGCACATAGCCGAGATTCTTGAGGAATTCGGCAAACTGCTTCTTCTCGGCCGGCGGCACCTGCATGCCGACCAGCACACGCCCATAGTCGGCGCCGTGATTACGGTAGTGGAACAGGCTGATGTTCCAGCCCGCGCTCATCTTGCTCAGGAAGTTCATCAAGGCGCCGGGACGCTCCGGGAATTCGAAGCGATAGACGATCTCGTTGTCGAGCTGCGGCGAATGGCCACCGACCAGATGACGGATATGCAGCTTGGCCATTTCGTCGTCGGTCAGGTCGAGCGTAGCGTAGCCCTGCTTGACCAATTGCTCGACCAGCTTGAGCGACTCGGCCCGCGATCCGACCTGGACGCCGACGAAGACATGCGCCTCTTTGGGGCCGCTGTAGCGGTAGTTGAACTCGGTAATGTTGCGCGAACCGATCAGCGCCAGGAACTTCTTGTAGCTGCCAGGTTGTTCGGGCAAGGTCACGGCCAGCACCGCCTCGCGTTGCTCGCCGACCTCGGCGCGCTCGGCGACGAAGCGCATGCGGTCAAAATTCATGTTGGCGCCGGAAGCGACAGCCACCAGCGTCTTGCCCTTGAGCTTGTGCTGGGCGGCGTAGGCCTTGGCACCGGCGATGGCGAGCGCGCCCGCCGGTTCGAGCACGGCGCGCGTATCCTCGAACACGTCCTTGATCGCCGCGCAGATGGCATCGGTGTCAACGCAAACCATTTCATCGACATACTGCTGGCATAGCCGGAAGGTTTCCTCGCCGACAAACTTGACCGCCGCACCATCGGCGAACAAACCGACTTGCTTGAGGCGTACACGCTTGCCGGCCTGCAGCGACTGCGTCATGGCGTCTGCGTCGCAGGCCTCGACGCCGATGATCTTTGTCTCCGGACGCAGCCGTTTGATGTACGCCGCAACCCCGGAGATCAAGCCCCCGCCGCCGACACAGCAGAACACGGCATGAATCGGTTTCGGATGCTGGCGCAGAATCTCCATGCCGATCGTCCCTTGGCCGGCGATCACTTCGGGATCGTCGAAAGGATGCACGAAGGTCAGTTTTTCGGCTTTTTCCAGTTCGATGGCATGCGCATAGGCCTCGTCGTAGGAATCGCCGGCCAGCACCACTTCGCCGCCACGGTTACGCACGGCCTGAATCTTGATCATCGGCGTCGTTGTCGGCATCACGATCACGGCACGGCAACCGATCTTCGCGGCGGCCAGCGCTACGCCCTGCGCATGATTCCCGGCCGAAGCGCAGATAACGCCGCGTTTCAGGCGCTCCGGGGACAACTTGGCGATCTTGTTGTAAGCCCCACGCAGCTTGAAGGAGAACACCGGCTGCATATCCTCGCGCTTGAAAAATATGGTGTTGCCGATTCGCTCGGAAAGCGAGGGCGCCAAATCAAGCGGGGTTTCTTCGGCCACATCGTAAACCTGGGCCGTCAGAATTTTTTCAAGGTAATCGGGATGCATGGCCATTCAATCTGCGCGTAAAACTACGATTCTAGCAGCACCACGCTGTTATCGTCGGCTGTGAAGCCCTTGTTTCAGCATCGACAGCCTGGATAGGTCGTGAAATAGTTGGCCTCGTCGGCATGAGAGAAGGGTTATCATTCAATCTTGTAGATTTTCAACCTTTTTCTCCCGCCCAAGGCTCTTTCGTAATTCCCATGCGCTGGCTGATTAGCCTTATTTCCCTATTTTGCCTGCTTGCCACCACCACGTCGCAAGCAGCGACGCCGGCGGTCGCCTTCTATTACGGTGCCGACGCCCCGTTTGATGAAATCAAGGCCTTCGATATCGTCGTCGTCGACCCTGATCACGCTTACGACCCGAACGCCTTCCGCAAGCCCTACAGCGAACTCTACGCCTACGTCGCCATCGGCGAAGCGCACCCCGACCGCGCCTATTTCAAGGACATTCCGCCCGACGCTCGTCTCGCCGAGAACAAGGACTGGCATTCGCTGGTTATCGACCTGTCGCACCCGCACTGGCCGGAATTCGTCGCCGAACGTATCGTCGCCCCGCTCTGGAAACGCGGCTATCGCGGTTTTTTCCTCGACACGCTTGACTCCTATCGCCTTGCCGGGAAATTCGACGAAGCCGCGCAGCAGACCGGCCTCGTCAACGTCATCGAAACGCTGCATGAGCGCTTCCCCGGGATCCAGCTGATCGTCAATCGCGGTTTCGAAGTCGTCCCCAGGATCAAGGACAAGATCCGGATGGTCGCCGCCGAATCGCTCTTCCGCGGCTGGAATGCCACTGCCCGGCGCTACGCCGAGGTCAAGACCGAGGATCGCGAATGGCTGCTCGGCCAACTGATCGCCGTACGCGACACCTACGGCATTCCGGTGCTGGCCATCGACTATGTCGATCCGCGTGATCGGGACACGACGCGCGCCACGGCGCAGCGGATCAAGGCGCTGGGGATCCTTCCCTGGGTTGCCGACAGCGCGCTCGCCACGCTCGGCATCGGGCAACGCGAAGTCGTGCCGCGCAAAATCCTGATGCTGTACGACGGCAGGGAAACACCCGCAATCAATGAAAGCATGATCGCCCGCTTCGCAGCAATGCCGATCAATCATCTCGGATATATCGCCGAGTTCCACGACATCAACAAGCCATTACCTAGCGGACAACTTGCAGGAAGATACGCCGGTATCGTGCTCTGGGCCAACGACCTCGCAGCAAAAGGAACTCATTTTGCGCCATGGTTACGCAAGCAAGTCGACAGCGGATTGCGTCTAGCCGTATTTGGCGGTTTCGGCGTCACGCTCGAATCCGGGATGGCCCGTTTCTTTGATCTGGACAGTCTCCCGCCCCCCGCCCCCGGAAATCGGCTTCGAAGCCGAACCGCAAGCCGACCGCTACAATTTCGTCCCGATCCGCGTCAAGGAAGGCCTAGGCCAATCGTTCCTGCAAGTAACCGACCATCACGGCAGGCATTATGACGCGGCGGCCTTCACACGATGGGGCGGATATGTTCTTAACCCGTACACGGTCATCAATCTGCCAGGATCGGAACAGACGCGCTGGATCGTCGATCCCTTTGTTTTCCTGACAAAAGCGCTGGCTCTCCCCGACCTTCCGCTGCCAGACACCACAACCGAAAACGGGCGCCGCCTGATGTTCATCCACATTGATGGCGACGGTTTTCCTTCACTCGCAGAGTTGCCCGGCACCCCCATCGCCGGACGCGCCCTTCTGGACGAAGTTCTGAATAAATACAAGCTGCCGACAACAATGTCGATCATCGAAGGCGAAATTGCGCCCCACGGTCTTTATCCGAAACTTTCCGCCGAGATGGAAGAGGTCGCTCGGCGAATCTTTTCCCAGCCTTATATCGAAATCGCCAGCCATACTTTTTCCCACCCATTCTCTTGGGATATCGCCAGCGCCAAACAAGCTGCCGAGAAGGATGATGAAGCTTATCATCTCGCCCTTTCCGGTTATCGCTTCGATCTGAACCGTGAAATCGTCGGCTCGATCGATTACATTCGCACTCGTCTTACACCACAAGGGAAACCGGTGCGCATCTTTCTATGGAGCGGCGACGCCGAACCGCAGGAAGATGCGTTGCGTATCGTAGAAGATGCTGGCTTGCTCAGCATGAACGGAGGCAACACGCTCATCACCAAAGCATTCCCCAGCATCAGCGCAATTTCACCTCTCGGTCTCTTCAAAGGCATTTCCTTCCAGGTTTACGTGCCGAACATGAACGAGAACGTTTACACCAACCTGTGGACCGGTCCCTTCTACGGCTTCGAAAAAGTCATCGAGACCTTCGAGATGACCGACAAACCGCGCCGCATCAAACCCATCAACATCTACTACCACAGCTATTCGGCGAGCAAACGCGCCTCGCTCAAGGCGCTGTACAAGGTTTACGACTGGGCCTTGGCGCAATCGCCCCACGTCATCTTTGCCTCCGAATTCATTCGCAAGGCGCGCGACTTTAACGATGTCGTTCTCGCGCGCGAAGGCGACGCATGGCGCATCCGCGGTAACGGCGACTTACGCACGTTGCGCGCGCCGCTTGCGCTCGGCCAGCCCGATATCGCCGCCTCGCAAGGCGTCGCCGGCTACACGCCGGGCGCGGAAGGCCGCTATCTCCATCTGGTGGGCGGTGACCGCCCTGCTGCGCTTCACCGATTCGGGAACGTCGTCTCCGCATCTGTACGATGCGAACGCGCGACTGGTCGACTGGGAAACGCGCGGCACAAATGTGCGCTTCACCCTGCGCGGTCACCAGCCGCTTGAATTCTCGCTGGCCACCGCCAGAAACTGCGCTGTTCTCGCCGACGGGAAACCCGTCACCCCGCGCCGCACCCACGGCGACATTCTGACCTTCCGACTCCCCCATGCTGCTGCAACGATCGAAACTCGCTGCCGCAACCCTTGAGCGGCCGCGCCTGGCGCCGCCCTGGTTGATCGCCCTGCTCGGGATGATGGCCCTCGTCGCGCTGGCGGCCATCTATCCACACAAAACATTGGTCGATCGCATCCAGACCGCGCCGAGCGGCCCCCTGACCGAGGCTTATCTCAGAAATTTGCTGAGCGTCGAGCCAAACAATCCCGAATTACGCATCGTTCTCGCCCGCAACCAGTATCGTGCCGGTCTGTACGAGCGCATCGGAGATACGCTTGTGCCAAGTTTGCTGGCCAACGATCCGCAAATCCGCAATGAAGCGGAATGGATCCTTTGGCTAAGCGATGAAGCGCAATACCAGAGGTTGGCGAATAACTCCGCTGAACGCGCCAAAGCGCAACGGCGATTGCAGCTCCAACTCGAAAAAATCGCCGAACTGGACTGGAACGAGCCGATTCTGATCGAAATCGCCCACCGGGCAGTCTCTTTTGGCGACGTTGCGCTTGGCCGGAAATTGCTCGAACGCTTGTCGGCATCCGGCCGGAACCGAGGCGATTACTGGTATGTCTACGCTGCACGAGAAGCGCTCGCCAATAGCGAATATAGCGCCGCGGCCGAGTTTTACCTGATTGCCCTGACCAGCGTCTCCGGCTTCGACGAACGGCGCCAGTATTTCCTCAACGCCATGCGTGCCTTGCAATCGGGAGACCGCATTGACGAAGCACTACGGGTCGCCGAATTACAGCTTTCCGCGCATCCTGAACTTGCCCGCGACGACCAGATTCTCGAGTTGCTCGTGCGCTTTGCCCGCGCGGCAAGACGCCCCGATCTGGCCGACAAATACGCGCGCTTGTTACTGCGCCTTTCCCTGCTTAAACAATGGAAACGGCAGCACCTCGCCGAGAACGGCTTCGACGCCCACCCTGAGCGCATCGCTTTCAACGACAACGACACCCGGAAACCTTCTCCGGGTCCGCAACTACCCTTCGACGACCGGATTTACCTGCTCGGCTTCGAGGCTTTCCTCGACAACAAAAAACTCAACGACGCCTGGAAGGTCGCCGCCTCGGCCGTACGCCACTCCCCGGACAATCTGGAATGGCGCGAGCGCCTGGCAAAAGTATCGGAATGGAGTGGTCGGCCGCAAGTCGGACTCGACAACTGGCTGTTCATCGCCCGCCAGACCGGCCGTGACGACGCCTGGCAGGCCGTCCTCCGCCTGGCGCCCGGTCTCTTCGACGAGAACGCCCTGCGCCTGGCCCTGACCCATCAACTCTCACAAACACCCGACGACGAAAAATTGCAGCACGAACTGGTTGCGCTCTACGAGCGGGATGGCAATCCGCAAGCCGGACAGCGCTTCCTCGAACAGCTATACCAGCGGACCCGGAAGGCACAAATTCTTGCGCAACTGGCCGAGCTTGCCGAGCGCATGGGCGAACGGCGCCAGGCCCTCGACTACTGGCAGCGTTATTTGGCCCAAGGCTCCCTCACCCCGCCCGCGGCCGTTCGCGTGGCGGTACTGTACCTGCTCGATGGCCGGCCTGACGAAGCTTTGATGCTGCTAAAGCAAGCCGAAGCCGACGCCGAAGCAACCGATGTCGGCTTCTGGCGCCTGACCGGGGAAATCGCCCGCTTCGTGCAGAAGGACGATGATGCTATCGGCGCCTACCGCCGTGTCGTCGGCAACGATCAAGCGGAAGCCAAGGATTACGACGCGCTCCGTCTGCTGCTACAGAACGATTATCCGCTGGAAGCGGCCGAAGTCGCGGCGGCGTCCTGGCAGCGCTTTCACCAGCCCGCCGATCTCGTGCATGCCCTGCGTCATTACGCCGCGCGCGAACGGTGGACGGAAATGGGTCGCCTGCTCGCTGGTCTCGATGTCAGACAACGGACTGAACTACACCTCAATGCTGAATTCCTCCAGTATTCAGCGCAATACCGTTTGAATATTGGTGACGTAACGATAACTCGCAGCGAACTGGAAGCCGCCCAGCGGATTGCACCCGACAGTGCCGATATCCAGCAAGCCCTGCTTTGGTTGCTCATCGACAGCGGTGACGGTGAAGGCCTGCGCGCCGCACTAAACCGGGGCGAACCCGCCTGGCGCACCAATCCCGCCATGCACGACGTGCTCGGTGCCGCCTATCTGGCGCTTTCGCTCCCGGACGTCGCGCTGCGCCGCTACTACACGCCGCATCTGGCCGACCGCCGTGACGATTTCCTATGGCTGATGAATTTTGCCGATGCGCTAGAACAAAACCAGGCAAGCGAACGCGCCTGGCGATTACGAGAATATCTGCTGACACGCGAAAGGCTGGTCGGCGAACGCAAAAACTGGCTGGCCGACGTACCGGCCGGACAACTGGGCAGCCTGCGCCGCACCGCCCGCGCCCGGCTAGCGATTGCCCGTCAGCGCGGCGACGACGGCCTCGCCGTTCTGCGCGAATTGCTGCGTCTCGACCGCGATGCCAACCAATCGCTTTCACCGGCCGCCAAGGATGTCGCGCTCGGCTGGCTGCAGGAAGGAATGCAATACGCCGCCGAGCGCGGCTGGCTGTGGCAGCAATATGCGAAAACGGCAGCACGGCCGCTGTGGGCCGAAATCTCGCTGGCGCTCGCCGAGAACGATCGCGAAACCGCCGGCCGACTCCTCGAACGGCACGGCGTCCGCCTGCCGCGCTACGACCGCATCAACGCCGCTAACCTCGTCGGCGAACGGCGCCGGGCGCAAAGCGACGCTTTTGACACGCAGACTTTGCAACCGGACGATAACGAACTGCACTTGCAACTGACCGAAGGGCTGCTCGCCTTCTCCGACCGCGCCAGCACCGAACTCGCCTCGCGCCGGGTCGGCACCATCGACGAGCGCGAGCGCAAAATCGCGTGGCATACGAATATCTCACAAAGCCTGGCCCTCGATGTCTCGCTGGGCAGCATCGCGCGCAGCAACCGCGACACCAACGTGATCGGCAGAGCGCCCGACGAGACTTTCCGCAACGTCAGCCTTGCCTGGAAGCACCGCGATGGCGAAACGCGCCTGACGGCCGGAGCGCGGAAAAGCTTCGACAACTACCAGCCCTTGCTCGTCGAACATGAGCAACGCATTGACGAACGCCTCTCGTTCACCGCCGCGCTCGGCCGCGAGCAGACAGCCACCGAGTCCGCCGCCCTGCGCGTCGCTGGGATGAAAAATCTCGGTCAGCTCGGCTTGCGCTACCGCCTGACGCAACGTGACGAGATCGGCATCGAACGCCGCTGGGAAAAATTCTCGACCCAGACGGGCAAGAAAGTGGGAACAGGACGCATTTGGCAGATCGAGGCTTCTCACGCCCTGCGCCTCGCAACCCCCGATCTTCTCGCCAGTGCGTTCTGGACGGACAACCGCTACGGCCAACGGGACAATATCAGCGACACACGTCTGAACCGTCTGCTGCCGACATCGGTCGCTTCGTTCAACGAACTCGGCCCGGATTTCTTCCTGCCCGAGAATTTCCGCTACTATGGCCTCCGACTATCCACCGACGCCCGCTACGAGCGCGAATACACACGCGCCTGGCGCCCCTATGCGAGCATCGCCAAAACCTGGCACAGCCGCCTCAGACCGGGTTATGACCTCGCAGCCGGTGTCGCTGGCAGCGTTTTCGGCGGCGACCACCTGAGGCTGGGATGGTCGCTCGGCAAGGGCGGAAAATCGGACGGTGGCCTCGTCCGTGAAATCGGTCTTTATTACTTTATTCATTTTTGACGAGCATCCGGGAGAACCCATGAAATCACTTCGCAACTTCATCGCGCTGGCATTCGGCCTGGCCGTGCTTGCCGGCTGTTCCACGCTCGACACCAGCAAGGCGCCACCGGTTAACGGCAAGGCGCTGTGGGTCGTCCTCCCCTTCGCCAACAATACCGAGACGCCGCTCGCCGCCAGCCGCGCCGAAGCCATCGCAGAAAGCCTCCTGCGCGCGCCGGGCATCGCAAAACTCCGCCAGTATCCGGCCGCCCTGCAACAGGACGCGCTGTTCGAGCCGGGCGGACGCAAGTCACTGGAAGCCGGTCTGAATTGGGCGCGCGATGAAGGCGCCCGCTACGCGCTGACTGGCAGCGTCGATGAGTGGCGGTACAAAGTCGGCGTTGACGGCGAACCGGCCGTCGGCATCACTCTCTCGATCATCGATGTCGCCAGCGGCGAAATCCTGTGGAGCGGCGCTGGCGGAATGAGCGGCTGGAGCCGCGAGGCGCTGGCGGCAGTCGCACAGCAATTGATGCGCCGCCTGATCCGCGCCGGTCTGGCGGATGGAGAATTCTGACACTTGCTGGAATTCATGACTTGAAGAAGAGTTCACTCCGTTATCTGGCGCCTTTCGGCAATCCGTGGGCCGTCGCTGCAGAATCGCTGATGATGCCTGCGCTTGCCGTTGGCCTCGGCATTTGGCTCAATCCGCTGGATCCCCTCTGGACAAACGCCCCTTTTCACTGGGCATGGTTTGCACCGGTGATTCTGGCCTTGCGCTATGGTCCCTTTGCCGGACTGGCTGGTGCTGGCGTGCTACTGCTTGCCTGGATCGCCTTTCACTTGACCGGATGGTTGCCCGGAGATTTCCCGAAGCTCAACTTCCTTGGCGGTCTGATCCTCGTCATGATTGCCGGCGAGTCGTCCAGCCTGTGGCTGGCACGGGCGCGCCGCGCCGAGGGGGTGCAGGTCTATCTCGATCAACGCCTCGAATACCTGACCCATAAGTACTACCTACTGCGCTTGTCACACGATCGTCTCGAACAAGACTTGATCGGCCGACCGATGGCCATGCGTGACGCGCTGGGAACCTTACAAAACCCTACCCGAAACGGGGATGACCCGCGCCTTGCCGGAGCTTCCCATCTCTTGCGCCTGCTTGCGCAGTACTGCCAGATCGAAGTCGCGGCAATTTACGCCGCCAACGAGAACGGTTTCGACATCGCGCCGGTTGCCGGTATCGGCCAATCCCGACATGATGGACAACTCGTACTCGACGACCCTCTGGTAAGGCACGTCCAGACTTCGGGCCAGTTGTCCCATATTGCAGCAACCGACGAACCCGAAGTAACGAGCCGTTATATCATCGTGGCCCCCCTGACCACCTTCAGTGGAGAAACGCTGGGACTTCTCGCCGTAGAACATATGCCGTTCTTTGCACTGCATACGGAAATGATGCAGACGATGCGCCTGCTGCTCGGCTATTTCAGTGACGGATTGAAGTCACGGCAACTGTCTTCCGAGATTCAGACAGAATTCCCCGCATGCCCGGTTGAATTCGCCGCCGAACTACAACGTTTGTGGCGGGTCCGCCAGGAATCCGGGGTCGTCAGCGTCATCGTTGCGCTTGAGTTCAGTCCCCAGGCCGGATTCGAAGATCTGGCGGCACAAATCCGTCGCCAACGTCGTTCGCTCGATATTAACTGGCTGATTGAAAAGCCGGAAAAACGGATTCTTGTCACGCTCATGCCGTTGGCCGACAACGCCGCCGCCGAAGGTTATATGGCCCGGATCATCGATTGGTTACACCATCTTGGCAAAGAGACGCTGGAAGAAGCCGGCGTCTTTCCCCACGTCCTGCGCATCGACGAAACTGCGCCGATTCCGCTGCTTCGACAGCTCCACGATATTTACCATGTTTCAGCCTAAGCTTGCCTTGTTCGCTCTGGCGCTGGAATCCTCGGCATGGTTCGGTTTTGCACAGTCCGAGGCGAACGACCTCGCGCTGCTGCTCTATTTCCTGGCCCATGCTGGCGCCAGCGCGCTGGTTGCACTCACGGTCACCGCGCTGCAACCCACGGCCAATGCAAAGACCCGTGGTGCCTTTTTCCTGCTCACCTTCAGCGCTGGGTTCGCGATTCCCTTGTTTGGGTTTATTGCGGTCATCGGCGGCTACGGGCTATTGCGCATCCTGCCCGTACGCCATCGAGGCAAAGCCATTGGCGCCATCGAAGTTCCGGAATTTGACGCCCAGCAACAGCATGGCAAAGGCTTCCGTCAGGTGGGCATGCGCTCGCTTCTCTCCAATACAAAAGCGCCTGTTGCCAGCCGTCTGCGCGCCTTGGTCGCGCTGCAAAATGTCTCCGGAAGGATTGCTTCGCCGCTGCTGCGCGACGTCCTGTCCGACCCTACGGAAGACATCCGCCTGCTCGCCTACGGCATGCTCGACAACAAAGAAAAATTCCTGAATAGCGAAATTCACCACGAGTCGACACGCCTGCGAAACAACGCCGAAAACACCGAGGAGCATGCGGAGGCAGCACGCCGGCTGGCTGAACTCTACTGGGAACTCGTCTATCAGGAATTGGCGCAAGGCGATTTGCGCACCCATGCGCTCGAACGATCGCTCGAATACACCCTTTTTTCGCTCGATCGCTCGCCGAACGACGCCGCCCTCCATTTACGCCATGGCCGGCTGTTGCAGTCGCTGGGCGAACCCTCTGCAGCAAAAGCGGCCTACGACCGCGCTCAGGAATTGGGCATGCCTTTGACGCGCATCCTGCCTTATCTGGCCGAAGTCGCTTTCGATTTACGCGATTTCCCCGCGGTTCGCAATCTGATGAGCCAACTTGACGACTGGCAGTCGCTGCCCCGTCTCAAACCCGTCATCGCCCTCTGGAATCGTAAATGAGCTTTCCCCGCGCCAATGATGCTGACATCGCCTTGTTGCTCGAAGGCACTTTTCCATACGTGAGCGGTGGTGTCTCCAGCTGGGTCAGTCAGATCATTCGCGCTTTTCCGGAAATCCGTTTCGCCGTCGTCTTCATCGGCAGCCGCGCCGAAGATTACGGCGACATGAAGTATGCCCTGCCGGACAATGTCGTCCATCTCGAGACGCATTACTTGTACGATGCCCCACCACCGACGGCCAAACCCGTACCGCGTCATGGCGACGCCTGCGTATTTGCTCAATCGCGGGCCATGCACGATCATTTCCTGCGTGCAACGGAATACCCGGCTGCGCTCGCTGGCTTCCGTAAAATCGCCAGCGAATTATTTCCAGGGGGAAAACTGCCCGCTGACGATTTTTTGCACAGTGAAGAAGCCTGGAAAATCATCGGCGAACGCTACCACACTCAGTGCACCGACCCGTCCTTCATCGATTACTTCTGGACGATCCGGATCATGCACGCCCCGCTCTGGACACTGGCGAAAATCGCCCACGAGCTGATTCCGGCTCGCGCTTATCACAGTGTGTCGACCGGCTATGCCGGTTTCCTTGGCGCGCTCCTGAAGCAGGCGCGCAAACGGCCGCTGATCCTGTCCGAGCATGGCATCTATACCAAAGAACGCAAGATCGATCTGTTCAAGAGCGAATGGATCCGCGACAACCGCAATATTTTCCAGCGCGACCCCTCCGAATTGTCCTACTTCCGGCAACTCTGGATCGAGTTCTTCGAATGGCTGGGCCGCTTCTGCTACGATGCCGCCGACCCGATCATCGCGCTCTATGAGACCAACCGCCTGCGCCAGATCGCCGACGGTGCGCAGCCGGAACGCACGATGAACGTTCCCAACGGCATCAGCCTCAGCCGCTTTGCGCCCCTGCGCGGCCTGCGCCCGGAAAAGCCACCACCAGTGCTCTGCCTGATCGGCCGCGTGGTGCCGATCAAGGACGTCAAGACCTTCATCCGCGCCATGCGCCGCGTCATCAACCAGATGCCGGAAGCCGAGGGCTGGATTGCCGGCCCCGAGGACGAAGACCCGGATTACGCCGAGGAGTGCCGCAATCTGGCAGCCAACCTCGGCATCGCCCACAAAGTTAAATTCCTCGGCTTCCAGAAGGTCGACGATCTCCTGCCCAACATCGGCCTGATCATCCTGTCCTCGATCAGCGAAGCCTTGCCGCTTGTCATTCTCGAAGGCTATGCCGCCGGCGTGCCGACCGTCTCAACCGACGTCGGATCCTGCCGCCAGTTGATCGAAGGCCTGGCACCCGAAGACCAGGCGCTCGGCCATTCGGGAGAAGTGATTCAGATTGCCGACCCACAGGCGCTTGCCGACGCCGCGCTCGGCCTGCTTGGCGACCCCATCCGTTGGCAGGCCGCGAGCCGGGCCGGCATCGCCCGTGTCGAACGCTATTACAGCGACGAGTTGATGTTCGGCCATTACCGCCGTATCTACGAAAACGCCTTGGCCGCGGAGAACGACTGATGGCCGGCATTGGTTTCGAACTGCGCAAGCTGCTGAAAAAGGACACGCTTTCGGGGCTCCTCCAAGCTTACGCTTTTGCCGGCGTCATCGGCTCCGGACCGTGGGTCCTATCGATACTAGGCATTCTGATCATTGGCCTCCTGAGTACTGCGGTTGTCGTCCCATCGGTTCTCATTACCCAGTTCCAGACCTCGGTCACCTATCTGATCGCCAGCAGCCTCATTCTCACCGGCGGGCTGCAGCTGGCGTTCACCCGTTACGTCTCGGACCGTCTGTTTGAAAAGCGCGATGCTTTTGTCATGCCAAA
The DNA here is from genome assembly GCA_964575415.1 of uncultured Propionivibrio sp. GTDB lineage: Bacteria > Pseudomonadota > Gammaproteobacteria > Burkholderiales > Rhodocyclaceae > Propionivibrio. The sequence goes on from CAZNQL010000003.1 coordinate 37,175, forward strand.
CCTTAACGGCCTGTTGATGATCGTCATGTTTGGCGCCTCGGTCATCGGCGTCCCCTGCCTGTTCCTGCTTTTTTCCGGACTCAGCCCCCTCTATCGCATCCTGATGCTGGCGGCTTTCGTCCTCCTGTGCGCGATCTGGGTCGTCACCATCTTCCTGTCCGGAATGAAACGCTACAAGGAAATCGTCGGCCTTTTTGCCCTCGGCTACGGCGTCACGGTCGTCGTTGCCCTGCTGCTGCGCCCATTCGGCCTCGAAGGACTCCTGGGGGGCTTTGTCGTCGGCCATTGCGTCCTTTTCGGCGGCATGTGGCTGCTTGTCGCCCTCGATTTCCGGTCGCAGCAAATCATTGACTTCGACTTCTGCCGTCGCGAGAAAATCTACCCCAGCCTGCTCGTCATCGGCCTCTTCTACAACCTTGGCGTCTGGATCGACAAGTTCATGTTCTGGTTTTTCCCAGACACTTCGGACGCTGTCATCGGTGCCCTGCGCGCCTCGATCATCTACGATCTGCCGGTGTTCCTCGCCTACCTGTCGATCATCCCCGGAATGGCGGTATTCATGGTGCGCATCGAGACCAATTTCGTCGAGTATTACGACAAGTTCTACAATGCCGTACGCAACGGCGGGTCTTTGGGCTATATCGAAGACATGCGCAATGAAATGGTGTACTCGGTCAAGCTGGGCCTGGCCGAAATCGGCAAAATTCAGACTCTGGCGGTGCTGATCACGTACGTCGCTGGCCCCAGCCTGCTCGAGGCGCTCGGCATTTCGGAGCTTTATCTGCCGCTCCTCTATATCCAGGTCATCGGCGCCGGATTGCAAGTCGTGCTGCTTTCGGTACTCAACGTCTTTTTCTACCTCGATCAACAACGCATCATTCTCATCCTCTGCTTAGAGTTCTTCATCCTCAACGTCGCCCTCACCGCGCTTACCCTGTGGCAAGGCGCCGCCTTTTACGGTTATGGTTTCGCCCTCTCCGTCCTCATCACCTTGGCGACAGCGCTTGCGCTCCTCGACCGGAAACTCGACCGTCTCGAATACGAAACCTTCATGCTCCAATAATCGTCCGTCCGCTAGCGCTTTCCTCGCCGCCACCGCTGTTTTATAGGTAAAATTAGTCCTTTTACGGGCCCCGATCGCCATGAACGCCCGCCTGCGCGAAATCCCCTACAACTACACCTCGTTTTCCGACCGCGAAATCGTCATTCGCCTCCTCGGCGCGGAAAACTGGGACATTCTCGACGAACTCCGCAGTCAGCGCGTGACTGGTCGCTCAGCGCGCATGCTCTACGAGGTTCTTGGCGATATCTGGGTCGTGCAGCGCAATCCGTACCTTGAAGACGATCTGCTCACCAACCGCGACCGTCGTGCCGCGCTGGTCGAGGCCCTCCGCCATCGCCTGCGCGAAATCGATAAACGCCGGCAGGGCAACGAGAATGTGCTGCACCTGTGCGCCGCCGCACAGAAAGCCGTCGACGACTTCGAGCGCCATTTCGATGCCACGGCCGGTTTGCGCCAGCGCGTCCTGAAAACCCTCAATCGCCACACGAGACGTGACAACATCGCTTTCGACGGCATGGCGCGTGTCGCCCACGTCACCGACGCCACCGACTGGCGTGTCGAGTATCCCTTCGTCGTCCTCTACCCCGACACCGAGGAAGAAGTGGCCGCGCTCGTACGCGGTTGCATCGAACTCGGCCTCACGATCATCCCGCGCGGCGGCGGTACCGGCTACACCGGCAGCGCCGTACCACTGACGCCACGCTCGGCCGTCATCAACACCGAAAAACTGATCGCCCTCGGCCCGGTCGAGGAAAGCGTCCTCCCCGGATGCTCACAACCGTACGCGACAATCCGGACCGGCGCCGGCGTCGTCACCGACCGCGTCTCGGAAGCCGCCAGTGCGTCCGGTTTCGTTTTCGCCGTTGACCCAACCTCGTCGAGCGCCTCCTGCGTCGGCGGCAACATCGCGATGAACGCCGGCGGCAAAAAAGCGGTGCTCTGGGGCACCGCGCTCGATAATCTGGCCTGGTAAAAAATGGTCGATGTGAATGGGTATTTCATGGAAATCACCCGCATCAACCACAACTTCGGCAAGATCCACGATCAGGACGTCGCCCGTTTCGAAATCCGCCGCTTCGCCGAAGACGGCCGGACGCCGGTTGGCGAACCGGAGATTCTCGACATCCCCGGCGCGACCTTCCGCAAGGCCGGCCTCGGCAAAGACGTCACCGACAAATTCCTGTGCGGCCTGCCCGGCGTGCAGAAGGAAGGTTGCGACGGCCTGATTGTCGCCGCGCGCTGGGTACTGCACAGGATGCCGCCGCACACGCGCACCGTCTGCCTGGAATTCTTCGGCCAGGTGCGCGAGGCCGTGCCAGCCATTGTCGAAATCACCGATTATTTCAAGCCCGGCGGCGCCGGCCTCGAGCACCTCGACGAACGCTACGTCAAGGCCATCGGCTACGCCACCAAGGCTAAACGCAAGAGCGAAAGTTCGGGGCGCCCGAAGATGGTGCTCATCGGCGACATCGTCGGCCACGACGAGAGCGCCGTCATGGCCGCGACTTCCGAAGTCGTCCGCCTGTGCAACCTGCGCTCGGCCGAAGGCTTCATCGCCGTCGACACCGATACGCGCAAGAAATTCTGGCTTGACCGCTCGCGCACGGCAGCCATCTCGCGCCACACCAACGCTTTCAAGCTCAACGAGGACGTCGTCATTCCGTTGCCGCGCATGGGCGATTATTGCGACGGCATCGAACGCATCAATATCGAGTTGTCGATCCGCAACAAGCTCGCGCTCTGCGATAACCTGAGTGAATTCCTCGCTGGCGAATTGCCGCTGCACCGCGGCGATGCCAACCTCGACAGCGCCGTGCTCATCGGCGACCGACGACAAATCGCACTCGACGCCGTCGCTACGGTCAAGGCACGCTGGCAATGGCTGCTCGATTCGCTCGACCTGCCCTTGGCTCAGGCCGAAGCCGCCTTCGCGGACTACGGCATCGATGCCGGCGCATTGACCAACACGGCCGGGCAGCCAACGCTGTTTCACCGCCTGCAGGATCACTCCGTACGGGTTTCCTGGAAAACCGAACTCAAGCCACAGCTTCAGGACATATTCGCCGGCAACCTCTTCCGCCCCGTCCTCGAACGCATCGACGCCATCCAGCGCGAGACCCTGCGCGGCCGCGTTTTTGTCGCCCTGCACATGCACGCTGGCGACGGCAACGTGCACACCAACATTCCGGTCAACTCTGACAACTACGCGATGTTGCAGACGGCCAATGCTGCCGTCGAGCGCATCATGCATCTGGCACGCTCGCTTGAGGGCGTCATCTCTGGGGAGCACGGTATCGGCATCACCAAACTGGAATTCCTCGACGAAGCCGAAATTGCACCGTTCCGCGCCTACAAGCAGCGCATCGACGCCCATGGGCATTTCAACAAGGGCAAGCTGCTTGCCGGTGCTGACCTGTCCAATGCCTACACACCGTCGTTCTCGCTGCTTGGCACCGAGTCGCTGATCATGGAGCAGTCTGAAATCGGCGACATCTCGGCGATGGTCAAGGACTGCCTGCGCTGCGGCAAGTGTAAACCCGTCTGCTCCACGCACGTACCGCGCGCCAACTTGCTCTATTCGCCGCGCAACAAGATTCTCGGCACCTCCTTGCTGATCGAAGCCTTCCTTTACGAGGAACAGACGCGGCGCGGCATTTCGTTGATGCATTTCGACGAATTCAACGACGTTGCCGATCACTGCACGATCTGCCACAAGTGCGTCAATCCCTGCCCGGTCGACATCGACTTCGGTGACGTCTCGGTGCGCATGCGCAACTTCCTGCGCGAACAAGGCAAAAAGAAAGTCGTCCCGGCGAAGATGGCGGCGATGGCCTTCCTGACCATCAAGGACGCGGCATCGATTCGCCTGACCCGCCAGCTGATGCGATGGGGCTACGCCGGCCAACGACTGGCGCACCGGGCCGCACGCGCATTCGGCCTGATCCAGGAACAAACGCGGCGTCCACCGTCGGCCGTCCTAGCCTGCCGGCGTAGGTCATCCATTTCATCAACAAGCCGATGCCGGGTGGCCTGCCCAAACGGACGTCACGCGCCCTGCTCGATATCGAGGACGACAAGATCGTCCCCGTCATCCGCGATGCACGCAAAGTCAGTGCCCCGGATTACGACGGTGACGCCGTTTTCTATTTCCCCGGCTGCGGCTCTGAACGCCTGTTCTCACAGGTCGGTCTTGCAACGCAGGCAATGCTTTACCACATCGGAGCAGAAACCGTCCTGCCACCCGAGTAGTTAGCTTCCTGACTAGAGGCCAGTCAATTTTGAGGATTAGACAAAGAATCCGAAACTGCCATGAATGCGTCAACCTACGGTTTTGTCATACGCGATTTGCAAACCGGCTGCGGCATTCTCTCGAGAATGCCCTTGGCAAATCCGCAGCGCGCCGCAACGGAACTTGATCAGTTTCTCGACAATCTTCTCTCCGCCCCCCTGAGAGCGACACCCTTTTCCAGGTTCTCGAGCAATCGCGACTGACGGTTTCCCATGTCGTGGATGAACTCGCCAAGCGCTATCTCAGCAAACCACTGCCTTATGGAGACATCGAAGAGGGTTTTTTCCGGCTGGTCACATCTCTCTGCCAGAAGACGGTCGAGGCTTACAACCTCTGCGCCCGCGACGATTCATCGGTACACGAAAGTCCGGCACACATGCGCCGAGTGGCCACCATTCTCCATCGTTGTCTGTACCACACTGGCGCGGCCATCCTTGAGCATCAGCGCGCCCGCCACGAATACCCGTGGCGGCTTTGGCTCGATCTTCACGGCTACTATGCCAGCGCCGAAGAATGGGGTGTCGACAAGGTCGTTGTGACCGATCCGCTCGAACCGTTAGGTCGCAGCACCCACTGCACCGCCTGTTATGTCGTCCCGCTGCTTGCCGACCTGGCCGGCTGCTACGGTCTGCCGACACGCGACCAGGCGCTGGTTCACCGCTGGGCAGCTCACTGGGCACCACTCGTCAGCCTGGAGAAGGCCGTGCCTGGCGAAGCCTTGCCCCATTTCGTGATTGACCTGATGCAAGACGTGGCCTTGCGCCCCTCGATCGAGTGCCTGAACACCGACCAGATTCGCCGCTTGGACACCTCTCCCTTAGCCATACACATCAGCCAGATTCGCCAGCAGTTACATCAACAGATCCCCCCAGGCCAATTAGCCCTTGGCGACAACTGTACTTCAAGCCAATGCCAGCGACTGCTTGAACATCTTTCGCGGCCTTGGTCGATGGTCAAGGCACAGCGGAAATTCCGCCGCCGTGCCGCCTCGGGCACGACACGTCTTTGCTTTGGCTTTGAAGAAATGCACTATTTCATTTCCGGCAAGGCATTCGAACAACCGGAAAACGTTCGTACTTATTCGCGCCGTGAATATGACACACTCTTTGCTTTCCGCTATCAGAACAACCCCCAGCAGATGTTGAACGTACGCCGAACAGAACTGGCTTACGACATCGACACCTGGGAAGTCGTCAACCAATCGGCCAACGGTTTCCGGCTGGTACGCAGTGTTTCTGGCCGTAAAATGGCGCACGGCCAATTGCTGGCTTTATCCCCCCCCCGACACTGAACAATTTCTCCTGGCACAGACCGTCTGGCTCATGCAGGAAAACACAGGCGGCCTGATTGCCGGCATCAAGGCCTTGCCTGGATTACCGATGGCCACTGCGGCTCGACTCGTCGATCAAAGTGGAACCGACGACAATAAATATCAACGCGTTTTCCTGTTACCGGAAGTTGAAGTGGAACAAAGCCCACAATCGCTCGTCGTCCCGCAGGGATGGTATCGCAGTGGCCGCATCGTCGAGCTATTTACGGGAACTGCCTGGCAAATCCGAATGCTGTACCTCCTCGACAGTGACCCCGACTTCGAGCGCGTCGTTTTCGATATCGCTTGAGCTTTATCCGTCCATCAAGGCGCAGGTTGAGAACCTGGCTTTGAAACGACTACCCTTGCCCGGTTTACTCTCAATTTCCAGCTTGGCCTGATGCCGGGTCAGCACATGTTTGACGATCGCCAGCCCTAGGCCAGTACCGCCGGTTTCACGCGAGCGACTCCGATCTACCCGGTAAAACCGTTCCGTCAGCCGCGGCAAGTGCTGCGCCGGTATGCCGATGCCGGTATCCGAAACGACGAACTCGACGCCGGCTTCGTAAGCGCGCCAGAGGAGGTCGATGCGGCCGCCCTCGGGGGTATAGCGAACGGCATTGACGGCCAGGTTGCTGAACGCGCTGCGCAGTTCGTTGGCTTGTCCGCGCAGAACAGTAGGGGCTTCGATGCAAAGCGAGATTTCATGACGGCCGGCGGAAAGCGCCTTGCTCTCTGACAGGATACTATGCAGCATCGCATCCACGTCGACCCGCTCTTCTGGCGGTCCGGGCCGCCCCGATTCGAGCGAGGACAAGGTTAGCAGATCCTCGATCAGGTGCTGCATGCGTGCATTCTGCTCACAGATCAGCGCCAGATAATGGCGGATCTCGCTTTCCTCATATTCCTCGTAACCATCGGCTAGCATCTCAGAAAATCCGGCAACGACGGTTAATGGCGTTTTCAGTTCGTGAGACACGTTGGCGATGAAATCGCGGCGCATCGTTTCCATGCGCTCAATCTGTGTCACGTCGCGCGAGACGAGCAGGCTTTGCGCACGGCCGTAGGGGATGATCTGCAGCATCAGGACCAGACCCTCGACGCGACCGCCGCGATAGATCAGCGGTTCGTCGTAATTCCCCCCATCGAGATAATTTACGAAATCCGGATGGCGAATCAGGTTAGTCAGCGCTTGCCCCTGATCGACCGTCGCCGATATGGCAAAATGGGCTTCGGCGCGTTCGTTGAGCCATTCGATATGCCGAACACGGTTGAAAGCGATGATTCCATCGGGCAAAGCCTGAATCGCGCGACGAAAGCCCTCAAGCGTCTCGGCAAGCGCCTGCTGCTGGCTCTGACGGATACGTACCCGGCGGTGCAATGCGGCGAATGCTAGTTCCCATTGCCCCTTGCCATGCGGCAAAGGGGCGTTGAGATTTCCACCAAGCCAGGTAATCAATTGCTGGAAATACCGCAAATGCCAACCCAGTATCAGCAGTAGGCAGATAATGACAGCGACCAGGCCCCAATCGTGGCCGAACAGCAAGCCTACCGGGCCGAATACCAGGCACAGAATGCTAAATAGGAGCCACAGGGTCCGCGTCCAGATTTCACTCACCGGTTATATTTCCCCCAGAGTCTGCTTCCCCGTGGCTCAGTCGGGTGTAGATGAAAAACGATAACCGCTTCCCCGCACGGTCTGGATCAGGCGATCATGACCAGTGGCCTCAAGTGACGCGCGCAGTCTTCGAATATGCACATCTACAGTACCTTCCTCGACAAAAATGTGATCTCCCCAGACCTGATCCAGCAATTGACCACGAGTATGCACCCGTTCCGGGTGTGTCATGAAGAAATGGAGGAGACGGAATTCGGTCGGCCCGAGATCGAGCGGCTTGCCGTTCCCCGAAACACGATGCGTCACCGGATCGATGCGTAACCCTTCGACTTCGACACAATCCTCGGTCATTTGCGGTGCCCGCCGACGCAAAACTGCTTTGATGCGGGCCAACAATTCGCGCGGTGAAAACGGCTTGGTCAGGTAATCGTCAGCGCCAGCCTCCAAACCGGCAACCTTGTCGAGCTCCTCACCACGCGCCGTCAGCATGATGATTGGCAAATCCCGCGTACGTTCCTCACTGCGCAAGCGGCGCGCAAACTGAATGCCGCTGATTCCCGGCAACATCCAGTCAAGCAAAACCACGTCGGGCAATGTCTCATTCACCCGACGAGTCGCTTCTTCCGCGCTGTCGGCGCGCAGGACGCGATGCCCCGAATGCTGCAGGCTGGCAGCGATCAATTCCTGAATTGACGGTTCGTCTTCTACGACGAGGATGGTGGCAGACATATGTACTCTCCAGAATTTTCCCGGCTGAGTTTATGAACAACAGATTACATAATGATGACAAAGAACGATTCTTCATCGACCGACACATCAACATCACAATCAGCCCATTTTCCAGCCGGGATCACTCCCCGGTTTGCGTTATCATATCGAGTCGACACAAATCCAAGGGTAATCATGGGCGGCCTCAGTACAGACACGCCGGTTCCGGTTGAGATCAAATTGCACAAAGCTTCACGCTTCCTCGAATTAACCTACGAGACAGGCGAGCAATATAAACTTTCTTTCGAATTCCTCCGGGTATTCTCCCCGTCCGCCGAAGTCCGCGGCCACGGCGTTGGCCAGGAAACGCTGCAAATTGGCAAACGAGACATTGATATTATTGGCCTCGAACCTGTCGGCACCTATGCGATTCGCCCTGTTTTCTCGGATGGTCACGACAGCGGCCTCTACTCTTGGGACATCCTGCACACGCTCTGCCTTAACCATGACACCCTTTGGCAGGGTTATCTCGACCAGCTTGCAGCTGTTGACGCAAGCCGAGATCCAGCGCTCTGCCCTCCGTTACCAGAGAAGCCTGCGCCGACCTGCGGCGTCAAGTCCTGAGCTTCCGCCCCTTTCTGACAAGAAATCCGATGAACGAACAGAACAAAACCCATTTCGGCTACGAACAAGTGAATGAAGCCGAAAAAGCCGGTCGTGTTGCGCAAGTCTTTGATTCCGTCGCCCAGCGCTATGACCTGATGAACGACCTGATGTCGGCTGGAATGCACCGCTTGTGGAAAGCCTTCACCATCGCGCAAAGTGGCGTTCGTGAAGGATCCCGGGTTCTCGACGTTGCCAGCGGTACTGGAGACCTTTCTCTTGCTTTTGCAAAGAAGGTTGGCAAGACCGGTCAAGTCTGGCTGACCGACATAAACAATTCCATGCTAGTCAACGGACGAGATCGCCTCTTTGACAAGGGCCACATGCTGCCAGTCGCCCAATGCGATGCGGAAGAATTACCTTTTCCTGACGACTATTTCGACTGCGTAACGGTCGCTTTCGGCCTGCGCAATATGACGCACAAAGATAAGGCACTTGCAGAAATGCGGCGCGTCTTGCGTCCGGGGGGACGCCTTCTGGTCCTCGAGTTTTCCCATATTTGGAAACCGCTGGCACCGGTCTACGATTTCTATTCCTTCCGGATCATTCCGCGCATTGGCGGTGTCGTCACCGATGATGAAGACAGCTATCGATATCTTGCCGAATCGATCCGGGTTCATCCGGACCAGGAAACCTTGAAGTCAATGATGGAACAAGCCGGGTTGGAAAAGGTCGATTTTTTCAACCTTAGTCTCGGCGTCGTCGCCCTACACCGTGGTTTTAAATTCTGAAAGGTAGTTAGTTTTCGACGCTTACTACACGCATTTAATACCAGGCCAAAGCCGTTTTTGAGCGCGTCGAATCTCTCGAATCCTGATTGCTTACCCCGCGCATAATGCTGACACTTTCTTCCCCACCGTCAAAGTGTTCAAGTTTGTACGCAAAATTTGTGCACGTTAGCACTCGATTATTACTGTAAAATTTTCGAGAAAGCGCTAGGATATAAATTATAAATGGCATCTGGTAATGTAGTTTTTCTATGAAAGGCGGCACTAGCTAGTCCGCAGAAGCTGCCATAGATAGACGTTCCCACCAAAACGCTTTATTTAAAAGTACTCACATGCAAACTCTTGAACCCGGTTGTTTCGTGATCGTCGGCCGCACTACCGGCGGCAAGGTTTTCCGGCCCAGTGATTGGGATCACCGCCTATGTGGGGTCTTGTCTCAGTTCAATCAAGGCAAACTGGAGTACTCTTCCAAAGTTCGACCCACCGTTCACGGTAGCGACAAAGCTGTATTCATATCTGGCGACCTTAAGGCGTCTAATCCGGATATGTGGAACTTCATCCTGAATTTTGCCAAGGATAATGATATGCAGATCGTATGGCCTGATGTCTGCATTCTGCCTGAATAAGGCGCAAACAACGCAAGTATCAATCTAAGCCTCTACCGGGGGGTTGTGCTTGAGTTAAGCAAACCTTCCTTTACTCGCTCTCAACTACCGCCTCAGGACTATCACGATCCCAATCACGTAGGGCGTTTCATGGCTAACCTGACGCCACACGTGACAAAGCCTCCGGATTCGGAGGCTTTGTCACGTGTGGTGAGGCTCTTTTTGACCGTATGCGTTATGCAATTCCGGCTTACTTTTGCTTGCGCAATTTCTTGATGGTTTGCAATTGAGCAATGGCCATCGCAAGTTCTGCTTCGGCCGTTGCATAATCAATATCGGAGGTTCGATTTCTCAAAGCCTCCTCAGCGAGCTGTTTGGCTTTGATGGATTTAGCCTCATCAAGATCATGCGCACGAATCGCCGTATCAGCCAGAACGGTGATCAGGGTCGGCTGTACTTCGAGAATGCCGCCAGATACGTAAACCATTTCGTATTCATCGCTGTCCGGAACTTTGAGACGTACGGCTCCAGGCTTGATCCGCGTCAGCAATGGTGCATGCCGCGGATAAATTCCTAGTTCCCCCGCTTCTCCCGGGAAAACGGCATATTCCGTTTCTCCCGAAAAAATCTGCTCCTCGGCGCTGACAACATCAACATGAACTCTGAGTGGCATGGTTTCTTTCCCTTGCTTTAGCCACCCCAATCTTTGGGGCGGCTACCGCATTAATAGACTAAAGGGTTTTGGCTTTTTCCAGAGCTTCCTCGATGCTACCCACCATGTAGAAAGCCTGTTCCGGAATGTTGTCACATTCGCCGCTGACGATCATCTTAAAGCCCTTGATCGTGTCCTTGAGCGAAACGTACTTGCCAGGAGAGCCGGTGAACACTTCGGCGACATGGAACGGCTGCGACAGGAAGCGCTGAATCTTCCGTGCGCGGTATACGCTTAGCTTGTCTTCCGGCGAGAGTTCGTCCATACCCAGAATCGCGATGATGTCACGCAGTTCCTTGTAGCGTTGCAGGGTCATCTGCACGGAACGAGCCACCTGATAATGCTCTTCGCCAACCACTTGCGGATCCAGCTGACGCGAGGTCGAATCGAGCGGATCGACAGCCGGATAAATACCCAGTGAGGCAATGTCACGCGAAAGAACGACGGTGGAGTCCAAGTGCAAGAAGGTCGTAGCCGGGGACGGGTCTGTCAAGTCATCTGCTGGCACATAAACAGCCTGAATCGAGGTAATCGAACCGACCTTGGTCGAAGTAATACGCTCTTGCAAGCGGCCCATTTCTTCCGCCAGCGTCGGCTGATAGCCCACAGCGGAAGGCATCCGGCCTAGCAGAGCGGAGACCTCAGTACCAGCCAAGGTGTAACGATAAATGTTGTCCACGAAGAAGAGAATGTCACGACCTTCATCGCGGAAACGCTCGGCCATGGTGAGACCGGTCAGCGCAACACGCAGACGGTTGCCGGGAGGCTCGTTCATCTGACCGAAAACCATCGCCACTTTGTCGAGAACGTTGGAATCCTTCATTTCATGATAGAAGTCGTTCCCTTCACGGGTTCGCTCACCAACGCCTGCAAAGACCGACAAGCCCGAATGCTGTTTGGCGATGTTGTTGATGAGTTCCATCATGTTCACGGTCTTGCCGACACCGGCGCCGCCGAACAGACCGACTTTACCGCCCTTCGCAAACGGACAGATCAGGTCGATCACCTTGATCCCTGTTTCGAGCAGCTCAACCGAAGGGGACAATTCGTCGAATTTGGGAGCTGCACGGTGAATCGCACGCTTTTCATCGGTAACGATTGGCCCGGCTTCGTCAATCGGACGCCCTAGCACGTTCATAATCCGCCCAATGGTGCCTTCTCCGACAGGCACAGAAATGCCGGCGCCGGTATTATTAACCTTCATGCCGCGGCGCAAACCATCCGAGGAACCCATGGCAATTGTTCGGACCACGCCGTCACCCAACTGCTGTTGAACCTCGAATGTCAGTTCTGCTTCGCAACCTTCATGCTCCTCGCTCTTGTCGAGCAACAAGGCATCGTAAATTTTGGGCATGGCATCACGCGGGAACTGGATATCCACCACGGCACCGATACACTGAACAATGTTTCCTTGACTCATCGTCGTATCCTCAATCAATAAACTAAGTTCGAGCCATCAAACGGCAGCCGCGCCGCCGACAATTTCCGAAAGCTCTTTGGTAATCGATGCTTGGCGTGCCTTGTTGTATACCAGTTTGAGTTCGCCAATGACATTCTTGGCGTTATCAGAGGCTGATTTCATGGCCACCATGCGGGCACTCTGTTCCGACGCCATGTTTTCTGCGACGGCCTGATAAAGCATGGTTTCCACGTACCGCACCAGCAACTCATCAATTACAGCCGCCGGTTCGGGTTCATAAAGGTAATCCCAGCTATTCTTGCTGTTGCTTCCAACAAGATCACCGGATAAGGGCAACAACTGCTCGATCACAGGTTCTTGCTTCATTGTATTAATGAAGCGGGTATACACGATATACAGGACGTCGATTTCACCCTTGAGGTAAGCGTCTAGCTGTACCTTGACCGGCCCAATCAGTTTTTCCAGATGTGGTGTATCTCCAAGGCCAATAACGTGCGATGGAACGTTCACTCCGGCACGCATCATGAAGCCCAAAGCCTTGTTTCCGATCGCTGTCACTTGGAGGCTTTTGCCCTCAGCGTCCCATTCCTTCATCTTGCTCAGAGCCAGACGAAGCACATTGGTGTTCAAGCCGCCACACAAGCCTTTGTCTGACGAAACCGTAATCAGGCCCACGCCCTTGATTTCCTTACGCTCTTCGAGGAAAGCATGGCTGTAATCCGTCAGGGCATGAGACAGGTTTCCGGCAACACGTCTGATCTTCTCTCCATAGGGACGGGAAGCCCGCATCCGGTCTTGCGCCTTGCGCATCTTGGATGCGGCCACCATCTCCATGGCTTTGGTGATCTTGCGTGTACTTTCAACGCTCTTGATCTTGTTACGTATTTCCTTGCCGCTTGCCATGGAAATCTCCTCGATCGATCAAGCCCAAGTGGCCTTGAACTCCTCGATCGCCTTGGTGAGCTGTTGCTCAGCTTCAGCATCAAGTTCTTTTTTAGCTTCGATCTTGCCGACAAGATCGGCATAGTTCTGCTTGATGAAGTTGTGCATCGCACGTTCAGCCTCAAGCGCCTTCTTGACCTCAATGTCATCGAACATGCCGACATTGACTGCATGCAGCGTGATCGACATCTCGGAAACGGCAAGGGGAGAGTACTGCGGCTGCTTCATCAGCTCAGTCACCAGACGGCCCCGATCAAGCTGCTTACGGGTCGCTTCATCCAGATCCGACGCAAATTGAGCGAATGCAGCCAGTTCGCGATACTGCGCCAATGCCAGACGGACACCGCCACCCAACTTTTTGATGACTTTGGTTTGCGCAGCGCCACCGACGCGGGACACGGAAATACCAGCATCGACCGCTGGGCGAATACCCGAGTTGAAAAGGTCGGTATCCAGGAAAATCTGTCCGTCCGTAATCGAAATCACGTTGGTCGGAACGAACGCAGAAACGTCGCCAGCCTGCGTTTCAATGATCGGTAAAGCAGTCAGCGAACCGGTCTTGCCCTTGACTTCGCCGTTCGTGAACTGTTCAACGTATTCCTCGGAGACGCGCGCTGCGCGCTCGAGAAGACGGGAATGCAGATAGAACACATCACCGGGGTAAGCTTCACGTCCGGGAGGACGGCGTAGCAACAGCGAAACTTGACGGTAGGCCCACGCCTGCTTGGTCAAATCGTCATAAATAATCAGCGCATCTTGGCCGCGGTCACGGAAGTATTCGCCCATGGTGCAACCCGCATACGGCGCAATGAACTGCAATGCAGCGGACTCGGAAGCGGTTGCAGCGACGATAATCGTGTATTCCATCGCACCATGCTCTTCGAGCTTACGGACCACGTTAGCGACGGTCGAAGCCTTCTGGCCGACAGCCACGTAGATACAGATCAGGTCTTTGCCCTTCTGGTTGATGATCGTGTCAACCGCCACGGCCGTCTTTCCTGTCTGGCGGTCGCCAATGATCAACTCACGTTGACCGCGCCCAATCGGCACCATCGAGTCGATCGATTTGAGACCGGTCTGTACCGGCTGGTCCACCGATTTACGCCAAATAACCCCTGGAGCGACCTTCTCAATCTTGTCGGTGAGCTTGGTGTCAACCTTGCCTTTGCCATCGATCGGCTGACCAAGCGAATTCACCACGCGGCCGAGAAGCTCGGGGCCGACCGGAACTTCGAGAATGCGGCCGGTCGTCTTGACCGTGTCACCTTCTGAAATGCCTTCGTACTCGCCAAGAACCACGGCACCAACCGAGTCGCGCTCGAGATTGAGCGCCATGCCGAAAGCTCCGCCCGGAAACTCGAGCATTTCGCCCTGCATGACATTAGCCAAGCCGTGAATACGACAAATACCGTCAGTAACCGAAACAACCGTGCCTTGTGTGCGGCTTTCGGCGCCTGCGTCCAGGTTCTGAATCTTATTCTTGATCAGTTCGCTGATCTCGGAAGGATTCAATTGCATGAAATTCTCCTAGTTCTTAAGCGCCGTGGCCATTGCATCAAGCTTGCCGCGCACGGAAGCATCGAGCACCTGGTCACCTACCACCACCTTGACGCCACCAATCAGCTCGGCATCCATCTCGACTCGAGGATGGAGCTTGCTGCCGAAATGCGTTTCAAGCTGGTTCATCAGATTTTTCAGTTGCGCATCATCGAGAGCAAAGGCGGTGAAGACAGTAGCCTCTTTGACGCCTTCGTCAGCACTCCTGAGCTCTTCGTAAATTTCCCTGATCTGCGCTAGTACGTTTAGCCGTTCGTTCTCCGCCAGGACGCCGATAAATGACGCTAACTCCTGATTTCCAGAGTCTCCGGACAAAGATATGAACAGTTCTGCGATCTGCTTGGCGGAAAACTTGGGATTGCCAACGACCTTGGTCATTTCTGCGTCCTGCGCAATCGCAGCCAAACGCTGCAAGCGTTCGGACCAGGTCGCCAGCGCCTTGCTTTCCTTCGCCAAGCGGTAAACTGCCTGCGCGTAAGGACGAGCGACGGTGACGGATTCAGCCATGGTGGTCAGAGATCCTTTTTGATCGCGTTAAGCATTTCGGCATGCGCATTGGCATCGACTTCCTGAAGCAGAATTTTCTCTGCCCCGGCAACTGCCAGCTCGGCCACCCTTTCGCGAAGCGATTCCTTGGCCTGCGCCGCTTCCTGAGCAATCTCGGCCTTGGCACCAGCGACGACTTTGTCCGCCTCGACCTTGGCTTGCGCTTTGGCATCTTCGATGATCTGTTGCGCACGCTTTTCGGCTTGCACGATCATTTCAGCTACTTTTTCCTTGCCTTCACGCATTGTTTCAGCCGAATGCTTGGCCGCCAGATCAAGGCTATGCCGTCCGCGCTCAGCGGCGGCCAGTCCCTCGGCGATCTTTGTTGCACGCTCATCCAGCGCTTTCATAATGGGAGGCCACACGAACTTCATCGTGAACCAAGCCAGAATGAAAAACACGGTGAGCTGAGCAAACAGAGTTGCGTTCAGATTCACGGTTTTCTTCCCTTTGAAAGATTGATGGGAAAATCCGCTTACTTGATGATGAACGGATTGGCAAAGGCGAACATCATGGCGATACCAACGCCGATCAGGAAGGCCGCGTCGATCAGACCAGCCAGCAGGAACATCTTGGTTTGCAGTTCGTTCATCAGCTCAGGCTGGCGAGCAGCAGATTCAATGTACTTTCCGCCCATGAGAGCAATCCCGATACAGGCGCCAATAGCGCCCAGACCAATGATCAGACCACAAGCAAGTGCAACATTACCGAGAACAAGTTCCATGACCACTCCTTAAATTGAAAAACTCGTTAAAAACAAAAACAAAAAATTAAATCAATGACTTTCATGCGCCTGGCCGATATAAACCAGCGCCAGCATCATGAAAATAAAGGCCTGCAAGGTAACAATCAGAATATGAAAAATCGCCCACAACGTACCGGCAATAACATGCCCAATCCAGAGAAGCGGGCCGGTTAAACCCACAGAACTGCCGTAAGCGGCACCCATCAACGCGATCAGCATGAAAACCAGCTCACCGGCGTACATGTTGCCGAAGAGACGCATACCGTGTGAAACCGTCTTGGCGAGGAATTCCATCACTTGCATCAGGAAATTCGGAACATAGAGCAAGGGATGATTTCCGAACGGGGCGGCAAAAAGCTCATGAACCCAGCCGCCGAGCCCCTTGATCTTGATGTTGTACCAGAAACACAGCAGGAGGACGCCAACCGACATCCCCAACGTTCCGTTAAGATCAGCGGTCGGCACGACACGCAGGTAAGCATGAGAATTTCCGGTAATGGCTTGCCAGATCATCGGCAGCAGATCGACCGGCAGGAAATCCATCGAATTCATCAGGAAAATCCAGACGAAGACCGTCAGTGCCATGGGAGCCACAAATTTCCTGGACTCTTCGCTATGAACAATCCCCTTGGACTGCGTCGCGACCATGTCTACCAATACTTCAAGCGCGGCTTGAGCCCGCCCCGGAACCCCGGATGTAACACGCCTCGCCAAAGCCCACATGAGAAGCAAGCCAATCAAGCCTACCGTGACCGAAAAGAAGACGGTATCCAGATTAATGACCGAAAAATCGACAACCGAGGTCTGCGCATGACCTGTCGTATTCAACTGAGTCAAATGGTGAACGATGTATTCACTCGCCGTCGGCGCATTTGCTGCTGCTTCGTGCCCTGTAGCCATATCAGGATTTTTTCCAACATGCCAATAAAGTCGCTTGCAACGCAAGCCCCAAACCGACCAGCATCGATGGCCAGTGCAGGTCGGCGTAAATCTTCGTTATCAATGCCAGCAAACCGATGATCATCAAAACCTTGATGAACTCACCAAGAAAGAAGTTTGTCGCGTATGAGGCGCCAGGCTTTCCAGCGATACTTTTCAACCGCACCGCAAACAGAAAAGTTGGCAACGCAGAAGCAGCCCCCCCCAGCGCCGCTGAAATCGCTCCCCGCTCACCTACCGCCAATCCCGCTCCTATTGTTGCAACGATTGCCGTTAAGACTTGCAAAAATACGACTCGAAACATGTCTGCCAGGAAAACACCTCGTGAACCACTTCAACTTGTTGATTTACTTCGAAACGCCAGCAAACTGGGCGAGAAGTATACCACTGTTTGCAGGAAAGAACACCCGAATACAAGCATTCGAAGCGAATTACCTTCGATAACTAGCCTCGAAAACGTTGCAAAATTCCCTCAAGCTGGTCGAGATTTCCGAATTCAACCAGAATCTTTCCAGCCCCTTTTTTGTTGGTGCTAATAACCACTTTCGCGCCGAGCGCGTCGGAAATCTCTTCCTGCAAGCGCAGCACGTCGCGGTCGGGTTTGTGCGCCTCGGTTGTCTTTGGAGGCTTCAGGGCATGCTGGACCAGCCGCTCTGCCTCCCGCACCGACAAGCCTTTGCTCACCACGCGTTGCGCAATCTGAATCTGCAGCGCTCCAGACGAGGGAAGCAGCGCTCGAGCGTGCCCCATGTCGATTTCACCGCTCATCAACAACTCCTGTACCGGAGGAACCAATTGCAGTAAACGCAGAAGATTCGACGCCGCCGGGCGCGAACGACCGACCGCGTCGGCGGCTTGCTGATGCGTCATCGAAAATTCATCGATCAGGCGCTGCAGACCCTGCGCCTCTTCCAGCGGATTCAGGTTTTCACGCTGGATGTTTTCGATCAGCGCCATGGCCAGCGCCGATTCGTCGGGAATCTCGCGGATCAGCGTCGGCACGACGGACAGCCCGGCCATTTGCGCCGCCCGCCAGCGGCGCTCCCCGGCGATGATTTCATACCGTTCTTCGCCAGGAGCATCGCTCAGCGGCCTGACCAGAATCGGCTGCATCAACCCCTGGGCGCGAATCGAGGCGGCCAGTTCCTCCAACGACGCGCTGTCCATACGCGTGCGCGGCTGGTACTTGCCCGGCTGCAACCGTCCAACGGGCAGATTACGTTGCTCATCCCGCCCCGACGATTCGTTGCCGGCCAGTAGCGCATCGAGGCCGCGCCCGAGTCCTTTCAATTTCATGCCTCAGCTCCTTGTGCGGCAGAAGATGGTGCAAGCTCGCGCACGATACCGTCGCGCCGATCCAGGATTTCCTGTGCCAACGCCGCGTACGCCTGCGCCCCCTTGGAATTGCGGTCGAAAGCGATCACCGGCTTGCCGTAGGATGGCGCCTCGGCGAGACGCACGTTGCGCGGGATGATCGCGCGGTAGACCTTGCTACCGAAATGCTCGACCAGTTCGCCAGAGACCTGTTGCGTCAGCGTCGAGCGCGGGTCGTAAAGCGTACGCAACAGACCTTCGATTTCGAGTCGGGCGTTGAGATTGGCACGCACCCGCTTCAGTGTCGCGACGAGATCGGTCAAACCTTCGAGCGCGTAGTACTCGCACTGCATCGGGATCATCACCGCATCGGCGGCCGCCAAGCCATTGACTGTCAGCATATTGAGCGCCGGTGGGCAATCCATGAGCACGAAATCATATTCATCGAGGACCGGTGCCAGCGCCTCGCGCAGCCGGAACTCTCGTCCGCTCACCTCGATCAGCTCGACTTCGGCACCGGCCAGTTCGCGGTTGGCGGGCAGGATGTCGAAACCGAATTCCGTCCGAATGCGCGCCTCGACGAGCGTCGAGCGTCCGATCAGGATCTGGTAAACCGTCGGCAGTGCCTCGCGCTTGACGACGCCACAACCGGTCGTCGCATTGCCCTGCGGATCGAGGTCGATCATCAGCACCCGCTGCCCGAGCGCGGCAAGGCAGGCGGACAGATTGACCGCCGTCGTCGTCTTGCCCACCCCCCCCTTCTGGTTGGTTACCGCCAGTATTCTCGCCAAATCAACTCTCCCCAGACACTTCCAATGCGGCACGCGCCATGATGACCAGATGCCGCTCGCCTTCGACACCAGGCACCTGCAGGCGGTGCACGGTATCGACACGCACGTCGGTCGCAAGCTGCCCGATCTCGTCGTGCGGCCAGACCCCTTTCATGGCCAGCCAGCGACTGCCGGGGGCCAGAAGATGCCGCGACAGGCCTGTAAAATCGGCCAGACTGGAAAAGGCCCGCGACGTGATCGCAGCGAAGTCGAAGTCCGGATGATACTGTTCGACCCGCCCGCAGTGAACGGAAATATTCGGCAACCCCAACTCGATCGCCGCCTGTTGCAGGAACGCCGTCTTCTTCGAATTACTGTCGAGCAAGGTCACGTACAAGTCCGGCCGAGCAATGGCCACCGGAATTCCCGGCATGCCGCCGCCGCTGCCGACGTCGAGCAGTTTCCCTTCTGGCACGAAGGGCAATATCGCCAACGAGTCGAGCAGGTGATGACTGACCGCCTTCTCCGGCTCGCGCATCGCTGTCAGGCTATAGGTCTTGTTCCATTTGTTGAGGAGGAGCGCGTAGGCGAGAAGTTTTTCCCGCCCCTCAAGCGGCAGGTCGAGCCCCAGCGCCAACACCCCTTGCTCAAGCTGTGCCGCCGGACTCATGCCGTTCGGCGCGCCGCGTCCAGCCCGCCCCGTTTCAGATAAATGAGCAATATCGAAATCGCCGCCGGCGTCACGCCCTGGATGCGCGATGCCTGCCCGATCGTTTCCGGCCGGTGCCGGGTCAGTTTCTGTTGTATTTCCTTCGACAGGCCGCCGATCTTCTCGTAATCGATATCGTCGGTCAGGCGCGTTTCTTCCTGTTCCAGATTTCTAGCGACCTCTTCCTGCTGGCGGTCGACGTAGCCCTGATATTTGGCGTGAATCTCGACCTGCTCGATGACCTGCGCGTCCGCAAGTCCGGCATCGACGGCAACGCCGTCGACGTTCAGCGTCATCAGGTCGGCGTAGCTCACGCCGGGACGGCGCAGCAAGTCGTACAAGGTATATTCGCGCTCGGTCGGCTTGCCGAGAATGCGTGTCGTCTCTTCGGCCGACACCTTCGAGGGATGCACCCAGGTCGAGCGCAAGCGCTCCTGCTCGCGGGCAATCGCCTCGCGCTTTTCGCAGAACGCCGCCCAGCGCGTGTCGCCGACGAGACCGAGACGGCGTCCCTGCTCGGTCAGGCGCATGTCGGCGTTGTCCTCGCGCAGCGAAAGGCGATACTCGGCGCGACTGGTGAACATGCGGTACGGCTCGGAAACGCCGCGCGTAATCAGGTCGTCGACGAGCACGCCGAGATAGGCCTCGTCGCGGCGCGGCGTCCAAGGCTCCTTGCCTTGCGCCTGCAACGCCGCGTTAGCACCGGCAAGCAGCCCTTGCGCGGCGGCTTCTTCGTAACCCGTGGTGCCATTGATCTGCCCGGCGAAAAAAAGGCCACGGATGATTTTCGTTTCTAGGGATGCGTGCAGGCCGGTCGGATCATAGAAATCGTATTCGATCGCGTAGCCCGGGCGCAGGATATGGCAGTTTTCGAGGCCACGCATCGAGCGCACCAGCGCCAGTTGCACGTCGAACGGCAGACTCGTCGAAATCCCGTTCGGATAAATCTCGTGTGTCGTCAGCCCTTCCGGCTCAAGAAAGATATTGTGGCTGTTCTTGGCAGCAAATCGATGAATCTTGTCCTCGATCGAGGGGCAGTAGCGCGGCCCAACGCCTTCGATAACACCCGTATACATCGGCGAACGGTCGAGACCGCCGCGGATGATGTCGTGCGTACGTTCATTGGTGCTGGTGACCCAGCATGGCAATTGGCGCGGATGGCGGCTCGCGTCGCCGAGGAAGGAGAACACCGGCAGCGGATCGTCCGAATGCTGCTCGGTCATCACCGACAAATCGATGGTCTTGCCGTCAAGGCGCGGCGGCGTGCCGGTTTTCAGGCGGCCCGCCGGCAACTGCAATTCGCGCAGGCGTGACGCCAGCGAGACCGAGGGCATTTCCCCCATCCGTCCGCCGCTCGCTTTCGACAGCCCGACGTGAATCAGCCCGTTGAGGAAGGTTCCTGCGGTAAGCACGACGCAGTTGGCGGAAAATTCGATGCCGCTCTCGGTCACCGCGCCAACAACGCGATCCCCGTCAATGCGAAGGTCATCACAGGCTTGGGCGAAAAGTGTCAGGTTCGGCCGGTTCTCCAGTCGGGTGCGGATCGCCTGCCAGTAAAGCACGCGATCGGCCTGGGCACGCGTCGCCCGCACAGCCGGCCCCTTGCTCGAATTGAGGATGCGGAACTGGATGGCGGCCTCGTCCGTCGCGGCCGCCATAGCGCCGTCGAGCGCGTCGACCTCGCGCACCAGATGCCCCTTACCGATGCCACCGATCGACGGATTGCAGCTCATTGCCCCGAGCGTATCGAGGCTATGCGTCAGCAGCAGCGTCTTTGCGCCCATGCGTGCGCTGGCAAGCGCCGCTTCGGTGCCGGCGTGGCCGCCGCCGACGACAATCACATCGTAACGATCTGGATACCGCATGGTAAAAAACTGCGCGAGATTTCGGAAGGGATGCGGATTCTACGCCAATTCGCTGAAAGATAACAGGTTTCACCGGCCCTGTAGATTTCTGTCAAGCGCGGACATGCCGACATTTGGCTTCGGCACCCGAACGTCTTGATCGGCACGAGTCTGTCGCGTAATGTAGGTACATGGCGGCAATAGACCAAATGAAAACCGACGAGATCCTGCAGAAATTGGGCAAGGAAGCGAAACACCTCCGCGTACTGCTCATCGACCGGCATACCAGCGCGCGAAACTCGCTACGCATCCTCCTTTCTCACCTGGGGATTAAATCCATCCATAACGCCGCCTCGACAATCGAAGCACTTCGGCAAATCAATGCCAACGCTTTTGACATCATCTTTGCCGACTATCCCCTCGAAGACGGGCGCGACGGCCAGCAGTTGCTGGAGGAGCTCCGCCAGAAGCACCTGATTTCACTGTCAACTGTCTATATGGTGATCACGGCCGAGCGCGCCTACCGAAACGTCGTCTCAGTCGCAGAGCTGGCACCGGACGATTACCTGATCAAGCCCTTCACCGCCGACCAATTACAAACGCGTCTTGCCAAGGCGCTTCACAAAAAGCAATTCTTTGGCAAAGTATTTCATCATCTTGACAACGGCTCGTTTGCCAGCGCGCTGACGGCATGCGAGGACCTTCTCCGCAATGATCAAGGCTTTCTCTACGACATCCTGCGTTTCAAAGGCGAAATCCTCAACGTGCTCGGTCGGCACACTGAAGCACAAGCGGTCTACCAACAGGTCCTTGACAATGCGATGGTGCCTTGGGCGCGCATGGGCCTTGCCGTCGCCCTGCGTGGCATGGAGCAACTCGACGAAGCCGAAAGCGTGGGGGCAGAGATCATTGAGGATTTTCCGGAATATCTCGCGGCATACGATTTTGTCGCCGGCGTTCGCGAAGAAATGGGGAAGCTCGTCGAAGCCCAGGATGTCCTACAGCAAGCCGCCAGAATCTCCCCGAATAATTCGCTTCGCCAGCGTATGGTTGGCGAAATCGCCGTGCGCAATGACGATCTGGATGCTGCCGAACGTGCTTACGGTAAGGTGTTGGAACGCCACCGCGGTTCTTCTCTCAACGCGATTGACGACTACACCAACCTTACCCGTGTCATGCTCGACCGGGGCAATACCGACGGCGCCAAACTGGTGACTCGCGATCTGCGCCGGGATTGGCGGGGCAACAATCAAGGAGAGCTTGCGGCGTTGATCATGGACAGCCTATGCGCCGAGCAGGAAGGCGAACCCGCGAAGGCCAAACAAGCCCTGGAAAAAGCCTTGACCCTGCATGACAGCCTGCAAGGGACCGAACTCCAGAAAACCTTGTCTCCCAAAATTGCCGTCGACCTCGCCCACGCTTGCTTGGCCGCCGGCGAAGAGGATAAAGCGCAGGAAATCATGAGCAAGGTTGCCGCCGAGAACCATGAAGACCGCAACATGATCGCGCATATTGAAGGCGTTTTCGCCAAAACCGGCCACGAGGAAACGGGCCAATCCCTGCTCTCGAAGGTCGGTCGAGAAATCGTTGAACTCAACAACCGTGGCGTGCTTGCTGCGCGAAGCGGCGACATCGAAACCTCCGTGCGCATGCTCATCGAAGCTGCCGAACGCGTTCCCAACCTTCAGTTTCTGGTCAACGCCGCAAAATCCATCTTTACCCTGCTTGACCGCAGGGGCTGGGATGAAACCCTTGGCGAAACCGGGCTGCGCTACTTGCAATTGGCCCAAGCCAAGGAACCACGTAGCTCGCGGGTCATTTCCACTCGAGAACTCTACCAACAAGTGGCTCGGAAATACGGGATCCATGTGGCGCCGATCGGCGGCATGCGCAGCAGTGAAGAGAAGCCGCAAGAGTAATTACCAATGGATCGCCAGTCCCTCTCTTCACCTCCTACGGCACTCTTAGAAACAGAAATCCAAATTTACACGCCAAGCCCCGATCATTAAATGTCATGGTTAGTCTGCACAAATGCCCTATATATTGACTTGGGAATCTGAATCTTCGATTTGGTGCCAGTTTTACGGCAGCGTCGATTTTGACGATGTCAATGACGCGACGAATGAGTTCTACAATGATTACCGCTCCGATTTCGTCACCGATGCCTTATGGGATTTTTCCCAAGCAACGGAAGTTGTGATCAGCACAATGGAAGCTTCGGTCATGGCCGCAACCGACTTCGCTGCCAGGACCTACATGAAGCCTCTCAAATCGGCATTCGTCACCTCGAACCCACCCTTGTCACAATTGGTGAATGTGTATATTCGGGACATGGATAAACTCGGCAGTCCATGGACGAACCAGCTGTTTCAAACCGTGGGCGAGGCCAAAAACTGGATGAAGAAGAACGTGCAGAATTCGAGCCCAACGGTACCAAACGCCTGATCACGCCTCCCAAGCACTTAAAAGGTTGGCTTGACTCCGGTTTGGCTTGAACAGAGCGATGCCAAGTCAAAGCCGCTCTCTCGCCTCAAACCTTGTTCGCGAGCGACGTTATTATTTTTCTGACCGGCGTGGGCAAAGCCGCCTGGGCGACATCTCCAAGCCTCAGCCATTCAAAGCCAAGGTCCGTCACCGACGCTTCCGTCATTTCGACGCAACATAGCAAAGGTTTCAAATCCAGGCGGAAATGCGTAAAAACGTGCCGAAGTGCCGGTAAGGGATTTATTTTGATCACCCGGCATCCAAGGCTTTGCGCAAACATTTGCGCCGCATCGACAGGGCATTCGGGCAGAACGAGCAGCCCCCCCCAGATGCCCGTCGGTGGGCGACGCTCGACAAGAACTCGCTCACCGTCGGTGATTAAAATCAGCGCCGCTTCACGTTCGGGCAGCTTCTTTGCAGGCCGGCTTGCGGGCAGTTCGTGCTGGCGGCCGTCACGCTGTGCGACGCAGTTGCCGAGCATCGGGCAGCGCCCGCAGGATGGCTTGCGCCGGGTGCATAACATTGCGCCGAGATCCATCAGGCCCTGCGTATAAGCCTCGACCTTCGCAACCGGCAAGAGTGATTCGGCCAGTGTCCACATCTCCCTTTCGGTACGCGCCTCGCCCGGAAAACCCTCGATGCCGAAACATCGGGCCAATACCCGTTTGACGTTGCCGTCGAGGATGGCGGCACGGTTGCCGAAGGCGAAAACGCTGATCGCAGCCGCCGTCGAGCGCCCGATGCCGGGTAACTCGGCCAGCCCCTGCGGCGTAGCTGGAAAGCCTCCGCCGTGTTCGGCGACGATGGTTTGCGCGCATCGATGCAGGTTGCGTGCCCGGGCGTAATAACCGAGGCCGGCCCAGAGTTCGAGCACGGCGCTAATCTGCGCTCCGGCCAAGGCGGCGACCGTCGGGAAGCACTCGAGAAATCGCCGGTAATAAGGGATGACCGTCGTCACCTGGGTTTGCTGCAGCATGATCTCGGAAAGCCAGACACGGTACGCGTCGCGTGTGCCCTGCCAGGGTAGATCGTGACGCCCATGGCGACGTTGCCAGACAATTAAGCGTTCCGCGAAATTGAAGTTCTTCATCGACGAATATTGAACCTGCGCTATCGGATGAAGCCTTTCTCGACACCGAACCCCGACATCGGCATTATCCTGAACTTTATTGAACCGCTCCGATCTTAACATGCCCTAACCAACCGACCGGACAGGCCGATGAATGCCCCCCCCTTCTCCAGACAACTCGCGGGAATTCCGCAATGCGCTTGGCTGCTTCGCCACAGGCGTAACCGTGATCACCACCCTGAATGAGGATGGCGAACCGGCCGGCGTCACCATCGGATCATTCACCTCGCTTTCCCTCACTCCCCCCCTGATTCTCTGGAGTCTGGCGCTTTCCGCCTGCTGCATCGATGTCTTTCGCAAAGCCAGATATTTCGCGGTTAACGTACTTGCCGCCGATCAACACCATCTTTCCGATCGCTTTGCCGTAAAAGGAAAAAACCGTTTTGCCGGAGTGCCGGTCAATAAAAGCAAGGTAGGCTTACCGCTGATTGAGGGTTGCTGCGCCTGGTTCGAGTGCCGAAACGAAACCAGCTATCCCGGCGGCGATCACCTTATTCTGATCGGTCAGGTCGAGCATTTCCGGCAGGACAGGACAAAAGTACCGCTGATTTTCCACCAAGGGCGTTATTGCAGTATTGTTGAACCGGCGTTGCGAAACCCGACGTCTCGATGACATCGATTTACCGCATATGCAAGAGGACAAAATGACTGACAAGAAAAAGCAAGCCGAGAACGAAAATGCATCGAACAAGATTCTGCTCGTCACTGTCGTCGTGGCCATCGTCCTGATCGTGGTTATCTGGCCGCTTTCCAAGCTCGGCAAGGGCAACCCATCGGCCAGCGGCGACGACGCCGAACTGCGCATCCTGCCCGTGGCCCGTGTCGAAATGCAGAAAGTCGTTGTCCAGGCTGACGGCAAGCCGCGATCCGGCGAAGCGATCTACAACACGATCTGCCAGGCCTGCCATGCAGCCGGCGTTGCCGGCGCCCCCAAGACCGGCGACAAGGCCGCCTGGGCACCACGGATCGCTTCTGGCATGAGCGCTCTACTCAAAGCTGCCGCCAACGGCAAGGGGGCGATGCCTCCTAAAGGTGGTGCGGCCGACCTGACGGAAGCTGAATTGAAGTCAGCGGTCGAATATCTGGTCGGCAAGTCCAAATAAAAACAGAGACCGGCTTTACGAAAACACGAACAAAGAGGGGGAGGCTGCATCCAGCCTCCCCCTTTCATTACCTGCTCGAAGAGCTTGCGCAGCTTCCCGATTACTGGGCTACGGGAGCTGCCTCGACGGCCGGCGCAGCTTTAGCCTTAGCCGGTTTCTTGGCCTTGGCTTTCTTTTCAACCTTTTTCTCGGTCTTCACCGTCGGCTTGGCAGCCGGTTTCGCTTCCGGCATTGCCGCTGCCGGCGCAGTCATTTCTGCCTTGGCGGGTGTCGCCGGAGTTGCAGGCGTGGCAGGCGTCTGGGCAAAGGCGGAAGTTCCAAAAGCAGCGGCAATGGTGAGGGCGAGGATGTTCTTAAGCATTTTAATCTCCAGATTGGTTGGGTTAGGAACTCGGTCGGTTCGATGAACTGAGGAAATGTTCCGGCCTTGTGGGCATTAACGCGCCCGGTTTCAATCAGGATGTCAGTGAATGCGTAACGCCTGGTAACGTAGCGTGACGACGGTTCGGTCGCCGCTATCAGGCCGGCTTTCCGGCCAGCATTGCCTTCATCGCCGCCAGACGGGCAGCCCCCCCCCCCCGCTTTGTCCGGGGCGCTATCCGACTTGCCGCCGGAGAAACGCAGATCCGCCCGCCCCATCTCGTCGATGAAACGCGATGGCTCGCAGGGGATCAATTCCCGGCCCTGTTTGCGTTTCTCGCTGTAGCTGATGTGCAGCGAACGCTGAGCACGGGTAATGCCAACGTACATCAACCGGCGCTCTTCCTCGATCTTGTCCGGCGATTGCGATTCGCGATGCGGCAATACGCCCTCTTCGACGCCGATCAGGAAGACGTGCTTGAATTCGAGCCCCTTGGCGGCATGCAGGGTCGACAGCTGCACGGCGTCGGGGCGGTTCTCACCCTCCTGTTTTTCGAGCAGGTTGATCAGCGCAATCATCTGAGTCAGCTCGATGAGGTTCTTACCGTCTTCCTCGCCCTTGCGCGCCAGCCATTTCACGAGTTCCTGCACGTTCTCCCAGCGGGTCAGGGCGACGCGCTTTTCGTCCTCATCGAGCAATCAGCTTTCGTAGCCGATCGCCGCCAGCAGATCGTTCATCACCGGCGCAACCGGCTCGCGCGTCGCGCGGTATTCGACGCGATTGATGAACTCGCAGAATTCGAGCAAGGGTGTGAGCTGGCGCGGTTGCACGCGATGCGCGAAGCCTTCCTCGAAAGCGGCGGCGAAGAGCGAAAGGTGGCGCTCACCGGCATAGGTGCCGAGCGCCTCCAGCGTCGCGCCACCAACACCGCGCCGCGGCGTGGTCACGGCGCGGATGAAGGCCGGATCGTCGTCGGGGTTGGCCAAAAGGCGCAGATACGAAACGATGTCCTTGATCTCGGCTTTGTCGAAGAACGATTGCCCACCGGAAAGCAGATACGGCACGCGCTGGTCACGCAGGTGCTGTTCGAGCGCCCGCGCCTGAAAATTGCCGCGGTAGAGGATCGCGTAGTCGGAAAACTTGGCGCGGTGTTCAAAACGATGCGCCTGCAGCTTCATGACCACCTGCTCGGCTTCCTTCTCGTTGTCCTTGCATACGGAAACCGAGATCGGGTCGCCGTGGCCGAGGTCGGACCACAGCTTCTTGTCGAACAGCTTTTCGTTGTGGCTGATCAAGGCGTTGGCCGCCTTGAGGATGCGCACGGTCGAGCGGTAGTTCTGTTCGAGCTTGATCAGCTTGAGATTCGGATAATCGCGTGGCAGGCCGCGCAGATTCTCGACGTCCGCGCCCCGCCAGCCGTAGATCGCCTGATCGTCGTCGCCGACCGCAGTGAACGCCGCGCGCGGCCCGGCCAGCAGACGCAGCAAGCGATACTGGCAGGCGTTGGTATCCTGGTATTCGTCGACGAGCAGGTAACGCAAGCGGTTCTGCCATTTATCGACGACCTGCGGATGCTTCTCGAACAGTTCGACCGGCAGCACGATGAGGTCGTCAAAGTCGACCGCCTGATAGGCCTTGAGCGTCGCCGCGTAGCTGGCGAAAACCTGCGCGGCGAGCTTCTCGGTTTCGCTTTCAGCGTCGCGCAGCGCTTGGTCCGGCGTCACCAAGGCATTCTTCCAGTTGGAAATCAGCGTCTGCAGGCGGCGGATCGTCGCTTTGTCCACGCTGCCCGACAGATCGGCAATGATCGCGAAACAGTCGTTGGCGTCGAAAATCGAGAAGCGCGGTTTGTAGCCGAGCGCCTTCGCCTCCTCGCGCAGGATACGTACGCCGAGTGAATGGAAGGTCGAGATCGTCAACCCCTCCGGCTTGTTTTTCAGCAATTGCCCGACGCGCTCCTGCATTTCCTTCGCCGCCTTGTTGGTGAAGGTGATGGCGGCAATGTTGCGCGGGTCGAAACCGCAATCTTCGATCAGATAGGCGATCTTCTGGGTGATGACGCGCGTCTTGCCCGACCCGGCGCCGGCAAGAACGAGCAGGGGACCGTCAAGATAGCGGATGGCTTCGCGTTGAGGGGGATTGAGTAATGACGTCATTTCAGGAAAACAAAAAAACCATACCACGGCGACACGGCGGGCACGGCGAGAAACTTTTTATCGTGAATCTTCGCTTTTCGCTGTGCCCGCTGTGTCGCCGTGGTTAATAAAAATACTTGGCGAGCAACGAAATCGCCAACAGCGCCGCGATCACGCCAAGCAGGCGGTTCTGCCGGCGTTGCGAGACCGCGAGGTCGGCGAGCAGCGGCGCGATCGCCGCCGAATTGTTGCGGGCGAGCGCCTGATGCACGAGGCGCGGCAGTTGCGGCAGCATGCGCGGCCAGTTCGGCGACTCGTATTGCACCCCGTTGAGCAGTGCACGCCACCCGACCTGCTCCTTCATCCAGCGTTCGAGGAACGGTTTTGCGGTTGCCCACAAATCGAGGTCGGGATCGAGCTGCCGCCCCAACCCTTCGATATTGAGCAGGGTTTTCTGCAACATCACCAATTGCGGCTGGATTTCAACATTGAACCGGCGCGAAGTCTGGAACAAGCGCAACAACACGCGGCCGAACGAGATTTCACGTAACGGACGGTCAAAGATCGGTTCGCAAACGGCGCGGATCGCTGCCTCGAAATCGTCGACGCGCGTATCCGCTGGCGCCCAGCCGGCCTCGATATGCGCCGTCGCCACGCGCTTGTAATCGCGCTTGAAGAAAGCGAGAAAATTCTGCGCCAGATAGTTCTTGTCGGTATCGGTCAGGGTGCCGACAATGCCGAAATCGAGTGCGATGTACTTGCCACGATGTTCGCCGTCGACCGCCACGAAGATGTTGCCGGGATGCATGTCAGCGTGGAAGAAGCCGTCGCGGAAGACCTGCGTGAAGAAAATCTCGACGCCCGCCCGCGATAGTTCGGAAAGGTCGATGCCGGCCGCCACCAGCGCCTCGGTCTGGCTGATCGGAATGCCGCACATGCGCTCCATGACCATCACGGTCGTCGTGCAGTGATCCCAGTACACTTCCGGCACGACCAACAGTTTCGAGTCGGCAAAATTGCGCCGCAGTTGCGAGCAGTTGGCCGCCTCGTGCATCAGGTCGAGCTCGTCGTAGAGGTACTTGGCGAACTCGGCAACAACCTCCCGCGGCTTCAGACGCTTGCCGTCCGACCACAACCTTTCGAGCAAACCGGCCATCGTGTCGAGCAACGCCAGATCGTGAACGATCACCTCCTGCATGCCGGGCCGCAACACCTTGACCGCTACTTTGTGGCCGCCGTCCTCAGGGCGCAAGCTTGCAAAATGCACCTGGGCGACCGACGCGCTGGCCACCGGCGTCGTGTCGAACTCGGCGAACACCTCGCTCGCCGGTTTGCCGTAAGCCGCCTCGATCTGCTGCAGAACGATGTCCGGAGCGAAGGGCGGCACGCGGTCCTGAAGCTTGGCGAGTTCGTCGGCATAATCGAGCGGCAGCAAGTCGCGGCGCGTCGACAGGACCTGCCCGAACTTGACAAAAATTGGGCCGAGCGTTTCCAGCGCCTGGCGCAAACGCACCGCCGGCGGCGCATCGAAAGTCCGCTTCCAGCCTAACGCGCGGACAATCCGGGCCAGACGACCGCTCGGGTCGTGCTCCAGAATGAGCTGGTCGAGACCGAAACGGCTGGAAACACCGAGGATTTTGGCGATACGGAAAAGACGCATGGGCTGCTGCGAAGAATTGCGAAAACGCGAGTTTATCCCGAAACCGTTCTTTGCAAGCGCATTCGAAATCGCCTCCAGACCCGTTTCCTGTTTCGGAAGGCTTGCTCGACACACCATGCTCCTCTACCCTCACGGCCCATGAGCGAAAACATCCGGCATCACATTCTTGAAGATTTCCAGGCGCTACTTTCCGGAACGCTGCTTGTCGCACTGGCCATTGTCCTGTTTCGGCAAGCCAGCCTGTTGACAGGGGGTACCCCAGGATTGGCCTTCCTCGCGTATTACGCCAGCGGACTTTCCTTCGGGCTGCTTTACTTTCTGATCAACCTGCCTTTCTACGTTTTCGGCTTTCTGGCGCTGGGGAAGACTTTCACGCTCAAAACCTTCCTGGCCGTACTGTTGCTCTCCCTTTTCAGCGAGCTGCTCCCGCACTGGATACACATTGACAGCATCAATCCGGTTTTCGCCGCGATCCTAGGAGGTCTGCTCGCCGGCGCCGGGTTGCTCATGCTGATCCGCCACCAGGCCAGTCTCGGCGGAATCGGTGTACTGGCCATCTATCTGCAGAAAAAGCGCGGCTGGCGAACCGGCAACCTGCAGATGATTGCCGATACCCTGATCGTCTGCGGCGCGCTCTTCGTCGTCGACCTGGAACGTGTCGCCTTGTCGATGCTCGGGGCGCTCGTTCTCAACATGGTCTTGGCCATCAATCATCGTCCGGGACGTTACTTCGGTCAGTAGAAGCGCCCAAGACCCTACGCAGGCGCAGGAAGAAGCTTTCGTAAGCCCGGCATCGTATAATCAGCCTCCTGTTTTCCCGATTCGACCAATTCGAAATTTTTCAATGACCCACGATATCAAGTCCCATCTTGCCGACCTGATGCGCGCTGCGCTGACCAGCGTCGCCCCGGATCAGGCCGAAAGCGCCATTCTTCTCGAACGCCCGAAACAGGCCTCGCACGGCGATTTCGCCTGCAACCTGGCGATGCAATTAGCCCGTTCGCTCAAGCGCAACCCGCGCGAACTCGCGCAACTGCTGCTCTCCGAAATTCCGCCCTCGCCCTTCGTCGACAAGACGGAAATCGCTGGCGCCGGCTTCATCAACTTCCACTTACACCCCGCAGCCAAACTGGAAGTCGTGCGCAACGTACTGACCGCAGGCGAGTCGTTTGGTCGATCGACCGTCGGCGACCAGAAGAAACTCCAGATCGAATTCGTTTCCGCCAACCCGACCGGCCCCCTACACGTAGGCCACGGCCGCGGCGCCGCCTACGGCACCAGCCTGTCGAACCTGATGGCGTTTGCCGGCTGGGATGTCACCCGCGAGTATTACGTCAACGATGCCGGCCGGCAGATGGACATCCTCGCCGTATCGGCCTGGCTGCGCTATCTCGAACTGTTCGGAGAGAATTTTGCCTTTCCGCCCAACGCCTATCAGGGTGATTACGTCCGCGCCATGGCGGCGCAGATCAAAGCGGCACACGGCGACAAGTTGCATCACCCGGCTACCGCGCTGTTACAGGGCACCCCCGGCCTGCCGGACGGCGAACGCGCCGACGACGAGGCCAAGTCGCAGCGCGAAGAACATCTCGACGCGCTGATCGCCAACGCCAAATCGCTGCTCGGCCACGAATGGGACTATGTGCACAATCATGTGCTGACGGAACAGTTGGAAGACTGCCGCAGCGATCTCGAGGAATTCGGCGTGCACTTCGACGTCTGGTTTTCCGAGAAATCCTTATTCGATACTGGCCTCGTCGAGCGTTGCGTAGCACGTCTCGAAAATGCGGGCCACATTTACGAACAGAATGGCGCCAAGTGGTTCAAATCGTCGGCATTCGGCGACGAGAAGGACCGCGTCGTACAGCGCGACAACGGGTTGTATACCTACTTCGCCTCGGACATTGCCTATCACCTGAACAAGGTTGAACGCGGCTTCGGGCGCATCATCAACATCTGGGGCGCCGATCATCACGGCTACATCCCGCGCGTCAAAGGCGCGCTGTCAGCGCTCGGACTCGATCCGGCCGTCCTCGACATCGCCCTGGTCCAATTCGCCGTGCTCTACCGCAACGGCCAGAAAGCCTCGATGTCGACGCGCTCCGGTGAATTCGTCACCTTGCGTACCCTGCGCGACGAGGTCGGTAACGACGCCTGCCGCTTTTTCTACGTGCTGCGCAAATCCGACCAGCATCTTGATTTCGACCTCGATCTGGCCAAGAGCCAGACTAACGAGAACCCGGTCTATTACATCCAGTACGCCCACGCCCGCGTCTGTTCAGTGCTTGCCCAATGGGAAGGCGAAACGTCGGCTCTGGCGGAGGCCGATCTGGGTCGTCTCGGCAACGCCTATGAACTCGCGCTGGCGGCGAAACTCGGCGAGTTTCCCGAAGTCATTGAGAACGCGGCCCGGGAACTGGCGCCGCACATGGTGGCTTTCTACCTCAAGGACTTGGCCGCCGAATTCCACAGCTACTACAACGCCGAACGCATGCTGGTCGACGATGCCGCCCTCAAGGAAGCGCGCATCGCTTTGGCAAGCGCTGTCCGGCAGGTCATTCAGAATGGCATGCGCATTCTCGGTGTCAGCTGCCCGCAGTCGATGTAATCCCTCATTTTGTGAATCGGAAACTATTCCATGAGTCGTGACATGAAACCCCGCAATAGACGTACGGTAAGTTCGCGCCGGAAATCATGGGGCAACACGCTGCTCGGCCTGTTTCTCGGCCTGGTCATTGGCGTTCTTGCCGCCGCCGGTGTCGTCTGGTATCTCTTCAAGACCCCGGCCCCGTTCAACAAGAAGAGCCAGAATACCGCGACCACCGAAAGCAAAGCAGACGCCGCGCAGCCGGCCGCGCCGTTAGCGCTACCCGGCAAGCCCGGTGATCCGATCCCACAGGACAGTGACAAGCCGCGCTTCGATTTCTACAAGATTCTCCCTGGCACGACCGAGGCGATTCCCCAGCCGGCCGATCCGAAATCCGCCGAGAGCAAAGGAAAGAGCGAAAAAGTCGATAAGGACGGCAAACTTGCCGAACCCCTATATCTGCAAATCGGCTCTTTCCAGAAAGCCAGCGACGCCGACAACCAGAAAGCCAGGCTTGCCATGCAAGGCATAGAAGCCTCGATTCAGCAAGTCATGCTGCAGGACGAAACCTGGTATCGCGTCCGCCTCGGTCCGTTTACCCGGATGAACGAAGTCAATGCCACGCGGTCTGATTTGGCTAAGCAGGGCATCGAAGCAAAAATCGTCAAGAAGGACTAAGAGATCAGGAGTTGATGATGGGAAATCGCTTGCTTCAATGGTATGCCGTCACGGCCTTCATCCTTTTCGGGCTGACTTTGCCCGCACAAGCCAACGAACTCATTGTCGGCCGCGATTACGCCGTCATGCAACCCTCGCTACCGACGGACAATCCGGCGAAAATCGAAGTGGTCGAATTCTTTTCCTATGCCTGTCCGCATTGTAGCAAGCTTAATCCGGCCATTACTCGCTGGGCAAAGAAATTACCTAAAGATGTCACGTTCAAGCGCGTATCTCCCGGCTTCAATCCTTTCTACAAGCTGATGGCACGGCTGTTTTACTCACTTGAAGCGATCGGGGAGCTTGAGCGGCTCGACGAGGCTGTTTTTACCGCCATCCACGTCAAAGGATTGCGCCTTATCGACGAAAACAGCATTCTCGAGTGGGTCAAAGCACAGGGGGTCGATGTCCGCCAATTCAGCGACGCATTCAACTCCTTCGGCGTCGCCGCCAAAGCCAGGCAAGCCGATCAATTCTCCCGCGATGCAAAAATTCAGGGGGTCCCGACCCTGATCATCGATGGGCGCTACATGGTGTTGACCCAAGGGATTCATTCGCATGAAGACCTTCTGGCTCGTGCGGAAAAACTCATCGACAAGCGGCGCAAGGAACGCGCCAAGAAATAACGGCACACCATTGCTCGAGCCCCCACCCCGTTCGGTTTTCATCACCGGTGCATCATCCGGCATCGGCTTGGCGCCAGTCTTGGCCTGGCGGCTAGGCGCGAGGATCGACTCAAGGAAATTGCGGCGGAACTGGAAACCCTCGGCACGAATCAAATCTGTCTCTATCCGCTCGACGTCGCTGACGCCGCTGCCCTGCAGACAGCAGCGACGCATTTCATCGCCCATGCCGGTCCGCCCGCTATCGTTATCGCCAATGCCGGCGTTTCTTCCGGCACCCTTACTGAATGCGTCGAGGATCTCTCTGTTTTCCGACGCATTTTTGACATCAACGTTTATGGCATGGCCGCCACCTTCTCCCCCTTCATCAGGGCCATGCAGCAAAACGGCGGCGGCCGCCTGGTCGGGATCGCTTCGGTCGCTGGCATACGCGGCTTGCCCGGCGCCGAAGCCTACAGCGCCTCGAAATCAGCGACGATCACTTATCTGGAAAGCTTGCGTCTCGAAATGCGGGCCTCCGGCATCAAGGTCGTCACTATCGCGCCCGGCTATATCGATACGACGATGACGACCATCAACCCCTATTCCATGCCTTTCTTGTTGCCGGCAGAAGAAGCGGCGAAACGCTTTGCCCGTGCCATCGAACGAGGCACTAGCTACACCGTCATCCCCTGGCAAATGGGCATCGTTGCGAATATCCTGCGCCTCATGCCCAACTGGCTTTATGACCGCCTGTTCGCCAACGCCCCGCGTAAACCCAGAGCTTTGTTATGAATGACCTTGGGACTCTTTATCCAGGCAGGGACTGCAATAAGCCGCAATAAACGCCTCGGAAGGCATGGGACGGGCGAAATAGTATCCCTGAACCTCGTCGCACCCGATATTCTGCAATTCAGACACCGCTTCGAATTTCTCCACGCCTTCGGCAATGGTTCGCAAGCCCAGGCTTTTTGCCATCTGGACAATGGCCCGGACAATCGCCGCATCCTCCGGATTGACGTCAAGATCGCGAATGAAAGACTGATCGATTTTCAGCTTGTCGACTTCGAAACGTTTCAGATACGACAGACTGGAATACCCTGTCCCAAAATCGTCAATCGACAATTTGATTCCCAATGCCTTGAGGCGTTTGATTTTTGCCAGCACGTTTTCCGGATCGCGGATGAGAATGGATTCCGTCAATTCGAGCTCCAATCGCCGCGGATCCAGCCCTGACGTCGAAAGGGCTTTTATGACCGTCGACTCGATATCACCGAACTTGAATTGCACCGCTGACAGGTTGACCGCAACCTGCGACTGCGCGAGGCCACAATTCTGCCATCGCGACGCCTGTCGACAAGCTTCCTCGATGATCCATTCGCCGAGCTCGACGATCAGCCCGGATTCTTCAGCGATAGAAATAAAACGCGACGGCGGAACCATCCCCAGCTCGGGATGGTTCCAGCGAATCAGCGCTTCGGCCCCCACAATCCGGTTGCTTGCCAGTTCAAACTGCGGTTGAAAATGCAGCTCAAATTCGTTTCTCGCTAATGCCCGTCGCAAACCGGAATGAATCGTGACCTGTTCGATCACCGCCGCGTTCATTTCGTCGTTGTAGAAACGATAGCTGTTGCGCCCGGTTTCCTTGGCCCGGTACATCGCCATGTCCGCCTTACGGAGCAAATTCACATAGTCCGCGCCGTCTTCCGGATAAATCGACACGCCCGCCGAGACGGTAATTGCGATGTCCTGATTATTCAACACAAATGGGACATTAAACTGTGCAAACAGATCTCTGAGGAAGATCACAATTTCCTCAGGATCCTCAAGATTGGTCAGCAGTAGCAGAAATTCATCGCTGCCCTGCCTACACAAAGTGTCCGCGTTCCTGATAACGGGCTTCAATCGATCCGCAACCGCGATCAGCAAACTATTACCGCCCTCATACCCGAGGAAGTCGTTGTAGGATTTGAAGCGATCGATATCGATCGTAACCACGGCGCACTTCGTGCCCAGACGGGTACAAAGTGCGATCGCCTGCTGGATTCTGTCCTGGAACAGTTGATGATTGGGCAAGCCGGTCAATGCGTCGTAGTAGGAAAGAAATCTGGCCCGATCCTCGGCAAGTTTGCGTTCGTTTATGTCAGAAAAAATCCAGACCCTTCCTGCGTTTGGATTGGCCGGATCGATTGCTTTGCCATCAAGCTCGCACCAAAAGGTCGAACCGTCAGAGCGAACCAGTTTCATCGTCGCCGTAAAAGGATCGCCGCTGGCCAAGGCCAGATAAGCATGCTCCCCGAAAAGTTCAAACCCTCCCGTCGTTTCGAACATGATCCGGGTCGATTGCCCCAAGAGTTCATTGGTGGCGTAGCCGAGGATTTGAGCAAGACGGCTATTGCAAGACAAAAACCGCCGTTCCTTGACACTGGCAATGCCAACCAAGGCGTTCTCCAGCAGGGCTTCCTTCTCGGCCAGCAACGCCGCCACGGTTTTGTGGCTACGGACGCGATCGGTAACATCTCGCCCGACCATGACCCCGTAAAAAGCATCGCCGACGCGAGCGTATCGGTAAACAATTTCCAGCCACTGTTCTTCTTCCGCATGAAAGGGGCTTTTGAGGAGAATCGAATGGCTTTCCCCTGTCGCACTTCCCGGTGTCGACTCCCGGTCTCGATTCAGCTTTTCAACCACCGAATCATCAATCAAACCAAGCTCATGCAGGGGCTTTCCGACGAGTTAGGCCGGTGACTGGGGAATGAAACGGCCTAGCGAAGCATTCGTATCGGTAATAACGCCATCC
This sequence comes from uncultured Propionivibrio sp., assembly GCA_964575415.1. GTDB lineage: Bacteria > Pseudomonadota > Gammaproteobacteria > Burkholderiales > Rhodocyclaceae > Propionivibrio. Next base: position 74,234 of record CAZNQL010000003.1, read on the forward strand.
GGCAAACCGACAAGAATGACAAAATCCGTCGTTTGATCGAGGAGAGTGCGAAAACGTCTGAGATGATCGATATTTTCCTGGAGCTGTGGGAAATAGCTTTTACGGAACGAACGTTCACCGAGACCGATGACTTTCGCCCGTCTCGCTTCCCAATCCTCGGAGTCAGAGTGCATCACCATACAGTGCCTTAACCTCGGGAAGATCGACATGCCGAGGATTGGTCACCAGGCATGCGTCATGAATGGCATGTTGCGAAAGCTCGGAAATATCTGCCAGACGCACGCCACGGCTGGACAAAGCGTCTTTGATGCCGACGCGTTTGCGCTTTGCCGAGAGGGCATCGGCAAGTGCCTGGGATTGCCGTTTCTCACTCATTCCTCGAAGATCCAGCCCAAGCACCTGATTGATCTGGGCAAAGCGCTCCGGCGATGCGGCATAGTTGAAACGAGCCACATGCTCTAGTAACAGCGCATTACACTCACCGTGGGGAAGATCCAGATACCCGCCCAGAGAATGGGCCAAGGCATGCACAGCCCCCAAGCTCGCGTTGGAAAAAGCTAGTCCGGCCTGCAAGCTCGCCATCATCATTTTTTCGCGGGCTTCGACATTCCCTGGAGAACCTACGGCAGTTTCAATGTTGTCCCAGACCAGTTTCATTGCCGCCAAGGCATGGGCATCGACGATTGGCGAACTCGCCGTCGACACGAAGGCCTCGATGGCATACGTCAGGGCGTCAATCCCGGTGCACGCCGTCAGATAAGGATCCATGCTCAAGGTGGTTTCCGGATCGACCAAGGCCACGTCCGGCACCATCGATTTGCTGATAATCGCCATCTTGTAGCGCTCATCGCTATTCACAATGATGCAAAACTGGGAGATATCAGCCGATGTCCCAGCTGTTGTTGGTATGCAAATCAGCGGTGGACCAGGGTTCAGCACCTGGTCCACACCTTCAAACAAGCGAACGTCAATTTTATTGGTCGACACGATTCCAATGGCCTTGGCACAATCGACCACACTCCCGCCACCAACGGCCACGATCACATCGCAGTGCTCCTCGTCATAGACCCGAGCACCTTCCATGACCTCAAAATCGCGGGGATTGGGCAAAATCTTGTCGAAGACCACCGTCTCGATTCCGGCTTCGGCAAGATCAGCCAAAACCTCCTTGAGCCACCCTGCCTGCGCCACTCCGGGATCGCTCACCACAAGCACCCGTCGCGCTCCATCATTGCGCGCGTAGTAACCCACGCGATGTCGTGCCCCAACACCAAATATGAACTCGGGGGCCACAAATTTCCGCATTTCGTACAATGCCATTGTGCATCTCCTGCCGAATGCAGCATTGCCAAAGACCGGATTACCTGCCTATCCCACCAGCTTCTGCTTTCACAATAGCCAACTGCTTCAGCAAAAGCTCGAATTGGACGATTGCCCCGTCGATTGGTTCGAGTAATTGAATACGAAACGCCAAGTTATTTGGCCAAGCATCTCGAAATTGACGCTATTATAAGTTAATGCCGATTTTTTTCGCTATCGCAAGCATCGTGAAATAAGCCCCCGCCGTTGACGCCATTGAGAGGAACAAGCTCGACCAAAAACCCAGTCCGGACCTCAACAATAGCGGTAACACAAGGAAAAGGATCAGCGACGGAATGACCAACCAGAAGATTTGCCCCGAAAGAATGGCAATTGCTTCCGGTTCACTCCCCTTAAGATGCAACCACATGAAGGCGATCAGCGAGGTTAGCGGAAGCGAAGCAATCAGCGCCGCGAAGCTGGACGAGCGTTTGGCGATTTCTGAGATACTGACGATCAGGAGCGCCGAAACAATGATTTTGATGAAGTAGTGAAGCATGATTGTTAGAGTCTATACGTTACGGTCGGCCATATTGATGAAAATCATGCGGTTTACCCCGGCCCCCGGTATACTTGCGGCTTCGTTTCTCGAGACTTTCCATGCAGCAAGTGAGAATCCCCGAACTGGTCTGCCCCGCCGGCAGCTTGCCAGCGCTCAAGGCAGCCGTCGACAACGGTGCCGACACGGTTTATTTCGGTTATAAGAACGACACCAACGCGCGTAATTTTGCCGGCCTCAATTTTGACCAGAAAACCATGGTCGAAGGGATCAAGTACGCCCATATGCACGGGAAACACGTGTTGATGGCAATCAACACCTTTCCCCAACCTGGGCGTGAGGCTGACTGGCGCAAAGCCGTCGATGGTGCCGCCGATCTCGGCGTCGATGCCGTCATTCTTGCCGACGTTGGGCTTCTTGACTACGCTAGCAAACGATATCCGGATTTACGCCTCCACCTCCCGGTTCAAGGTTCGGCAACCAGTTACGAGGCCGTCAATTTCGCCCATCGCGAATTCGGCGTCAAACGTGCCGTGCTGCCCCGTGTGCTGACACTAGCGCAAGTCGAACAGGTTATCCTGAACACGCCGGTCGAGATCGAAGTCTTCGGTTTTGGCAGCCTGTGCGTGATGAACGAAGGACGATGCTGGCTCTCTTCCTACGCGACCGGCGAATCGCCAAATACCGTCGGCGCCTGCTCGCCGGCCAAGTATGTGAAGTGGGAAAAATCGCCGGGACGGATGTCGACCCGTCTGAACGGGATCCTGATCGACCAGTACGGCGATGCCGAGCCGGCCGGTTATCCGACGCTGTGCAAGGGCCGTTTTGAAGTCAATGGCGAAACCTATTACGCGCTGGAAGAACCGACGAGCCTTAATGTTCTGGAAATCTTGCCCGAAATCGTCAAGATCGGCGTCGCCGCGATCAAGGTCGAGGGCCGCCAAAGAAGCCCGGCCTACGTCGCGCAAGTGACGCGCACCCTACGCGCCGCGCTCGACACGCTTGGCAAGGACATCGATCGTTTTAGCGTCAAGCCGGCCTGGCAGGCCGAACTGGCCAAGGTTTCCGAAGGCGTGCAGGCAACGCTCGGTGCTTACAATCGGCCGTGGAGGTAAATGAATGAAGCTTGCACTCGGCCCCCTCCTCTACTTCTGGCCCAAACAGGATTTGCTTGAGTTCTACGCCGATATGGCGCAGATTGAGGCGCTCGACATCCTTTATGTCGGCGAAGTCGTTTGTTCGCGCCGGCAATAGATGCGAGTCGCCGACTGGATCGGGCTAGCCCGCGACCTGACCGATGCCGGCAAGGAAGTCGTGATCTCCGCCCAAGCCCTGCTCGAATCGGAAAGCGACCTCAAGGCACTGCGCCGCCTGATCGACGAATTATCGGAAATCGGGGGCTGCAAGATCGAGGCCAACGACCTCGGCGCCGTCAATATTGCCGCCGGCCGGCCCTTCGTCGCCGGGCCGCATCTCAACATCTACAACGAAGCTTCGCTGGCAACCTTCGCGCGCTACGGCCTGAAGCGCTGGGTGCCGCCTGGAAGCCGACCGCACCTTGATCGCAACCCTGCACAATGGTCGACCACAAGGGATCGAAACCGAGGTTTTCGCCTTCGGCAAGTTACCGCTGGCGTTTTCGGCACGCTGTTTCACGGCCCGGCATTACGGGCTGAACAAGGACGATTGCCAATTCAAATGCCTCGAGTATCCGGAGGCGATGACCCTGAAGACGCGCGAAGGCCCGCCCTTCCTCGCGATCAACGGCATCCAGACCATGTCGGCGCAGACGTATAATCTGCTCGCCGAAGTGCCGGAAATGCTGAAGATGGGTATCGATATTCTGCGCATCAGCCCACAACCGGAACACATGGTCGACATCATTGCCGCCTTCGACGCCGCCCGACGCGGCGAGACGGTCAGCCCGGACATGACGAGCTGGGCCCGAGACGGGATAGTCGACGGTTATTGGTTCGGCGAACCCGGCATCGCGTCGCATCATCAAGTAGCGCTCTCACAATTGCAGCATGTGCAAGGAGTTTGAACATGGCCGACAAGATATCGCTGACCATCCCGAAATTCCAGCTGCCAAAGCTGATATCGACGATCGGTTGCAAGCTGCCACAGTGGCCACACTCCCTGGCGCTGATTGCCGGTCTGAACACCGTCGTTAAACTCCGGCTCTTACCTGCGGATAGCCTCGAACTACTCGAAGGAAAAATTTTCCTTATCGAAGTCCTCGACACCGGCGGCCGCGCCAGCTTCACTTTCCGCGCCCGGACTCTTCCGCCCGATTTTCGTCCTGCCAGACACGCCTGATCTCGCCTTCCGCGCCAATCTCTCGGCTTTCCTGCAACTGGCAGCACGACAGGAAGACCCGGATACCTTGTTTTTCAACCGGGAATTGTCGATTGAAGGCGATACTGAACTGGGACTGGTCGTCAAGAACATGCTTGATGCCATCGAACTGCCGAAATTCCTCGGCATGCCGTCTTTTCGTCACTAAACAGTACCCAAAGTACGGCTTCCACTCACCAATCGCCCTGATGGGGAAACTAGGCTGATGCGTTGGCGCGCCCTATGGATCGCGCCATTCCAGCGCGAGCATCTGACCAGCGACCTGATCGCCGGGCTGGTCGTCGCGGTCATTGTCATCCCGCAAAGTCTGGCCTACGCCCTCCTCGCCGATCTGCCGCCGCAGGCCGGCCTCTATGTCAGCATCTTTCCCGTCATCGCCTACGCACTACTGGGCAGCAGCCGCGTGCAGTCCGCCGGCCCGGTCGCCGTCACCGCCATCATGACCTATTCGGTGATCAGCCCACTGGCGACGCCAGGAACCCCGGAATATCTGTTGATCGCTGCCTCGCTCGCCCTGCTTTCCGGACTGCTGATGCTGGCTTTCGGTCTCCTGCGTCTCGGTTTCCTTTCACAACTGCTTAGTCGTCCTGTCATCAGCGGCTTCGTTTCCGGCTCGGCCGTGCTTATCGTCATCAGCCAGATCAAATCGCTACTCGGTATCGCTGTATCAGGAACAACGACCTGGCAGATCCTGGCTTCGATCATCGACCATTCCTCCGAAACACGGCCAATGACCCTGCTGATCGGACTGACGTCACTGGTCATTCTCATGGCCACGCGCAAATGGCTGGGGCGGTCACTTGTCTTGCTCGGCATGCCATTAAAAGCCGCCGATTTCTGCGTCCGTCTGAGTCCATTGCTTCTCCTCGCCGCCGCCACTGCGCTGGTCATCGCTCAGGATCTCGATCGCTTGCATGGCGTCGCCGTCGTCGGCCAGCTTCAGGACGGTCTGCCGACTTTCGAGTTCTTCATGCCCGATTACGCCTCGCTTCAAAGCCTAGCCATACCGGCCCTTGTTCTCGCATTCATTGACG
>CAZNQL010000003.1:79583-171256 GCA_964575415.1 uncultured Propionivibrio sp.
TACGCCTCGCTTCAAAGCCTAGCCATACCGGCCCTTGTTCTCGCATTCATTGACGGCGTCCAGGGCATCACCATGGCCCAAGCGCTTGCCGCCAAACGCCGCGAGCGCGTCGACGCCAATCGCGAACTTGTCGGACTCGGCGCGTCCAACATCATTGCCGCCTTTTACGGCGGCATGCCGGTTGGCGGCGGCGTTTCGCGCACGGCGGTCAATGTCGCTGCCGGCGCCCAGTCCCCTTTGGCCAGCATCGTCACGGCCCTCGCCATGCTCGGCATCGTCGCCGCCGGAACGCACGGATTCGCCCGTCTTCCGCTCGCGGTTCTCGCCGCCAATATCGTCCTTGCCGCCGCCTCCATGATTGACATCCAAGGCCTCCGCCAGGCTTGGTCCTACGACCGGGCGGATGCGTTGGCCTTGATCGGAACCGCCCTCGGCGTCATCCTTTTCGGCCCGGAACTCGGCATCGTCACCGGCATTGGCTTGTCCCTCGCCACGCTGTTGATTCGCACCGGTTCGCCGCATATCGCCGTTGTCGGACGCATCGCCGGTACCGAACATTTCCGCAATGTTGAACGTCACGGCGTCGAAACACTTCCCGGCGTGCTTTTTCTGAGAATTGACGAGAACCTATATTTCGGCAATCTGAATCCCATCGAGGCCCGCCTGACTACTGAACTGGGCAAAGCACCGGACACCCGCGATATGGTGCTTATCATGAGCGCCGTCAATCGTGTCGACACCACGGCGATGGAAGTACTTACTGACATCAATCGCGATTTATACATTCAAGGTATCCGCCTGCACCTGGCCGAGGTCAAAGGCCCGGTGCAGGACCGGCTGACCCATTCTCCGCTCTGGAAATCGCTGAGTGGCAAGGTGTATCTTTCTGCCAATGACGCTTTCGCTGCGCTCGTCAAACATTAGCGCCCTCCATCGCCATTTCGTCGCGCCGGAACTCGCGAGCCGATCGAGAGTCAACTTCTCGTAGTTTGCTCTGCTTGTGCACAATATTCACCCCTACAGCAAAATCCGAACTTGCAACACGCGCCGAACCGATTTCCAGTGAGGTCCTCATGAAATCCGACACGAAAATCGTCACCCTCCTCAACGATCTGCTTGCCGGCGAATTGACGGCCATCGACCAGTACCTTTATCACGGCGAAGCCTATTCCGACATGGGACTGACGCAGCTGGCCGAGAAAACGTTGCACGAATCTGAACACGAACGGGCCCATGCACGCGCCATGATCCAGCGCATCCTGTTCCTTGAAGGCAAGCCCGACCTGTCGCGCCGTCATAAACTGCATCTTGGCAAGACCGTACCAGACATCCTCCAGTGCGACCTCGTCGTCGAAACCCGGACTGCCGCTAACCTCAAAAAAGCCATCGCCGCCTGCGAAAAGCTTGGCGATTATGTCACCCGCGACATGCTCGCGGTTCAGCTTGAAGATACCGAGATGGACCACGCCTACTTTCTTGAAAAGCAACTGCGCCTGATCGAATTGCTCGGTTTACAGAATTACCTGCAAAGCCAGATGAATCCCGCCACGCCAGCCTGAGGCTACGTCATGGAAATCGATAAGCGCAGCATCGAAACGCTGAACCGGGTACTTAAGATTGAATTGACATCGATCAACCAGTATTTTCTGCATGCCCGCATGTTCAGCCATTGGGGCCTCGGCAAGCTCAATGACTACCAGTACAGGATCTCGATCCGTGCCATGAAAGACGCCGACAAGCTGATCGAGCGTGTTTTCTTTCTCGAAGGCTTACCCAACCTGCAAAGCTTCGGCAAACTGCAAATCGGAGAGAGTCCACAGGAATGTCTGGAAGGCAACCTGAAGCACGAAAACGAGGTACACCGCCCCTTGCTGCTTGAGTCAATCGGCCTTCTTGAGGGTTTGCGCGATTACGTCAGCAGGGATCTGCTCGAAGACATACTCGAGCATTGCGAGGAAACCATCGACTGGCTTGAAACCCAGCAGCAGTTGATTCAGCAAATCACGCTTCAGAATTACCTGCAGGCACAAATCGGTGTCGAGGATAGCTGAGGCTTTGGCTACAAGAGCTCCATGTACGTCTGCATATGCAAAGCAGTGACTGAGCGGCAAATCTATGCAGCGATCAAGGCTGGCGCACATTCCCTGAAGGAATTGCGTCGAAAACTGGGCATCATTGACGAATGCGGGCAGTGCGCGTCGAGCGCAAAACATTGCCTCAGAAAAGCCTGTCAGGAACGCGCCAACCTCAAATAGCGGCAAAGCCGGCTGACATCAGCCGATGCTCCCCTCTTCCGACTCATAACTATCCAGACGGGTGCCACACTGTCGGCAAAAGCGGTCATCCGCCTCCAGACCTTCCGTCAGGCACTGCTTGCACGTCCGCGTCGTCAGGCGATGCACATGATGACGGCCTGCGGTCAACTCCGCTGTCACGATTCCTGTCGGTACGGCCAGGATGCCCCAGCCCATCAACATCATGCAGGAAGCCAGTGCGCGCCCGAGGTCGGTTTTCGGCGTAATGTCGCCGAAACCGACGGTCGTCATCGTCGTGATTCCCCAGTAGATCGCCATCGGAATGCTGGTAAACCCGTTTTCTGGACCTTCGATCACATACATCAGGGTGCCGCAGACAAGGACCGCCATCAGCACCACAGAAAGGAACACCAGTATCTTGCGCCGGCTGGCAGCCAAGGCGTTCGCCAGATAAAGGTATTCGCCGAAATACTGCGTCAGCTTGAAAACACGGAATATGCGTAATAAACGCAGCACGCGCACGTCGATCAATGCATGCAATCCCGGCACGAACATCGCTAAATAAGTCGGCAGAATGGAGAGCAGGTCGACGATGCCGAAAAAGCTGTTTGCATAGCGCATCGGCCTCGGCGTACATAACAACCGCGCGATGTACTCGATCGTGAACAACAGCGTAAAGAACCATTCCAGCGCCAGTAGCTGAGTATGGTATCGCTCGGCAATGGCGGCCACACTGTCAAGCATGACGATAATGAGTGACAGGATGATCGCTATGATCAAGCCAATGTCAAAATACCGACCGGCTCGCGTGTCGGCCTCGAAAATGACAATGTAAAGACGATGCTTCCAGTCTGGCCGAATCTTCAGAATGTTCATATTTTCATGACTCATTGTCTATTCGCTTTAGAATAACGAATTCTTGGACTTGGGAGAAAATAATGTCGGTAAAGCCAAACCGAGCTCTACACTTTTCACAACGCCGTCAATGATTATGGAGTTCTCGGCTTTTCCATACAGCGTCCAGACGGTAGCAAAGAATCCGCCTGCCTGCTGGTTAGCGAAAAAGAGCATACACAAAAGGTCATGTATCAGCTCTTCCAAAACGGCGCGCTTTACGAACCCTTTACTTCGGCGATAGCGGTCGGGGCTCTTCGGCCAGGGGATATTGCGCTCGACGTTGGTGCGCATATCGGGTATTTCTCGACGCTCTTTCGCTTGTGTGTCGGAGAAACCGGCGGGGTTTTTGCTTTTGAGCCCATGCCGGATACCTATCGGCGCCTGCTGCAGAACATCCTGGGAAATAACTTCCGGAATGTCATGGCGTTGCCTCTGGTGCTCTCCAACGAGACCGGAGAAGCCCGCTTTTATATCGACGCCAACAATGAAGGCGAGAGTTCCTTGATGATTCGCCCAGGATTGGATTCATGTGTCGTTCAGGTGACCAGTCTAGATGAGATGTTCCACAATTTCTTGAGCCAGCGACCGCGGGTTCTGAAGCTCGATGCAGAAGGTGTCGAACTCAAGATCCTGCACGGGGCGCAATCGTTCTTCAACACGCATGCGCCTGATCTTGTGATTTGTGAACACAATCGAGGCGCGCTCCAAAATGCCGGCATTTCTGTCCACGATTTGCGGCAATTTTTTGAGACCCGGGGCTACCGGAGCGGAATGATCAATAACGGGCACGGCATGGAAATGAATGGCGCAACCTTCTATCGAATGGTCGAACCGGGCGAGTCATTTCAAGCCGATGATTACGGCTACGTTTTTAATCTGCTATTCGTGCGCGAAGAAAGCGGGCTTTATCCCGAGAAGATGGTTTGACTCAGCAAAAATCCAGGAATTAGCTCGGCATTAAGCGCGTATTCTCGCAATCTGTTACCGCGCTAGAGCCCGTAAACCTCGGCATCGTCCACGAGAGCTAAGCCGATTTCCTGAAATTTTTCCCGCGCCTCGGGCAAACCTTGGGTATCAACAACGAGGTAAGCCTCCCCGTTGTGGTGCGGACCGAGTCCGTAAGCACTCGTAAAATTCACATTGGCGTTGACGATTCGCTTGAGCAGTTCATCCAGACCGCCAGGATTATCGGCCATTCGCACCACCGAGATTTCTCTCAGAGCCGCCGATAAGCCTTCCTCGTTCAGCCTGAGTTGGGCGAGAGCGGGATTCGAAACCACGAGATTGAGAATTCCCCAACCGTTAGCGGTATGGTTAAGGTGCATCGAACGGATATTGATCTGCGCCTCGCGCAGGATACGGGTGACATTTTCCAGCCGCCCCAGCCTATTTTCGAGAAAAACTGAAACCTGAAAGGTCATGTGCTTCTCCTTTTTTTTAGTTCGTTCGCCGATCAACCACGCGCACGGCCTTGCCTTCCGATTTGGGGATTGACCCCGGCTCGACCAGTCGGATGATGGGCCGTGTCAGCACTTCGTCGCGAATAAGATGCGTCATGTGCTTCTGCAACCGATCCAGATACGCTACATCACCGTTGAACCATTCCTTCTTGACTTCGACCTCGACCTCGACGATCATCTCGTCCTGTTCGTCGATCGTGTCCAGCGTGATCCGGTAGTCGTCGCCGACTTCCGGCAACTTCATGAGGATGCCTTCGATCTGCATCGGGTAGATATTGCAGCCCTTGACGATGAACATGTCGTCGGAACGTCCGCTGATCCGGTCGAGCCGGCGGTGGGTCCGTCCGCAACGACATTCTCCAGGAAGAAAGCGCGTCAGATCACGGGTGCGATAGCGAAGGAAGGGCATGGCCTGCCGGTCGAGCGTAGTCATGACCAGCTCGCCGATCTCGCCCTCGGGCACCGGCTGTAGCGTTTCCGGATCGATGATCTCGACCAGGAAAGCATCCTCCCAGACGTGCAGGCCGTTCTGCTCGGTGCACTCAAACGCCACGCCCGGGCCGTTCATTTCCGAAAGGCCGAACGAATTGTAAGCCTTCACGCCGAACATCTCTTCGATGCGTCGGCGGTGTTCCTCAGTATGTGGCTCGGCTCCGATAACCAGCGTATGCAGTTGGGTATCCCGACGGGGATCAAGGCCTTCATCCTCGAAAACCTCGTGCAACCGGCCCAGGTAGCTCGGAATGACATGTGCGACGGTCGTTCCGAAATCCTGCATGAGCTTGATCTGGCGGACACTGTTGCCGGCCCCGGCAGGAATGCTCAGGCAACCGAGCCGTTCGATGCCGTACTGAAATCCGAGCCCGCCAGTAAATAGTCCGTAGCCGCAGATATTCTGGAAGACGTCACTATCCCGTACGCCGGCGGAATAGAGCGAGCGCGCCATCAGGTTCGCCCAGCTGTTGATATCGTGACGGCTGTGATAGATCGCCGTTGCGCTGCCGGTCGTCCCGCTCGAGCTGTGCAGGCGGATGACTTCCTTCTTGTCGACGGCAAGAAATCCCCAGGGAAATTGGTCGCGTAGCTGTGCTTTACTCGTAAACGGCAGCCCACGTATCTCCTCGATCGATGTTAGGCCTGAATCCGCAAGATGCCGAATCTCCGGAACACCGGCATAAAACGGTGATTTGGCCGCTTGCCGCAACGTCGCGTTCAAACGTTCGAGCTGGAAGGTTTCCAGTGATTTCCGGTCGAGGGTTTCGAGTTCTTGTTCCCAGTACATGGTTTCTCGATCAATCAATGAAATGGCATGCAGTATAAACGGGGCAGCCGTTCCCGGTCTGCCCCGTTGATTGCGTTGCGGCTACGATTTTTGTCGTTCGTCTGAGAAACCGCCTATTTCTCGGGAAAGCAGGCGGCGAGATGAGCCGGATCGGGCTACTTCGAGAATCGACTGACTACAATCGTAAACAGTAATGACACCGGCACCGCGAAAATCAGCGGATCGATATCCTTGAACGGTGTTCCGGCCCCCAGTGACGGGACGCCAAAAAAGAGGTTAGCGAGCCCCAACGGCTTGGATACTTTCTCGAAGACGAAGAAAAGAACAAACAGGCTGACCAGAAGACCACTGATGAAACCGCTGGTCGCGCCAGCCCGGGTTACGCCGCGCCAGAATAACCCCAATGTGTAGATCGCCAAAAAACTGCCCGCACACAAACCAAAAAACAGGGAAGTGCCGTTGACGATGATCGTCGCGCCACTCTTGAAAAAGCTTGGCAGGAAGTACGCGGTCAAGGTGGTAAACAGAATGGCAACCAGCATCGCAACGCGAATGACGCTGACCGGCCGCTTGGACTTGATCCCCATCCCCTTTTCCATGATGTCGTGGCCGATTGCCGAACCCATCGTGTGGAATTGCGAACTCATTGTCGACATCGCCGCGGCAAGCAAGGTAATCATGAATACGGCGGTGTACCAGTCGGGCATGGTCTCCTTGATGAACAGCGGAATCACGTTGTCCGGCGATCCCGCCGCCGCGACGGCAATCTTGCCGGCGGACTGGAAAAAGAACACGTTGGAGAGGGCGCCGACGATGACGCCGCGATTGAGTTCGCGGTCGCTTTTCACCGTCATGAAGCGGACCACCAGTTGCGGTTGAGCCAGCACACCGATACCGACGCCAAGCACGACCGTCGAAATCAGCGTCCACCACAGCGGCGAGAACAGTTCCGGCATCGCCGTCCACCCGCGGTGCCCGCGACCGACCAACGCGGCCGGCACCTTGTCGGCCATCGCGGTCAGTTGCTCGTGCGCCGGCACGACGCCGCCGAGAGCTCTATAGGTGAACCACAGCAGCACCACCATGCCCACCAACATGATGCCGCCTTGGAAAGCGTCGGTATACAGCACGCCTTTCATGCCCCCCATCATCACATAGCAGCCGACAATGGCAACAATGGTCAGCAATGCCATCTTCTGCGATAGCCCAAGCGCCACCGTGAGAAAACTGACCCCACCGAGCATGACGGCGTCAGCGTAAAGCGGCATGGCCATAAAAATCATCGCCGCTGCCGCGACTTGCAAAAATTTTGAGTCGAATCGCTTACCGATAAATTCCGGAAACGTATGCGCGTCGAGCTTGTGTCCCATGGCCCGGGTGCGTTTGCCGAATACGACAAAGGCGACGAAAATGCCGAGAAAAATGTTGAGTACCGTCAGCCACAGGATACCCATGCCGAAGACGGCCGCCGCGCCGCCGAAACCGACGATTGCGGCTGTCGAAATGAAGGTCGAACCGTAGGAAATGGCCATGATCACCGGATGCACCTTGCCTCCGGCCAGCAGAAAATCCTTCGAACTGCTTGTCTGTTTAAATCCCAGGTAACCTAGGCCGGCCGTGATAGCAAGATAAATCAGGGTCGTGACCGTTACTGTCGAGTTCAATTGACCTCTCCCTTTTCCCATTCTTCTTCTTCGGCAATTTCCCGTGCTTCTTCTGCCGGTCCCGGTTTGTTCCAGTTCATAAAACCATACGCTGCGCATAACGCAGTGGTTCCCAGCGACAGGATGAATGCCAGACTCACCCCCCCAATCCCCCAATCCAAGCATCGCTTCCCCCTGTTGCTTGACCGACTGTTCAGTCGGGCCTGATTATGAAAAGACCTGCGTATTACCTATCCTGCCAATGAATCAGAACGGTAAATCCCCTTACCTAATACCGCACAAAAAAACGCCCATTCCTTGAGATAAGCCTGACGAATTTCTTCTTGCGCTCGTCCGGCTTCGATTTCAAGCATGACGTCCTTGCGCGTTTTGGTCAGCAGCCATTTGATGAGTTCAACCAGATCTTCCCGGACAAAAGCCAAGCGCGAACCGTCAAGATCGTCGAACAAGTCGGAAAAATGTTTTTCGAAGACCGCCTGGGCCTGATTTGCCAACTCATCTCGCGGCAAACGGGCAATGCGCACGATCAGTCCAAGCATCTCCGGATGCATCAGATACCACTCGATGGCGATACGCGACACGGTCATGAAGCGCTCGAGGATATCGTCGGGCAAGGGTGTGCCGGAAACCTCCAGCTGCTGTCGGATGTAATGATAAAGCGCCCCCCACGCATGCTCCATGCAATAGAGGTAGAGATCCTCCTTCGAGGCGATGTATTCGTATAGCCCGCCTTTGGAAATTCCTGCGGCAGCAACGATACGATCGAGCGATGCGGCGTTGAAGTCGTTGGCCCCGAATTCAGCCAGAGCCCCCAAAACAATCGCGTCGCGTTTATCCGGGTGGATCTGGAAAAAGACTGGTTTCATCGCCACTCACCGACTGAAGAGTCGGCAGAATTTAGCCTGTCGACCTAGCCGTGTCAATCGCAAGCCCGCAGATAACGGCACAAACCCTGCAAGATGCCATGAAAAAGCGGCCATTTAACAACAATGTCAATCCTGCGCTGTTTTTCTGCCTTTTTTGCCTCTGGAAGAAGAAATGTCGGCTCTTGCCCTCCTCAATTCCATTGGCCCCTTCAGGTCCTTGCTCTACCGTTCAGCCATGCGCGTTTCATGATGATTCTTGGCTTCCGCTGGGGAACGAACACCTAACGGGGCTATGATTTTTTCAATAATTCTTTCAGGTTGGCAAAAGGTTGCGACATTGCTCGCTCAGGTTTGCTTTTTCCAACAATCGTGCCAGACCTTCTCGACGCCGCCTCATCAAGTTCACGAGTATGTTCGTTGTCGTGGCAATACAGGCAAAGAAGTTCCCAGTTGCTGCCATTCGGCGGATTATTGTTGTGGTTGTGATCGCGGTGATGCACCGTCAATTGCTGTAAATTCTCGCGCGTAAACTCCCGGGCACAACGCCCGCAAATCCAGGGAAAGAGTTTCAAAGCCTGCTCGCGATATCCTTGCTCCCGCTTCTGCCGATTGGCAATTGCTTCAGCAATGACGCGGTCAGTGTGCGCTCGCTTACGATCATCAACCGACAAGACAGTCTCCTTTCTTACGATTGCATCCGGTTCTACTGCGGCCTGAGTACAATACGACAAACCCTATTTTTAGGCTACAACCATGCCCTCCGGGAATCGCGCAGTCATCCTTAAACTTCTCTTTGCCACTTTTTTCTGGGGTGGCACTTGGATTGCCGGCCGCGTCGTAGTTCAGGAGATGGCGCCTTTGGCAGCTGCGAGCTGGCGGTTTTGTATCGCCTCGCTCATCCTTGGTTTTCTGGTCCTGATTCGCGAAGGCCGGCCGCTCTGGTCATTCCGGGATTGGCTATTCATGACCGCGCTCGGGCTGTCCGGCATTTTTTGCTACAACCTCTTTTTCCTGTACGGATTGCGGCTTGTCGAAGCTGGCCGAGGCGCGCTGGTCGTTGCATTTATTCCCGCTCTCATCGCCCTTGCTGACTGGCTGTTTTTTCGAACGCCGATGACATCGCGCAAAGCCTCTGGCGTTTGTCTGGCACTGCTCGGCTGCCTGCTGGTCGTTACCCGCGGACAACTGCCGATGCTCATTCACGGTGCAATCGGAGTCGGTGAGTGGTTACTTCTCGGCTGTGCATTTACATGGACGGCTTATACCCTCCTCACGCGCCATCAATCGCGCCATTTTACAGCGCTGGCCATGACTTTCGGCGGATGCTTCACTGGATGGCTGATGCTAACCGCGGCTGCTCTCGTCAACGGCAGCCTGTTCGCTTTCGAGGGTGTAACTTGGCACGGCTGGTCAAGCCTGATTTTCCTCGCCGTTTTCGGGACCGTCGTCGCCTTTACCTGGTATTCGGAAGCGATCAAACGGATCGGTAGCGTCCGCACGGCTGCTTTCATTAATCTCGTCCCTATCTTTGCCGTCCTCCAGGGCGCTCTTCTTCTCGACGAACGTCTCGGTGTCGCCGTGTTGGCAGGAGGAGCCATCGTTCTTTTCGGAGTTTTTATTACCAACCAGCCCCAGCGATCGGAGAATGTGCCGATTCCCGAATCCGCCGCTGGACAACCGCTTCACAACGAAGGTGACGATTGATTCGCCCCGAAAAACGATACACTTCCCCCGTGGTTTGTTTATTTCCTTGGTAGTGCCAAATCTGGCTCTTGCAATCAGGAGGTTTGATGTATCCGTCGATCATTACCGAAATCGATAGTTCGGTCGGTATCCTGACCCTGAACCGCCCCGAACGCCACAATGCGCTCGACGAACAACTAGTCGCAGAGATCACCCGCGCCTTGGGCGAGTTCGAGGCCGACCCGCAGGTGCGGGTCATCGTCATTTCGGCCAGCGGACGCAGTTTCTGTGCCGGCAGCGACATCGATTGGATCAAGCGCATGGCCGGTTTCACCCCACAGGAAAGCCAGACCAAAGCACAAATCTTCGCGCGCATGTTCTCGCGACTCCACGAACTATCCAAACCAACCATCGCCCGAGTTCAAGGCTCGGCCCTCGGTGGCGGCGTCGGACTAATCGCAGCCTGTGATGTTGCTGTCGCCACCTACGACGCTCAGTTTGCGCTGACGGAAGGTCGACTCGGGCAGCTTCCCGCCTTATCCTCCCCCTATATCCTCGCGGCCATTGGCGAACGACAATGCCGTCGCTATCTGCTTTCCGGGGAGCGCTTCTCGGCTAACGAAGCCTATCGGATCGGACTGATCAACGAGATTGTTCGCGGCGAAGAGCAACTCGACGACGCTATCGGAGAAATTATCGATTCGTTTCTCAAAGGAAGTCCGGGCGCGTTGTCTCGCTGCAAGGCGCTGATCCAGACCATTTCCGGACAACCGATCGACGACTCGACAATTGAAGAGACTATTCAGCGCCATTTGCAAACGCGCCACAGTGCCTAAGGCGACGAGGGGCTCGCAGCCTTTCTTGAGAAAAGAAAGCCGAACTGGGCAGAATAATTCCGGTCTTATAGCAACGTAGGTAACCGACGGACGCAGGTAATGAACCAGTACAAAGAGATGAACAACATCGAGTCGCCGTGCAACAGTCAATGCAAGCTCGTCGATGATATGAGTTTTTGCGTGAGTTGTTTCCGTACCCTCGATGAAATCACACTTTGGACGCGCATGACCGAAGCTGAGCGTCAGGAAATCCTCGATTCGGTCCCACAACGGCGCCGGGATAGACAGGCATGAGCGAAAATCGTGACGATTATCCGTGCATCGGGGTTTGCCAAGAGGATCCTGAGGGCAAGTATTGCCTCGGCTGCGGGCGCCCCCTCGATCCTGTTTTACCCCACCACCCCATCAGCAATCAGCCCACCGACAATTTGCCACCGTTACGAACACCAGTTGGTTCCCGGAAATCCCCGGAAGCAAGATAAATTGTACGGACGTGTCACGGCAAACACCTCTTCTGTCCTGACTTTGACGGACGACAGGCTGAATTCGTAACGCTCGCTATCGGATATCCGGCCTCAACGCCGTCTCAACCAGTCTCACCCAATAACTGATGCCCACCGCCAACACATCGTCGTTGAAATCGTAATGCGGATTGTGCAGGGAACATCCGCCGCTGCCGGCGCCGTTTCCTAGCCAGACGTAGCAACCGGGCTTGTTCTGCAACATATAGGCAAAATCCTCCGCACCCATCGACGGCGTTTCGTTTTTACGTACCCGCGTTTCGCCACAAATGTCGATGGCGGCCTGCAGGCACAGCCTGCTTTCGGCCTCGGTGTTTACGGTCGGAGGATAACGGCGGTCGAAATTGACGCCGATCTGCGCACCGAATGCGCCGGCGATCCCGTTGCACAAACGTTCGATCGATTGCTCGACGATATCCTGCACTTCGGGTTTGAAGCTGCGAATGGTTCCGCGCAACACCGCTTCGTCGGGAATGATGTTCAACGCGCTCCCCCCATGGATTTGTGTGACGCTGACCACCGCCGCCTCGCAAGGATGGACATTGCGCGATACGACCGTCTGCAGCGCGAGGACCAACTGGCTGGCGACAACCAAGGGGTCCACGCCCTGATTCGGCATCGCCGCATGGCACCCGTGACCGCTCACGCTAATCTCGAAGGCACAGGTCCCCGCCATCACCGGTCCCGGCATCACGGCCATTTCCCCGACCGGAATCCCCGGCCAATTATGCAGGCCGAACATGACGTCCATCGGAAATTGCTCGAAAAGTCCATTCTCGATCATCACTGCGGCACCGCCTTCCGACTCCTCGGCGGGCTGGAAAATGAAATACACCGTACCGGAAAAGTCGACCTTGTCCCTGTTTTCAGCCAGATAGCGCGCAGCGCCGAGCAGTATTGCCGTGTGCCCATCGTGACCGCAGGCGTGCATTTTTCCAACCTGCGTCGAGGTATGCGGGAAATCGTTTTTCTCCTGCAGTGGCAACGCATCCATATCCGCACGTAGACCGATGCTGCGCGCCCTGTTTCCTGAATCGTTTCCGTTGTGCAGGACGCCGACGACCCCTGTTCCCGCCAGCCCTCGATGCACTTCGAGACCGTAGGATGCCAATTCCTTGGCGACAATATCCGAGGTTCGCGTTTCATTGAACGCCAGCTCGGGATGCGCGTGTATATCTCGCCGGATAGCGGCAATTTCCGGCAAAAAGAGGATGTTTAGGGTATTCATGGCTACCTTTTCGTGACGCAGACGCTTAGTTTATCGCGAAAGCTTTGCTTTTCATGGCCGTATCAAGGCAACGCTTGCACAGGCACACACAAAGAAAGATCTCACGCCTTGCGAATTGGTTGCGGAGCATGCGCGATAATTCCCTCTAACACCAAAGGGCAAAAGGGAAATGTTCGTTTTTGTCAGGCTGCTTGCCCGTGAACATCGCGATCCGCTATTCTCATCAATATGCACCTCATCATCATCAGCGGCCTATCCGGTTCGGGCAAATCCATCGCTTTAAATTTGCTCGAAGACGCCGATTATTTTTGCGTCGACAATTTGCCCTCGCAATTGTTGCCGGCATTGATCGATCAACTCAAGCAGGAAGGTTACGACAAGGTCGCGGTTGCCATCGATATTCGCGGCGGCAACAGCATCGCCATGCTGCCGCAGCAGCTTTCCGAACTTCGCACGAATCCAGAATTGAAATTCCAGTTTCTTTTCTTGGACGCGAAATTCGAAACCTTGCGCAAGCGTTATTCGGAAACCAGGCGTCGGCACCCCTTGGCAAATCAACACCGTACGATTACCGAAGCCATCATCGAGGAGCGACTCCGCCTCGCCCGTTTGGCCGATCTTGGCCACCACATCGACACCAGCGATCTCAAGCCGCATGCCCTCCGGGACTGGATTCGGCAGTACATCGCCGGACAGGCTTCACAGGAACTAACCTTGTTGTTTGAGTCGTTCGGTTTCAAGAATGGCGTTCCCCTCGACGCAGAACTGGTCTTCGACGTGCGCTGCCTGCCCAACCCCTTCTATGAAACGGCCTTACGGCCGCTGACCGGACGCGACCTACCGGTGATCGAGTTTCTCGAAGCCGAACCGGAGGTCGTTCGCATGCGCTCCGACATTGCCCGCTTTGTTTCCGACTGGTTACCCAGTTATATCCGGGACGGAAGAAGTCATCTGGCTATCGGCATTGGCTGTACCGGTGGGCAGCACCGCTCGGTGTATCTCACGGAATGGCTGGCAAAACAGACCTGGAAAGTGCCCCGAGTCCTAGTTCGACACCGCGAACTGCCACCCGACCCGCGCGCAGGTTCCTGATGCCCTGGATTACCCTTTTCCGCCCCGGCGACTGGCTCCTCACGGCGATTGGCGTAGTCATTTGCGCGCTTTCGTTCCCGTTGGCCTGGCACGGCGGTAGCGCCGTCAAAGCCGTCGTCAAACAGGGGGGGCAGGTTTTCGTCGAACTTGATCTATCTCGCAATCGCAGTATCGACGTTCCAGGCCCGCTCGGCATCACCAGAATCGCGGTCGAACGCCGACGGGTACGCGTCGTCTCCGATCCTGGCATCCATCAATACTGCGTCCGCCAGGGCTGGCTTGAGCGTGCCGGCGAAATCGCCATTTGCGCACCGAATCAGGTCAGTGTGCAGGTCACGGGAAGCCGGGAGGCCTATGACTCGCTCAGTTACTAGACTGACCGCGACTGCGGAGGATCACCGCATCGCCCAGCTTACGGCGGCGGCGATCGGGCTGGCGCTGATCGATGCGGCGATTCCCCTGCCCCTGCCCGGAATCAAGCCGGGCCTTTCCAACATCGTGACCCTGATCGTTCTCGCCCGCTACGGATGGTTCACGGCGGCCTGGGTGAGCGGATTACGCGTCTTCGCCGGCAGCATTCTGCTCGGGCAATTCCTGACGCCCGGTTTCTTCATGAGCCTGACGGGTGCCATCTTCAGTCTGGTCGTACTTGGTCTGGCCTTTCGCTTGCCTTCTTCTTGGTTCGGCCCGATCAGCTGGAGCATTCTCGCCGCTTTCGCGCACATCGGTGGGCAACTGGTGCTCGCTCGCCTGTGGTTGATCCCCCATAACGGCCTGTTTTATATGGTGCCGATTTTTGCCGCTGCGGCGTTGACCTTCGGTATCATCAACGGCCTGATCGCGGCACGTTTGCTGAGCTCCCCCCTCGACAACGCGGCTGCCCCTGCAAGGAGTTGAGATGCCTACCAAAACCCTGTGCCTTGCCTTGACCGGCGCTTCCGGCATGCCCTATGGGATCCGCCTACTCGAATGCCTGCTCGGCGCTGGCCATCAGGTCCAACTGCTCTACTCTCCAGCAGCACAGATTGTCGCGCGACAGGAAATGTCACTTGACCTTCCCAGCCGCCCGTCCGATGCACAAAATTTTCTCCGCGAGCGTTTCTCCGCTTTACCGGGGAAACTCGACGTTTTCGGACGCGAGGAATGGTTCGCGCCGGTCGCCAGCGGATCGAATCCGCCCGACGCCATGGTTGTCTGCCCATGTACGATGGGAACCCTGGCTGCCATCGCGCAAGGGTTGTCGAACAACCTGATCGAGCGCGCTGCCGACGTCGTACTCAAGGAAGGACGTAAACTGATTCTGGTTCCACGTGAAACCCCCTTCTCGGCCATCCACCTCGAAAACATGCTCCGCCTCTCCCGTGCCGGGGCGGTGATCCTGCCCCCTAATCCCGGCTTTTATCACCACCCCGAATCGGTCGCCGACGTTATTAATTTCGTTGTCGCCCGAATCCTCGATCAGTTGGGAATTGCTCACCAATTAATGCCGCGCTGGGGAAGCGCCAATCGAGAAGGACTTTGAGGCCAGGCTAGAAAGTATCCCAAGCAAACTTGACGATCAGCACACTGACCACCAGAAGGAAGACGCGACGCACGAATCCGCTGCCGTGACGCAGAGCGAGGTGCGTGCCAATCAGCGAACCGAGAATGTTGAACCCCGCCATGAGCACGGCCAGCAACGGCAAGTACAGGCCGTTGGGCACGAAGAAGCCGATTGCAGCGAGATTGGTCGGGACATTGACAACCTTCGACGCCGCCGAAGCGTGCAGAAAATCAAAACCGAAAAAGCGGATAAACAGGAAAATCAGGAAACTGCCAGTTCCGGGGCCGAAAAACCCGTCGTAAAAGCCGATCGCACCGCCGACGATCAAGGCATAAACAAACTCCTTGTTCCCACTATGCTGCGGTCGGTGAACCGAGCCAAAATCCTTGCGCCGAAACGTATAAACAGCGGCACCAACAAGAAGAAAAAGGATCAGCGGACGCAATAGGTCGCGTGGTAGCCAACTGACCGCCATGGCGCCGAGATAGGAAAAAGCAAATGCGGCCGCAGCGGCCGGCAAGGTCGTCCGCCAGGGCATGCGTACCCGATACATGTAGCCCAAGGCTGCATTGGCCGTGCCGAAAACGCTGGCGATCTTGTTGGTACCGAACAATGTCGCCGGCAATTCTTTCGGCAATACGGAAAAGAGCGCGGGAATCTGGATCAGCCCGCCGCCTCCGACCACCGAATCGATGAAGCCGGCAAACAGCGCCGCGCCGGAAAGTATCGCCAAAACGGAATAATCGAGGCCCAAGGCCTACTTTCCGATGCAGAAACGACCGAATATCTCGCCCAACAAGTCGTCGGGCGTGAATTCTCCGGTAATCGCAGACAAGGCGTTTTGCGCCAAGCGCAATTCTTCGGCAAACAATTCCAAGTGGGGCAGTTGCGCCTGCGCGGCGTCGATATGCTCACAGGTTTCGCCTAATGCGCGCAGATGGCGTTCGCGGGCAATGAACACGTCCTCAGACGGATGCCAGCCGGCGATGCGCAGCAGTTCCTGACGCAATAAATCAATGCCTTCGCCGGTTTTGGCAGAAAGGGAAATGGCAATCTCTTCGCCTTCTTCATGGCGTTCCGCCGATCGTCCGGCAAGGTCGACCTTGTTGTAGATCGTGATCCGCGCCGGCCCGCCTGGCAGCCGGGAAAGAATTTCGCGTTCGGCGTCGCCGACACCGTTGCGGGCGTCTACCAGAAGGACAATCACGTCTGCGCGTTCCATCTCGCGCCAGGAGCGTTCAATACCAATTTTTTCGACTTCGTCGTCGGTACTGCGCAAACCGGCCGTGTCGACAATATGCAGCGGAATTCCCTTCACTTGCAGTGAACCGCGCACCACGTCGCGCGTCGTGCCGGCCACCGGCGTGACGATGGCTAGGTCGTCCCCGGCCAGGCAGTTGAGCAAGCTCGATTTGCCGACGTTCGGCTGACCGGCGAGCACGACGTGCAGGCCGCTTTGCAGTAATTTCCCCTGCCCGGCACGATCGAGCACATTCGCCAGTTTTTGACGAAGGCGGTCCAGACGTCCAAAGGCATCGGCAGCTTCGAGGAAATCGACCTCTTCTTCGGGAAAATCGAGTGTCGCTTCGAGCAAGACCCGGAGTTCGGTCAGTTGCTCTAGAAACCCATAGATTTCCTTAGAAAATTCACCCTGTAGGGATCGGATCGCGCTGCGCGCGGCGGTTATCGTTGACGCGTCGATCAGGTCGACGACGGCCTCGGCCTGCGCCAGATCCATTTTTCCGTTGAGAAAAGCCCGACGGGTAAATTCTCCCGGCTCCGCCAAACGGGCGCCCAGATCGAGACAGCGCGAAAGCAACATTTGCATGACCACAGAACCGCCATGGCCTTGCAATTCGAGTACGTCTTCGCCGGTAAAGGAATGCGGTGCAGGAAAATAAAGAATCAGGCCGCTATCGATGACACTTCTGTCAGCGGCATGAAAGTCGGCCAGTGTCGCCATCCTCGGCACTGGCCGTTTCCCGCAAATTTGCTCGGCCAAATCGAGCAGGTTGCCGCCGGATATGCGGACGATGCCAATGCCGCCCCGACCGGATGCGGTAGCGATGGCGGCAATGGTATCCGGATTAATTCTCCGGACAAACTTCGCCTCAGGCCTTGGCGTCATTGGCGGCTTTTCCGCCGTTTTCGATCATCCGCGTGATTTGCCATTGCTGGCCAATCGAAAGAACGTTGTTGACCACCCAGTAAAGCACCAGGCCGGACGGGAAGAACATGAACATGGCACCGAAGATGAATGGCATCATCATCGTCACCTTAGCCTGAACTGGATCGGGCGGCGTCGGATTCAACTTGGTCTGAATCAGCATCGTCCCCATCATGATCAGCGGCAATACGAAGTAGGGATCCTCGGAAGACAAGTCCTTGATCCAGAGAATCCAGGGCGCATCACGCATTTCGACAGCCTCAAGTAAAGCCCAGTACAGTGCAATGAACACCGGAATCTGAACCAGGATCGGCAGACACCCCCCCAGCGGATTGATGTTTCGTGTCTTGTAGAGATTCATCATCTCCATGTTTAATTTCTGCTTGTCGTGGCCATAACGCTCACGCAAAGACATCATCAGAGGCGTAACTGCCTTCATTTTGGCCATCGACCGGTAGCTGGCCGCAGACAAGGGGAAAAACAGAATCTTGATGCCGACGGTGAGTAAGACAATCGCCCAACCCGAGTTACCCACTATTTTGTGGATGAACTCAAGGCACCAGAAAATCGGTGCGGCGACAATCGTCAGCCAGCCGTAGTCGACCACCAGCGGCAGGCCTTCAGCACCGATGCCACCTTCGGCCACCGGTTTGGCCAAGGCTTTGAGGTTTTCCTGAATTTGAGGGCCGGCGTAGAGCGAGACTGACTCGCTGACCTTGCTTCCAGGCGCGGCAACAGCCGTCGGGACGATGACGCCGGCGGCAACAACGGGCTTCACGCCGTTATCCAGATTGCGGACGTAAAACTCGCGCGCCAGTTTTTCCTGCGGAATCCAGGCCGAAACGAAATAATGCTGAATCATCGATATCCAGCCGTTGTCCGCCTTTTGATTGAATTTGGCACGACCTTTTTCGATATCTTCGAAACTGATTTTCTGGAATTTGTCCTGCTCGGTATACACCGCCGGACCGGTGAAGGTACTGACCATGAAGTTCTCGCCATCCGGCTTAACTGCATCGCGTTGCAACTGATAATACGCATGAGCGGCAATCTCGCTCTTGCTGCCGTTGTCGATTTCGTAAGTCAGGTTGATCAGATAGCTGCAACGGGTAAAAGTATAGACTTTCGTCACTTTCACACCGTTAACTATTGGCGCCTCCAGCTTGATCTGGATCGTTTTGGCATCCTTCGCCAGTTCGCGGTTCCCCCCGTCAATCTTGAACATGGTTTTGTGGGTTGGCAAACTCTCACCAATCAATCCGCTTTGGGCGACATATTGGTGTTTCGATTCGAAAAGCTGAAACAGTGCCTTCTTGTCCTTGGTTGCTTTGTAACGGTTCAGTTCAAGATTGACGATATCGCCACCCTGTGCGGAAATTGTCGCCGTAAACAAATCGGTGACAACATTCACGACTTCCCCTTTAGCCATTCCGGCCACCGTACCCGCACCCGGGACGAAGGAGGAATCCGTCCCCTTGGCGGAGGTCGTCGGAACGGGCACGCCGGAACCGCTTTGAGCGGTCGACGCGGCGACGGGCTTCGAATTCATTCTTGGATTTTTTTGCTTCTGCCAGGCATCCCAAAGCATGACCAGCGAAAACGTGAAAACAAGCACAAGAATCAGGCGACGGTTATCCATAAACTGCCTACATTAATCAGGGAACAGGATCAAAGCCACCCGGATTCCACGGGTGGCAGCGGAAAATTCGTTTGAAGCCGAGCGTCATCCCCTTGGCGGCGCCATATCGTTCGACAGCCTCGGCGGTATATTCCGAACAACTGGGGTAAAAACGACAACGACTCCCGAGAAGCCGACTTATCAGGTATTTGTAGATGCGTATCAAGGCCAGCAGCAACAATTTCATTGACGTGTCGTTCGTGAGATCGTCTTTGCAAGCAGCGACCGGATTTCATTGGCCAGTGCTTGCCGGTCCAGTGGGTCGACCTTGGCCATCAATCGCAAAACCAGGTCTCGCGCTGGAAGCTGACTGCGCGTTTTTCGAAAGCTCTCCCTCGCCAGGCGAAGAACCAAGTTGCGATCCACCGCGCGCTTCAGGAGCTTTTTGGGTACTACGAGCCCCAATCGCGCTTCCGGAATTTCTTCAGCTCCGCGAAGGCGGTAATGTAACAGGAAATGCGGGCTTCTAATCGCCTTCCTGAAACCAAAAACGGATGAGAATTCATCCGTTTTTGTAAGTCTGTACTTTTTTGGAAATGCGGCGCCGCTTTTGACCGCTATCGCCTGCGGGTTCAAACGGCCAAGCGGTGGCGGCCTTTGGCACGACGAGCACGAATCACGGCACGACCGCCACGGGTTGCCATCCGAACGAGGAAGCCGTGGGTACGCTTGCGACGAATAACCGACGGTTGGTAGGTGCGTTTCATTTTATTGCCTTTGACGTCAAAACAAAGTGAGCAGAAGATTAAACAACTTAAGCGACTGTCTTGTCAAGCGATAATTTTATTCAAGGCTGTGGATAACTCAACCTCGACAGGTTAAAATCGACCTCTTTGTTTTTTCCGCTTTAGACCAGTTGTGTTTTTTTGATTTCCCGTTTTGTTTTCGGTGTGTCCATAACCTTGGATGAACTGAATTCTTCCAGCACGAAACGCAGGAAAACGACAGGATCGGTTGATGAATATATCTTATGAGTAGTTTCTGGAATGCCTGTCTGAAACAGTTCGAGCAAGAATTGCCTTCGCAGCAATTCAATACTTGGATTCGTCCTCTGCGCCTCGAGGGTGAAGACGATATCGCCGGTGGCTTGCGTCTTTTCGCGCCTAACGGTTTTATCCTGAAATGGGTCAAGGAGCGTTATCTGACCCGGATCGAGGAACTTGGTTGCGCTTATTTCACTACGCCAGTCTCCGTCTCCCTGATGCTGGGCGAACGGCAGGCGGCTTCGCCCAAGGTTGAACATAATAAACCTTCCAATCAGCAAATTTCCGTACCGACGCCTACTGCCACGCCCGCCCGCCCGGCATCGGCCGTTGCTGTCGTCAATTCCTCATACGAGAAAACTCGCCTCATTTCGAGCTTTACGTTTGAAAACCTGATTGTTGGCAAGGCAAATGATTTAGCCCGTGCCGCTTCCATTCAGGTCGCTAACAACCCAGGGGGGATTACTTACAACCCCATGTTTATTTACGGCGGCGCTGGTCTCGGAAAAACGCACTTGATCCACGCTATCGGCAATCGCATCCTAGAATCCCACCCCGGTAAGGTCGTGCGCTATGTGCATACCGAGGATTATTACTCGGACGTAGTGCGTGCCTATCAGACGAAATCCTTTGACGCGTTTAAACGTTACTATCGCTCGCTCGATGTGTTGCTGCTTGACGACGTGCAGTTCTTCAATGGGAAGAATCGGACACAGGAAGAATTCTTTTTTGTTTTCAATGCTTTGATTGAAACAAAGAAGCAAATCGTCATCAGTTGTGATACTTACCCGAAGGATATTTCAGGTCTCGAGGACCGTTTGATCACCCGTTTCGACTGGGGGCTGACCGTGCAGATTGAGCCTCCAGAGATTGAAATGCGCGTCGCAATCCTCAAGAAGAAGGCAGAAATCGAAGGCATCGAACTCAATGACGAGGTCGCGTTCTATATCGCTAAACATCTCCGCTCGAATGTCCGGGAACTCGAAGGCGCATTGAAAAAGGTCCTTGCCTATGCTTCGTTCCATGGCCGCGCGATTGATATGGATCTCGCGAAGGAATCCTTGAAAGACTTGATTGGCGCCATAAATCGGCAAATCACCGTCGAGAACATCCAGAAAACTGTCGCCGATTATTTCAAGATCAAGGTCGCTGATCTCTATTCGAAGAAACGCACGCGGCAAATCGCGCGTCCACGCCAGGTCGCTATGTGGCTCGCCAAGAATTTGACATCACAAAGTTATCCTTCTATCGGTGAGGCATTCGGCGGTCGCGATCATACGACCGTTCTACATGCCGTGCGCACGATCGAATCCTTGCGTGTAAAGGATAATGAATTAAATCACGATGTTCATGTTTTGTTGCAGGTACTGAAAGGTTAACCTGCGTATGTATAAGTCTTCGAAATTATTGTGAATTACCTGTGGAAAACAATCGGGATTCTGTGTTGTGGACAAGTTGTCATAGTTTGTCCACACCTTAGTACAGAGGTTTTTCAGGCTCTTTTTTAATATTCAACCAATTGAAATTAAAGTAGAAAAATAGAATATTCACAGAATTATCTTTGACATAGTCTTTATAGGATTTATATATATATGCTTTTAATTAAAACCCTACGCGATCAACTTCTGACGCCTTTGCAATCAGTCTCCGGGATTGTCGAGAAAAGGCATACCTTGCCCATTTTGTCTAATGTTCTGCTTGAGAAAAAGGGAGAGCGTTTGACATTACTGGCAACGGATATAGAGATTCAGATAACGACTTCCACCGACGGTGCCTCCGCAGAAGCTGATACAGCAGTTACCGTTGGTGCTCGCAAGCTACAGGATATTCTCCGTTCCTTGCCCGATAATGCCGAGGTCAGCCTTTCTCTTGAAGACAAGAGAATGCAGGTTCGCGCTGGTAAAAGTCGTTTCAATCTTCAAACATTGCCAGCCGAAGATTTTCCGAGAATGGCGCTTTCCGATGGCGAAGTCAGAAATTTTACCGTGACGCAGAAACAGTTTCGGCATCTACTTGCCCAGACTTTATTTTCTATGGCAGCGCAAGATGTACGTTACTATCTGAATGGATTGCTTCTCCTTGTCGACGGTACTCAATTAAAAACAGTTGCTACCGATGGGCACCGGCTCGCATTTGCAAGTATGAGCTTGGATGGGGTTGGTGATTTGCCGCGCCAAGAATTAATCCTTCCACGCAAGACTGTTCTTGAATTGAACCGTCTGCTCGGAGATAACGATGAGCCTTTGCAAATCGAACTGGCTTCAAATCAGGTTCGCTTCAAATTTGGACAGATCAATCTGGTTTCTAAGCTGATTGATGGCAAGTTCCCTGATTATGAGCGCGTTATCCCTGCAAGTTTGAAGAACATGGTTACATTGAACCGGATGGCGTTGCTTCAATCCATGGTTCGCGCGGCCATCCTGACTAATGAGAAATTCCGTAGTGTGCGCTTGGTCTTGACGCCGGGAAGTTTGAAGATCATGGCGGCTAATGCTGAGCAGGAAGAAGCCCAAGAAGAACTGGAAGTGGATTATTCCGGTGATTCAATTGACGTTGGTTTCAATGTCGGTTATCTGCTGGATGTGC
Source organism: uncultured Propionivibrio sp. (assembly GCA_964575415.1). GTDB lineage: Bacteria > Pseudomonadota > Gammaproteobacteria > Burkholderiales > Rhodocyclaceae > Propionivibrio. The sequence continues at coordinate 102,325 of CAZNQL010000003.1, forward strand.
TTAACAACACATCCGCAGAGAATATTGAATGGGGATTCAACGATGCCAATTCAAGCGCACTGTTGTCCATTCCCGGTAACGACTGCTTCAAGTATGTCGTTATGCCGATGAGAATTTAACTCATCTGTTTAGTTGTCAGATACTTAAAAGTTTCACGTGAAACAGAAATTGGACCAAGCATGAGTGAAATTAATGGCGTGTCGCCAGCATACGATGAATCGAGCATCCAACAATTGGACGGACTGGAGGCAGTACGCAAACGTCCCGGGATGTATATTGGCGACACATCTGATGGCACAGGTCTTCACCACATGGTTTTCGAGGTTGTGGATAACGCCATTGACGAGGCTCTGGCGGGTCATTGCGACGATATCGTGATTACCATTCATGCTGATAATTCGATTTCCGTTGCCGATAACGGCCGTGGTATCCCGACCGGCATCAAGTTTGATGACAAACATGAACCCATGCGTTCTGCTGCCGAAATCGTTATGTGCGTATTGCACGCGGGTGGCAAGTTTAACCAGAACTCTTATAAGGTATCGGGCGGTTTGCATGGTGTCGGGGTATCCTGCGTCAATGCTCTTTCTAAGTGGTTGCGGCTGACGATTCGTCGTGGTGGAAAAAAATACCAGCTCGAATTTAATCGCGGTCTGCCGGTGGATCGGCTCATCGAGATTCAAAACGGTGTAGAAGTATCTCCCCTCAAAATCGTTGGTTCGACGGAGAAGCGGGGAACGGAAGTGCATTTCATGGCCGACGAAGAAATTTTTGGCTTGGTGGTATTCCACTATGAGATCATCGCCAAGCGCTTGCGTGAGCTGTCTTTTCTCAATAATGGCGTCAAGATCCGCCTTTTCGATCAACGTTCCGGAAAAGACGAGGATTTTGCTTTCCTCGGTGGGGTCAAGGGTTTTGTCGAATACATCAATCGTTCGAAGTCGGTCCTTCACCCGAATATTTTCTTTGCCACCGGCGAGTCCGTTATACCCAACGGAATGATCAGTGTCGAAGTGGCAATGCAATGGAACGACACCTACGCGGAACAGGTTCTGTGTTTCACCAATAATATTCCGCAAACGGATGGCGGTACGCATATGACCGGCTTGAGGGCGGCCATGACTCGCGTCATCAATAAGTACATTGAGGAAAACGAGATTGCCAAGAAGGCGAAAGTCGACATCAGCGGTGACGACATGCGCGAAGGCTTGGCGTGCGTGTTGTCGATCAAGATGCCGGACCCGAAATTTGCCTCGCAAACCAAGATGAAGCTGGTGTCTTCGGAAGCCCGCCCAGCAGTCGAAGAAGTCGTCGCAGCACGTTTGACTGAGTTCCTCCAGGAACGTCCTCAGGACGCTAAGGTGATTACTGGCAAGATCGTCGAAGCGGCGCGCGCGCGCGATGCAGCGCGCAAAGCGCGCGAAATGACTCGCCGTAAGGGATTGCTAGACGGCATCGGTTTGCCTGGTAAGCTGGCCGATTGTCAGGAAAAGGACCCGTCGCTTTGCGAACTTTATCTGGTCGAGGGTGATTCCGCCGGTGGCTCGGCTAAACAGGGACGAGACCGGAAATTTCAGGCTATTCTTCCCCTCAAGGGTAAGATTCTCAATGTCGAGAAGGCTCGCTTCGACAAGCTGATTTCTTCGCAGGAAATCGCCACACTGATTACAGCCCTTGGTACCGGAATCGGCAAGGATGAGTACAAACCCGAGAAGCTGCGTTATCACCGGCTGATCATCATGACCGACGCTGATGTGGATGGTGCTCACATCCGCACCCTGTTGTTGACATTCTTTTATCGTCAGATGCCGGAACTTGTCGAGGGCGGCCATATTTACATTGCGCAACCGCCACTCTATAAAGTCAAGCACGGCAAGACGGAACGCTATATCAAGGATGACCAGGCGCTAAACCAATTTCTGCTCTCGCTGGCCCTTGAAGATGCTGTGCTCTTACCGAAATCGGGTGCGCCGGAGATCAGCGGTCCGGCCTTGGAAGAATTGGCTCGCGAGTATCTGCTTGCCGAGGTAGTAATCAACCGTTTGTCGCACTTGATCGATCCTATGGTTTTGCATGCCCTGGTTGACGCCAATCTGACAATCAACCTCGACGACGAAGAATCGGCCCGAACCACAGCGGCGGCTTTCATGAAGGCGATCGTTGGCAAGGTAGGAATCCATGTTCTGGCGCGTTACGATGTAACCAAGGAATGCTGGCAGCTTCGGCTGGAAAAAATGCATCACGGAAACATGAAAGTTGGCATCATCGATGAAGATTTGTTGGTCAGTGGTGATTACCTGCAATTGCGCAAAACCGCCGAAACGCTGGCCGGTCTGTATGGAACAGGCGGCTACGTGACTCGCGGCGACAAGAAACAGCCGGTCAGCAGCTTTGCCGAAACCATGACCTGGTTGTTGACCGAAGTTGAACGCGGAATCAGCAAGCAGCGTTATAAAGGACTTGGCGAGATGAACCCCGAGCAACTTTGGGAAACGACCATGGATCCCAAAGTACGTCGTCTGCTCAAGGTACAGATTGAGGATGCGATTGGTGCTGACGAAATTTTCACCACCCTGATGGGAGAACTCGTCGAGCCACGGCGTAATTTCATAGAATCCAACGCGCTTGCGGCCCGCAATATCGACGTTTAATTCCAGCCAGTTTTCAATTTCCGGCCCCTGGATTACCTCGGGGCCGTTTTTCTAAGGCTGACGATGCAACTGGAACGTTTACTGAGATCGCAAGGCTTCGGTAGCCGCCCTGACTGTCGGGCGTTGATTCGGAGTGGTAAGGTTGCCATTGAAGGCTCGACCTGCGACGACCCGTTTGCCGAGTTTGAACCCGAGGGCTTGTGTTTTACCGTTGATGGTTGTGACTGGGTTTACCGCAAATCAGTCTATATTGCCCTCAATAAACCCTCGAATTTCGAGTGTTCGCACCGGCCAATCCATTACCCGAGTGTGTATACGCTGTTGCCTAAGGCTCTTGTAGCCCGGGGCGTGCAGGCAGTCGGACGCCTCGATGTCGATACCACCGGCCTGCTGTTACTTTCTGACGATGGGCAATTCATTCATACTTTTACGTCGCCGAAAAGAAATATCGCCAAGGTTTATGAAGTGACGACGCGACATCCGGTTGACCAGTCCCAGTTACAGGTCCTCTTATCTGGTGTTCAACTGAATGACGAACCGGCTCCAATATCGGCACGTGCTTGCGAACTCGTTTCCCAACGCTGCTTGTTGCTGACGGTAACCGAAGGTAAGTATCATCTCGTCAAACGCATGATTGCAGCCGCCGGAAATCGCGTAGAGCAGCTCAAGCGAATATCTATCGGCGGTTTCGAGCTTCCCAGACATTTGGCGCTTGGCGAGTGGATCTGGCTGGACAGTTCCGATCTTAATCAGCTTGCCGTAAAAGTTTAGCCTTGCGATGTGCATTTTTCCTCTGATTTTGTGATTTGCTGGAGGTCATTCGTTGCAAACCATCCTGTTTATCATCAACGCTCCGGCCTATGGAAGCGAGCGCATGGCGAGTGCTTTGCGTATGGCCAGTGCCTTAGCCGGTCAGGAAAATGAAACCGTTGATCTACGCTTGTTCATGATTTCCGATGCCGTGACTGTCGCCTTGCCCAATCAGGCCGGTCTCGACAATAGTGGTGGAATGCAGAGTATGATCGAATTCCTCGTTCAGCATGGCGCGCAAATCCGGGTGTGCCGGACTTGTATTCAGGCACGCGGTTTGACTTCTCTAGAATTGATCCCCGGTGTGACTGCCGGAACCATGCCCGAATTGGCCGAGTGGACGTTGGCTGCCGATAAAGTAATCAGTTTCTGAATTTCTTGTCATTGTCGCGGCATAGCGATGCGTGGATTTCCATGACCTGAAATGCGCCGTTCACAGTGCGCGTATAGGGCAATATTTTAAGCTGGCCCAGCTTTGGGTATCTGTGAAAGAAAAAACGGCTTGTAGAGCCTTGCAGTGGGGTTTGATCAGGGGGTGATTTTGAAGTCCTGTGACAAAAAGGCATTAGGGGTCTGTTTCACGTGAAACAGACCCCTAATGGTAATTTCGTATGGGAATCGAACTCAGCTTGATTTTTTACGAGCCGACGATTTTTTTGTTTCAGAAGTGGAACCCGTTTTATCAGCTGCAGACGTCGTTGATGCCGACTTGGTGCCAGCTTTGCTTTTGGGCTCGCGTTTTTCGAATTCAAAACCGACCTGCCCGTCGGTGCCGCGCACGAGGAAGGCAGAAAATTTACGCCGGGTGCGTGCCGAGATGAAGTCTTTGAGCAGGTCAGTTCGCCCGTCGATCAGGAGTTTCCTCATCTGTTCGCGGTCGACGGGCTGCTGCAGAATGATCTTGCCGGACCGGAAATCGCAACTCTTTGCAGATCCGACGGAATTTTCACAGACATAGGACATGCCATGTTCGAAAACGCGCGCCTGGCATTTCGGACAGACACCGAGCGGTTCCTGTTCGGAGAAGTCTATTTCACCCCCCTCTTCGTCAGAGCTGTTGCTTTGACCGAAATCAAACTCGGGGACGTGCTCGGCATTGAGCCGGATGACGGCGCTGAAGGGGCGTCCCATCTTGTTGCGGAATCCTGTTAGCGGGCCAATCTTGCGCTCGGTTAGGAGTTCTTCAATTTCTGAAGCCTCATACTGACGACCGGCGACGATCTTCCACAGCGAAAAATCGCACGACTTGCACTGGAATTTTTTGTAGGTCTCCTTGATCGTCCCGCCGCATTTCGGACAAGGCGTTGTCAGTTCGCCGAAGTCGCCGGGAATGGTGTCGCTGTCGTAGGATTTGGCGCATTCAACAATGTGCCGGGTCATGGCGGATATTTCCTGCATGAAATCCTGACGGGACATTTCGCCGCGCTCCATCCGCGCGAGCTTGGATTCCCACTCGCCAGTTAGTTCGGGTGAGGTAAGCTCCGGAATACCCAAGCCGTTGAGCAAGGTCATCAACGAAAAGGCCTTGGCAGTGAGTTGCAAGTCCCTGCCCTCGCGATGCAGATATTGTTCACCTAGAAGATTTTCGATGATCTGCGCGCGTGTCGCTGGCGTACCCAGCCCGCGACCTGCCATCGCTGCTTTCAATTCCTCATCGTCAACCATCTTGCCAGCGCCTTCCATCGCGGAAAGGAGCGTGGCTTCGCTATAGCGGGGCGGCGGCCGGGTCTGGGTGGCGTTGACGACGATATCGTCGGTAGTCACACACTCCTTGTCCTTGACCGCAACCAGATTGCCTTCGTCGCCTTCTTGCCCTTTGCGGCCATAAACGGCCAGCCAACCGGGATTGACGAGAACTTTGCCTTCGGTCTTGAACGGCTCGCCTGCGACGCGCGTAATGCGCGTCGTGATCATATATTCAGCGGCCGGATAGAAAACCGCAAGGAAGCGCTTGACGACCATGTCGTAAAGCTTCTGCTCCGGCTCGGAAAGTTGCTTGGGCGCCTGCAGGGTCGGAATGATAGCGAAGTGGTCCGAAATCTTGGCGTTATTGAATATCCGCTTATTCGGAATGACCCAGTTCCGGGCCAGAATCTGATGCGCGAACGGAGAGAAACGGGCGAGCATCGACTCGTCATGGCCTTTACCGACGCCTTCGCCGGTCAGCATTCGGAGCGTGTCCTTGACCGTTCCAAGGTAGTCTTCCGGTAGGGCGCGCGCATCGGTACGCGGATAGGTCAGCACCTTGTGTTTTTCGTAGAGCGCTTGTGCCAAGCCCAGGGTAGATTTCGCCGAGAATCCGAAACGACTGTTGGCTTCACGCTGAAGACTGGTTAAGTCGAAAAGTAGGGGCGAAAGCTGGGTGGACGGTTTGACTTCTTCGCTTACTTCTCCGGCTTGACCGGCACAACTGGGCTGGATGGCTTTGGCTTGGTTCTCATCCCAGATGCGATCGGCGCGCAGGTTTTCGTCAGTATCACCTTTGGACTTGTTGAATTTTTCGTCGAACCACTTCCCTTTGTAGGAACCTGCCGCGCAGGAGAAAACACCTTCCAGCTCCCAATAAGGACGGGGTTTGAATTTGCGAATCCGGTCCTCGCGCTCGACAATCAACGCCAGGGTTGGCGTCTGAACACGACCAACGGTTGTCAGGTGAAAGCCCCCGGATTTCGAGTTGAAAGCCGTCATCGCCCGTGTTCCGTTGATGCCGACCAGCCAGTCGGATTCGGATCGGCAGACGGCGGCGTCGGCTAGGCCGCGCAATTCTGCGCCGGCGCGCAGTCTGGAAAATCCGTCGCGTATCGCTTGCTGCGTCATCGACTGAAGCCACAAACGTTCGACGGGTTTATTGGTCTTCGAGTGTTGAACGATGTAATTGAAGATCAACTCGCCCTCACGTCCGGCGTCACACGCATTGATGAGGCTGGAAACGTCCTTGCGCTTGATTTGTCTTGTCAGTAGTTTGAGACGAGACTCCGTCTTCTCGATCGGTCGTAAGTCAAAATGGGGAGGAATGACCGGAAGATGGGCAAACGACCACTTGCCGCGTTTGACTTCGTAATCCTCCGGGCAGGCAAGTTCCAACAAATGTCCAATTGCAGAGCAAATGACATAGTCGTCGCTCTCGAAATAGTCTTCGTGCTTGGTGAACCCGCCAAGCGCACGCGCAATGTCAGCGGCGACAGAAGGTTTCTCGGCAATGATTAGCTTCTTGCTCATGGGATAGTGGGGTGCCTGGAAGATTGGCGAAATATGGGTTGTCGGATGTAGTAGCTATCCGAATTCTTGCAAGGCATGATAAAAGCAGTGCGTGAAACTTGGCAAGGGAATATTCAGGCAAACGACTTTAACGATGAGGCTGTTCAAAGGGCTATGCGGATCCGGTAACAGGTAGACGCTGGTAATAACCACCGGGCAAGGTGGCGATCCGGCCTTCGAGTTCCAGATGGAGCAAGGCAGAGGAAAGGTGGTCGGCGGACATGCCGCTACGCAAGACGAGATCATCAAGAGCGCAGGGATCGAAACCGATCAGAGTTAACAACTCAGTTGTAGGCAAACCGGTGTTCTGATTTTCGGGTGGGGAGGGACGGGCAGGAACGCACCAGGCGAGTTGGTCTAGGATATCCTGAGCCTTTCAACCAGCTTGGCGCCCTGCTTGATCAGCTTGTGGCAGCCGCGCGAGACCGGTGAGTGAATCGACCCCGGAATGGCAAACACCTCGCGCCCCTGCTCCGCCGCTAGGCGCGACGTGATCAGCGAGCCGCTGTCGACGGAAGCTTCGACGACGAGGACACCGCGGGAAATACCCGAGATTAAGGGGTTGCGGCGGGGAAAGTTGGCGGCAGTAACGGGCGTGCCGATTGGGAATTCGGAGACGATGGCGCCCTTCGCGCTGAGTTCATGGGCGAGCTCGCGATTGCGCGCCGGATAGATGCGATCGATGCCGGTCCCAATAAAGGCGATAGTCGGCCCGTCGACAGAGAGTGCGCCGCGATGCGCAGATGTATCAATACCAAGGGCGAGACCGCTGGAAATGACCAGCCCGGCCTCTGCCAGTGCGGCGGAGAATTGCCGAGCATTGAGTTCACCCTGCGGCGTCGGTTGGCGGCTGCCGACAACAGCCAGTGCCGGCCGGTTGAGGAGATCGACTCGTCCGCGGACATAGATCAGCGTTGGCGGGTCCGCAATCTGGAGCAGTGCTTGCGGATAGCCGGGATCGGCCAGGGTGACGATGGATTGGTTATCCGCTTCGGCCCAGGCAAGGGCGGCATCAACTGCAGCTTGATTGTCGGATTCGAGTAGGCGTTCGACAGCCTTGTCATTGATCACCTCACGCAATGCCCTGCGCGAAGTCGTGAAAATAGCTTCCGGTAGGCCGAAGGCAGAAAGTAGGCGGCGTTGGGTTGTGCTGCCGATTCCGGGAGTCAGCGTCAGCCGCAACCACTCGGCTAGAGAGGAGTCTGACGACATGAAAGGAATGTCGTCAGAAGTTCAGGGGGTGCGCACGAAATCGTTATCTTCGATGGTTCCTGTTGACTGTACTACAAGCGCATACGAGATATTCTTGAAGCTGCGGAAGACGAAAATTAGACCGACGCGTTCGGCCGGAATCAGCAGCGAAGTTCGGTGATCCGAGTCGGTGCGTTCGAAGACGGTCCGGTTGCGCTCCAGCGCCAGGATGTGGCCGATTTCGATGCCATCGCTCGTACTACGGTTGATCGAGACAATGGAACCTCTACCGGCTACGCCGACGCCACCATAAACGGAAATGACATTGCCGTCGATCCGGGTATCTGGTTTGTGGGGAACATAATCGACAAGGACCGGTTTCGCGGCGGGAAGAAGGCGATCACCGCGTCCGATTTCCTGTTTGGCTATGAGGATTTCGAAGGTCGCCGGTTCGCCCGGTCGGGTTTGCTTGGCGGTGCCGAGATAAAATGCTTCGTAGCCGAGTACTCGATCCGGATTTGTTGGGTCGAGCAAGGCTTTGCCGTTACGATAGACTTGCCAATCACGGACGGCAGGGCCGGCATTCTTCACGTAGGCAACATCACCGTTACCGACATAAACCCTATCCTGCTGGGTGGAGACGATCGATGCGGCATTGTCCAGGCCATCGGCCTCGACAATCAACGGCGTAGAAAGGAAGGGCTCGATGAAATTCGGGGCGATGGACGGAATCGAATCGTCAATCTGACGCGAATAAATCTTTGGCTGCAGGTTGTTTTCCTGGATGCTGAGTCGTGGTTTTCCGTCAGCGTCGTAGCTCAAAACAATGACGTCACCCGGGTAGATACGGTGCGGATTGCGAATCTGCTCTTTATTCATGCGCCAGATTTCAGGCCAGCGCCAAGGTTCTTTAAGAAAACGGGCCGAGATATCCCACAAAGTATCTCCGCGCACAACCGTGTGGCTCGAAGGCGCTTGATCGGCTAACTGCATCGAATCACTGGCAGCATTACACAGCGTGGCCGCCACAGTAAGAACAAGCGCGGATATAATGCGGATCATCGTGGTTTCCTCGTACGAGAGTTCGGCATTGGCTGCCAATACCTGCGGGATTTTGAACTGTCGTGATGACGGTGCTCGTAATTCCGCTTTTCAAGGCATCAGGCTGCCGTTGGCATAGCACACAATGCGCTGAGAATGCGCCGTTTTTCAAGATGTTGCGTTAGATTCTGCACGTAATTACTTCTTCGATCAAGCATTTTATGTCACTACTACCGATCCTTCGCTATCCCGATCCACGTCTGAAAAAAATCGCCGCGCCGGTCAAAGAAATTGATGATGGCATTCGCCGGCTGGCACAGGACATGGCCGAGACGATGTACGAGGCACCAGGCATCGGCTTGGCAGCAACGCAGGTCAATGTTCACTTGCGGGTGATTGTCATCGACATCTCCGAGACGCACGATCAATTACTGGTACTGGTTAATCCGGAACTCCAAGAAAGCGACGGCGCTCAGGTCTGTGAAGAAGGTTGTTTGTCGGTGCCAGGTATTTTTGACAAGGTTGAGCGCGCCGAACATGTTGTTGTTCGTTATCTCGATCTGGAGGGAAAGGCTCAGACGATTTCCGCAGATGGTCTCTTGGCGGTGTGTCTGCAGCATGAGATGAATCATCTTGAAGGGCGGGTGTTCGTCGATCATCTTTCGCAGCTCAAGCAAGTCCGGATCAAGGCGAAACTGGCCAAGCAGGCGCGGATTACGGCATGAAACTGATTTTCGCTGGGACGCCGGAATTCGCGGCGCAGGCCCTGCGGGCGATTTTGGCCGCAGGACACCAAGTTGAACTCGTACTGACTCAGCCGGACAGACCTTCAGGGCGGGGGATGGCACTACACGCCTCGCCGGTCAAGGAAGTGGCATTGGCCGGGGGCATTGAGGTGTTCCAGCCACCGACCTTGCGTGACGCGGTAGCGCAGGAACGCCTCCGTTCGGTCGGCGCCGATCTCATGATCGTGGCAGCTTATGGGTTGATTTTGCCGCAGTCTGTACTGGATATGCCTCGCCTTGGTTGCATCAATATCCACGCCTCCTTGCTTCCACGCTGGCGCGGAGCTGCGCCGATTCAGCGCGCGATCCTGGCTGGCGACAAGGAGACCGGCGTTTGCATCATGCAGATGGAGGCCGGCTTGGATACAGGGCCGGTACTGTTGTCACGTGCGCTAGCCATCTCTAAAGACGACACGGCGGCTTCCTTGCATGACAAACTGGCTGCCGTTGGGGCAGATTTGGTAATAGAGGCGCTTGAAAAACTACCTCTGTCGCCTTCCCCACAACCGGAAGCGGGGGTGACCTATGCAGCCAAGATCGAAAAGTCCGAGGCTGGACTGGATTGGCGGTTACCGGCTGCCCAACTAGAGCGCCAAATCCGGGCTTTCAATCCCTTTCCCGGTGCCTCGGCAGGCCTGTCCGGCGTCAATCTGAAAGTCTGGCGCGCGGCGGTCGTTCCAGGCTCGGGCCTGCCCGGTGAGGTGGTTTCGGCCGACCGCAACGGTGTTGTCGTGGCTTGCGGGGAAGGTGCCCTCCTCTTGCTGGAATTGCAAAAGGCCGGTGGCAAACGGATGTCGGTAACCCAATTCCTGGCCGGCTCACCGATCCAGGCTGGCGATACCTTCGGCTTGCCCGCTTGAAATATCTGCCATTCGCCCTAATTTAAGTTCCGCCGGTGATGACTTACCGGATTCTGTCCGCAAGGAGGCAAGACAATGTTTGGCAACTGGTTGAAAACTTCGATATTGATGGCGGCGATCATGGCGCTGTTCGGTGCTATCGGGGCATACCTGGGCGGTTCGTCGGGAATGATCATGGCGCTACTTTTCGGAGGCGTCATGAATATCTTCGCCTACTGGAATTCCGATAAAATGGTGCTGCGCATGTATAACGCGCAAGAAGTCGATGCTACGTCGGCACCGCAGTTCTACAACATGATCCGGGAGCTGGCGCAGCGCGCCGCGTTGCCGATGCCACGCGTTTACCTGATCGACGAAGCGCAGCCGAATGCATTTGCCACCGGACGCAATCCCGAGCACGCCGCTGTTGCTGCGACGACCGGCATTCTTCGTCTGTTGTCCGAACGAGAAATTCGTGGTGTGATGGCGCATGAACTGGCACACGTGCGCCACCGCGACATCTTGATTTCGACGATTTCAGCGACGATGGCCGGTGCCATTTCAGCCCTGGCCAATTTTGCGATGTTCTTCAGCGGACGCGACTCCGATGGCCGTCCGGCAAATCCCATTGCCAGCATCGCTGTTGCCTTGCTTGCGCCGTTGGCCGCTTCCCTGATCCAGATGGCGATTTCGCGGGCACGCGAATTCGAAGCCGATCGTGGTGGCGCTGAAATTTGCGGCGATCCGGATGCGCTGGCCGATGCTTTGACCAAGATCGACGCCTATGCGCGAGGGATTCCAATGCCGACGGCTGAGGCGCATCCGGCGACGGCGCAGATGATGATCATGAATCCGCTATCCGGGGGGGGGCTTTCAGGTCTGTTCAGCACGCATCCGGCGACGGCCGAGCGAGTCGCGCGTCTGCGTGAATTGAGCGGGGGGCATCGGGGGCGTAGGGCTTAATTGCTTCGTCCTCGGCCAAGCAGGCCGTTGAGCCAATCCGCCAGCCGGTAGCCGGCTGCGGCGACACGCTGCTCCGCGATATTTTTCGCTTCCGCCACGAATTCCTCAGTGAGAACAGTCGGGGATTTCGCGCTTGGCGGGTAGGCGTGGGTGTGTGCGATCTGCCAGCTTTCTTCGATCCATTGGTCGCTGTTGGCCGGCGGCGGTGCAAAAGGGTGAGAAGCGATCAATTTCCGGCAGGCCGAATCGAGGCGTTGGCCCCGAAGCGGAAAAGCGGAAGGTAGGTCATCCCAGAAAACGTGAAGCGTCGACCTCCGTTTTCGGGGATTGAACGGGTTGATAATGCCGAATCCGCGCCTCAACTTGTCACGCCTCCCTTGACTATTTTCACGCAGCGAGACATGTAAGGGCTGGTGTGCACCTCCGACGAGGTGGATCAACCAGGGTAAGGCATAGGCCTTTGCTTCCGTTGTTGATCGTCTGGAGGCAAGGTCGGCGGCCAGGGCCGTGATCTCCCGGTCAAGAATGCCTTGTGGCGGAACCGGCGCGGAGCTTCCGTCAATAGGGCTCTGCACGTAATGCCAGTCCAGATGGCGTTGCATGTCCGGAAAACCGGGGCGCGGAGACGTCGGTTCATCCTTGCCGGGGGTGTAAAAGCGATCATCATGACGGATGTCGTCTGGCCAGGTCGAGGCTTCGATGAAGAGCGCGCGATACAGCTGGCCATCGTGACCGCCGGCTTTCCTTGCCCAGACGGCCTGGTCGGGATGAAATTGCAACAGTCTTCCTACCTCAACGCGTGTCGAAGGTTTCAGATGCTCCCAGGCCACGCAAGCGACTAAACGGTGACCGGTGGCATTCCAGGCCTGCGCGGGAAGCGGCGTCAGGAATATGAGCGCGAGCCAGGGAAACACGTATCGTATTTGGCAGATAGCTGTCATCCGCACATTATGAAGGCTGCCGGCCGGTCAAGCGATCGCCATGGTAAACTCGCTGGCATTCCAAATTCGAAATGCGACCTTGTCGTTGAATTCGCCAAATAAACCGCGCATCGTCAGGGTGCGCAAAAATGATGTGCCGGGAATCCCGGACCGCGAACCTTCGATCCGTTCCGAGGCTAGCCCACCGGTTGCTTTGGCTCATGATTCTCTCGGCTGGAGCTTGCTCCTTGCGGCTCGCGTACTCGCCAAAGTGCGCGCCGGGACCAGCTTGACCGAGGCCTTGAAATTGCTCGAAAAAGAGTCGTCTTCGGCGCGTGCGGCTGCACAGGACGTAGCCTATGGTGTCTTGCGGCAGTACGGCCGAGGCGAGTTCATTTTGGGCAAACTGATGAGCAAGGCGCTGACGCATCAGGAAACGCACGAACTTCTTCTCGGTGCACTTTATCGGCTGGAAACGCGGCCTGAATCGAAACCAATGGTGGTCGATCAGGCGGTGGCTGCTTCAGGCGAAATGGCGGGGGGAGTTTTCAAGGGCCTGGTCAATGGGGTGTTGCGCAATTACTTGCGCCAGCGCACGGCCTTGATCAAGGCGATGTCCGAAAATGACGTTGCCTTATCTCAACATCCCGGTTGGTGGCTGTCGAAATTGCGGCGCGCCTACCCTGCTTCCTGGCAAAGCATCGTTGATGCCGACAATAGCCCACCACCGATGACACTACGTGTCAATTCGCGCCGGTGCGCACTCGAAGACTATCTGGGTCAATTAGCGTCCGTTGGAATGTCGGCAAGACCGATTGGGGGGCAAGGGCTGATTCTGGAACGACCGGTGGGTGTGGATGCTTTACCAGGCTTTTTCGATGGCCTGGTTTCGGTCCAAGACGCCGGCGCCCAGCGGGCGGCCGAGCTATTGGCGCCGCAGGCGGGCGAGCGGGTGCTGGATGCTTGCGCGGCGCCGGGAGGAAAGACAGCTCATCTGCTCGAAAGTGTCGAGTCGCTCAATCTGCTGGCGCTCGATATCGACGCCATGCGGACTCGCCGGATCGAGGAGAATCTCAAGCGGCTCGGTCTCTCGGCCACGATCAAGGTGGGAGATTGCGCCAAGACCAGTTCGTGGTGGGATGGGTGTCCGTTCGATGCCATTCTCGCCGATGTCCCTTGCTCGGTGTCGGGGGTCGTACGCCGGCACCCGGATATCAAGGTGCTGCGCCGCGAGAGCGACATACGACGCTTGGTGCATACCCAGGCCGACATCCTCGATGCCCTCTGGCCTTTGCTCAAACCCGGGGGTAAGCCCCTGTACGCGACATGCTCCGTGTTCCCGGAAGAAAATGCCGCGCAGATCGACGCCTTCCTCGTCCGCCAATCTGGGGTCGAACGGGTACGGCAAGAGCAACTCGTGCCAAGTGGCGACAACGACGGGTTTTATTATGCCTTGCTCAAAAAAACGGCTTAGGGCCTTTTTGTGCGGCTTGTGGCTGCTGATAGCCGCGCATTGGGCGGGTGCGGCGGAAATAAGGATTCAATCGGTAACTCTGAATGCCGTAGAGGAAGGGTATAGTCTTTCGGCAGATTTCGACATCGATCTCAACCGACGCCTCGAGGAGGCGGTTAACAAAGGCGTCGTACTTTTCTTTGCTGTCGATTTCGAGTTGACCCGTTCGCGCTGGTTCTGGTTCGACAAGAAAGTCGTGCAGCGAAGCCGGGTATATCAATTGTCATATCATGCGCTGACGCGACAGTATCGTTTGTCTACGGGCGGATTGCACCAGAGTTACGACAGCTTGGAGGCCGCCTTGCCGGTTTTGACGCGGCTTCGCGGCTGGCAGGTGCTCGAAAAAGGGGCCGTGAATAACGACCAAATTTACGTTGCCGGCCTGCGCATGCACCTCGATCTTTCGCAAATGGCAAAGACTTTCCAGGTCAGTGCGATCTCCAACCGTGAATGGAATTTATCCTCGGCATGGATGGAATGGAAGTTCGAACCCGATGAAGAGGATTCTCCCGAACCCAAGGCGGTGCCGGATGCGCGGCCGGTTGCCGAATCCGGGGGAAGTCGATGAGGGCGCTGATTATCGCAGCGGCCTCGTTCGGGGGGATTCTGCTCTTCCTGCTCGCGTCGGCCAGCGCCAACACGGCATTGTTCGCGCGCCACTATCCTTGGTTGCTGGTACTCAACGCAACGGTTGCGCTTTCGTTATTCGCCCTGATCGTCTGGCAGGTGCGCGCCTTGTGGCAGGAGCATCGGGCGCGTGTCTTTGGTTCGAAGCTCAAGCTGCGGCTGATGCTCATGTTCGGGATGATGGCTGTCCTGCCCGGGGTGTTGATTTATGCCGTGTCGGTGCAGTTCGTGACCAAAAGCATCGATACCTGGTTCGACGTGCGGGTTGAGAAAGCGCTGGAGTCCGGCCTGTCCCTTGGTCGTGAGGCACTGGATTCGTTGCGTGACGGATTGAGCGAGAAAGCGCGCAAAATAGCGCTCGATCTCGGCGATATGCCTGAGCAGCAGCAACAGTTCGCCTTGAACTGCTTGCGTGAGCAGAACGGGGTTCCCTTCGCCGCGCTTTTCGCGATCAACGGTCAATTGTTGTCGACGGCAACCAGCGAACTGTCGGCGCCATCTCCCATGCCACCGAGTGGCGAATTGATTGGCCGCATCCGCAGCGGGCGCGTGTCCAGCGAGTTCGAGGGTGGCGCAGATCAGGCCATGCTCTTGCGTGTGCATGTTGTCGTGATGACCACGGGCTTGGGCATGGAGCCGCGCATCCTGCAGCTGACGCAGAAGGTACCGGAGGGGTTGGCGGTGAACGCCGAGCGCGTCCAAAGCGTTTATCGCGATTATCAGGAACTTTCACTGGGCCGCATCGGACTGACCCGCATCTACGCCATGACGCTCACCCTGACGGTTCTTCTGGCCCTGTTTACCGCGATTGCCACGGCGTTTATCTTGGCGCGCCGCCTTTCGGCACCCTTGTCGATTCTCGCTGAAGGCACGCAGGCGGTGGCAGCCGGCGATTTCACGCCGCGCCAGGCGATCTACAGCCGCGACGAATTAGGGGTTTTGACCCAGTCCTTCAGTCGCATGACGCGACAGCTCGACGAAGCGCGGCGAGAGACCGAGCGCCATCGCGCCGAGGTTGAATCGGCCCGGGCTTATCTGGAATCGGTGCTGGCCAATTTGTCCGCCGGCGTCTTGGTTTTCGATCAGCAGTTCATTTTGCGCACGGTCAACGAAGGCGCGCGAACGATTCTCGAAAACGACTTCGACGGCCTATGGGCTGAATCGCTCGAGTCTTGGCCACGCGAACAGGCTTTGGGACAGGCGATCCGTGATGCTTTTTCTTCGAACGTGGATCGTGAATGGCAAACACAAATCGAATTGACGCGCCCGGACGGACGCTCACAGATGCTTTTGCTGCGCGGAACGCCGCTTCCCGAGGGAACGCAGGGCGGTTTCGTCGTCGTCTTCGACGACGTGGCCCGGCTCGTCGCCGCTCAGCGCAGTGCTGCCTGGGGTGAGGTGGCAAGGCGGTTGGCGCACGAAATCAAGAATCCGCTGACACCGATCCAGCTTTCGGCGGAGCGCCTGCAGCTCAAGCTGGCGGACAAGCTGGAAGGCAAGGAAGCGGAAATGCTCACCCGATCGACGCAGACGATCATCAATCAGGTGCAGGCGATGAAGCGCATGGTCAACGAGTTTTCCGATTATGCCCGCATGCCGGCTCCTGAGCTCGGCGAACTTGACCTCAATGCGCTGGTCTGCGAAGTTCTCGGTCTGTACGAAACCTCGCACGCACGTATCGAACCGCTGCTTGAACCTGATTTGCTGGCGGTCTGGGGGGATGCCACGCAACTTCGGCAGATCATTCACAATTTGCTACGCAATGCCGAGGATGCGCAGGAAGATATGGCGCTGCCGCAAATCGGCGTGCGAACGCGCCGTGCAAACGGTTCAGCAGAGTTGGTCGTTACCGATAGCGGTCCCGGTTTCCCGCCGGAAATCCTGGGCCGCGTCTTCGAACCTTATGTAACGACCAAGGCGCGTGGGACGGGGCTGGGGCTGGCCATCGTCAAGAAGATCGTTGATGAACATCAGGGGTCAATTCGGATCAATAATGTCCAACCGACGGGGGCCGAGGTTTGCATCCGTATTCCGCTAGCGGGGGCGAGGTCAAGCGAGACTTCGCGGCAACAATAAATGGGTAATTGAAAATGGCGCAAATACTGGTTGTTGATGATGAAATGGGGATCCGGGAGCTGCTGTCCGAGATTCTTCATGACGAAGGACATACGGTCATGCTGGCCGAAAATGCGGCTTGCGCATGGAAATTGCGCAACGAGAAAAGGCCGGATCTGGTCTTACTCGACATCTGGATGCCGAATACCGATGGCATTTCTTTGCTCAAGGAATGGTCGTCCGCCGGATTGCTGACCATGCCGGTGGTGATGATGTCCGGACATGGAACGATCGACAGTGCCGTCGAAGCCACGCGCATCGGAGCCATAGATTTTCTCGAAAAGCCGATCGCCCTGCAGAAATTGCTGGCGACGGTGAAGAAGGCGCTCAAACATACGGTCGCGCCGGAGCGGCCGCCATTGACGCTTGACGCCTTCACGCGCTCGCCCCTGCTCCGCGACTTTAAGAAGAAACTGGAGCAAGCGGCTGACAAGACGTCGGTGCTTTTGCTCAAGGGGGCTTCGGGGGGCATCGCGGAGATTTGTGCCCGATCGCTGAAAACTGCCAAATCAACCTGGCTTGATCTGTCCCATTCCAGCGCGCCGCTGACCCAGGAAATGCTGGAAAACGCGAGTGGTGGCATTCTTTTTGTCGCCGATCTCATGGCCCTCGGCAAGCTGCAACAGAAGAATCTCCTCTATGCGCTGGAGCGGCTGGAGAAATACAACCTGCAATTGGTTGCTGCATCATCCCGGCCTTTGTCGGCGCTAAATGAGACCAATCTCGATCCGGGCCTGCTTTCCCGATTGGGGGAAGTCTGGGTAGCGCTTCCCCAACTGTCGGGGCATGCAGACGAAGTTCCGGAAATTGCCTTGCTCGTCCTTTCGCATTTGGTCGAACGCAAAGAGGTGCCGCCGCGTCGCTTTACCAGTGCCGCGCTTAATTCTTTGCGTTTGCATCATTGGCAAGGCGAATGGGCTGAGTTGATGTCGACGGTCAGGAACCTGGCGCTGTCGGCGCTCGACGACGAAATATCGCTGGATGACGTCGAAGAAATTTTTCGCGGCGATGGCAAGGAATCGCCCTCCATGTTACCCGCCCTGCCGTTTTTCGACCAACCGTTGCGTGAGGCGCGCGAAGCTTTCGAGCGTATTTATTTCGAGCATCATCTGAAGAGTGAACGCGGCAACATGACGCGTGTTGCCGAGAAGACCGGGCTCGAACGAACGCATCTTTATCGCAAGCTCAAGCAGCTCGGCCTTAATCTTGGCCGGCGTAATGAAGAACAATAAGCTATGTCCGCCCGAGTATCCCCAAGTTTGCTGGGATGATCCGGAAAAGAAAACGCCACATTGCTGGGGCACGAATTGACCCGACCCGACAACGATAATTTTCTGCGTGCTCTATTCAAGGAGCCGACCGATTACACGCCGCTGTGGTTGATGCGTCAGGCCGGTCGTTATCTGCCCGAGTATTGTGAAACCCGTAAGCGGGCTGGGAGTTTTCTCAAACTGTGCAAGAGTCCGTCGCTGGCCTGCGAGGTTACGCTGCAACCGTTGTCGCGTTACGATCTCGACGCGGCGATCCTGTTCTCGGACATCCTGACCGTACCTGACGCGATGGGGTTGGGACTCTATTTCACGGAAGGCGAAGGTCCGAAATTCGAACGGCCGTTACGCGAGGAATGGGCGATCCGTGATCTTGCCGCTCCCGATCCTTACGATCATCTGCGTTACGTGATAGACGGTGTAGCCGAAATACGTCGGGCACTGGCGAATTCGGTGCCTTTGATCGGGTTTTCCGGCAGCCCCTATACCCTCGCCTGCTATATGGTCGAGGGGGGATCGAGTACTGAGTACCGCCACGTCAAGACGATGATCTACGATCGTCCCGATCTGATGCACCACATTCTTTCGGTGACGGCCTACGCAGTCACGGCCTATTTGAACGCTCAAATCGAATCAGGCGCACAGGCGGTCATGATTTTCGACTCTTGGGGGGGGACCCTGTCAGCGGCGGCTTATCAGGAATTCTCGCTAAACTATATGCGGCGAATCATTGCTGGGCTGATCAAGGCGCGTGATGACGAACGCGTGCCATCGATTGTTTTTACCAAGGGTGGCGGTTTATGGCTCGAAACGATCGCCGACATCGGTTGTGACGCTGTAGGACTCGACTGGACGATTGACCTTGGTGAAGCACGCCGACGTGTCGGCAGTAAAGTGGCCCTGCAGGGCAATCTTGATCCGAACGTACTGTTCGCGGCCCCCGAAACAATTGCCATCGAGGCAACAAAGGTGCTTGACAGCTTTGGTCCAGGAAATACCGGTCATATATTCAATTTGGGTCACGGAATTTCGCAATATACGCCGCCAGAACATGTTTCCACCCTTGTTGAAACAGTGCACGGGTATCGCCGAAAAGCGTTGTGAGAGGGATAAAAAATCCAGAATTCGTGTTGACTTATGCACAAAAATGGGGTTTTAGTCACAAAAAGTTACAAGTTCGTTCAGAATCAGTAGCTTATTGTTAAGTAACTGATTATTATGCAGAATTAACTTGCTGTTTTTTGCGGCATAGTAAGAAATCCCTTGAATCAAGGGCGTTTTAGCAGACTTACGGGAATTTTCTCACAGACTTACCCACAGAAAATGTGAACAACTTTGATTGTGGTGAAAAGTTAATGGGTTACGTCGATTTTGAAGAACCGGTGCGAGCAATTGTCGCTAAGTTGACAGCGTGGTCGAGTGGCTGCTTGCCCATGTCTATAACTAAAGTAATAGAAGAGCCGGCATGCAGATTGTTCGTGTAGCGCTCGATGTTCCCCTGCGCCGATTTTTTGATTACCGGGTGCCGGAAAACGAGACGCTTTCATGCGCCGATATCGGATTGCGCGTTTGTGTTCCTTTCGGACGGAAGTCGCGGATCGGCATCATCATTGAACTGCCCGAATCGAGCGAGATCGCTGCCGGCCAGCTTAAATCGATCGAGGACATACTACGTAATTTGCCGGCCTTGCCTGAGGACTGGTTTCGTTTGTGCGAATTTTGCGCAAGTTATTATCAGGCGCCATATGGCGAGGTGATGATGTCGGCCCTCCCCGCCGGCTTGCGCCGGGTCGATCCGCCCAAGGCGCGCGCCGGCCGCAAACCGGCAAAGCTGCCGCCAGCGCAGCAGGCCCCGGAACTGACGTCGGAGCAACAAATTGTTCTTGACACCGTTCTTTCGGCCGATGACGGATTTCGCGCCTATCTCCTGCACGGCATCACCGGCAGCGGCAAGACCGAAGTCTATCTCCGGCTGATCGAGCGTACCCTGGCCGTAGGCCGGCAGATCCTGCTGTTGGTGCCGGAAATCAACTTGACGCCACAACTCGAAACGCGTATTGCGGCGCGATTTCCCGACGCCGGCCTGGTCAGCCTGCACAGCGAACTTAGCGAGGCGGCCCGCACACGCAACTGGCGTGCAGCGTTCGAAGGCGCGGCCCGCATCGTGCTCGGGACGCGGCTGGCCGTATTTACCCCGCTTCCCGATCTCGGTCTGATCGTCGTGGATGAGGAGCACGATCCCTCATTCAAGCAACAGGACGGCATGCGCTATTCGGCGCGCGACGTCGCTGTTTTCCGTGCTCACGAACGCGGGATTCCCATCGTTCTCGGTTCGGCGACGCCGTCGCTCGAAAGTTGGGCAAATGCGACCGACAAGAAAACGCCAGGCCGTTACACGCTGCTGACGCTGAGCGAACGAGCGGTTCCTAACGCCCGCCTTCCCGCTGTGCAACGCATCGATACCCGCCTAGAGAAATTACAGGACGGGCTTTCCGGACGACTCTTGGAGGCCATCGGAAAGCGTCTGGAGCGCGGCGAGCAGAGTCTGATCTTCCTTAACCGGCGAGGTTATGCGCCGGTCCTCACCTGTACCAGTTGCGGTTGGATTTCGCATTGCCGGCGCTGCGCCGCCAATCTGGTGCTGCATCTTGCGGACGGACGGTTGCGTTGCCATCACTGCGGTTTCGAGACGCGGGTGCCGAAAGCCTGCCCGTTCTGTGGCAATCAGGATATTCAACCCTTCGGGCGCGGTACCCAACGGCTCGAGGCGGTGCTCGCCGAACGTTTTCCGCAGGCGAGGATTCTGCGCGTTGACCGCGATTCGGCGAAAAGTCGCAAGCAGTGGGAGGCCATGGTTGAGCGAATTGCCGGCGGCGAGGTCGATATCCTTGTGGGCACCCAGATGCTGGCCAAGGGGCACGATTTTCCCCGGCTGACGCTGGTTGGTGTGCTCGGCGCCGACACGGCGCTATTCGCTGCTGACTGGCGCGCTCCCGAGCGCTTGTTCGCACAATTGATGCAGGTGGCCGGACGTGCTGGGCGTGCAGAACTCCCGGGGGAAGTCATGATCCAGACCCAGTTTCCAGAGCATCCCCTGTATGAAACGCTGGTTCGTCACGATTACCCCGCGTTCGCCGAGGCACAACTCCGGGAGCGGGAACAAGCCGGTTTTCCGCCCTATGCCTATCAGGCCATGTTGCGCGCCGAAGCACCGAAAATGGCCGATGCCCTGGCTTTCCTGGCGACGGCGCGCGCCTGGCCGCAGGCAGTTCGGCACACCGACGTGATGGTTTACGATCCGGTGCCGATGCGTCTGGCTCGACGCGCCAATCTCGAGCGTGGGCAATTACTCGTCGAATCGCCATCGCGACGAGCGTTGCAGGTTTTTCTCGGGGAATGGCAGGACGAACTCGAGGCGATCAAGTCGCCGTCGCGGCTACGCTGGCATCTCGAAGTCGATCCGCTGGAGTTCTGAGTTCGCGCGATAGCGGCGCCGTCACCGCACGAGAGCGTCATAGATCAGCTTGACGCCGCTGGCGAAAAGGAGCGCATAGCTGACCTGGAAGAATACCCGTTCCGAAATTCGTCGGTGCAGCCAGACGCCCAGCCAGACGCCGAGCGGCGCCAGAGGCGAGAAATAAAGCGAAGTCGCCAGGTTGTCCGCGTTCAGTTGCCCGAGGAAATAGTAGGGAATCAGCTTGGTGTAATTGCAGACGAGAAAAAACGCCGCGGAAGTGGCGACGATCAGCGTCTTATCCAGTTTTTGCGAAAGAATATAGACCGCGAACGGTGGCCCACCGGCATGCGCGAGGGTACTCGTGAATCCGGCGAGCAGGCCGCAAATACCGCCGGCGGCTCGGCCGGCGGAACGTTCCGGCGACGAAACAAAACGCGCCATACGTTCGCCTAGGGCGAACCATTTATTTACGGCGAAGGCGACGGCGATGCCGCCGATTAATAGACGGACGGCATTGGCGGATAGGAGGCCGAACGCAATGCCTCCTAGGGCAATGCCAAAAATGCAACCGGGAAGCAGGTTTTTCAGATGGGTTACCGACCATCGGCCCCGGTAGGCGTGTGCGGTAAAAAGATCCATGGCGCAGAGGATCGGAAGCATGATGCCGGCGGCTTCTGCTGGCGTGATCAATATCGACATCAGCGGCACGTAAAGGCCGCTGGCCCCGGCGCCGAACCCCCCCTTCGAAATTCCCGTCAGGAGGACAGCAACGACGGCGATCGGATAAAACACCAATGGATAATCGGGCAAAAACATCAAGCGTGACCTTCGATCATCTGAGTCGTCACCTATCGAGGTGTTCGTCGCACATGCGCTGCTCAGGCACGGTGGCCGGAGCATTTTGCCGTTACGGTAGAACGGCCGTAACGGTAACTGCTGAACATGAGCCAGAGGAAAGAAAGGAGCTGGAGGGCGAAAAGGACCATGAAGGCGGTTCGATGCGCAACTACGTCGCCGTAACCCCTCGCCTGTAACATCTCAATGATGCCTCCCAAGCCCCATTGCAGACTGAAAGCGCCGGCGAAAACAAGCAGATTGAGCGATGTGGTGACACGCCCGGAGAGGGGTAGCGGGAAACACGCAGCCGCCTGTGAATAGACCAGCGTGCCGAAACTGGAGAAGACCCCGTAGGCGATCCAGAGCAAGTAATGTTGTTCGCTGACCTGGGTGATGATCAGCGACAAGGTCACCAATGCCAGCACCAGGCCACCGGCAAGCAAATAGATCGGCCGGATTCCGCGCTGCGCGAGGTGGGTGGATAAGAGGCCGATCAGGGCATAGGAAACAATCATGGCCATGCTCATAGCGGCAAGATGGTCTGCGGCGAGTGAACGCGAGAAACCGTTGACATGAATCATCCAGGCACTTGACCATAAAATTTGCACGGCCATAAAACCCCCAACCAAGGCAAAGCATAGGGGGGCGAATCGCCAGAAATGATGGCTTTTGAAAACATGCCGGATCCCCGAAATCTGCTCCGAAAGACGCTCGGGATGTACGACGACATCATGGTCAGGAACGCCGAACAAAATCCACGCCGACATGATCAGCGTCAATGCAGAAAGCGCGAAAAAAACTTCGCGCCAACCCGCGATCTGTAACGCGGCATCAAGAGGCGCCGAAGCCGCCAGGGCACCCAGCGTCCCCGAAGTCATGATCCAGCCGGTCAGCGATGCCTGTTTTTCGAGGGGAAACCATTGTGAAAAGGATTTGAGCGAGGCCATCAGGCAGGCTGAAACCCCGACCCCGATCATTCCGCGGGCTAACGTTAAGGTTTGAATATCGTGGCCGCAGGCGAATAATGCTGCGCCTATGGCTGCAATGATGAGCAAAAATGCTTCGACGCGGCGCGGACCGAAGCGATCGAGAAATAGACCGAGGGGCAACTGCGCGAGGCCGAAAGCGAAAAAATACGCACTGGTCAGCAAGCCAAGATCAGCAGCGCCGAGCGAGAGTTCCTTGCTCAGGACCGGACCGACCACGGCATTGGCCGTACGAAAATGGTAGGAAAGAAAATAGGCGCCGGCGAATGGCAGGAACAGCCGAAGCCAGGGAGTCGTGGGTTTAGTATCGGCGTGCATGCCCAGATCGACTCCAGTTCGTTGATTTTACAAGATATTAAACCATAATTCGAGGCGACATCAAGCGCACATCATAGCGCCGATTATCCATTCACGAGCGATTGTGCGAGAAGTGCCACGATCAGACCGCCGGCCGTGATAGCGAAAGCCGGCGCGCAATTTCTGGCCAGCGTTTTTCCACCAATGGTTACGATCAGGCCGAATTTGAAAACCAGGTTAGACAGATAGGCGATGCCGATAGCGATGACCGCCTGTTCAGGGAGAAGTTTTCCTTGATCGAACAGGCGCAGCATGGAAAGCGAGGTAGCGTCGACATCGGTCAGGCCGGACGCAAAAGCGAAGAGATAAAGTCCGCGGTGGCCTGAAATCTCGGAAAGCTATGCTGAGGCCAGCAATATCAGGGCATAAAGCGCAGCGAAGGATAAAGCGGTCTTGATTTCGGTTGGATTGGTGATTTCCGGGAGTGGAAACTCGCCGTTGCCGCTGACTTTTCGCCACCAGAAGAAGGTAAAAAGGATGCCGGTAATCAGACCACTTGCGAGAACGGGAA
Organism: uncultured Propionivibrio sp.; assembly: GCA_964575415.1. Taxonomy (GTDB): domain Bacteria; phylum Pseudomonadota; class Gammaproteobacteria; order Burkholderiales; family Rhodocyclaceae; genus Propionivibrio. The sequence goes on from CAZNQL010000003.1 coordinate 126,454, forward strand.
GAATATGGCTTGCAATGTCGGGGGCAACGATGCTGCTGACTACGCCAAGGCGCACCAGAACAACCAAATTGGCGATGACAATCACTGCAGCCGAAAGCCTTGCCAAGGCCTCATGGTTTTTCCCATTGCGCGAGTAGATCAGGGTCGTCGCGGTACTTGAGACCAAGCCGCCAAAAAATCCGAGCAAGGGAGCCCCGTAGCGTTGGCCAACGAAATTGAGTGCGACGTAACCGGCTAGGCTGAGTCCGGAGATCAAGACGACCATCAGCCAGATTTGGTAGGGATTTAGCGTCTGGTAGGGGCCAAAATTTTTGTCAGGCAGAATCGGCAGGATGACAAAAGAAAGCACGGCGAACTGCAGGATGGACTGGATATCGGGACGTGTGAGACGAGCGCTGATGTTATGCAATTCAGGCTTGAAGTGCAGCAGGATGGTGATCACGATCGCCAACATGACCGCCAGGGACGCATGATCGTACCAGACGAGGGCACCGAGTTCGTAGCAGAAGAGTAGTGCCGCCTGCGTTGTTGTTCCAGGGCCTCCTCCTTGCCGGTCAACCATATAGGCGCCGACGATCGCGGCGGCAACGGAGAGCAAGCCGCCGATCAGCAGCCAGGGGAATTGCGTTTTTTCAGCAAGGAGCGCCAGCAAGGTGCCCAGGAGCGCTGTCAAGGCGAAAGTGCGCAACCCGGCTTTTGCCGCCGGGTTGCGCTCACGTTCGAGTCCGATCAGCAGGCCGATGGCAAGACTCGTTGCAAAACGATGAACGAGATCCAATTCTTCGTTTGTTGGAATCAGCGTGCTAGGTTCCATAATCGTGAGTATCCGCAGGGGTATTTGGGCATGTTAACTTAACGAGAGCCAGTGGTCCAAAGCCATTGCGAAGATAAAATGCGGTTAAGCAGTTCCGAAGGTGCAGCGAAAACGGATGAAAGGAAACTAATTATGTTGGTCAAACTGACCTCGAGTACATCAGGTGAAATGGTGATTTATGCCGAGCATTTGCGCCCCCTGTTCGAATTGCTCGAAAAGGCGTGTACGGCGCGCGGAGTATTTACCCTCGACCAATTGCCGATAGCCATCGAGAGGCTTCAAAAAGCGGCTGACGAGGACAGGGAGCAAAGTCGGCAGGAAGCTGCTGCGCAAGCTGCGAAAAGTGAGGATGAAAAAGAAGAGGATGTTGAATCGGCCAAGGTCAAGGTTGGCCTGAGTCAACGCGCTTATCCCCTGATTCAATTAATGAAACGCACCTTGACGGCTAAGGGATTCATTCTTTGGGAAGCAACGCGGGATTTCTGAAGTATGCAATTTTCTGTTGGCCGGCGTTTTCGGGATGGTTTTGCGCTGCTCAAAGTGGGCGTCCTGTTGGCGACTCTTTTTTTTGGGCGCGATGCTTGCGCAACCGAGATCGCGGTTGATGTCGGGCATACGCTGACGGCATCGAGGGCGGTCAGCGCAAGAGGCGGAAAAGAGTTCGATTTCAATCGGGGCTTTGCCGAACGACTCGTACAAGCATTGGAAGCCAAAAACTTGTCAGTACGCGGAATAAATTTCGACGGTCGCATCGAAAGCCTTGATGCGCGCCCCCGTCAGGCTGTTGGCAGCGATCTCTTTATTTCGATCCACCACGATTTTGTCCAGGCAAAATTTCTTGAGCAATGGGTCTGGGCAGAAAAAGCGGAGACCTTTAGCGACCGCCATCGCGGTTTCTCACTGTTCGTATCTCACAACAATCCGGATTTGAGAACCAGCCTGCTTTGCGCTTCGACGATTGGCGCCCGCCTTCGACGCTTGGGGTTCGTCGGCGCCTCTCATCACGTTGACTCGATAGAGGGACAGGCCCGACCGTTCGCCGATGCCGACAATTTCGTCTATTACTATGACAATCTGGTCGTCCTTTACCGGACGACCTTGCCGGCGGTGTTGTTCGAAGCCGGGGTGATCAAACATCGGGAGGAAGAGCTCACCTTGCGAGATCCGGGGCTTCAGGCGCGTATGGCGCACGGGATTGCAACCGGTGTGGCAGCCTGTCTCTATGTAAAGACGAATATTGAGTACCGTTGATAAATTTTGAATTCGGAGGAACCATTGATGATTGTCTTGATCACTGGAGCCAGTGCCGGCTTTGGCGCTGAAATGGCACGCAGGTTCGTTCGCAACGGAAATAAGGTGATTGCCGCCGCACGGCGCAAAGAACGTTTAGACAGCCTCCGGCAGGAGCTTGGCGATGCCCTGCTGGCGGTGACGCTTGACGTAACCGACAAAGGCTCGATCTTCGAGGCGCTGCAAGCACTGCCTCAAGAGTGGAAGCCGATTGACGTTTTGATCAACAACGCCGGACTGGCGCTCGGCACTGAGCCGGCCCACCAAGCCTCGCTTGAGGAATGGGAGCGCATGATCGACACCAATATCAAGGGATTAGTGTCGATGACACACGCGATACTTCCCGACATGGTGGCGCGCGGTAGTGGTCTCGTGATCAATATCGGCTCCACGGCCGGGGCAACCCCCTACCCAGGGGGGAATGTGTATGGAGGAACCAAAGCCTTCGTCACGCAATTTACCCGGAATCTGAGGGCCGATCTTGTGGGGACTGGCGTGCGAGCCACGACGATTGCCCCGGGACTGAGCGGTGGGACCGAATTCTCGAACGTTCGTTACCGTGGCGACGACGATGCTGCGGCCAAAGTCTATGCCGGCACCGTGCCGTTGAGCGCTGCGGATATCGCCGAAACCGCTTACTGGATCGCAACCTTACCGCCGCACGTGAATATCAACTACATTGAGATGATGCCGACGTGCCAAGGCTTCGGTCCGTTCAACATCAAGCGGAATACGGAGTAGTGCAAAAAGCGAATCATTTGTGTCCGAAGAATCAGTAGGTAGAAGTGCGGATGAACGCTTATTGATTCGGCATTCGTACGAAAATATTGGGCTTGGGTAAGCCGAATCCAGCCGTCTGTTGCCGGAGCTGGCCGCTTATTCGCCGATCGACGCAAGCTACCGGAGAATAAAATGAAGAAACGCGTATATGCCTTCCATGAAGGAAGCAAGGAGATGAAATCCCTGCTTGGTGGCAAGGGTGCTAACTTGGCCGAAATGAAGAAGATCGGCTTACCGGTTCCCGAAGGGTTCACGATCACCACCGAATGCTGCATTCAGTACTACGAAGATGGAAAAGTCATCGGAGACGACCTGCTGGCACAAATTCGGCAACATATGCGCTGGCTCGAAGAAACCACGAACAAGGGTTTTGGCTCCCGGCATTCGCCGCTATTGGTCTCCGTGCGCAGCGGCGCGGCGGTGTCGATGCCGGGAATGATGGATACCATCCTGAACTTGGGGCTCAACGACGACACCATTGCCGGTTTGATCGAACTGACCGGCAATCCTCGTTTCGCTTATGACAGTTATCGTCGCTTCATCCAGATGTTCGGCGACGTGGTTCTGGAGATCGATAAGAAGGCGTTCGACCGCATTCTCGATGCCGCCAAGAAAAATAACGGCTGCCGGCTGGATACCGAGCTGACGGCCGAGCACCTGCAGGAAATCATCGCACAGTACAAGGCACTGGTCCTGGAGAAGACCGGGCAAGCCTTTCCGCAGGACCCGGAAGCGCAGTTGATGATGTTCATCCGTGCCGTCTTCGAATCCTGGAACAATCCGCGCGCCATCGTCTACCGCAATCTGCACGAAATGCCGCACAACCTGGGAACTGCGGTCAACGTGCAGAGCATGGTGTTTGGCAACATGGGCGACACTTCCGGTACCGGCGTGGCGTTCACCCGCAACCCGGCCAACGGCGAGAAAAAACTTTACGGCGAATTTCTCATCAACGCTCAGGGGGAGGATGTTGTCGCTGGCATCCGCACACCGAAAAGCATCTCCGAGCTGGCCGAGATCATGCCCGATGTCTATCGTCAATTCGTCGAAGTTGCAAACACACTCGAACATCATTACAAGGACATGCAGGACATCGAGTTCACCATCGAAAAAGGCCGGTTGTTCATGCTGCAGACGCGCACCGGCAAACGCACGGCAACGGCGGCGGTCAACGCGGCTGTCGACATGGTAAGCGAGGGTTTGATCGACAAGCCGACTGCACTCATGCGTATCGAACCGGCAATGATCGACCAGTTACTGCACCCGGCTTTCGACGAGAAGGAGCTAGCAACGGGCCGCGTCATCGCGCATGGCATTGCCGCTTCTCCCGGCGCTGCCTCCGGACAGGTTTGTTTTACCGCCGAACACGCCGTTGCCGCGAAGGCTAAAGGAATGCCTGTCGTGCTCGTCCGCCAGGAGACCTCGCCCGAGGATATCGAAGGCATGGTCAGCGCCGAGGGCATCCTCACAGCGCACGGCGGCGCCACCTCGCACGCCGCCGTCGTCGCCCGCGGCATGGGCAAATGCTGCGTCACCGGCTGCGGCGACATCCAGGTGGATGAAGCCCATCACTTGTTCAGAGCCGGTAACGATGTTTACAAGGAAGGCGACTGGATTTCGATCGACGGCAACACCGGTTCCGTATACGCCGGCAAGCTGAAGACGCGCGAAGCCGAACTATCGGGGAATTTCGGTTTGCTCATGGGCTGGGCTGATGCTGAACGCCGGCTCGGTGTTCGCGCCAACGCCGACACGCCGAAGGACGCCGCGACAGCGGTGCGTTTCGGCGCCGAGGGGATCGGTCTCTGCCGTACCGAGCACATGTTCTTCGAAGAGTCGCGCATCCTGCACGTGCGCCAGATGATCGTCGCAAGAGACGAGGAGGCGCGAAAGCGAGCACTGGACATGCTCCTACCCTGCCAGCGCGAAGACTTCGTCGGAATTTTTGAGGCCATGCAGGGCCGGCTGGTAACCATCCGCCTGCTTGATCCGCCGCTGCACGAATTCTTGCCGTCGACGCACGAAGATATCGCGGCGCTCGCCAAGGAGCTGGCCATGGACGTGGACTCGCTCGAGTCCATCGTTGCCGGACTTCGTGAATTCAATCCGATGCTTGGCCATCGCGGCTGCCGCCTCGGCATCACCTTCCCGGAAATCTACGAGATGCAGGTGCGCGCCATCTTCGAGGCGGCGGCGATTTGCCTCGGAGACAAGAAAATCGAGGTCCGACCTGAAATCATGATTCCGCTAGTCGGTTTCGAGAAAGAGCTCGAACTGCTGGTCGCGATGACGCATGAAATGGCGAAACAGGTCATGGCGGAAAAAACGTTCGTCGTCGAATACAAAGTCGGCACCATGATCGAGGTGCCGCGCGCGGCGCTGCTCGCCGACAAGATCGCCCGCCACGCCGAGTTTTTCTCCTTCGGCACCAACGATCTCACGCAGATGACGCTCGGTTTCTCGCGTGACGATTCGGTCAAGTTCCTCGACGCGTACAAGAAAAAGGAAATCTTCGAACGCGACCCCTTCGAACGGCTCGATTAGGAAGGCGTCGGCCTGCTCATGAAATGGGCCGTCGACAAGGGCCGTAGCGCCCGCCCCGAGCTCAAGATGGGGATCTGCGGTGAGCACGGCGGCGAACCGGCGTCGATCGATTTCTGCCACCGCATTGGCCTGGAGTACGTTTCCTGCTCGCCGCTCCTCCCGGTCGCGCGGTTGTCGGCAGCGCAGGCCGCAATCCGCAACCGCTAGCAATAGTTCAGGAGAGCCTGGCGGCAAGGCGCTTAAGGCGGACTGGACGGCCGGGCCTTCCGCCGCTACAATCGCGCCGTCATTGGGGAGTAGCCGCCTGCATCCGCAAGGGCCTGCGTCAACATACTCGGCCGGTCGGTCGTGGCGCGGGCAGTTCCCGAACCTGGCAAGACCTTTGACCACGCGCCTCCGCAACGGCCGGAGAGGTAGCGTGGTCGCCTGTCTGGGTCCGGCCGGGAAACAAAATCGAATGGACGCTTTTCTCGTTTCAACCGGCATCGTCGCGCTCGCCGAAATCGGCGACAAGACCCAGTTGCTCGCCTTCATCCTCGCCGAAATGGGGGACAAGACCCAGGTCGCCACTGTGGCGCTGGCGGCGCAGTATCAGTCCCTGCTTGCCGTGGTCGCCGGCACGACATTGGGCATGATGATTGCCAACGTCCCGGCGGCATTGATGGGCGACCGGATCGCGCAACGCATGCCGGTAAAGTTTGTGCACGCGCTTGCCGCCCTGATTTTTGCGCTGCTCGGAATTGCGACTTTGGCAGGTGCCGGAGAGCGGTTCGGTTTTTAGGGCGTCACGGTCGCGAGGGGGGCCGCCGACAGTTTTCGATTTCAGCGATCAGGATGTCGGCGTTTTCTGGCGGCACATAAAATATACTGTGCCAGTAATAAGCTGTTTGCGGAGTCATCATGCCGGAACCGGACAAAAAAATTCAGCATGCCCTGCTCGGCATGCGCGACACTTTACCCTTGGCGGTAGGGACAACTCCGTTTGCCCTCATTTTCGGCACGATGGCCGTGGCGGCCGGGCTGCCGCCTCTGGCTGCCGTCGCGATGTCATGCATAGTCTTCGCCGGCTCCGCTCAGTTCATTTCACTCAGCCTGATCAGCGGCGGCGCCACATTGCCTGTGCTTTGGCTGACCACTTTCGTCATCAACCTTCGCCATGCCCTCTACAGCGCCACGCTGCAACCGGTATCCCGGGACTGGAGATTTCCCTGGCGTGTGCTGGGTGCATTCTGGCTGACGGACGAGTGTTTTGCCGTCATCGAACGCCGGCTGCGGGACATCGGCGCCAAAGATGCCTTGCCCTACTACCTCGGGTCCTGCGCTTTTTTCTATTTCAACTGGGTGGCGTGGACCGGTGTCGGAGCATTATTGGGCGGTAAGATTCCCGGCCTTGCTGGATTGGGACTCGATTTCGCCATGATCGCCACCTTCGCGGCCATGATTGCGCCCCAATTCAGAACGCCGACACCCGTTGCCGTCGCTATCGTGGCGGGCGGTGTCGCCTGGGTGGCCGGAGATCTGCCCTACAAGCTTGGACTGATCGTCGCCGCTTTCGCCGGCATCGCTGTGGGGATGTTTCTGGACTCCCGAAAACCGGCCCCAACCGAAGGGGGCGAGGCATGAGCGATTTCCTGTGGGCGGCGATTCTGGGCATGTTCGCCGTCACTTATCTGATTCGCGCCAGTTTTATCGTCTTTGGACATCGCTTACGCTTTTCCTCGACTGTCGTTCAGAAGCTGAATCATGTTCCGGTCGCCGTGTTGGCGGCGATTATCGTTCCGGAAGCGATGGCTCCCGGAGGGCAGCTAAATTTTTCGCTGTCCAATCCCTATCTGATCGGCACGCTGTTGTCCGGTCTGGTCGCTTGGAAAACCGGTCGCGTCTTCGCCGCAGTTGGCATCGGCTTTTGCGCATTCGGTCTGCTTCGTTGGTTGGCCTGATCTCGGGAGGAATTTCTCATGCTGAAGCTCGCAGACCCTAGCCTCTTCCGCCAGCATGCTTATATCGACGGCTTGTGGCAGGACGCCGATCACGCCGGTTCGCTGGAAATATGCAATCCGGCCACAGGCGAACGTCTCGGCAGCGTGCCTGACATGGGCGAAAAGGAAACCCGTCGCGCCGTCGAAGCGGCCCACGCTGCCCTGGCGGTTTGGCGGTCGCGCACCGCCGCCGAGCGCGGAAAATTGTTGCGGCGCTGGGGCGAATTAATGTTGGCTAACAGCGACGATCTGGCACGCCTCATGACGCTGGAACAGGGTAAGCCTCTCGCCGAGGCTTCGGGTGAAATTACGTACGCGGCCAGTTTTCTGAGTTGGTTCGCCGAGGAAGGCCGACGTGCCTACGGTGAAATCGTACCGACCTTCGCCGGCGATCGCCGTATTCTGGTCACGCGCGAGCCGGTTGGGGTTTGCGCTGCAATCACGCCGTGGAATTTCCCGGCAGCGATGATCACGCGCAAAGCCGGTGCCGCGCTGGCGGCCGGCTGCACACTCGTTGTCAAGCCGGCGAGCCAGACGCCGTTTTCCGCGCTGGCGCTCGCTGAACTGGCCGCGCGTGCCGGCATGCCGCGTGGCGTATTCAACGTCGCCACCGGATCGGCCTGCGCCATCGGCCGCGAATTGTGCGCCAACCCATCGGTACGCAAATTGTCATTCACCGGCTCGACCGAAATCGGCGCGCAACTGCTCGCCCAATGCGCGCCGACGGTCAAGAAGGTGAGCCTGGAACTGGGCGGTAACGCGCCGTTCATCGTCTTCGACGACGCCGACATCGATGCCGCGGTCGACGGCGCTCTGGCCTCGAAATACCGCAACACTGGCCAGACCTGCGTCTGCGCCAACCGTCTGCTAGTGCAGGATGGTATCCACGACGCCTTCGTCGACAAACTGTCGCACGCGGTTTCCGAGCTCAAAATCGGCAATGGCCTTGAACTCGGCATCACACAGGGACCGCTGATCAATCGGGCAGCACTGAACAAGGTCGAACAACTCGTCGCCGACGCCGTCAACCTGGGGGCGCGCATTGTCTGCGGCGGCAAGCCGCATGCGCTTGGACGCAATTTCTACGAACCGACGATCATTACCGGCGTCACGCCGGCGATGCGCATCGCCCATGAGGAAATCTTCGGTCCGGTCGCACCGATCTTCCGCTTCAAGGATGAAGGCGAAGCAATCCGCATGGCCAACGATACCTCATACGGACTGGCTTCGTATTTCTATGCGCGCGACGTCGGCCGGATATTCCGGGTAAGCGAAACGCTCGAGTACGGCATGGTCGGCGTCAACACCGGAATCATTTCGACCGAAATCGCCCCCTTCGGCGGCATGAAAGCCTCCGGACTCGGGCGCGAAGGTTCGCGCCACGGCCTCGACGACTATCTGGAGATCAAGTACGTTTGTATCGCCGGCCTGACGTGAAGCGGAAATACTATTACTATTCATCAAACTTGGGCTCGATCGGCAGGATGACGCGAAACACGGTGCCTCGACCCGGTTCACTGCGCACTTCGATCCGTCCCTTGTGTTTCTGGATAATGCCGTAAGAGACCGACAAGCCGAGTCCTGTGCCGGTCCCGACGGGTTTGGTCGTAAAGAATGGCTCGAAGATCCGTCTGAGGTTTTCCGGCGGGATGCCCGAACCGTCGTCTTCCACATCGACCCAGATCGTTTCCGCATCCTGCCCGATTCCGCTTCGCAGGGTGATCGTCCCGTGCTCCTCGATGGCGTGGGAGGCATTGACCAGCAAATTCATGAAAACCTGATTCAGTTGAAAAGGCATGCACATGATTTCCGGTAGCGTGCCGTATTCCTTCGCCACGTTCGCCTTGTATTTCAGCTCGTTATAAACGATGTTCAACGTGCTATCCAGGCATTTGTGAACATCCGTCAACTGCCAATCCGACTCGCCGACGCGCGAGAAATCCTTCAGGTCCGCGACAATGCGCTTGATGCGTTCAAGCCCATCTCTGAATTCATCCAGCAGAGACATGGCATCGTCATCAATGAAATCAATATCGATTTCCTCGCGCAATTGTTTGACGCGCAACAATGCCGGATGATCCTTCGGACAAACCGTCTCAAGCTGCCGGTACGCATCGATCAGTTGAAACATGCCACTCATGTAGCCCTTGAGCGCGCCGACATTGGAGTTGACGAAAGCGACCGGATTATTGATCTCGTGCGCGACCCCCGCCGCCAACTGCCCGACTGCCGACAATTTTTCGGCTTGCACCAGTTGGGTTTGTGCCTCTTCAAGACGGCTGTTGAGCAGTTTGAGTTCTTCAATACGCTACACCATCTCTTTCTCAAGGCGTTTTCTTTCCGTGATATCCAGAATAACCCCGACCAGTCCACCGACGCTGCCATCGGCCTTGGCGAAGGTCGCTTTGTGAAATACCACGTCATGCAACGAACCATCTGCCGGACGAACGGAGGCCTCATAAATCTGCGTGCCGGGATGATCGAACAGCGCCTGGTCAGCCGCATGGTATCGGTCAGCCAGTTCCTTCGGGGAGAGGTCGTATACCGATTTGCCGACAAAATCCTGACGGGACTTGCCCAGATAACGTTCGAACGCTTCGTTGCAGCCCAAGTAGCGTCCCAAGTAGCGTCCTAGGCTGTCCTTGTAGAACACCGGACTCGGAATCACCTCGATCAGTTGCCGTGCAAAACGCAGGTTGTCCTGGTGCGCCAGTTCGATCTGCTTGCGCTCGCTGATATCCTCAACGATGAACCAGGCGCGCTTCTTGCCATCACGGCCGTTCAGCAACATGCCACGGAGCCGCACCGATACCAGGTGGCCATCCTTGTGCAGGTACTCCTTCTCGTAAGGACCGTAGAAGCCCGTTCGATCGAGCATCTCAAGTTGACGGGCTTCGTCGGCGGCGTAACTTGACGGCGTCAACGCCCGCTTGTCGAGCGACTTCAGTTCCTCCTCGGAATAGCCACAAATATGCTGAAAAGCCGTGTTGAATTCCTCAAAACGACCCTGCATGTCTGTCAGTACGATCCCCAACGGCGAAAGCTCGAAAAGACCGCACAGTTTCTCATTGCTCGCGGCTTCGGCCAGCTTGCGTTCGGTCACGTCCAGAATTAGCCCGATAACGGCGGGCTGCCCCTTGAACGCCATCCGGCGTCCATGCACTTCCACGTGAATCCTGCGCCCATCGCGCCGCAGGCCGATGAAAGTGTAGCGCGTCTGGGTCACCTCGCCTTCGGTGCGGCGCCGGAAATTGTCGGCCACCATTTGCCGATCTTCGGGCGCAATCAACTGGGTCATTTCCGCCTTGTCGATGAGATCGACCGGCGAGTCATAACCGAAGATGTCGGCGAAACCCTGATTCACATAACGGAAGTAGCCCCCCTGAATGATATAGATACCTGCCAGCGTCTGCTCTACCAGCACGCGCAGCCAGTCTCCGGATGCAACAGCATCAACGGCCTCATCAGCAGTACGTTGCCCTGCTTCCTTACGGGTCTTATCCATCCTGCGCTCCCTGTTCAGGCCGAAGCCTGATGGCCGAATCTTCGCGACAGATATCCACGGCAGCTCACGCCCGATATTTAACATGCCCGGATCACTCGCACAAGCACGCCGCCGGCCGGGCTGATCGATCAGGCATTCTTTATTGACCGACATTCGATACCCGGCTCACAGATTCCGTTCGGGTAGAGTCTTTCTGAATCGCCGCGAAAACTCTGTCAAACGCCTTGATTTTCGGGGTTACCCCTCGTCGGGTACGGGGTGATCGAAGAATCGGCCTATCCCTAGGCTTCTTCAGCTTCGATCTGCTCGGATAGGGTCAGCCACGTTTCTTCGAGTCCGGCAAGCTCTTCGTCGATCTTTTGCAACCCGGTGCCGATCTCGCCAATCTCCTGCACTGCCTGTGTAACCGTCAGGTGTGCTTAAAGCTCATGCTTGCGCGTCTGCAAGTCGAGCATGGTTTGCTCGACCTTGCCCTGATCACGCTTGAGTGTTTTCAGGCGTGAGGAAATCTTGCGGTTGGCTGTGACTACCGGAGCCGGTGCAACCTCCTTCTCCACGGCTTTCAGCGCCTCGCGCGCGCGCTTCGCTTCGTCGAGCAGATATCGCTGGTAGTCGTCGAGGTCGCCGTCGAACGGCTCGACGCCGCCCCGCGTGACCAGCCAGAATTCGTCGCACACCGAGCGCAGCAGCGAACGGTCATGGCTGACCAGCATTACCGTGCCTTCGAATTCGTTGAGTGCCACCGACAGCGCTTCGCGCGTGGCCAGATCGAGGTGGTTGGTCGGCTCGTCGAGCAGGAGCAGGTTCGGCCGCTGCCAAACGATCATGCACAGCACGAGCCGCGCCTTCTCGCCGCCGCTCATCGTGCCGACCGGCTGCTTGACCATGTCGCCGCTGAAATTGAACGAGCCAAGGAAGTTGCGCAGATCCTGTTCGCGGCCTGATTCGCCGTCAGACAAAGCTTCGCGTGCCAGTCTTACCATGTGTTCGAGCGGATTGTCCTGCGGCCGCAGGACGTCCAATTCCTGCTGGGCGAAATAGCCGATCGACAAGCCTTTGCCCTCGGTCAACGTGCCGCCGAGCGGCTCCAACGTGCGGGCGACAGTCTTGACCAGCGTCGATTTACCCTGGCCGTTGGCGCCGAGAATGCCGATGCGCTGGCCGGCCATGACCGTTCGCGTCACCTGGCGCACGATCGTCGTTGGCGGCGTTCCGGCGGGGGCATCCTCCGGCGGCGGATAGCCGCAGCCGACGTTGGTCATGACCAGCATCGGATTGGGCAGGTTGGCCGGTTCCTTGAACTCGAAGGTGAAATCGGCGCTGGCCAGCACCGGCGCCAGTTTTTCCATGCGCTCCAGGGCTTTCACCCGGCTCTGCGCCTGCTTCGCCTTGGTCGCCTTGGCCTTGAAGCGGTCGATGAATTTCTGCAGGTGGGCAATTTTTTCCTGCTGCTTGAGGTACGCGTTCTGCTGTAGTTCGAGCTGCATGGCCCGCGTTTCCTCGAACGTACTGTAGTTGCCGCCGTAGCGCGTCAGCTTGCCGTTCTCGATGTGCAGGGTGACGTTGGTGATCGCGTCGAGAAACTCGCGGTCGTGGCTGATCACGAGCAAGGTGCCTTCGTAACGCTTGAGCCAGGACTCGAGCCAGACCAGCGCGTCGAGGTCGAGGTGGTTGGTCGGCTCGTCGAGCAGCAACAGGTCGGACGGGCACATCAGCGCCTGGGCCAGGTTGAGGCGCATGCGCCAGCCGCCGGAAAAACTGTTCACCGGCCGGTTCAGCTCGTTGGTCTTGAAACCCAAGCCGAGAATCAGCGCCTGCGCGCGCGATTGCGCGTCATGCGCGCCGGCGTCGTGCAACGCCATGTAGGCATGCCCCATACGCTCGCCGTCGTCGCTGGCCTCGGCAGCGTGGGCTTCCTCGCGCGCGGCGAGCAGGGCGGTATCGCCGTCGATGACGAAATCGGTCGCGCTCTGCGCCGTCTCCGGCATTTCCTGCGCCACTTGCGCCATGCGCCAGGACGGCGGCAGGAAGAAATCGCCGCCGTCTTCATGCAGGGTGCCGTTGATCAGGGCAAACAACGACGACTTGCCGGCGCCATTGCGCCCGACGAGCCCAACCTTTTCGCCGGGATTGATCGTGACGGAAGCGCTGTCCAGCAGCACTTTGGCGCTGCGGCGCAGGACGACGTTCTTGAGGGTGATCATAAGTTCAGGAAACCGCCTTCAACACGGAGAACACAGAGCCACAGAGTTCACGGAGAAAGAATCGAATGCCCATTCTCTGTGATCTCCGTGCCCTCTGTGTTGAAAGCGGTAAATTCACGGATTAACGAAACACCACCGTCTTGTTGTCGTGTACCAGCACGCGGTCTTCGAGGTGGTAGCGCAAGCCGCGCGCGAGGACGGCCTTTTCGATGTCCTTGCCGTAGCGGACCATGTCCTCGACCGAATCGGAATGGTCGATGCGGATCACGTCCTGCTCGATGATCGGCCCCTGATCGAGTTCGCTGGTGACGTAATGGCAGGTGGCCCCGATCAGCTTGACGCCGCGCTGATAGGCCTGGTGGTAGGGCTTGGCGCCGACGAAGCTGGGCAGGAAGGAGTGATGGATGTTGAGGATCTGGCCGGGATAGGCGGCGCACATTCCCGGCGGAATGATCTGCATGTAGCGTGCCAGTACCATCGTGTCGCCACGCACTTCCTCGAACAAACGTTGCACCTCGGCGTAGGCGGCTTGCTTGTTGTCCGGATTGACCGGCACGTGGTGGAAGGGAATGCCATGCCACTCGACGAAGCCTTTGAAGGTGTCGTGGTTGGAAATGACGCAAGGAATCTCGATGTCGAGTTCTTTTGACTGCCAGCGTGCTAGCAGATCGTAAAGGCAGTGTTCCTGCTTGCTGACCATGATCACGACGCGCTTTTTGACGGCGCTGTTAGTAATCTTCCATTCCATTTGCAACTCTTCGGCGATCGGGCGGAAGCGTTCGCGGAATTCCGTCAGCATGAAGGGAAGGGAGTCGGCCCGAATCTCGATGCGCATGAAATAGCGGCCGCGATTTTCGGCATCAATAGCGGGTTCTGCATGAAGGGCTGTCTCAAGAATCCAGCCCTTGTGCTCGGCGATGAAGCCGGAGACCTTGGCGACGATACCTGTCCGATCGGGGCATGAAGCTGACAGGGTGAAAAAACGTTCGCGATGCATAGCAACAAAATTTCCCGTGGTTATTTCTGGACGCGGGCAAAGGCCTTGTCGATTTCCGCGCGCAGCTCATCGTAGTTGCGCGTTACCGGGAATTGCGGGAACTCGCGGATGACGTTCTCCGGCGGGTGGAAGAGGATGCCGGCATGGGCCTCGCCGAGCATCGCAGTGTCGTTGTACGAGTCACCGGCGGCGACGACGGTGAAGTTCATCTCGCGGAAGCGTTTGACCGCCTCGCGCTTCTGGTAGGGCATGCGCAGATGGTAGTTGACCACCATGCCGCTTTCGTCGGTTTCCAGGCTGTGACAAAACAGCGTCGGCCAACCAAGCTGGCGCATCAGCGGGTGGGCGAATTCGTAGAAAGTATCGGAGAGGATGATGACTTCGTAATCTTCGCGCAGCTTGTCGAGGAATTCGCGCGCGCCGGACATCGGCCCCATCTCGCCGATGACTTTCTGAATGTCGGGCAAGCCCAGCTTGTGCTCACGCAACAGGTCGAGGCGGAAATTCATCAGCTTGTCGTAGTCCGGCTCGTCGCGCGTCGTGCGGCGCAGTTCCGGAATGCCGGTGCGCTCCGAAAACGAAATCCAGATTTCGGGGACGAGCACGCCCTCAAGGTCGAGGCAAACGATTTTCACGAAAAGCTCCCAGTAGTGCGATGAATTGATGAAAAATGCAGCCCGCCATTCTATCAAACTGTGACGATCTCCATCGGCTGGATTTCAGAAAGCGTCAGCGCAAGGCTCGATTCTGCGCCATAATCCGAATTGCTTTTGCTGCCGAAAGACTTTCCCGATGATCAAACGCTTGCTTCTTGCCGTCATGTTTTTTGCCATGCTTTCCGCCTGGGCATATGCTGCGGATGGCGTGTCGCCGCCCGGACCGCAAACGCTGGAAGAAGCCAATGCCCAACGCAAACGAGCTACGGAAATGAAAGCCGCGGCTGAAGTGCGCTACGCGGCTGAAAAATCGGCGTGCTACGAAAAGTTCCTCGTCAACGACTGTCTTGAAAAAGCCAAGAAACGCTATACCGATGCCGTCATCGAAGCGCGCAACGTCGATATTTCGGCGCGAGAATTTCAACGTGAGGCACAGCGCGCCGAAGTCGATATCAAGGAAAAGAAGCGAGCATCAGACCTTGCCGACCGCGCTGCCGAACAACAGGCACAGGCCAGCGCCTATCGCGACAAGGAAGCGAAGCGAAAAGCCGAGAAAGCCAGAAAAGCAAAGGAGGGCCGCCAGAAAATGCTGGCTGACCAGGCACGGCAAAAGCAACGGCAGGAAGAATTTGCCAAGCGGGACGCCGAACGCGCCGCCAAAAAGGCACGCGAAGACGCGCGCATCGAAGCCCAAAACGCCGCCAAGGCGGCTGCGACAACCCAGTAGAGGCAGCGGCCTCCCTGCCAATGCATCCAGGGCTTGGCATTCTCGGCGACGTTGAGCCCAAATAATGGGCAGGTCAGGGGGCCGTTGACCTAAGTCTTGGCATCGGCCGGTAGGGGGCACAGGATGCTCTGGCGTTATAGGCGTATCTTCAGTAACCATAGAATTCTTCGCTGACGACATCGGCGTCTTTTACCCCTAATTCACTCAAGGTGTCGCGCATTGATTCGACCAAGGCGGGCGGGCCAGCAAGGTAATAGATTGGCGCCGCAAGATCGGCGATGTGCCGCTGCAACAGCGCCGCATTGATATGGCCGGTTTCGCCGCACCATTTGTGGCCCGATTGGGCAGCCTGAGTCATCGTCGCAACCAGGTGCAGGCCCGCATATTCGCGCTCGATCTGCTGCAATTCGTCGAGGTAGGCAGCGTCTTCCGGGCGACGATTCGAATAAATGAGGACGAAATCCCGGATTAGTCGATCATGTGCCGCCTGGCGTAAAATGCTGACGAACGGGGTAATGCCAATGCCGCCAGCCAGAAATATGGCGGGGCGGCTCGCGTCGCTACGTAACGTCAGCGCGCCGAAGGGGCCGTCAATCCGAACTTCAGCACCATTTTGCAAGCTATTGAGCGCATTTTTGTAAGCACTGTCGCGCATTCTCGTCGCTACCACCAGTTCAGGCTCGAAAGGTGCGCTGACCAACGAAAACGCATGCTGAAAGTTCGTGGTCTTCTTCCCCGGCAATGTCTCAATAACGAGATTGACGGCCTGGCCAGGTTTGAAATCAAAACCAGATGGCCGTGCGAAACGAAAAGCTGCCGTCCCTTGCGCGATATCTTCCCGACCGAGCAATTTCGTCACGTAGCTGATCATGGCGACTTCCTTTCTTAAAACCAGATGTGAGTCGATCTGTCCACGAAGCATTGGAACTGCGTTGTCCGGGTTCGTTCAGTGAAAATGTTGGCTCGCGGAAGTCTGGCTAAAGCCAGCCGGCCCGCTTGAAACGGTGGTAGAGGTAGCCGCAAGAAATCGCAATCGCCAAGAGGGCAAACAGATACCCGTATTCCCATTGCAGTTCAGGCATGACCTTGAAATTCATGCCCCAGATGCCGGCAAATGCCGTCGCGACAGCGAAGATTCCCGCCCAGGCCGCCAACTTCTTGTTCACCTCGTTTTCCTCGATGGTCACCATCGACAGGTTGACCTGGATCGCCGTGTTGATCGTGTCGCGGATGTTGTCGAGAGAGGCGTTGATACGGGTCAAATGGTCGAAAACATCGCGGAAATACTCGCGGCTTCCTGCGCATACCATCGGTCCGCGTCCGCCGGAAAGCTTGCCGGCCGCCTCCATCAGGGGGGCGACAACGTGTTTGACCAAGGTCACTTTGCGTTTCAGGTCATAGAGCTTTTGGGTGTTCGTGCGCCCTGCTCCTTTGGCGAAAATCTGGTCTTCGATCTCATCCAGATCGGATTCAAGACGGTCCACGATCGGAAAATAGCGATCGACCACCGTGTCCATCAGCGCATAGAGGACGAAGCCGGATCCTTGTTGCAGCTGTTGCGGGTGCCTCTCGCAGCGCTCACGTATTGAAAGGAAATTCTGCTGGCTGTTATGCCGGAGCGAAAGCACGAAATTGTTGCCGACGAAAACGTGGACCTCACTGACGCCGAAATGGCCATCAGTGACTTCGATCTGATGCATGACGACAAAGAGCGAATCACCGTATTCTTCAATTTTTGGCCGCTGGTGGCCGTGATGGGCGTCTTCGACCGCCAGCTCATGGAGGTCGAATTCGGCCTGCATCTGGCTCAGTTCGTCGGGTGTGGGGTCGCACAAGGCGACCCATACGAAGCATCCCGGCTTCTTGAGGTATGCGCCGATTTCGTCGACACGCAACTTGGACAGGCGCGAACCTTTTAAATAGGCAACACAATTGATCAACACGGTGCGCTCCTTCGTTGTGGCAATCCAGCCGGTCGCTGATGGCAAGAAATTCTAGCACCGCGACATTCATCGGTTCGATAGCCGCTGTCAGCGCGTTCCTTGACGCCCCGTTAAAAATCGACCGCCGTCTCGGCATGGACCCGGTTGCGCCCGCTATTCTTCGCGTCGTACATCGCCTGATCGGCACGGGCGATAAATGACTCGGCGGTTTCGCCTTTGTTGCGCCATTGCACAACGCCAATACTGACGGTGAAATCGGGGATCTCCGGCGGGGCTGCTTCGGAATTTTCGATCAGGGCGCGGATTCTTTCTCCCAGTTCGATCGCTCCTGAAAGCGGGGTTTGCGGCATCAGCAAGAGGAATTCTTCGCCACCAAAACGACCGAGAAGATCCGATGAGCGCAGGCCCTGTGAGACGCTGCGTGCGAAATATTGAAGCGCGGCATCACCAGCTGCGTGACCATGGAGATCATTGATTCGCTTGAATTGATCGATGTCGAGCATGGCCAGACAGCACGGATAGGCAGCTCGTCCCGCCCGATTCAACTCGACATTGAGTTCTTCCAGAAAATAGCGGCGGTTGGCGCATCCAGTCAGGGCATCGTACCGGGCTTGTCTCAACAACTCGTCATTCAGTCTGACGAGCCGTTCATTGATGCTGGCCATTTCGGCCTGGTGCTCCTTGCGTCGTCGCAAATACACGATTCCGGCCGTAGCGCCGGTAATCAGGGACGCGCCGGCCAGAAAGAGAAGTGCGGCGACCTGAAAATTTTCGTTTCTTGCTTCCCACACTTGCGCGACATCGCTAAACAGCCAGAGCGAAATCCTTTCCGTCGGGTTGTCTCTCTGGGTGAGCAGCATTGGTCTCGGGTGGCCATTTACTTGAAACATCGTTTCACCGACGACCATCGCCGGAGTGATGGCGATGCGCTCGAATTGATGCCGCATGTATCGATTTAGTTTTTCCTCTGCGGTCAAGGTTTCCAAGCTTGCGTCCGGAACGACCTTCATATAAGAGCCGCTTTCGCCTGCCATGATGATGACGCCGTGTTTGTCGGTCACAAAGGCGTTTTGGCCCTCGATCGTTTTCGAAAGGCGTGCCACATCGACCTTGACGACGATGGCACCGAGAAATTGGCGGTTCGCGGTAACCGCTGCCGAATAATAGATTCCAGGAACATTCGTGGTGCGCCCGACGGCAAACTGGCGCCGCCACCCTTCTTTTTTGGCCAACTTGAAATATTCACGATCAGCATAGTTCACCCCGATTTCGTCGCGGCCGCCAAATGGGAACCCGCCTGCGGCAATGCAATCTCCCGCCGTATTCAGGACCAAGATCTGGTCGATGGCAAAGTCGTTATGGATGGACTCGAGTCGTTCGGAGAGCCCGATCAGTTCCGGTATGGCGAAAAGAGCCTCGCGCAGTTTCTGCTGCGGGAGTGGGGGCATCCGCTGGGCCGATGCATTGTTGTGCAGGTTTTCAACGATGTCTGGTTGCCGGGCCAGGACTTTCGGGATGCTTCTCACGTTAGCAAGCGTCAGCCGGATATTGGCATCTATTGCCGCTGTAGCCGAAGAGGCGTTCAGCCGTTCGCGCTCAATCAGGCGCAACATTTTTCCAGACGTCAGGATTTCTGCCAGAAAGAACGCCGTGATGCCCCACCCACGATCGTGGCGGCCAAGAATAAGAC
This sequence comes from uncultured Propionivibrio sp., assembly GCA_964575415.1. Lineage (GTDB taxonomy): Bacteria > Pseudomonadota > Gammaproteobacteria > Burkholderiales > Rhodocyclaceae > Propionivibrio. The sequence goes on from CAZNQL010000003.1 coordinate 145,583, forward strand.
CAGACACGGCGCACGCTGACACGGCGCGAAGCATTTCTGCGCGATGTGCTCGATGCGATGAATCAGCCGCGGATCGTTGCTCGCCTCAGCCATACCGTCATGCCCCGTGCAATTGCCACCAGCTTTAAACTTAGCACAGCTCTTTGCGACAGGCTAAACCGCCGGCATGTCGGCCCCCGGAAAGATACCACGGACCTTCGGTACCCGCGAGATATCCCAGATTTCTTTTGCCCAGTTCCAGAACTCTGCACAAGGGGCGCCAGACAATTCCGGTGGCGGTGGGTGGCCGAGAAAACGCATTGCCGCCAAGAGCGCCCCGTTCCCGGCGTGTGGATCGACGGCCGGCGCCAGCGTCTGTTTGGAGAGCTTCTCGCCGGCGGCATTGACGACAACCGGCAGATGCGCGTAGCTTGGTGTTGGCAGTCCAAGGCAGCGTTGTAGCCAGATCTGGCGGAGCGTCGAATCAAGCAGATCGATACCGCGCACGATGGCATTGATTCCCTGCGCCGCGTCGTCGACGACCACGGCGAGTTGGTACGCATACTGGCCGTCGGCACGCAAGAGGACGAAATCGCCGACATCGCGTTCGAGGTTCTGCCGCGATTCGCCCTGCACGCGATCTCTGATGGCGCATTCTCGATCGGGAACGCGCAACCGCCAGGCGCGTTCCGCCCGCCCTTCGGCCAGCCCGGCGCGGCAAGTGCCGGGGTAAAGCAGTCCGCCGTCAACGGATCGCTGCTGAGTGGCCGCAGCGATTTCACTACGCGAACAGGCGCAGGGGTAAACATCGCCGTTGAGTTGCAAACGAACGAGCGCGGCATGGTAAAGATCGAGTCGCCGGCTCTGTGCGACCACCTCGCCGTCCCACTCGAAACCGAAGCCTTCCAGTGTGCGCAGGATGCCGTCTGCGGCACCGGGCACTGTACGCGGCTCGTCCACATCCTCGATGCGCAGCAGCCACTCGCCACCATGTGCACGCGCATCGAGATAGCTGCCGACGGCAGCGACCAAAGATCCGAAATGTAGTGGCCCGGTCGGGGACGGCGCAAAACGGCCTCGGTACTGCTTAGAGCGATCCAGCATTGGTTTGTGCAAGGCTAATTGCATCAGGAGCGCGGAAGATAATCCTCTCGCACGGGTGAAAAAATCTCGATGGCGACAGCGTCTGCCACGATTTCGGCTTCGTGTTCCATTTCACTGGGAATGCACTATGCATCACCTGGATGCAGCTCGTTCATCTCATCACCGATCATCAGGCGAATGCAGCCACTGACAAGGTAACCGGTCTGTTCATAAGGATGTGCGTGCCGTGGCAGCGGGAATCCCCGTTTCAGGCGGAATTCGACCAGCAATGTCTTGTCGCCGTGCACCAGGGTCTTGCGCTCGATGCCCGGCAAGGCGGCGATGTAATCGGACTCTGAATGGCGTGAAAACATGATGAGATATTTGACGTTGGGCCCAAATAGTGAGGTGAGAGCTTAAACCGGGAGTATGGCCGAAAAGCGTATGCAGATGCGGATTTTGCCGAAAGTCGGGGCGGCGCTGCAAACCGAAAGGAAGTCCACCGCGGCATTCGATTCACGGTGCCGTGAGCTCCGCCGCCCAAGCGGCTGCCTCTGCCATTGGTTGTCAAGGCGTTGAACCGAGACTGGCACAGGCATTAATAAACTTCGACGGATTTTGTATGACGGCATACGTAAGCAGGCGCGTCTTCGCTATCTTTTTTCTGCGGTGTTCAGAAATATACGGCAGGAAAGATCACCGCATGATCCGGCGGTCCTTCGGCTGACGTTACACCGCTCTGGGAAAACCCAGCGAGCGCGAACCTCGCGAGACAAGTCTTTTCTTGATAAGCGCCGGGTATGACGACGCTCAATTCTGGGTTATTTCAACCCCAGAATCCATTTTGCCAGTTTTTCAGCTTCATCTGGCTTGACGCCGGCGTTAGGCGGCATGAAGGGCAGGTTGGCCATTCCTGCTTTCTGCCAGCCCAGCCCCGCAGGGGCCGGCGTTCCCTTCATGATGGTCTGGGCAAGTTTGGCTTCGGCGCCCTTCTGGCCAGCATACTTTTTTGCAATTTCCTTATAGGTCGGGCCGATCATTTTCTTGTCAACGGTATGACAAGCCAGGCACCCCTTGGCCTTGGCCAGCGCGTCGTCTGCCTGGGCGCTCCCCGCGGCCAGCAGGCATGCCGTCGCCATCAAAACGACAGGTAGCTTTTTCATGCGCATCTCCATTCTCGAAAACGTTTATGCAGTATTCCCGCCAATATCGTGCTCTAACCAAATGCGATTCCGGTTCTGGCCGGGAGTTCAATTCCCTAGCGCCTGAGAATCTCAGCGCCGCTTCAACTGGTCAAGATCGCGCACGGCGCCGCGTGCCGCCGAAGTCGCCATCATTCCATACGCCTGCAGCGCTTTCGATACGACCCGTGTCCGCTGAGTTGCCGGCTGCCAGGTATTTTGTCCCTTCGTTTCCATTGCCTCGCGGCGTTGCCGAAGTGCTTCCGCAGAAACTGCAAGGTGAATACGCCGTCCTGGAATATCGATTTCGATGGTATCGCCTTCTTCAACTAGACCGATTGCGCCGCCTTCAGCGGCCTCCGGCGAGACGTGACCGATCGACAGGCCGGAGGTGCCTCCCGAGAAGCGCCCGTCGGTGAGCAGGGCGCAGGCTTTGCCCAGCCCCTTCGACTTGAGATAGGAGGTTGGATAAAGCATTTCCTGCATACCCGGCCCGCCTTTCGGCCCTTCGTAACGAATCACGACAACGTCGCCAGCGACGATCTGGTCGGAAAGGATCGCCTGGACGGCGGCGTCCTGGCTCTCGAAAACCCGCGCCCGCCCCGAGAAAACCCAGATGCTTTCATCGACTCCGGCGGTTTTCACGATGCAACCCTCCTCGGCGATATTGCCGTAGAGCACCGCCAGTCCGCCTTCCTTGCTATAGGCATTGGCCTGGTCGCGAATGCAACCGCGGGTCCGATCGAGATCAAGTTCCGGGTAACGGCGGTCCTGGGAAAACGCGGTCTGCGTCGGTACGCCGCCCGGCGAAGCACGATAAAACTCGTAGATTCCCAGGTCGTGAGCGCGGTGCATGACATCCCAGACATCCAGCGCTTCCCCAAGGTTTTTTGTATGCACAGTCGGCACGTCGCGGTGCAGGAGGCCGCAGCGGTCAAGTTCGCCAAGAATGCCGAAAATACCGCCGGCGCGATGCACGTCCTCGATATGGTACTTGTCCGTCGCCGGCGCCACCTTGCATAGGCACGGCACCTTGCGCGACAGGCGGTCGATATCGGCCATCGTGAAATTCACGCCGGCTTCCTGCGCAGTCGCCAGTAGATGCAGGACGGTGTTCGTCGAACCGCCCATCGCGATGTCGAGGCTGATCGCATTTTCAAAGGTTTTGAACGTGGCGATGCTGCGCGGCAACACCGAAAGGTCGTTCTTCTCATAGTAGCGACGGCAGAGTTCGACGATCTGGCGGCCGGCTTTCAGGAACAGATTCTTGCGGTCGGCGTGCGTAGCCACGAGCGTGCCGTTGCCGGGCAGGGAAAGTCCCAGTGCCTCGGTCAGGCAGTTCATCGAATTGGCGGTAAACATTCCCGAGCAGGATCCGCAGGTCGGGCAGGCGGAACGTTCGATCTGGTCGAGATCGGCGTCCGAAACGCTGCTGTCCGCCGCCTTGACCATCGCGTCGACCAGGTCAAGGTGGATTACCTTGCCGTCCTGGAGTCTGACTTTGCCGGCTTCCATCGGCCCTCCGGAGACGAAGATGCACGGGATATTCACGCGCATCGCCGCCATCAGCATGCCCGGGGTGATCTTGTCGCAGTTGGAGATGCAGACCATGGCATCGGCGCAATGCGCATTGACCATGTATTCCACCGAGTCGGCAATTAGATCGCGCGACGGCAACGAGTACAGCATGCCGTCGTGCCCCATGGCGATGCCGTCATCGATGGCGATCGTATTGAATTCCTTGGCAACGCCGCCGGCGGCCTCGATCTCGCGCGCCACCAGTTGCCCCAGATCCTTCAGATGCACATGGCCGGGGACGAACTGGGTGAACGAATTGACGACAGCAATAATGGGCTTGCCGAAGTCACCGTCCTTCATGCCTGTGGCGCGCCAAAGCGATCTGGCCCCCGCCATGTTGCGGCCATGCGTTGAGGTACGGGAACGATAATCGGGCATCAAAACCTCCAGAGACGGTATAAGCGAACAGTCTGCAATTCTACCCAAGATGCGTGGCCGCAAGAAATCCATCTGCATCGGGACGTACTTCCGCGACTAGGCTGCGCATCTCGAAAAACCCCCTCGCTGCCAGGGGGTATGCCCAATCGTAAAAAATGGTCGAGGAGTGCCCAATTCCGCGAGAAATCGTATAATGCTCGTTCGTGACAAATTCTTCTTTCTTCACTTCATTCACTTAACAAGGAATCTGAAATGGAACTCTCTCACATCGAGCACATCGGCATCGCCGTCAAGAGCCTGGACGAAGCCATCCCGTTCTGGGAAAAGCAACTGGGCCTGAAATGCTACGCCATTGAAGAAGTCAAGGAACAGAAAGTTCGCACCGCCTTCTTCAAGATCGGCCAGTCGAAGATCGAACTGCTCGAGTCGACCGAGCCGGACGGCCCCATCGGCAAGTTCATCGAAAAGAAAGGCGAAGGCATCCAGCACCTCGCCATCGCTTGCAAGGGCATCCAATCCACCCTGGACGAACTGGGCAACCGTGGCGTGCAACTGATCGACAAGGCTCCGCGCAAGGGCGCCGAAGGTCTGGACATCGCCTTCCTGCACCCGAAGTCGACCTACGGCGTGCTGCTCGAAATGTGCGAAGACCCCAGCAAGTAATCCGACTGGGCGACTAAAGCGGAGGGCGACAAAGTGATTTGTCGCCGTTCTCTTTTGTGCTGCCGCTCAGACCGGCAATGACGTCCGGTCCACCACCCGGCGCAGCACAAAACTCGAATGCACGCCGGTCACGCCCTGAATGCGGTTGATCCGGTTGAGCAGCAGCTCTTGATACGCCTCCATGTCTCTGACGATGACCTTGATCTGGTAGTCGGCATCCTGGCCAGTAATCAACAGACACTCGAGCACTTCAGGGATTACGCCGATTTCCTTTTCAAAATGCTCGAAGCGTTCCGGCGTATGTTTGTCCATGGCAATATAAACCAGCGCCATCAGGGTTAGCCCCAGCGCCTTGGCGTCGACCATGGCGCGATAGCCGGCAATCACGCCTGATTCTTCCAGTGCCCTGACCCGGCGCAAACAGGGCGAAGGCGACAGGCCGATCCGATCCGCCAGCTCCTGATTGCTCATGCGTCCATTCTCCTGCAGCAACCTCAGCAACTGCCGATCATAGCGGTCAATTTCCATGTCTTGCTTGGCATTAATTAATTCGTGAAATATTATTGCCGGTACTTGTTATATATAGCAATAAAATTGCGTAAACGTACGTATATTACGATACAACGCAAGTATCTGCCCGCAATAATTGGCTATGATTTCACCATTGATTGTGAATGTTGCGCCAAACAAGGAGCTGCCGCCATGTTGAAAGACCCGTCCACCAAGTACGCCGCCTTCCCTCCGGTCAAGATCGATAATCGGCAATGGCCGAACCGCACCATCACCCAGGCTCCGATCTGGATGAGTACCGACTTGCGCGACGGGAACCAGGCACTGTTCGAGCCGATGAATGTCGAGCGCAAGATGCGCATGTTCAAGACCCTGTGCGCCGCCGGTTTCAAGGAAACCGAAGTCGCCTTCCCGTCGGCCTCGCAGACGGACTTCGATTTCGTGCGCAAGCTGATCGAAGACAAGCATATCCCCGATGACGTCACCATCGAGGTCCTCGCTCCGGCGCGTGAGCAGTTCATCCGCCGCACCTTCGAATCGCTCAAGGGCGCGCGCCGCGCCATCATGCACATCTACAACGCTACCTCGAAACCCTTCCGCGAGATCGTCTTCGGCCTGAGCAAGCAGGAAGTCATCAACATGGCGGTGTCGGCGATCAAACTGGCCAGACAACTCGCGCAGGAAAATCCGGAAACGGAATGGGTCCTCGAATACAGCCCGGAGAACTTCACGGCGACCGAGCTCGAATTCGCCCTCGAGGTTTGCGACGCGGTGACCGAAGCCTGGGGCGCGACGCCCGACAATAAGGTCATCCTCAATCTGCCGACCACGGTCGAGATGGCGACACCGAACGTCTATGCCGACCAGATCGAATGGATGCACCGCAATCTTGCCCGCCGCGACAGCATCATCCTCAGCCTGCACCCGCACAACGACCGCGGTACGGCCGTCGCGGCGGCCGAACTCGGCCTGATGGCCGGTGGCGACCGCGTCGAAGGCTGTCTTTTCGGCAACGGCGAGCGCACCGGCAACGTCGATCTTGTCACCCTTGCGCTCAACCTCTACACGCAGGGCATTTCGCCAAACCTCGACTTTTCCGACATCAACGCCGTGGCGCGCAGTTTCGAATATTGCACGCAACTGCCGATTCATCCGCGCCATCCGTATGTCGGCGACCTTGTTTTCACCGCTTTCTCCGGTTCGCACCAGGACGCGATCAAGAAAGGCTTCTCGGCCAAGGGCGAAAAACCGTTGTGGGATTTGCCCTATCTGCCGATCGACCCGGCCGATTTGGGTCGTACCTACGACTCGGTGATCCGCATCAACAGCCAGTCCGGCAAGGGGGGGGGCGCCTACCTGCTTGAAACCGAATACGGTGTCGTCATGCCGCGTCGCCTGCAGGTCGAATTCTCGGGCGAAGTGCAGCGCTACACCGATTCGCAGGGCGGCGAGATGGAAGCGTCCGATATCTGGAAGTTGTTCTCGGAAACCTACCTCGAAACCGCCGAACCGATCGCCTACGTCGAACACCACCTGTTTGAGGACGGTAAGGCGCAGGGCATCCGTCTCTCGGTCAAGGTCACGGCCAACGGCCAGACACACGTCCTCTCGGGCGAAGGCAACGGCCCGATCGACGCCGCCGTCCATGCCTTGCAGGGCATCGGCATCGTCCTGCAAGTGCGCAGCTACGAGGAGCGCTCGATGGGTAAAGGTGGTGATGCTAAAGCTTGCGCTTTCATGGAAGTCACCCAGCCCGGCAGCGAACGCGAATGTTTCGGCGTCGGCATGGATGCGAATATCGTTACCGCTTCGATCCGCGCGCTGATCAGCGGCGCTAACCGGCTGTCGGGTTTCTGCGCCGAAGACAAGACCGCCTGATCAAACGCAAAGCAGAGGCCAAGTTCCTGCACCCCGAATAACGCCGGCACCGGCGGCGTTATTCGCTTACCTCTTATATGTTAGAATCTTACCCTATCCTCACTTCCATCTGATTGATCTGCCATGTTTTCCGGAATCATTGCGGCGGTTGGCCGCATCAGCGAACTGACGTCGCGCAACGACGGCACCCCCACCATGCGCCTGAAAATCGACGCCGGCAGTCTCGATCTGAGCGATGTTGCGCTGGGAGATTCGATCGCCTGCAATGGCGTTTGCCTGACCGTGGTAGAGAAACATGAGCGCGATTTCTGTGTTGATGTCTCGCCGGAAACACTCTCCTGCACTATCGGCCTCGATGCGCCCGGAGCGATCAATCTGGAAAAAGCCCTGCGACTCGCCGATCGTCTCGGCGGCCATCTCGTCTCCGGCCACGTCGACGGTGTCGGCAAGGTGTTGCGCTTCGACCCCGTGGGTGACAACCGCCTGCTCGAAATTCGGGCGCCGCAAGCATTGGCGCGATATATCGCCCGCAAGGGGTCGATCTGCGTCAATGGCGTTAGCTTGACCACCAACACGGTGACTGGCGCCGACTTCAGCATCAACCTGATTCCGCACACGTTGGAAGCAACGACGCTCGGCGAGTTGGCCCCCGGCAAGGAAGTCAATCTGGAAATCGACCTCATCGCCCGTTACGTTGAGCGCATGCTCGATCCGGCCGCAGCCCAGGAGAGCAACTGATCATGTCACCGCAAAGCACTCACCCGGCGATTTCTCCGATCGAGGAGATCATCATTGAAATGCGTGCCGGGCGCATGGTCATTCTCGTCGATGAGGAAGACCGCGAAAACGAAGGCGATCTCGTTCTGGCGGCAGAACATGTCACGCCCGAAGCGATCAACTTCATGGTTAAGCACGCGCGCGGCCTGGTTTGCCTGACGCTGACCGAAGCGCGCTGCAAGCAGATCGGCCTGAGGCCGATGGCCAACGACAACAAGAGCCAGTTCAACACCGCGTTCACGGTTTCGATCGAAGCGGCGACCGGCGTCACCACCGGCATTTCGGCGCATGACCGGGCGCGCACCATCCAGGCGGCGGTCTCCCGCGACGCCAAGCCCGAGGACATCGTTCAGCCCGGCCACATCTTTCCGGTTACCGCCAAGACCGGCGGCGTACTCGTGCGCGCCGGCCATACCGAAGCCGGCTGCGATTTGGCCCGAATGGCCGGTTTCGAGCCTTCATCGGTCATTTGCGAAATTCTCAAGGACGATGGATCGATGGCACGGTTGCCCGATCTCATCGAGTTTGCTCGCGAACACCAACTGAAGATCGGTACGATCGCCGATCTCATCCATTATCGGAGCCGCAACGAAACGCTGATCGAACGGACCTTGACCAAAACCGTGCATACCGCTCACGGCCAATTCGAACTGCATGCCTACACGGATCGCACTACCAGCGAAGTTCACCTAGCGTTGACCAAGGGCGACATCCATCCCGAGAAGGAAACTCTGGTACGCGTTCATGAGCCGCTATCAGTGCTCGACTTCATCGACCCGAAATGCGGTCGCCATTCCTTCACGCTAGATCTCGCACAAAAGACATTGGCGAAAGCCGAATCCGGAGTTATCGTGCTGCTGCGTCGGACCGAAACCGGCCAAGATATCCTCTCAGCGCTCATGGAGCCCGAATCGGCCAAACCGGCCGTCGCCAAGTGGGATCCCCGCATTTACGGCATCGGCGCACAGATCCTGCGCGATCTCGGCGTACGCAAGATGAAGCTGCTCGCCAGCCCGCGCCGCATGCCAAGCGCGACCGGCTTTGACCTCGAAGTTACCGGCCATATCGCCTCGCCGGCTGAACTCAAATAACATACACGAATCCGGAAAGGCGCAGCCATGCCCCGTTTTGACACCATCAACGAGTTTGAAACCGAACCGAACGGCAAGGGATTGTCCGTCGGCATCGTCATGAGCCGCTTCAACCCCGACGTCTGTGAAGGCTTACTTGCCGCCTGCGTCGCCGAATTGCGGCGTCTCGGCGTTGCCGACAGCGCTATTGAAATCGCCACGGTTCCCGGGGCCTTGGAAATTCCCTTGGTCCTGCAAGCGTTGGCTCAGCGGAAAAAATTTGACGCGCTGATCGCCCTTGGCGCCGTCATTCGCGGTGAGACCTATCATTTCGAGGTCGTGTCCAACGATGCCTGCCGCGGTGTCATGGAAGTGCAACTCGATACCGGCACACCGATCGCCAACGGCATCTTGACTTGCGAGAACGATGATCAGGCGCTGGCACGGATGCAGCCGAAAGGCGCCGATTGCGCCCAAGCGGCCGTGGAAATGGCCAACCTGCTGCGCCTGATGGGAGAGCAACCTGCATGAGTCATACCCCGGAAAATCAAACGCACGCCTCAGGCAAGGGCAAATCCACCGCGCCATCGCCGCGCCGACGTGCGCGCGAACTGGCCTTGCAAGGGCTCTACCAATGGAAAATCGGCGGTACCGACGAAGCGGCAATCGAGGCCCATCTCGCCGATAGCGACGATTTCGGCAAGGCGGATCGAACGTTCTTCACCGCCCTGCTGCGCGGCGTCCTCGCGCAGCAGGGAACCCTGCAGGAGCAATTGCAGGAATTCCTCGACCGCCCCTTCGCCGAATTGTCGCCGATCGAAGCCAGCATCCTGCTCGCCGGCGCCTATGAACTCGCCAATCATCAGCAAACGCCCTATCGTGTCATCATCAACGAGTGCATCGAACTGACCAAGGGATTCGGCGGCACCGACGGCCACAAGTACGTCAATGGTGTTCTCGACAAGCTGGCCGCCAAACTACGGCCGGTCGAAGTCGAAGCCAAGCGTACCGCACGTAAAGGCAAATAACCACAGCGAACACCGCGGACACAGCGATAAAGCATGATTATTATGTCTTTTGGATTTGTCAATTTTCAGCAGCATTAGTTTTTATAAAGACATCCAAATCAAGTTTTCGCTGTGCCGCCGTGTTCGCTGTGGTTAAATAATTTTCATGCCCTCCGAATTCGACCTGATCGCCCGTTATTTCGCGCGCCCGACGCCGCAGGCCGTGCTTGGTCCCGGCGACGATTGTGCGCTGCTCGCGCCTTCCCCGGGGATGGAGCTGGCCATCACGACCGACATGCTGGTTAGCGGCACGCATTTTCTGGCAGACACCAACCCGTTCCAGTTAGGCTGGAAAACGCTGGCAGTGAATCTTTCCGACCTCGCGGCGATGGGGGCCCGGCCGCGTTGGGCGCTGCTCGCTGGCAGCTTGCCTGACGCTGACGAGGTCTGGATTTGCGGGTTCGCCGACGGTCTCTTCGCTTGCGCAAAGCGGTACTGCGTCGATCTGGTCGGCGGCGACACGACGCGCGGCCCGCTCAACTTGTGTCTCACTGCGCTTGGTGAACTGCCCGCGGGTACCGCTTTGCGCCGCGACCGCGCGCAGGCTGGCGATGACCTGTGGATTTCCGGCTGGCCTGGTTTGGCGGCGCTCGGTCTCGCTCAGTTGCAGAAACGCACGCAACTGCCCGAGGCGCTGGCGGCGCGGTGCCTGACTGCACTGCAACGGCCCATGCCGCGTATGGAACTGGGCCTCGCGTTACGAGAACAAGGACTCGCCACCGCCGCCATCGACGTTTCCGACGGACTGCTCGCCGACATCGGTCACATCGCTGAGTGTTCCGGTGTCGACGCCGAAATACGCTTGCCGCAATTGCCTTGCCTGCCGGCGGGCGCCGACCCCGAACTGGCGCGCCACTGCCAGTTGGCGGGCGGAGACGACTATGAACTGGCGTTTGCCGCCGCCCCTCAAGCCCGCCACCGGATTGCCGCACTCGCCGCCTCTCTCGATCTGCCACTGTGGCGGATTGGTAGTGTGCAGGAAGGTAATGGCAAAATCCGTCTCGTCGATGAGCACGGACAAACCATTCCCACCGCTCATAAAGGATTCGATCACTTTGGTTAGGATAACCAGTAAAGCGCCGTCGCTGCGCTTCCTCTTCTCGCACCCGGCGCATCTTGTCGCCTGCGGCTTCGGTAGCGGTCTCTCGGCGGTTGCGCCGGGAACCGTTGGTACCCTCTTCGCCTGGTTCACGTTTCCGTTGCTGCGCATGGGAATGAACGACGCGTTGCTCCTAGGTTTTCTCGTCGCCGGTTTCATTGGCGGCGCCTTCGCTGCGCACCGCACCGGTCGCGACCTAGGGGTTGTCGACCATGGCAGCATCGTTTGGGACGAAATCGTTCCTTTCTGGATGGTGTTGTACTTCTGTCCGGCGACTTGGCTGTGGCAAACCGTCGCCTTTTTTCTCTTCCGCTTTTTCGATATCGTGAAGCCGCAACCGGCACGCTACTTCGACGAAAAGGTCAAGAACGGCCTCGGCGTCATGACCGACGACCTCGTCGCCGCCGCCTACACGGTGCTTACACTGGCCATCGTCCGCTACCTGTTGCCATGAATTCTCAAGTACCGACCGCTTACGACCAGGACGCCCTCGAAGCCATCGCCGCCGAAGTCGGCGCGCTTCTGCTCACCAACGGCCAGCGCCTGGCAACGGCGGAATCCTGCACCGGCGGCTGGGTTGCTCAGTGCCTGACGGCGATTGCCGGCAGCTCGGACTGGTTCGAGCGCGGCTTTGTCACTTACTCTAACGCCGCCAAGCAGGAAATGCTCGGTGTCCCGCCCGAATTGATCGCTGTGCACGGCGCCGTCAGCGAAGCCGTCGCCGTTGCCATGGCCACCGGCGCGCTGCGTCACAGCCGGGCCGACCGTGCCGTCGCTATCACTGGCGTTGCCGGCCCGAGCGGCGGCCGTCGAGAAATCCGTGCGCAGTCCGTTGCCCGCGCCCTTTCCGGTCTGCTTGACCTCGCTGCGCCCTTGTCCGCCTGAAGCATTGGCGGCGCGCAGCCCGGTTGCTAGGTGCGCATGAATACTGTATAAAATAACAGTATTCGACTAATCTGCCCTGCGGGCCCCGATACGTCGATCGTGAGATAATCGCCACCAATCAGGATAAAGGACACGCCATGGACGACAATAAAGCAAAAGCACTCGCCGCCGCGCTGGCGCAGATCGAAAAGCAGTTCGGCAAAGGATCGATCATGAAGATGGGCGACGGCAGCGTCGCCAACGATATCCAGGCTGTATCGACTGGGTCACTGGGCCTCGACATCGCGCTCGGTATCGGCGGTTTGCCGCGCGGCCGCGTGGTCGAAATCTACGGTCCCGAATCGTCCGGCAAAACGACACTGACGCTGCAAGTCATCGCTGAAATGCAGAAACTCGGCGGCACCGCCGCTTTCATCGATGCCGAGCACGCACTCGACCCGACCTACGCCCAGAAACTCGGCGTCAACCTTGACGAACTGCTTATCTCGCAGCCCGACACCGGCGAACAGGCGCTCGAGATCGCCGACATGCTGGTGCGCTCCTCAAGCGTCGACGTCGTCGTCATCGACTCCGTTGCGGCGCTCGTCCCGAAAGCAGAAATCGAAGGCGACATGGGTGATTCGTTGCCGGGGCTGCAGGCTCGCCTGATGAGCCAAGCACTGCGCAAGCTGACGGCGAACATCAATCGCACCAACACCCTCGTCATCTTTATCAACCAGATTCGCATGAAGATCGGCGTCATGTTCGGCAGCCCGGAAACTACAACCGGTGGCAACGCTTTGAAGTTCTATGCCTCGGTGCGCCTCGACATACGCCGCATCGGTGGCATCAAGAAAGGCGACGAGGTCGTTGGCAGTGAAACGCGTGTCAAGGTCGTCAAAAACAAGGTGGCGCCCCCCTTCCGTGAAGCCATCTTTGACATCCTCTACGGCGAGGGCACCTCACGCGAGGGAGAGATCATCGAACTCGGTGTCGCCCACAAACTGGTCGAGAAATCGGGGTCATGGTATTCCTACAATGGTGAAAAAATCGGACAGGGCAAGGACAACGCTCGCGAGTACCTGAAAACCAATCCGCACATCGCGCAGGAAATTGAGGCTAAAATCCGCGCTGCGGTGAATGTCCCCTCGCCGCAAGCCGTCAAAGGCCCCAAATAACCGCTTCGATGAGCGTCACGCTACGCGAGCGCGCCTTGCGCCTCCTGGCCCGCCGCGAGCATGCACGAGCCGAGCTAGCGCGGAAGCTGGCGGCACACGCCGAGTCGGAAGAAGACATCCGCGAGCTGCTCGATGACCTGAGCGAACGCGGACTGCTTTCCGACGAACGCTACGTGGAAGCGCGACTGAATACACGCGCCGCCCGCTTCGGCAACGCCCGCCTGGCGCATGAACTGCGTACGCAAGGCGTTGCCGAGGAACTGGTCAGTTCGGCGCTGGCGGCAAGCGGGGATGAGTTGCAGCGGGCGCGAAGCGTCTGGCAGCACCGGTTCGGGGACGCTCCCGCGCCGAGGGATGCCGCCGAGCGTGCCCGACAAGCGCGACTCCTGATGAATCGTGGCTTTTCCGGAGAAACCACCCGTCGCGTTTTGCGTGGCGATCTTGAAGACGAATAAACGATGTCCGATAACCAAGAACAGCCGATAGCGAAAAGCACACTGTCGACCCACAATTTGAAGAAGCGCTATAAGAAGCGGACTGTCGTCGAAGACGTTTCCATCGAAGTCTGTAGCGGCGAGGTCGTCGGTCTGCTCGGACCGAACGGTGCCGGCAAGACCACCTGTTTCTATATGGTGGTCGGACTCGTTGCCTGTGATAGCGGCGAAGTCCGCCTTGACGATACGCGACTGACACACCTGCCAATCCACCGCCGCGCGAAACTTGGCGTTTTCTACCTTCCTCAAGAAGCTTCCGTTTTCCGCAAGCTGACCGTTACCGAAAACATCAAGGCCGTTCTTGAACTACAAGGTTTCGCGCCGGAGGAGGTCAACGATCGCACCGAACGGCTGCTCGCCGAATTACATGTTGATCACATTCGCAACAGTCCGGCCGCCGCGCTCTCCGGTGGCGAACGCCGACGTGTCGAAATCGCCCGTGCGCTAGCGACCGATCCGCGCTTCATTCTGCTTGACGAACCGTTCGCGGGCATCGATCCGATCGCCGTTCTCGATATCCAGAAAATCATCCGCTTTCTGAAAGAGCGCAATATCGGCGTGCTGATCACCGACCACAACGTCCGCGAGACACTAGGAATCTGCGATCACGCTTATATCCTAAACGAAGGCAAGGTGCTTTCGGCTGGCCGGCCCGATGAAATCATTTATAATGAAAGCGTCCGCAAGGTCTATCTGGGCGACAATTTCCGCCTTTAAGAACAACACTTGTTCCGCTGAAAAGCACGAAAGACATCCGAATCAGTTCCGCAACCGGCAGCCGTTCGGGCACGGCAAATGAAACCTTCCCTCCAACTTAAACTGTCGCAACACCTCGCGCTGACCCCGCAACTGCAGCAATCGATCCGGTTGCTGCAGCTGTCGACGCTCGAGCTGGAGCAGGAACTGGAAAAATTCCTCCAGGAAAACCCCTTGCTCGAGCGCGAGGAGGAGGAGTATGCCCCTCCGCCCTCGGCAAACAACGAACTGGCGACCGAAGGAAAGGATATTTCGGAGCAAGAAAACGCGGCCACTACTTCCGCCGACGAGGAAAGCTGGTTTGGCGAAGAAACCAGTTACGCCAGTTCCTCCGGGACTTTTGACGATGACGATAGCGACTTCCAGGATGTGCAAGCAGCAACGACGTCGTTGCGCGATCACTTGTCTTGGCAGCTCGGCCTGATGAGTCTTTCCGACCGCGACCGGACGCTGATCCAGTGTCTGATCGATGCGCTCGACGATGACGGCTACCTGACCCAATCGCTGCAGGAACTTGCCGAAACGCTCCCCGCCGAACTGGAGATCGAACCGGAAGAATTGCAGATCGCGCTCAATCATCTGCAGAATTTTGATCCGACCGGTGTCGGTGCCCGGGACGCTCGTGAATGCCTGGCGCTGCAACTGGAGGCGCTACCCAACGACGCATCGCAGACACTGGCCTTGGAGATCGTTCGCAACCACCTCGACCTCCTTGCCAACCGCGATTTTGCCCGAATCAAGAAACATCTCAACTGCGACGATGATCAATTGCGCGACGCCCAATTTCTCATTCGCAGCCTGAACCCGCGTCCCGGAGCACCATTCTCGTCCCTAGACGCGCGCTACATCACGCCGGACGTCGTTGTGCGAAAGATTCGTGGTCAATGGACCGTTAACGTCAATGCAGATGCCTACCCGAAACTGCGCATCAATAGGCTCTACGCCCAGATCCTGTCGAAACAACGCGGATCCGGTCTCGCCGGCCAGTTGCAGGAAGCACGCTGGCTGATCAAAAACGTGCAGCAGCGCTTCGATACCATCCTGCGCGTGGCGCAGTCGATCGTCGACCGGCAGCGACAGTTTTTCGACCACGGTGAAGTCGCCATGCGTCCGCTGGTCTTGCGTGAGATTGCCGACATCCTCGGCTTGCATGAATCGACCGTATCGCGGGTGACAACGCAGAAGTACATGGCCACGCCTCGCGGTATTTTCGAACTGAAATATTTTTTCGGTAGCCACGTTGCCACCGATGCCGGCGGCGCCTGCTCCGCCACGGCGATCCGGGCGCTGATCAAGCAACTCGTAGGCGCGGAGGATTCGAAAAAACCGCTGTCAGACAGTCAAATATCCGAAATTCTTGGTCAGCAGGGCATCGTCGTCGCACGACGTACAATCGCGAAATATCGCGAAGCGTTGAACATTCCTGCGGTCAAACTTCGCAAAAACATTTAACAGGCATTGATATATTTACACTGAAAATGGAAACGATGCCTGCAACCCTCACCCCTGAACCGCCTGTACGGGCGAAACCGGGGCGTTTCGTCAGCTGCTCTGGCGGCAAATACCTTGAAGGAGCCACACCATGAACCTGCAAATCAGTGGACACCACCTCGAAATCACCCCGGCGATTCACGAATACGCTAAGGGAAAGCTCGAGCGCGTCACACGTCATTTTGACCACGTCATCGACGTCAACGTGATCCTCTCGGTGGACAAGCTGAAGCAGAAGGCTGAAGTGACTGTCCATCTCTGGGGCAAGGATCTTCACGTCGAATTCGCCGAAGATGATCTTTATGCTGCGATTGATTCTCTGGTCGACAAGCTCGACCGCCAGGTTCAAAAGCACAAACAAAAACTGCAAGACCATCACCGTGGCCAGAAAATCGGCCAACTTGCTCAGGAATAAGTGAGTCGTGAGCGGCGGATCCGGCAACAGGATCCGCCGTCTTTATTGACGACACCAATTCCCACTAAATCCTGATTTTTCCCATTCATCCGGTATGACCCTGATCACAGATTTGCTGGTTGACGACAACATCGTTCTTGATCTTGAGGCCACCAGCAAGAAGCGCATATTCGAGCAAGTCGGTTTGCTTTTCGAGAACAATCAGGGCATTGCCCGCAGCTCAGTTTTCGACAGCCTATTCGCGCGAGAGAAACTCGGTTCGACCGGATTGGGGCAAGGCATTGCCATCCCTCACGGTCGCATCAAGGGGCTCCGCGAAGCCCACGGCGCTTTTGTCCGCCTTTCAAAGCCGGTTCCGTTTGAATCGCCCGACGGCAAGCCAGTTTCGCTTCTTTTCGTTCTCCTTGTTCCTGAACAAGCGACGGAACAGCACCTGCAAATCCTTTCCGCACTTGCCGAACGATTTTCCGATCGTGCTTGCCGCGATGCGCTGCATGCGGCAGTCGGCCCGGAAGAAATACGCCAGGCGTTCGGTAACTGAGAGGCCTCCGCTATGATTACTGCACGCAGTTTCAGCATCAAGGAACTTTACGAAGATCACGTTGAAAAGCTCAAACTGACCTGGGTCGCCGCAGTGGGTGTTGACCGCCCGGTACAGCTCAAGGATCAAGAAGTTTTCGGCCCCGATGTCGTCGGTCACCTTAATCTCATTTACAGCCATCGCCTGCAGGTTCTCGGCAAGCCCGAGCAACGCTGGGCCGAACAGGCTGGTAAAGAACGCTGGGACCATCAGATCAGCGAACTGATGGCTTACGGACCTCCCGCGTTGATTATCGCGGACGACATCGAAATTCCGGCGGATCTTCGCGACGTCTGCGAGAAAACCCAGACGCCTTTGTTCACGACGCCTAAGGCCTGCTCGGCGGTCATCGATCTGCTGCATGTCTATCTGGCACGCCGTTTTGCTGATACCGTCTCGGCGCACGGCGTATTCATGGACGTCTTCGGCATGGGCGTTCTCATCACCGGCGATTCTGGCATTGGCAAAAGTGAGCTGGCGCTCGAGCTCCTCTCTCGCGGACACGGGCTAGTTGCCGACGATGTCGTCGAAATGGCCCGCATCGCGCCAATTACCATTGAGGGCCGCTGTCCGGGTATGCTGCGTGATTATCTGGAGGTGCGTGGTCTCGGCCTGCTTAACATTCGCACCATTTACGGAGAAACGGCCGCCCGCCGAAAAATGAAACTGCGCCTGATCGTCCATCTGCAGCGCACGCCTCCCGGCGACGATTTTCCGCGTCTGCCGCTCGATTCACACACCCAGGAAATTCTCGGCATCCCGGTTCGCAAGGTGATCTTTCATGTTGCGCCCGGACGCAATCTGGCCGTATTGCTCGAAGCTGCCGTTCGTAACTGCATCTTGCAGATGCGTGGTATTGACAGCATGAGCGAGTTCATCAGCCGTCAACAACAAGCGGTCCTTGACAGCGAGAATTGATTCGCCCATATTCTCAGGGCATTTTTCTCAACCACACAGGAGGTTCTGATGAAAGCCGCAATTTTCCTTGTTGCTCTAGGCTTTGCCACGTGTAGCGCCTTTGCCGCTGACAAAGAAATGAAAACGCCATCACCGGCACAGCAAGCACAGCAGCAGAAAATGAAGACCTGTAACGCTGATGCAGGCAAAAAAGGGCTCAAGGGGGACGAGCGCAAGAAGTTCATGAGTGAGTGCCTCAAGTCGAAACCTGCCGGAGCAAAACAACAGGACAAAATGAAGACCTGCAACGCCGAGGCCGGCAAAAAAGGGCTCAAAGGCGATGAACGGAAGGCGTTCATGAGCGATTGCCTCAAGGCGGATGCGATGTAGTCGGACGGTTCGAAATCCGAATGAACACACAAAACGGCGGATTCAACCGCCGTTTTTCATTGCGGCGCGAATCTCACAGCGTACCGGGTTAGTTGTCGGAGAGCTGCTCGAACTCCGCGATCTCTGCCCCTACACTGTTACGAGAGGTAGCAAAACTGATCGTTCCCTTGCCGCGCAGGACGCATTCCCCTTGGCGAAACCGGATCTCAGGTTCGCCCTCGATAGCGACATAAGTGCCGTTGGTGCTGGTATCCGTCAAAATAAAATGACCATTCTTGAGTTCGATGCTGGCATGGTTACGCGAAGCACGCCGATCTTGAACATTAACGACAGATTCGGGACCACGCCCAATGGTGAGAATCAAATGACCGTCGTCAACGATAATGGCCTGTCCGGCATGGCGCAAACGTAGTCGGGGCTTTGTCCCTGAGGCGCTAGACTGCTCATGCGCCACAAGCGCCATGCCCGAACCTGTTGGCAAATGCTCACCCTGGGGGGAAGAGCGAATTCGAATATCGTACCTTTCAATGCCTCCCCTTGATTGTGACGGTATCGATTTTACGCGCCGAACTTCGCAATACAGGAGAAAGCGCGGCAACCCCACGGTCATCAGTCAGAATTTGTCTTGGACCGGCGAAACTAGCGAGAAGCGCAGCATTGGTCACTGTCTCGCCACTGGGATCGAATTCCGTTCCGGATATCGGACGATAGGAAAACCCGACGCGGATCGCCAGCTTGACTCCGGAAACGGGGGGGGGGGGGGGGGAGATCCGCCACGCGATGCTGCATCTCTACGGCGGCATGGAGCGCGGCATCTGCATTCGGGAGCAGGGCCACGCATTCGTTATGTTCGCTTTTCGCAATATGCCCGCCGGAAGCCTCGATCGCGCGCTCTACGCGCTTGATGCAGCGATCGGCAGCCCGCAAGGCCTCGGCGCTTCCTAATTTTTCCTGCAGACGTGCGTGTCCTGTCACGCCAGCAAAAAGCACCGAAGAATTCTTATATGCTGTTTCCATAATTACAAATGCCGGTAACAAGCGCCTGCCGCTATATCTTGACCGCGAAACTGCGACGACTACGCTAGAACAGTCCTGTTAGCCATGATGCATCATATCAAGAGGCAAAACAAACCCCTGTTTGCGAGGCGATACTTATATTCCGACTATCTTGATAGTGGGAGTTCCCGGCGTTCCGGATTTCTCACTGAATTCGGGGCCGTCAAACACGGTATCGCCTCCGTCAAGTTCATCGAGTCGGGTACCAACAGCCAGTCCCTTGAAGTCAAAAAAAGCATTGTCAGCCAGGTGCGAGGGCACAATATTCTGCAAGGCCGAGAAAACCGATTCGGTGCGCCCCGGATAGCGTCGATCCCAATCAGCCATCATTTCGCGTACCTTCTGCCGTTGCAGATTGCTCTGCGAACCGCACAAATTGCAAGGTATGATCGGAAAAGCCATGCCGCGGGCGAAGCGCGCGATGTCGTCTTCGCAGCAATACGCCAGCGGCCGGATGACGACGTGCGCGCCGTCGTCGGTCACTAGCTTGGGCGGCATGGCTTTGAGCTTGCCGCCGAAGAGCAAATTCAAAAATAGCGTATGTACGATATCGTCGCGATGATGGCCGAGCGCGATCTTGTTCGCGCCGAGTTCCTTCGCCGTCCGGTAGATCACTCCGCGGCGTAAGCGCGAACAAAGCGAACACGTCGTCTTGCCTTCGGGAATCTTCTCCTTGACGATCGAGTAGGTGTACTGTTCGACGATCCGGTACTCGATGGCGAGACTGGCAAGATAACCCGGCAGAACGTCGGCCGGAAACCCGGGCTGCTTCTGGTCGAGATTCATCGCAATCAGCCGGAAATCGACCGGCGCGCGCTGTTGCATCGCCATCAGGATCGACAACATGGCGTAGGAATCCTTACCGCCCGAAATGCAGACGAGGACGGTATCGCCCTCTTCGATCATGTTGTAGTCGGCAATCGCCTTGCCGACATCGCGCTCCAGGCGTTTTTTCAAACGTTGGAGATTCTTCGAATTTTCCACGGAACCTCTTGTGTGATTGACTGCAGAAATGGTTTACAAATGCGCGCTACGGCCGCCATCGACGTTGATCACCTGTCCGGTCACATAGGGTGCATCGACAAGCAGGAAGCGGACGGTACGCGCCACGTCCTGTGGACTGCCGGCGTGCTTGAGCAAAGTGTGCGCGACGATGCGTACGCGTGTCTCGCCGTCGAAGGTATCATCGTCAGGCCACAGGATCGGCCCCGGCGCCACTGCGTTGACGCGCACGTCCGGCGCCAGCTCTACGGCCAGCGCTCTGGTCAAGCCGAGCAAACCGGCCTTGGCCGCGCAGTATAAAGGATATCCGGCTAACGGTCGCTCGGCATGGATGTCGGTAATATTGACGACCGCTCCCTGCGCCGCGCGCAAATGTGGGGCCGCCGCCTGGGTCAAAAAAAGCGGTGCTTGCAGATTGCTGCCAACCAGATCATTCCACGCCGCCTGATCGATTTGTCCAAACGGCGTGGCGAAAAAACTCGAGGCATTATTGACCAGCGCGTCGAGACGCCCAAAATGCTCGACGGTTTGCTTCACCAGTGCGAGCAAGGCTTCCAGATCGAGGAGATCGGCTTGGCAGCACAGTGCGGAACCGGGCCGAATTTCGTTCAATTCAGCGGCAATGGCTTCCGCTGCCTCCTGTGCCTTACGATAGTGCACAACGAGATTGGCGCCGGTCGCGTGCAGTTCGCGCGCAATCGAACGCCCGACCCGTTTGGCCGCGCCGGTCACTAATACCGTTTTGCCGATCACACCTTGCTCCAATTTCGCTTCGCTTATTCAACGGTATGAATTCTAACGGATTTTCTCGTCATCCCTCGGAATGGCCGTTATCCTTGGCAGGCATGAAGGGGTAGACTCGGGAAATTGCACTTGGAGAACCCCATGAACGATGAAGCGCCGCTCGACGCCGACGAGTTGATGAATTTTTCCGTCCGCATCGAGCGACTGCCGCCGGACGACGCCGAATGGGTCGGTCGTCTGTTCGCGGAATGCCTGCGCGCCCGCATGCACGAAGCCGAGCTGCTCGCCGGGCAGATGGATGATGTGCTCAAGTCATCGCTCTTCGCGCGTATCCGCGAAGGGAAACGACCACTCCCCTTTCCGCCGCCGACACGCCAGGGCTCGCCTTGGCACGACCTGATCGAGAAAACGGAGGCCAGGTATCACATCGACGCGGAAGTCTTGCGCGGCGAAGACGGACACGCCGTCGGCGTGCTATCGAAGGCGACAATGGCTGGCAGATCGCCGAACCGGTCTCGGATCGCGAATACCTTGTCCAGCATCGCGGACAGGGGCCGCTTTTCCGCTTGCAGGTCGACGACTTCGACGCCCAACTGACCCGTGAGCCGCCGCGCTGGACGCGGCGCATCCGCCTGCAGGAACGCGGTGGCTTGCGCAGCTTCACACTCGAATGGTCGAAAGACGAGACGCAAACCCAGGCGGTCCCCCTTCGTGCCACGCACTGGGAACGCGCCGAATCGGAGGCCAGCTACTGGATTGCCGCCAACCATCCGCAGCTCTACGGACAAGTCAGCTTCGAACGGATCGACCAGACGCTTTAACCTGGAAAAAGGAGTTGGTCGCAGTGGTGATAACGAGCACTGCGGAAAGCTAATAAGTCAGGTTTTCGCCGTGCTCGCCGTGTGCGCTGTGGTTAGTACGATATTTGTGGGCTTAGATAAATACCGGCTCCGGCGTCAGTACGACACCGAATTTACCGCGCACATCGCCTTGTACGGCCTGCGTCAAAGCCATGATATCGGCACCGCTGGCTCCGCCGCGATTGACCAGCACCACCGCCTGCTTTTCGTACATGCCGACCGGTCCATGGTTCCGTCCTTTCCAGCCTGCCTGCTCGATCAGCCAGCCGGCGGCGAGTTTGACGCGCCCATCGTCTTGGGCATAACGCGGCATGCCGGGATACGCTTGCGCTAGCCGTTTCGCCATTGCCGCGTCGACAACCGGATTCTGGAAAAAGCTGCCGGCGTTGGGAAGCTGCCCCGGGTCGGGGAGTTTGCGCTCGCGCACCCGGGTCACCGCTGCGGCGACATCTTGCGCCGTCGGCGACACCGTATTCCGGGCGTCCAGTTCAGCCGCCAGATCGGCATAGCGCGTCAGTGGCTGCCAGAGCTTGGGCAAGCAGAACGTCACTTCGGTGATCACCATTCTCCCGTCCCGATGCCAGCCCTGCTGCTTGAACACGCTGTCCCGGTAAGCAAAGCGGCAGGCCGCGCGATCAAAACTGAGCGTTTCGCCGCTCTGCATGTCGACAGCCTTGAGCGAATGCAAGCGCTCGCCGACTTCCAGCCCGTAGGCACCGATGTTCTGAATCGGTGCCGCGCCGACGGTGCCGGGAATCAGCGACAGGTTTTCCAGCCCCGGCCAGCCCTGCGCCAGCGTCCATTGCACGAATTCGTGCCAGTTCTCGCCGGCCCCGGCGCGCACGTGCCAGGCATCGGCGTCCTCGCCGACCAACTCGCGCCCGGCGATCGCCATTTGCAAAATCAGCCCATCGAAATCGCCGGTCAGAACGAGGTTGCTGCCGCCGCCGAGAACGAAACGCCGTGACTTCGTTTCGGATAAACGAAATAATTGATCCGGCGAGGTGATTTTGGCATAGAGCGCGGCTCGGCCGGGCAGCGCCAGCGTGGTGCAGCCGCCGAGATCGACATCCGTTTTGACAAAATCTGGCAGATTCATCCCGGCACGCTTTCCCAGCTTTCAGAGCACCGGCGCCAGCCAACGCGCCGCCTCGGTTTCGCTCATTCCGGCGCGATGCGCCCAATCGGCGAGCTGGTCGCGGTTGATCTTGCTGACGGCGAAATACTGCGCCTGCGGATGCGCGAGATAGAAGCCGGACACCGACGCTGCCGGTGTCATCGCGAAGTGTTCAGTCAGCCCCATGCCGGCATTACCCGGTGCGTCGAGCAGAGCGAACAAGCCACCTTTCGCGTTGTGGTCGGGACAGGCCGGATAACCGGGCGCGGGGCGGATGCCGCGGTATTCCTCGCGGATCAGCGCCGCGTTGTCGAGGCTTTCATCCGCCGCATAGCCCCAGTAGTTGGTACGCACTTCGCGGTGCAGCCATTCGGCACAAGCCTCTGCCAGGCGATCGGCGAGCGCTTTCAACATGATCGCGTGGTAATCATCGTGCGCCGCGGCGAACTCGGCGAGCTTCGTTTCGATACCGGCAGTGACAGCGAAGGCGCCAATCCAGTCGTCACTTCCCTTCGGGGCCACGAAATCGGCAAGGCCGTAATTCGGTTTGCCCGTCGGACGCTCATGCTGTTGGCGGAGGTTATGCCAGGTCATAGCCACCTGCGTCCGCGATGCGTCGGCATAGATCTCGATGTCGTCGCCGACAGCATTGGCCGGGTAGAGGCCACAGACGGCGTTGATGGTCAGCCATTTCTCCGCGACGATCTTTTCGAGCATGGCCTTGGCGTCGGCAAACACCGAGCGCGCCGCTTCGCCGACGACCTCGTCGTCGAGGATTTTCGGGAAGCTCCCGGCCAGATCCCAGGTCTGGAAGAACGGCCCCCAGTCGAGATAGTCGACTAGCGTTGCCGCGTCAATGTCGCGCAGTACATGCAATCCGGGCCTGGCCGGCGCGGTGGGCTTGTAGGTCGGGTCGGCGTTCCAGGCGAAGCGGTTGGCGCGGGCCGCTTCGAGCGGAACAAGCGTGACGCCCTTCTTGCCCGCGTGCTGTTCGCGCACCCGCGCGTAGTCGTCGCCGATTTCCTGCTTGTAAGCGGCGGACTGGTCGACCGACAACAGTTTGGTCACGACGCCGACGGCACGCGAAGCGTCCGGCACATACACCACGGTGCCCGCGTAGTTCGGCGCGATCTTGATCGCCGTATGGGCGCGACTTGTCGTCGCGCCGCCGATCAGTAGCGGAATGTCGAATCCCTGGCGTTGCATCTCGGCGGCAACGTGCGTCATCTCCTCAAGCGACGGCGTGATCAGCCCGGACAGGCCGATGACTTGCGCACCGTGTTCCTTCGCGGCGTTCAGGATCTTATCGCACGGCACCATGACGCCGATGTCGATGATCTCGTAACCGTTACAGCCGAGCACGACGCCCACGATGTTCTTGCCGATATCATGTACGTCGCCCTTGACCGTGGCCATGATCACTTTGCCCTTACTCGCCGCACCGGTGCGCCGTTTTTCTTCCTCGATGAACGGGATAAGGTGGGCAACGGCCTGTTTCATGACGCGTGCCGACTTGACCACCTGCGGCAGGAACATTTTTCCGGCACCGAAGAGGTCGCCGACGACGTTCATGCCGCCCATCAGCGGCCCTTCGATCACGGCGAGCGGCGGTTTGCCGGCGGCTTCGAGCGCGGCGCGGCATTCTTCGGTATCAGCAACGACGTAATCGGTGATGCCCTTGACCAAAGCGTGCGAGAGACGCGCCTCGACCGACAGTTCGCGCCAGGAAAGATCGGGCCCCGAGTCTTTAGCCTTGCCTTCCTTGACCGTCTGCGCAAATTCGACGAGGACCTCGCCGGCTTCCGGCGAGGCATTCAATACAACGGCTTCGACTTTCTCGTGCAGCGCCGGATCGAGGTCGTCGTAGACGCCGAGCATGCCGGCGTTGACGATGCCCATCGACAACCCGGCCTTGACCGCGTGATAGAGAAAGACGGTGTGGATCGCTTCGCGCACCGGGTCATTGCCGCGGAAGGCAAAGGAGACGTTGGAAACGCCGCCGGAAATCTGCGCATGCGGCAGGTGGGCGCGAATCCAGCGGCAGGCCTCGATGAAGTCGACGGCGTAGTTGTTGTGCTCTTCGATGCCGGTGGCGATGGCGAAGATGTTCGGATCGAAGATGATGTCCTCGGCGGGGAAGCCGATCCCGGTCAGCAACTGGTAGGCGCGCTCGCAGATTTCGATCTTGCGCGCGTAGGTGTCGGCCTGCCCGGCTTCGTCGAAAGCCATGACGACGACTGCGGCGCCGTAGCGTTGCGCGAGTTTCGCCTGTTCGATGAACTTGGCTTTGCCCTCCTTCATCGAGATCGAATTGACGATGCCCTTGCCCTGGATGCATTTCAGGCCGGCCTCGATGATCTCCCACTTCGACGAGTCGATCATCACCGGCACACGCGAAATGTCCGGTTCGGAAGCGATCAGCTTGAGGAAGCGGTCCATCGCCGCTTTTCCGTCGAGCATCGCGTCGTCCATGTTGATGTCAATCACCTGTGCGCCGTTCTCGACCTGCTGGCGGGCGACGGCCAGCGCATCGTCGAAGCGCCCTTCGAGAATCATGCGCGCGAAGG